>JABBOG010000071.1 GCA_019351975.1 Acidobacteriota bacterium
GGCCCCGGCCTCATCGTCATGGAAGCCGACAACGACGCCGGTGCCGTCTCCACCTACATGCAGGCCGGAGGCCAGTACGGCCTCCACCTTCTCTGGGTGCTCGTTCTCCTTCTCCCCATCTGCTACTTCGTGCAGGAGATGGTCGCACGCCTCGGCATCGCCACCGGCAAAGGCCACGCCGCCATGATCTACGAGCGCTTCGGCAAAGCCTGGGGCCGCTTCTCCCTCTTCGATCTCCTCGCCGTCAACTTCCTCACCCTCATCACCGAGTTCGCCGCCATCTCCCTCGCCATGTCCGGCCTCGGCGTCGCTCCCGTCATCTCCGTCCCCATCGCCGCCCTCGCTCTCGTCGGCCTCATCGCCACCGGCAGCTACCGCCGCTGGGAGCGCATCGTCGTCATCCTCTGCCTCGTCGACGTCACCTGGTTCATCGCCGCCGCCCTGCTCCATCCCGTCTGGCACGAAGCTCTCACCCGCACCTTCATCCCCTCGCTGCCGCGCACCGGCGTCACCGGCGACCTCGTCTTCCTCATCATCGCCATCGTCGGCACCACCATCGCTCCCTGGCAGCTCTTCTTCCAGCAAAGCTGCGTCGCAGAAAAGCGCCTCCGCTTCGCCGACCTCAAGTGGGCGCGTCTCGACACCCTCATCGGTGCCTGCTTCACCGTCCTCGTCGCCGGTGCCATGATGCTCACCGGAGCCTTCGCCTTCAACCACCACATCCCCTTCACCGACCCCGCCCAACTCGCCCAGTCCATCAGCGCGATCCTCCCCCACCGCACCGGCGTCTTCATCCACCACGCCCTCCTTCTCCTCATGGTCAACGCCGCCGTCCTCGGCACCACCGCCATCTCCCTCGCCAGCGCCTGGGCCTACGGCGAAGTCGCCGGATGGGAGCACTCCCTCCACAAAAAACCAACCGAAGCCCCTGCCTTCTACGCCGTTTACGCAATCTGCGTCTTCGCCGCCGCAGCCATCGTCCTCATCCCCCACCTGCCCCTGCAACTCGTCATCGTCAGCGTGCAGGTCTTCGCCGGCCTCGTCCTCCCCTCGGCCATCATCTTCCTCCAGCTCCTCCTCAACGACCGCGCCCTCCTCGGCGACCGCTGGGTCAACCGCCCCTGGAACAACTGGATCAACTGGTCCATCGTCGTCCTCCTCTTCGCCCTCTCCCTCGTCCTCGCCGCGCAGGTCCTGCTCCCCAACCTCTTCCCCACCGCCACCTAACCGCATCCCTACTCCCTAATCCCTAAAAAAGGAACCATCATGGCCGCTCTCGCAACCCCACCCACCCACCAGCCCGCCGACCTCTACGTCATCCACCCCCTCGACGACATTCAGGAACAGAAGTGCTCCTCCGAAGGCCTCGGCCTCATGGAACTCACCCCCACCGTCCGCTACTCCCTCATGGCCCTCCGCGTCTACCTCATCGCGATGACCCTCATCATCCTCTACCGCACCCTCACCCTCGCCCACGTCTTCACCCACCACGCGCTCTAACACCCGCTCTAACACGCGCCAGCCGCAACGCCGCGTACCCCAGGTCTCGCCTTCGAGATCTGGGGCCGCACATCGTCTCCCCCGCCGCCACCATCCCGGTCCATCGCAACGCGCACCCATCCCCAACATTCTCTACGTCACAGACAACCCCCTCACCGAACGCCCATCCATCCGCCCCTCGCCTGCGTCCTACACTTAGACTGAGGTCACCATGCACGTACATCGCTCCATCCTTTCCCTCGCCCTTGCGCTCGCCACCTGCTCCACCCTCGCCTGCTCGCAAGAGGCCGTCCACGGCCCCATCCCGCCGCCCACCACCAACGTCTCCCTCGCCCCCAAGCCCGGCCGCCAGACCGCCGTCTTCGCAGGCGGCTGTTTCTGGGGCACACAAGCCGTCTTCGAGCGCGTTAAAGGCGTCCTCAAAACCACCGCGGGCTACGCCGGAGGCTCAGCCGCCACCGCCACCTACAGCCAGGTCACCACCGAAACCACCGGCCACGCCGAGTCCGTCGAGGTCGTCTACAACCCCGCCGTCCTCACCTACGGCCAGCTCCTCCAGGTCTTCTTCACCATCCACAACCCCACAGAACTCAACCGCCAGGGCCCCGACGTCGGCACCTCCTACCGCTCCGCAATCTTCTTCACCAACCCCGACCAGAAGCGCATCGCCGACGCCTATATCGCCCAGCTCACCGCCCAGAAAATCTTCCCCAAGCCCATCGTCACCCAGGTCACGCCCCTCAAGGGCTTCTACCCCGGCGAGGACTACCACCAGGACTACGCCCTCAAAAACCCCGATAATCCCTACATTCTCGTCTGCGACCGCCCCAAAATCGCTACCCTCAAAGCCGACTATCCCAATCTCTACGTCGACTACAAAGGCCCCCACCAGTAACACGCCTCAGAACTTCGCCTCCCTACCGCTCCGTCATCCTGAGCAAAGTACCGAAACCCGCTAAACGCACCACGGAGTACCCCATGACCCGCAGCTTCGACCTGATCGCAATCGGTACAGGCTCCGCAGCCTCATCCGCCGCCAATCACTGCCGCACGGCCGGCTGGAACGTCGCCATCGTCGACTCCCGCCCCTTCGGTGGCACCTGCGCTCTCCGCGGCTGCGACCCCAAAAAAGTCCTCGTCGGTGCCGCAGAAGTCACCGACTGGGCTCGCCGCATGCACTCCAATGGCATCGACGCCCCGGACCTCCACATCGACTGGCCCTCCCTCATGCGCTTCAAGCGCACCTTCACCGACCCCGTCCCCGCCGAGCGCGAAGCTGCCCTCGCCAAGTCCGGCATCGCCACCTTCCACGGCCGCGCCCGCTTCACCGGCCCTTCCACCCTCCACGTCGGCGACGTCGAACTCCACGCCCGCTTCATCCTCATCGCTACCGGCCAGAAGCCCGCCGACCTCAACCTCCCCGGCGACGAACACCTCATCGACAGCGAGCAGTTCCTCAACCTCGACCACCTCCCCAAGCGCATCCTCTTCATCGGCGGCGGTTACATCGCCTTTGAATTCGCCCACATCGCCCTCCGCGCCGGTGCCAACATCACCATCCTCCACCGCGGCGCTCGCCCGCTCCCCCGCTTCGACCCCGACCTCGTCGACCATCTCGTCCAGCACACCCGCTCCCTCGGTGCCGACGTCCAGCTCAACACCGCCGCCACCGCCATCCACAAAACCGGCGACACCTTCACCGTCGACACCACCACCTCAGGCCAGCTCCGCACCTTCACCGCCGACCTCGTCGTCCACGCCGCCGGCCGCACTCCCAACATCGCCGACCTAGACCTCGCAGCCGCCAACATCGCCTCCGATGACCACGGCATCCACGTCAACGACTTCCTCCAAAGCGTCTCCAACCCCTCCATCTACGCCGCCGGAGACGTCGTCGCCAACCCCGGCCCTCCCCTCACCCCCGTCGCCGCCTACGACGGCGTCACCGCCGCCGCCAACCTCATCAACGGCAACCATCAGCGCGTCAACTACGCCGGCATCCCCTCCGTCGTCTTCACCCTCCCTTCCCTCGCCACCGTCGGCCTCACCGAAGCCGACGCCCGCGCGCAAGGCCTGAAATTCCACTGCAACACCGCTCTCACCGCCGACTGGTACCAGTCCCGCCGCATCGCCGAACCCTGCTCCGGCTACAAAATCCTCCTCGAAGACGGCACGGACCGCATCCTCGGGGCGCATCTCCTCGGCACCGCCGCCGCAGAAGTCATCAACCTCTTCGCCCTCGCCATCCGTAACGCCATTCCCGCCTCCGCCCTCAGGCAGCAGCTCTACGCCTACCCAACCCACACCTCTGACATCCCCTACATGCTCTAACCTCGCACCCAACAGCAACGGCGACCCCCAAAGGGTCGCCGTCTCCGTTTCTACTCCCTGATCCCTAATCCCTGCTTCTAGTGGATATCGAACTGCTCCGGATGCAACGCCGGATCGCTCTTCACAAGGATCGTCTTGCCCGACATCTCTTCCATCTCCTGCAGCCACTTCCCGCCGCCGGTCTTCAGCTGCTTCACGACCTCCGGATGCACGCGCAGCATAATGTCGCCCTTCTCGATCACCTTATGCATCTTGCGCATCTCGATGTAGATATCGTTGCACACCGTCACCGGCGATTTGACCATACCGGTTCCCGCGCACACACCGCACGTCGTCGACAGCGTCCGTTCCAGCGACTGCTTCACCCGTTTGCGCGTAATCGCAACCAGCCCGAAGTCATTGAACTGCAGCACCTTCGATGGCGCGCGGTCCGACTTCAGCTCCTCTTCCAGCGCCGCCATCACCCGGTTCCGGTTCTTGCGCTCATCCATATCGATGAAGTCGATGATGATAATCCCGCCCAGATCGCGCAGCCGAATCTGCCGCACAATCTCCGGGATCGCATCCAGGTTCGTCTTCAGGATCGTGTCCTCAAGCTTGGTCGTCTTGCCCACAAACTTGCCGGTATTGATGTCGATCGCCACCAGCGCCTCCGTCTGGTTGATCACAATCGATCCGCCCGACTTCAGCCATACCTTCGCCCTCAGCGCCTTGTTGATCTCCTCTGTAATCCCGAACTGCTCGAACAGCGGCGTGTCCTTCGTATACAGCTTCACCCGCCGAATCAAACTCGGCTGGAACCGCTGCAGGAACCGCAGCACGCGCTCGTACTCCGTCTCCGTGTCCACCCAGATCGCCGAAAAATTATCCGTGACCTGGTCGCGCAGCACTCTCTCCACGAGGTTCAGATCGTGATAAATCAACGCCGGGCTCTTGCTCGACTCCGACCGCGTCTTGATGTCCGCCCATAGATTCAGCAGAAACCGCAGATCGCTTCGCAGCTCTTCTTCACTCGCGCCAGATGCTGCAGTTCGCACAATAAAGCCACCCTGCGCGTCGCCCTTCTCGCTCAGCAGAATCTCCTTCAGCCGCCGCCGCTCGCTGTCCGACTCAATCTTCCGCGACACACCCGTATGGTGCACCGTCGGCATAAACACGAGGAACCGTCCAGGCAGCGCAATGTGACTCGTAATCCGCGCACCCTTCTTCGCAATCGGCTCCTTCGCAATCTGCACCAGAACCTCTTGCCCTGGCTTCAGCAGATCGCTGATCGCTGGCAGATTCGTCGCCTGCATCGACCGATGCCCGCGATCGCGTCCACCGCCGCCAGACCTCGATCCAGCCATCCCGCGCCGGTCCCGCGATCCTCCACGGTCCCCACCACGCTCACCGCCGCTACGCTCACCACTGCGCTCGCTGCTGCTACGCTCGCTGCCACGATCACCGCCCCGCTCACGATCGCGTCCTCCGCGCCGTCCATCTCTTCGCCCACGCCGCATTCCATCGCGTCCACCCTCGCGCGGCGCAGCTTCACCTTCCGTGCGCACCGTCTCCGCTCCGCCATCCTCCGCGAAGCTCGCAGCCTCGGCAAACTCCTCCTCCTCGGCCTCGCTTACCTCGCTGCCCGAAAGCTCATCTTCCTCAAAATCATCTTCTTCCGACGACGCTAGCTCGTCCTCTTCGAAGTCTTCGTCTTCGCCAAACGTCTCATCATCCTCGTCGTCCAGTTCCACCGGCTCCGGCCGCGTCATGTCGTCAATCGTCATGTCGCGAATCATGCTTCCAAGGTCCGCCGCACCCTCCAGCGTCTCCTCTTCCGTATCTCCCGCGTGCTCATGGTACGCGCTCGCATGCACCGAGCCGATCTCGGCCTCTTCGTCGTCCATCAACTCTTCTTCCAGCTCGCCATCTCCCGGCGCAAATCCGCCCGTCGGCTCCGCTGGCTCTTCATCCCTCTCCTCGGTCTCAAACAACGGCACAGACGTCTCCGCCGCATGCGCATGCACCGACTGCACCACAGCCTCATGCTCCATCGGTCCCGTCGGCTCCGCCTGCGCCACCTCCGCCCGCGGCTCCTCCGATACCTCCGAAATCAGCTCGCCCGTCGGCTGCAGGCTCGTAAACTCGTGCGCCGCCGCCGTTGCAATCTCCGGCTCCTGCGCAACCTCGTGCACCGGCTCAACCTCGTGCACCGGCTCAACCTCGTGCGCAGCCTCCACCTCTTCCACCGGCACGCTCTGCCGAAACTCCCTCTGTCCCGCCGGGTCAACGCGGAACGACGCCGAAGCATTCTCCTCCGGCTCATACTCCGTTGTCACCTCCTGAAACTCCGCCTCCTGGAGCTCCTCGACGGCCATCTGAAACTCCGCCTCATGCTCCACCGCAGGCGTAAGAGCCTCCTCCGGCGTCTGCTCAAACTGCGTCGGATACTGCGGCTCATACTCCCGCTCCGCCACATCATGCTGCGACGTCACCGCAGGCGACACAGCCTCCGCCGGCTCGATCCCACGCGGTGCCGCGCTATACGCCGTCCTCGCAGCATCCCCTCGACCTTCGCCCCGACCTTCCCGTCCACCTCGCCCGCGATCTTCATCGCGTCCACGCCGACGGTCCCGCCCACGATCACCACCTCTCTCCGATCCACGCGACTCAACCGGCGCGTCCGTCCTCGGCCCCCTCGCCCGAAGCGTCTCGCCAGGCAGCACCAGACCGCCGTCCCATCCCACCAGCGGCGCAACCTCCGTCGAAGGCCTCGCCGTCACCGGCGTCCCAGACGTCTTCACCGGAGCCGCCTCCGCCCTCGCCCCGTTCTCATCCCGCCGATACTTCGACAGCGACTCGCCCGGCAGGATAAACGGCTCTACCACCGGCTCCGCCGCAGCACTCGATGCCGAGACCGCATTCAAATCAACAAAATCGTCGTCGCCCGCTACCGGACGCGCCCCACGCGGAGCAAACCGCTCCCGCACCGCATCATGCCGGTCGCTGCGCCCACCCATCTCCCCCCGTCGACCGCGGTCTCCACCTCGCTCACCGCCACGATCGCGTCCACCCCGATCTCTACCCCCGCGATCACGTCCGCCCTCGCGCGGCCCTCGATCTCCACGAGCCTCTTGCGGCTCCACAACCCGCGGCTCCACCACCCGCGGCGCACGCGCCTCCTGCGGCGCTGCTACATCGGCGGCTCCAAACACCGCAGCGATGTCCGTTCCAATCTCTTCGCCCGGCCCGCGCCCACGCCTGCGTCCACGCCGCCCCCTCCAGCGCCGTCCACCATCCGCACCCGGCGCACCCTCACCAATCTCCTCCGCATCTCCATCCACCGGGCGCGGCGTTGCTTCAAAATCCTCATCGTCTACCGGCGCAAAGCTCCGAAACTCCTCCACCGGGCTCTCCTCGCGCACCACTTCAGCCTGCACCTCGCGCGGCCGTCGCTCACCATCACGGCCGTCTCTGCGCCCGCGCCCACGGTCCCCGCGACCCTCGCCGCGTCCCTCACCCCTCGGCCTGTCCACACGCGGAGCACGCGCCTCACCTGCCGCTGCCGCACCCTCGAAGTCCGCCGTATCCGCGGCCTCCTCCATAAAATCCGTGATATACAGAAACGCATCGCGCTCCAGCCCAATATCCACAAAGCTCGACTGCATGCCAGGAAGCACGCGCGTCACACGCCCGTTGTAGATCGACCCAGCCAGCGTGTACTCGTTCTCACGCTCGTAATAAATCTCTGTAAGCTCGTCCTTCTCAACGATCGCCAGCCGCGTCTCCTGCGGCGTACTTGATATGTAAATTTCCTTCGACATGTTCCTGCTTTCTGCTCGTCCCTGGCCTTCAGGCCAAAATACGTGCTGACAGAACAGACGAAGATCACGCTGCTGAAGCTCTAACCTCCCGGTTAGCTCCCCGCAGCTGCCCTCCGCGATGCGGACAGACCATGAGGAACGGAGACTGGATCAAACTTCCAAGGGCTGCCTGCGCCAATACCCGCGCGCCGCCGCCCAGCCCGCGCGCGCCGTGTGCGCTCCCGCAGGCCGTTGCTATACAAGGAATCTACCAGTGCTGTACCGCGTGTCCCGGGCAATCCCACGCCCTCCGACACAATGCCGTCCACGGAGTTTGTGACCAACGCAACCTCATCCTGAGGTGGGGCCGTTAACCGTCCGTTTACGTTCATTCTCAAAACCTGTCCGGCCATCGGAAGTCGATCCACGCCTGGCCGGCCTTCTAAAAATCGTGTAACTCTACTTCAAAACTCAAATCTGCGAATATGCGAATCTAAAAACGCGTTCTGTCCCTAAACTCATTCTCCTGCCGTACGGGAACAAAGTCTCATCCGCCCGGCAGTCCGTCATCCGCTCGGCTCTGCAGCCGAACGTCTGCCTCTAGTATGCACCAAAACAGGAGCTCGTAGCGCCCTCCCCTCCAGTGGATAAAATCCTCCCGCCTAATTCACAAACCGCCGCATCCTCACATTCATCACAATCCCTAGCGCCAAAAACATGTAAATCACCGACGACCCCCCATAGCTCATCAGCGGCAGCGGTATCCCCGTCACCGGCATCAACCCCACACACATCCCAATATTGACCGCGATCTGGAACAGCAGCACACCCATGATCCCCATCACAATCAAGCTCCCCGCCGGGTCCGCCGCCGTCTGCGCATTCTGGATCATCCGCACCAGAATCAGAAAATACAGCAGCAGCACACCCAACGCCCCCAGAAACCCATGCTCCTCGCAGAACGCCGCAAAGATGAAATCCGTGTACGGAATCGGCAGAAAATCCCCCTGCGTCTGCGTCCCCTTGTTCGTCCCCTTACCCCACAAACCACCCGACCCCACCGCAATCAGCGACTGCCGTATCTGATACCCCGACGTCTGCGGATCGCTGTCCGGATTCATAAACGCCGTCAGCCGCGCCCTCTGATACGGCTTCAGCAGCTTCCCTGTACTCAGACCAATCCCGCCCACCACCAGCGCCGCCAGAATCAGAATCCCCGCCTGCTTCCAACGTATCCCCCCCAAGTACAACCCCACCACCAGCACCGGCAGATACGTCAGCGACGTCCCCAGGTCCGGCTGCGACGTCCCCAGGTCCGGCTGCTTCAGCACCATCACCATCGGCACCCCAATCAGCAGAAACGCCTTCCCAATATCCTTCCAGCTCAACTCCCGCCCACTCTCCACAATCTCCCAGAAAAACCGCGCCGCCACCAATATCAGCACCAGCCGCACCCACTCCGACGGCTGAAAGTGCACCCCGCCCCCAAGGTTGATCCACCGCCGCGCCCCCAGCACCTTCGTCCCCACCACCCGCACCGCCACCAGGCTCACCAGGCTCACGCCATACGCCCAATACCCAATCTCCAGCAGCCGATGATAATCGATCAGCGAAAACCCAAACATCCCCACCAGACCCACCGCCAGAAACACCATCTGCTTCTGCTGAAACCCATGGAACTTCGTCATCGCCGTCGCCGACCGGATCTCCAGCACACTCACCACCGACAGCACAAGCACAAAGCTCAGCAGCATCCAGTCGAAATCCCGAAATCGCGTCCGCATCATCCCCCACCAGTCTATCGGCTCTTCTCACCTCACGCCCATCCGGGTGCCTCACATCTGCCTTCGAGATGGAGGTTCACAAACCCTACCGCATACCCCCAGACGAACTACCCGCATCCGCCCCATCCGCCTTCACCCCTTCACCAGATTCCCCGCCCGCTCCCTCTGCTCCGTCACATACGCATCGATCACCTGCGCCGCCAGCTTCGCCGAGTTGTTCCCCCAGTTCCCGTGCTCCCATAGCACCGCCACCACAATATCCGGATTCCGTCGCGGCGCCATCCCCACAAACCACGCATTCGGCACCGTACTATGCCCACCCGCGGTCCGCGCCAGCGCCGAGTGGCTCATCACCTGCGCCGTCCCCGTCTTGCCCGCAAAATCAATCCCCTCCATATGCGCCGCCGCCGCTGTATCGAACCCTCCCGGCGTTGTCGTCTGCGCCATCGCATCGGTGATCGTCTCCCAATTGGCCGGCGTGATCGGAATCGTCTTCTCGCCGCTACCCGGATACGTCGCCCGCACCGCCGACAGCTCATCCGCGCTCAGCTCGCTCGGAAACACCACATGCGGCCGCACCATCACGCCCCCTGAAGCAATCCCACCCAGCGCCCGCGCCAGTTGTAGCGGCGTCACCTCCAGCGCCCCCTGCCCAATCCCCACCGACACCACCTCGCCCGGATACCACGGCTGATGCTGCGTCTTCTCCTTCCACAGCACCGACGGCATAATCCCTGCCGCCTCATCCGGCAGATCGATCCCCGTCTTCTGCCCAATCCCCACACTCGACCCATACCGCGAAATCACATCGATCCCCAGCTTCTCCGCCAGCGTGTAGTAAAACGTGTCGCAGCTCCACGGAATCGCATTATTGATGTCCACCATCCCATGATGCTTGTCGCAAGCATGGAACTGCCCAAAGAACACTCCGCCCCCATTGCACATCACATGCATCGTCTGCGCCACATTCTCCTGCAGCCCCGCCAGGCTCATGATGATCTTGAACGTTGACCCCGGTGCCAGTTGCGCCTGTATCGCCTTGTTCAACATCGGATGGTCCGGGTCATCCATAATCGACTTCCAGTACGCCGACGTCAGCCGCACCGCAAACTGGTTCGGGTCATACGTTGGCCTTGACGCCATCGCAAGGATCTCGCCCGTATGCGGATCCATCGCGACAATTGCCCCCATCTTCCCCTCCAGCGCCTTCTCCGCCGCCATCTGCACATCCAGGTCGATGGTCAGCTTCAGGTCCTGGCCCGGCACCGCCAGCTCCTGCCCCATCTGCCCCACCTCTTTGCCATGCGAGTTCACAATGATGTCCCGCGACCCATCCGTTCCCCGCAGAATACTGTCGTACGTCTCCTCCACGCCCGACTTCCCCACCACATCGCCCGGCTCATAGGCCGCAAACCTGTCCTGGTTCAGGTCGTTCTCGCTCACCTCGCCCACATACCCGATCAGGTGCGCCGCAAACCCGTCCTTCGGATACAGCCGCCGCTGCTCATCGAGCGTCTCCAGCTCCGGCAGTTCCTCCCTGTGCGCCGCGATAAACGCCTGCTCATCCGGCGTAATGTCCTGCTTCAGCGGTATCGGCTGATACTTCGGCGCATATTGAAAGTGTTTCATCGTCGCCTGAATCTGGTCCACCGACAGATGCAGCCCCTCCGCAATCAGCGGCAGGTCCGCATCCAGATTCTTCGGCTGCTCCCGCAGCAAATAGCAGGTCACAGACGGATAGTTGTCCACCAGAATCCGCCCATACCGGTCAAAGATTCTTCCCCGCGGTGCCATCACCGGAACCTTGCGAATCCGATTCTGCTGGGCCAGAACCTTGTAGTTCGCCGCACCCAGAATCTGTAGCCGCCACAGCCAGCAGCCCAGCACCACCATCACCAGCGCCACCACATACTGCGACACATGCATCCGCGTCGTCGGCAGCTTCTCCTTACGCTCTACGCTGTTCCAGTCCATACCCGGAGCCCTGTCCTATTCTACTGCCACATTTGTCCCGAAACCTGTCATCCTTCCCGCAAACAAACGACCTGCTTCCCTCTCAAGACAGCAACGCGCTCCGGCCTCCCGCAAAATCCCTAATCCTATTCCCTAAATCCCTGCTCCCTCATCCTGTTCCCTAAATCCCTGCTCCTCAATCTCTCGTCCGAAACCGATCCAGCACCGCAAACATCGGCACCGCCACCACACAATTCGCCGCCGCTCCAATCAACTCCTGCAGCGGCAGCGCCCTGTACGTCACATCGCCCAGCAGCCAGTGCGCAATCACATACAGCACGCCGTCCTGAACCAGACTCAGCGTGAACACCAGCAGAATCCGGTTCACCAGGTTATCCACATCCACCGCAAACCCAACGCTCGCGGCAATGTACCCCACCACTCCATTCGCAATCCCATCCACCCCAAACGGATGGTTCGTCAGCCCATCCTGAAACAGCCCAATCACCGTTCCCGTCACCGCACCCGCAATCGGACTCCTCCGTGACACCGCAAAAAAGATCGTCACAATCAGCGGCAGATCCACATGCAGCAGCCACGGAAACGTCTTCGGCATCGCCGCCTGCAGCAGCAGACACACCAGCGGCGCAAGCAGCGTCACCCCCGGGTTAAACCCGTACTTGTCCATCTCCTGCCGCGATGTATAACTATGCTCCAAAGTTCCCTTCCCTCACCCTCACCTCTTGCTCGTGCCGCTGCCTTGCTCTTGCCTTTCTCTCTGTCATTCCCGCAGGGAATCTGCTGTGCGCCTTCCGCCGCGCCCATCCATCCCAAAAGAGTCCCGCCTACTCCATCTGAGGCCCTCCCTGCCCATCCGCCTTCGGCTTCGCCACCGTCGGATCATCCCGCATCAGCCCCGACGCCGACCCTCCCGGCTGCAACAAGTCCGCCGGCCCCGCCGCTCCCACCGAAAATCTATCCGGATGCACCACCGGCTTCGGCTTCGGCAGCCCAGAGTTCGGTATCCCCGGCACCACCCCCACCTGGCTCTCCGCATCATCCGACACCACCGGAGCTCCCGCCACCCCGCCGGTCACCGCCCCTGCCGTCACCGGCGCATCCGCATGCAGGCTCGGCAGCCGCTCCGCGCTCAGATCCGCCGCCTTCTGGTTCGCCTCCGCCGTCTGCTCCGCCGCCGCCGCATCCTTCGCCATCCCCGGCGTCATCGTGCTCGACGTCCCCGTAATCACCAGAACCTCTTCCAGCCGCGCCAGATTCGCCATCGGCTTCACCACAATCGCCGTATACGGCTGGTGCGTCGGGTCCGGCGCAATCGACGCAATCACTCCCACCGGCAGCCCCCGCGGATACACCATATCCCCACCCGACGTCACCACCTTCTCTCCCGGCTTGATCCGCGCATCCGCCGTCAGATTATTGATCTCCACCCCTCCCGTCGCAGTCCCCCGCAAAATCCCCCGTATCCTCGTCGACGCCAGAATCACCCCCGCTCCCGACGTCGGATCGTCCAGCAGCAGCAACTGCGACGAGTGCGGATACACATCCCGCAGCTTCCCAACCACCCCATCCGGCGTAATCACCGCATCATCCGGCTTCAACCCGTCCGCCGCACCCTTATCCAGCGTCAGCACCTTCGACCGCTCCGACCCGCTCGTCCCGATCACCTGCGCCGCCACCGTGCTCGTCACATACTGCTCCTTGAACCCCAACAGCGCCTGCAGCCTCCGTCCCTGCGCCGCATCCTCCGCAAACGCCGCCTGCTCCTCCCGCAGTCGGTCCACATCCTGCTTCAACGCCGCATTCTCCCGCCGCGCATCCCGCAGATCCACATAGTTCTCCCACACCCCGCGCACCTTCATGCTCGACCCATGCATCGCCCGCTCCACCGGCACCACCCCTGCAATCGACCACCCCCGCAACTTCGCCACCCTCCGCCCATCCGCGCCACCATCCAGCCCATTCCCCGGACGCTGCACCTGCACCGCCAGCGCCAGCACCTGCAGCAGCACCAGCGCAATCAACACCAGCGGATTCTTAAATCGGCTAAAAAATGATTCCATCGTCACCCGCGCGCAATCACAAAAATCCGCTCCCTGCACGCCGCTTCATTATTTCATCTGCATACCCCTACCCGCATCAATCTCCCGCGACTCTCTTTTTCGCAGAACCTCCGCTGCTACCATCAAACCCGTGCCGCTCACGCTCTCCACGCCCGTCAAGTTCGTCAAGCGCATCGGCGACCGCGTCGCCGCCAACCTCGCCGAGCGCGGCGTCCACACCATCGAAGACCTCCTCTACCACCTCCCCTTCCGCTACGAAGACCGCCTCCACCCCAAGCCCCTCTCCCTCTACCACCCAGGCGACATGGCCTCCCTCATCGGCGAAGTCCGCGGCACCTCCCTCCTCCGCACCCGCTCCGCTCCCATCTTCGAGATGACCGTCGCCATCACCCCACCCAAGCCACTCCCCTCGCCCTCCGCGCAGGATCCAGGCACCCCAGGTCTCGCTTCTGACACCTGGATTCCCACACAGACCTGGGTTCCCACCACCGACCCCTCCATGCAGGGCCTGCTTAACCCCCGCCCACCCGCCCTCGAAACCGTCAAGTGCATGTGGTTCCACGGCACCTACCTCAAAGACAAATTCCGCCCCGGCCAA
>JABBOG010000072.1 GCA_019351975.1 Acidobacteriota bacterium
CCGCTTCGCGAAGGATGACAAAGTTCAGCGGTGTTGGGGACGCATCGATACTGGGCTGAGGAGTGGGAAAGCAGGTCCTCCGCTTCGCGAAGGATGACAAAGTTCAGCGGTGTTGGGGACGCATCGATACTGGGTTGAGGAGTGGGAAGGCAGGTCCTCCGCTTCGCGAAGGATGACAAAGTTTGGGTTCAGGTAGTGGCTGCTGGTGGGGCAAGATCTTCCCAGGTGGGGTTTGATTCGCTGATGAGGGCCAGCTTTTCTGCGCGGGTGAAGTGCTTGAGGAATTTTTCACGGGCGATCGCGTTGCCGACGTACTGGAAAGTTTCGAAGTAGACGAGGCGGTGAATATGATATTGGCGCGTGAAGCTGTCTGCGGTGCCTTCGCGATGTTGGTGGATGCGGCGGTTGAGATTGTTGGTGACACCGATGTAGAGAGTGCGTGAGCGACTGGAGAGGATGTAGACGAAGTAGTGGTGGTGCGTTGGCATGGTGTCAGAGTATGCGAAAAAGCGGGTCCTCCGCTTCGCGAAGGATGACAAGGTTCAGTGGTGGGTGGGTGGTTTGGGCAGTGCGAAGAAGAAGCAGGTCCTCCGCTTCGCGAAGGATGACAAGGTTTGAGGGTGCAGGATGACAAGGTTTGAGGGTGCAGGATGACAAGGTTTGAGGGGGATGACTGTGTTGAGTGGGAAGTTAGTCGAGGAGGGAGTCTGTGAAGGTGGTGGGGTCGAAGGGGATGAGGTCTTCGAGCTTTTCGCCGATGCCGACGAAGCGGACGGGGAGGCCGAGTTCGTGGGCGATGGCGACGACGATGCCGCCTTTGGCGCTGCCGTCGAGCTTGGTGAGGACGATGCCGGTGACGTGGGCGGCTTCAGTGAAGAGGCGGGCTTGCTGGAGGCCGTTCTGGCCGGTGGTGGCGTCGATGACGAGGAGGGTCTGGTGGGGTGAGCCGGGGACGAGCCGCTCGGCGGTGCGGCGCATCTTGTCGAGCTCCTTCATGAGGTCGGACTTGGTGTGGAGGCGGCCGGCGGTGTCGACGAGGAGGACGGAGATGGAGCGGGCTTTGGCAGCGGTGAGGGCGTCGAAGAGAGCGGCGGAGGGGTCGCCGCCCTGACGGGTTTTGATGAGGTCGACGGAGGAGCGCTGGGCCCAGACTTCGAGCTGCTCGATGGCGGCGGCGCGGAAGGTGTCGGCGGCGCAGAGGAGGACGGAGCGACCGTCGGGGTGGGTGGGCGTGGGGCGGCGGTAGAGGGCGGCGAGCTTGCCGCTGGTGGTGGTTTTGCCGGTGCCGTTGACGCCGACGAGCATGATGACTTCGGGGGGCGCGGCGGGATGAGCGACTGGTTTGTCCACGGAATTGAGGATGCGGAGGATCTCGGATTTGAGGAGGGTTTTGAGCTGTGCGCCGTCGGAGATGCCCTGGTTGAGGGCGCGGTCGCGGAGGCGGGTGAGGATGTCATTGGTGGTGTTGGAGCCGATGTCGGAGGCGAGGAGGGCGAGTTCGAGGTCGTCGAGGGAGGCGACGTCGATTTCGCGGGTGAGGGCGGCGATGGAGCTGAGGGATTGATTGAGGGACTCGCGGGTGCGGGTGACCGCCTGCTTCATGCGGTCGAAGAGGCCGCGGGGCTGTTCGGTTTTCGGCGCGTCGGGGCGTTGGGCCTCTGGTTGGACGGGGTCGGTGGTTTTGGGTTCGCGCTTGCCGAAGATTGAGAATGCCATCGAGATTAGTTTAGCGGAGTAGGAGGAATGAGGTGGAAAAGGGGTGGGGAGTATGGGCGGGCGAGGTTCGTCGGGGTCCTTCGGCTGCGCGATTGCAAAGGGCGCAATCGCTTCGCTCAGGATGACGGGGTTGGGGCGGCGAGGGCCAGGAGCGGTCGCGCGTCTTAACGCGCGATGCCCACCTTAGCGACGATGAGGCTGTCGCGAAGATGGGGCACCCAGGGTTTTGCGGGACGATGGGAGTTGAGGTTTTGCAGGGGCGATTGGGAACACGGCTGTCGGATTATTCGGTGCGGCCGGGGCGGGACATGAGGTCTCGGATGGCGTCGCGCGGGGGCTTGTTCTCGTGTAAGACGGCGGCCATCTGTTCGGTGATGGGCATTTCTACGCCGTAGCGGCGGGCGAGGCCGAGCGCTGCGGTGGTGGTGCGGACGCCTTCAGCGACCTTGCCGTTGAGGCTGGCGATGATGTCGTCGAGGCGGCGTCCTTTGCCGAGTTCGACGCCTACGGTGCGGTTGCGGGAGAGGCCGCCGGTGCAGGTGAGGACGAGGTCGCCGATGCCGGAGAGGCCGGACATGGTTTCGCGGCGGCCACCGCAGGCCATGCTGAGGCGGGTGATTTCGGCGATGCCGCGGGTGATGAGGGCGGAGGTGGCGTTGTTGCCGAATTCGAGGCCGGTGACGACGCCGGCGGCGAGGGCGATGACGTTTTTAAGTGCGCCGCCGAGCTCGGTGCCGATGACGTCCTCGTTGCGATAGGCGCGGAGTGAGGCGGAGCTGAAGGCGTCCTGAAGGGATTTGCCGAGGGAGGGGTCTTCGATGGCGAGGGTGATGGCGGTGGGCATGGCGGCGGCGACCTCCTGTGCGAAGGACGGGCCGCCGAGGGTGCCGATGGGGTTGGAGGGGGCGTACTCGAACATGATTTGGGACATGCGCAGGAAGGTTTTTTCTTCGATGCCCTTGCTGGCGGAGAGGAGGACCTGGCGCGAGGTGAGCATGGGGGCGATCTGCTGCATGACGGAGCGGAAGGCCTGGGACGGGGTGACGCAGAGGACGACGTCGGCACCGGAGAGGGCGCGGGCGAGGTCGGCGGTGATGGCGACGTCGGCGGGGAGGATGAAGCCGGGGAGGTAGCGGGTGTTTTCGCCGGTGTCGGTGAGTTGGGCGGCGTGGTCGGGGGAGTGGGCCCAGAGGGTGAGCTTGTGGTCGCCGCGGCGGGCGAGAGAGACGGTGAGGGCAGTTCCCCAGGCGCCGGCACCGATGACAGCAATACGGCTCATGCGTAACCCTTCTTTTTGCTTTGAGGCGGTTGGGAGCTTCCGAAGCGGCTTTCGGTGCCGTGCAGGAGGCGGACGATGTTGGCATGGTGTTTGACGATGGTGAGCAGCGAGATGACGCTGAGGCCGAGAAGGAGAGCGGGCGAGCGGTGCGTGACGAGCACGAGTGCGAAGAGAGGGATGGAGATGGCAGCGAGGATGGAGCCGAGGGAGACGAGACGCGTTACGGCGACGACCAGAATGAAGAGGCCGAGCGCGGAGAGTGCGACGAGAGGGACGAGGGCGAGGAAGACGCCGAGGGCGGTGGCGATGCCTTTGCCGCCGCGGAAGCCCAGCCAGACGGGGAAGACGTGGCCGATGACGGCGGCGACGGCGGCGGCGATGGCGAGGATCGAGGGGCCGTGCGGGGTGTTGGGAGCGAGATGGCCTGCGATGAGAACGGCGACGGCACCTTTGAGGGCGTCGAGGAGGAGGGTGAGGAGGCCGAGAGCTTTGCCGCCGGAGCGGGCGACGTTGGTGGCGCCGATGTTGCCGCTGCCGGTGGCGCGGACGTCCTGCTTGCGGAAGAAGCGGACGAGGAGGTAGCCGAACGGGATGGATCCGAGGAGGTAGGCCAGCGTGAGCGTGAAGAGCCAGATCGTCATAGGCAGCGTAGGCGGTAGAGCCGTCAGGATGAGTTTATCAGCGGCGCGGATTGTGGGTTGGTTGGGTGAAGGGTGGGGTGAGGAAGGGGTGGAGGGTATGGGCGGGCGGAGTCTGTCGGGGTCCTTCGGCTGCGCTCAGGATGACGGGGTATGGGCGGGGAGAATGTAGGTGGGGTTAGCGATTTGGGTAGAGATGCGGGTCCTCCGCCTGCGGCGAAGGATGACAAGGTTATTAGGGAAGGATGACGGGTTCATGGGAAGGATAACGGCGAAGGAGGGCGAGGTTTATTGGGAGAGGTGTTGGCGGAGAGTTTCGAGGGCGTGCTGGGTGGACCAGAGGCGGATGCGGTCGCGGTCGCCGGCGATGTTGAGTTGTTTGACGACGGTGTTGTGGGGGTCGGCGAGGGCGATGTAGACGAGGCCGATGGGCTTGGTTGAGTCGGGACCGGAGGGGATGGCGGGGCCGGCGATGCCGGTGATGCTGAGGGCGAGGGTGCTGGCGGTGCGGCGGCGGATGCCTTCTGCGAGGGCGCGGGCGGAGGGTTCGCTGACGGCGCCGTGGGCTTCGAGGATGGATGCTGGAACGTCGGCGAGGAGGGTCTTGGAGGAATTGGTGTAGGCGATGACGCCGCCGAGGAAGACGCGGGAGGCGTTGGGAACGGAGGTGAGGCGTTCGCCGAGCCAGCCGCCGGTGCAGCTCTCGGCGAGGGAGAGAGTTTGATTGCGTGCTGCGAGAGCGGCGAGGACGACCTGTTCGAGGGAGTCGCCGTTGGTGGAGAAGATGTGGCCGCTCATTTCGGCGGAGACAAGGGCGGCGACGGCGTCGACGCGGGATTGGGCTTCGTCGAGGGTGGGCTTGATGCAGAGGAAGTGGAGCTGGATTTCGGCGTGGCCGGCGAGGATGGTGGTTTCGACGTCGGGAAACTGCAGGTAGATGGGAGCGGTGCGGGCGTCGACCTGGCTTTCGGGGATGAGCGCCATGCGGAGGATGCGGCGGGCGAGGTGGTTTTGTGGGAGCGAGGCGGCGAGGCGTGGTTTGCACTCGGCGTCGAAGAGGGGCTTGAGCTCCTTGGGGGGGCCGGGAAGAAGGATGACGATGCGGCGTTGGGCGGTTCCGGAGATGGGGAATGTGGTTTCGAGCCACTGGCCGGGGGCGCTGCCGTTGGCGTTGGGGAGGACGGTGGCACCGGTGAGGACTTCGGCCTGGCGGGCGTTATTGGGCGGCATGGACATGCTGCGGGCGGCGAAGCGCTGACGAAGGGATTCGAGGAGAGCGGGGTCGGGGTCGAGGCTGAGGTTGAGGACTTCGGCGAGGCATTCGCGGGTGAGGTCGTCTTCGGTGGGGCCGAGGCCGCCGGAGAGGATGAGGATGTCGGCGCGGGAGAGCGCGATGCGGATGGCGGAGGCGAGGTGCTGGCGGTTGTCGCCGACGATGGTTTTGAAGGCGACGGCGACGCCGAGATCGTTGAGGCCGGAGGTGAGGTAGAGGGAGTTGGTGTCCTGGCGATGCGGTGTGAGCATCTCGGAGCCGACGGCAATGATTTCAGCGAGCATATCGTTTCAAGATGGTAGCGCGATTGGAGCACGGTGGGATACAGCTGAGAGATTCGATGCGGGGCTCGTGGAAGGAGTGTGCCGTTATGGAACGCTGAGGGGGCTGTATACAACCAGTTATCGTAGCCGAACCACTAATAGATATTATGGGTCAGTTGAGATTTCTAGTCTTTGGGTTGTTGGCGGTAACAGCTCCTGTTTTTGCTTCAGTAACAGTTACAAGTCCTGCGAACGGCGCGAGGGTGGGGAGCAGTGTGCCGTATGTGGCGTCGGCGACAAGTACATGCGCGGCGGGTGTGGCTGCGATGGGAATTTACGTCGATAACAAACTTACATATACGGTGAATGCTTCTGCGCTGCATACGAACGTCTCGCTGAGCCCCGGGGTGCAGTACACAGTGGTGCAGGAGTGGGATAACTGCGGCGGATCGACCACAACGCCTGTGAATGTGGATGTGACGAATCAGGCTGCGGGAGTTACCGTGAGCGCGCCTGTGAACGCGAGCACGGTGACATCGCCGGTGAGTTTTGCGGCAACGGCGACGAGTGCGTGCGCGAATGGCGTGGCGGCGATGGGAGTCTATGTGGCGAACAAGCTTGTGTACCAGGCGAACGGAGCGTCATTGAGTACGTCGATTCCGCTCGGGCCGGGAGCGCAGAGTGCAGTGGTGCAGGAGTGGGACAACTGCGGCGGATCCGCTACGAAGTCAGTGATGGTGAACGTAACGAACCAAGTTGGGGTTGCGGTGAGCGCACCAGCGAGTGGAACAACGGTGACATCGCCGGTGAGTTTTGCAGCTACGGCGACGAGTGCGTGCACCAAGGGCGTAGCGGCGATGGGGATCTACGTGGCAAACAAGCTGGTGTACACGGTAAATAGTTCAACGCTGAGCACGTCGCTGCCTTTGGGTTCAGGTGCGGAGCAGGCGGTGGTGCAGGAGTGGGACAACTGTGGCGGTGCGGCAAAGACCGATGTCGGGTTCACGGTGGGATCGGGAACGCCTGCGGCTCCGGGAAATGCGAATATAACGACGTGGCACGTGGACACGAATCGAAGCGGGCTGAATGCAGCGGAGCAGATTCTTACGCCGGCGAACGTAACCCCGGCGACGTTTGGAAAGCTGTTCTCGTATGCAGTGGATGGATATGTGTATGGCGAGCCATTGTTGATGTCGAACCTGACGGTGAATGGCTCTACGCATAACGTTTTGTATGCGGCGACGGAGCATGACAGCGTGTATGCGTTCGATGCGGACAGCTATGGGACGGGAGCGCCGCTGTGGCAGACTTCGTTGTTGAAGGCTGGCGAGACGCCGATGACGAATGGACCGATCCAGCCGTATCAGGGTGTGACGTCGACGCCAGTGATTGATGCGTCGACAAATACGATGTATGTGGTTTCGGCGCAGACTGTGCCGGGAAGCAATCCGACGTTCCGTCTAAATGCGCTGGATATTACGACGGGAGCGCAGAAGTTTGGCGGTCCGGTGACCATCCAGGCGTCGGTAGCTGGAACGAATGAGGATGCTGTGAACGGCGTGGTTTCGTTGACGACGGCGTGTGTGCAGCGGGCAGCGCTGTTGCTGGCGAATGGCAATGTGTATATCGGCTTCGGTGGATGTCACAGTGGATGGCTGCTGGCGTACAGCGCGTCGACGCTGGCGCAGACGGCTGTGTTCAATTCGAGCCCGAACATGAACGGCGAAGGGCCGTATGCAAGCGCCGGCGGAGTGTGGATGGGCGGCGGTGGACCTGCTGCGGATAGCGCCGGAAATGTGTACATCACGACGGGCAATGGACCGTGGGATGGAAAGACGTCCTTTGGGGATTCGGTGTTGAAGTTCAATGCCAAGCTGCAGCTGCTGGACTACTTCACGCCCCAGGTGTATGGGTATATGAACTGCTCGGATGCGGATCTGGCCTCGGGTGGGCTGCTGCTGATTCCGGGAAGCACGGAGGCGCTGGCGGGTGGAAAGACGGGCAAGCTGTATCTCGTGAACACGGCGAATATGGGCAAGGAGCAGTTGAACGATGCGGGTGCAACGCAGACGATGTGGTTCGAGGCAGGGCTTGTGAATCCGTACTCGACGACGTGCACGGACAGCAGCGGAACGCATACGGCAGACGTGAATTCGTATGAAAACTTTGGGACGGCTGCTTACTTCAATGGATCTGTCTATGTTGGCGTGTCACCGACATTGCCGAATGTTCCTGCTGGCGTAGGGCAGTTTTTGTACTCGGGGACGTTGACGTCGGCTGGGTATACGGCGCAGAGTTCGCGACAGTCGTCCAAGGGAACGACGCCGTTTCTGTCGGCGAATGGAACGACGAACGGGATCCTGTGGGTGATCGATCAGGGCATACCGCTGCAGGAATCGGGGACGACGGATGCTACGCTGCGGGCGTACCCGGCGGACAATTTGAACGACGAGATTTATAACAGCAGCACGAACACTGCCGACATTCCTGGGTTTGGAATCAAGTTCACATCGCCGATTGTGGCAAACGGGAAGGTTTACATTTCTACAGGGCACGATGCGGTGACGACTGCGAATCCGCAGGGTGAACTGGATGTGTATGGCCTGAAGTAGCAGAGGGCGGTAGGCAGGCGGGCTCTCTTCGGAGAGCCCATTTTGCTGCGTGGAATCTATACGTCAGGGCGTTTGCACGAGCGGCTGGCCCTGGATGTTGAGGTCGGCGTGGAAGACGGTGGAGTTTGTGGCGAGGGCGCAGCAGCCGTCGTCGAGGAAGCAGAGGCCGACGAGATCGTTACCGGCGACAACGAGTTCAGCGGTGGGGTTGGTGGCGGAGTGGGTGATGCGGACGATGCCGCGGTGGCCGTGAAGGGAGGCGGCGACGTACAGGTTGCCGTCGATGTCGAAGGCCATGCCCTGCGGGCGGCCGAGGCCACGGAAGTAGACGGTTGTGGTGCCGTCTGGAGCGATGGCGTAGATGGGCTGGTTGGAACTGGTGGTGGGGGCGGTGACCATGAGGACGCCATCGGCGCGGAAGCAGAGGTGGTAGAAGGCGACTGAGGGTTCGAGAGTGGCGAAGACGAAGATTTCGCCGCTGCGGCTGAGGTGTGTGCCGGGTGTGTCAGGGGCAGACCTGGCGCTGGGGCTGATCTTGAAGATGGTGCCGGAGCGATCTCCGACGAAGAGGTTGCCGTCGCGGTCGAAGGCGATGCCCGTGGCGATGCCCATGCCGTCGGCGAAGGTGGAGATGGCACCGGCGGGAGTGATGCGATAGATGGTGCCTCCGGAGCGTGAGCTGGCGTACAGATTGCCGTCGGGGCCAAAGGCGAGGGCAGAGACGTTCATGAGCTCGCGAACGAAGGCTGAGACCTGGAGGTCGCGGGCCATGCGAAAGATGGAGACGGGAACCTGCTCGCCGCGGGGACCGGAGACCATGGCGAAGAGGTTGCCGTCGGCGTCGACGGCGGGATTGGAGACCATGTGGAGGTCTTCGATCATGGGGACGCCAATGCTGGCGTAGAGGGCGTTGCTGGCAAGGCCGTTGCAGTGAAGAACGAGCTCGGAGGAGATGGCACCGGAGGGAACGCGAACGAGGGCGCGGGTGGGGCGGGCGAGGTTGAGGTTGGCGGGGGTTTCGCCGAAGAAGGCGGTGGGTGCCTGCGGGCCGTCGTTGGTGTGGGCGAGGAGTCTGGTGCCGAGGACTTCGAGGGTGCCGCCGGGGATGGCAGCGAGGGGGATGAGGCGGTCGAGGTGCGGGGCTTCGGGACGGGCGGAATGGAGAAGAGGCATCTTGCGTTAGGGTATGCCGGGGGACGAGGAGATGCAAACGGAGGAGCGAGCGCGGTCTCGTTTAGATGTGGAGGAGGCGGGTGATGATGAGGCCAACGATGAGGGCGAGGACGCCGGCGGCTACGTCGTCGAGCATGATGCCGGTGCCGTCGGGGAGGGCTTCGAGGCGGCGGATAGGCCAGGGTTTCCAGATGTCGAAGAGGCGGAAGAGAATAAGGGCGAGGATGGCCTGGGCGGGAGTGGGGCGCATGAGGATGAGGGCGAAGAGCTGGCCGGCGACCTCGTCGATGACGACGAAGCCAGGGTCTTTACGGGTGGACTCGCGGGCGGTGATGGTGGACGCGGGGATGCCGATGAGGGTGACGAGGATGGCGACGGCGGCGGTGATCGGAGCGAGGGTCAGGCCGGTGGTGGGATAGGCGTGCGCGGCGGCGTACCAGAGAAGCGTGGTGACAGAGGCTGCGTAGGTTCCGGGGCCGGGCTTGAGGTATCCGATGCCGAAGAAGGTGGAGAGCAGCCATGCCCAGCGGGTTTTCGGGGTGGTCGTCACTTTGCTATTTTACGCGTGGCAGGGCCGGAGGTTAGTTGCGCCACTTGGATTCGTCGGTGGGATGTTGCTGCTGGTGGGCGTGCTCGAGGTCTTCGAGGAGGTCGGGATCGAGGATGGGTGAGGAGATTTTGTAGTCGCCGGAGGCCCACTTGCCGAGGTCGATGGTGCGGCAGCGCTCGGAGCAGAAGGGGACTTCGGAGTGGTCGAGGGCGACGGGTTTGCGGCAGATGGGGCAGTGGAGGGTTTTGGTCATGGCGGTTACGCTCAATTGATTTTATAACTGTGAAAAGTCCCGCAGATGATTGGATCGGGGTGTGAGTACGCTCGCTCGATTATTTCAGCAAATTCGTCATCATCAGCGACGAAATTGGGATCGATGACCGTTGAATTCTCAACTTGAACGATGTGCCAGTTGAATGTTGCGAAGTATGCTTCAATTTTTGCTTGTGCAGCTTCGGCCGAGTCAGCCAGCGTGATGACGTTCATGAAGCCAATGGTTTCGCCTAATGGAAACTCATCCGGTGGGACCGTCATCTCGATGAATAGGTGCCATAGTTCTGACATTGGTAGTTGTTCCGTCTCGAAGGAGAGCATACCGCAGGGCTGAAGCTGCGGGTGGAGAAGCAGATCCTCCGCCTGCGGCGAAGGATGACAATTCTTGTGGGGGTGGGGAGATCGGGGTGGAGAAGCGGGTCCTCCGCCTTTGGCAAAGGATGACAATTCTTGTCGTTAGGGGGAGTTGTGGGGGAGGTGCGAAGGATGCGTTATTCGAGGATGCGGGCGACGACGTCGTAGTCGTGGGACTCGGTGATCTGGGCGCGGTAGAAGGTGCCGGGGACCAGGGTTTCGTGGGGGCCGAAGTCGTTGATGAGGACTTTGCCGTCGATCTCGGGAGCCTGGTCGAGGGAGCGGGCCTGCCAGAGGAGTTCGGTCTCTTCGGACTCGCCTTCAACGAGGATGTCGAGTTCGCGGCCGATCCATTGCTTGCGGGCTTGTTTGCTGATCTTTTGTTGCAGCTTCATGAGCTTGCGGCGGCGGGCTTCGATGGTGCGTTTGGGGACTTTTTCGTCGAGCGAGAAGGCTCCGGCACCCTCTTCGTCGGAGTAGGAGAAGACGCCCAGCCAGTCGATTCTGGCGGCGGTGATGAAGGCGCAAAGTTCGTCGAAGTCGGCGTCGGTTTCGCCGGGGAAGCCGACGATGAAGCTGGTGCGAAGGACGAGGCCGGGGATGGTGGCGCGAGCCTGGTCGATGATCTGAAGGAAGCGTGCGGAGGTGCCGCCGCGGCGCATGCGCTTGAGGACGTTTGTAGAGGCGTGTTGGAGGGGGACGTCGAGGTACTTGGCGATGGTGTCGTGGCGCGCGATGGTTTGGAGTAGGCGCGGTGTGATCTTGTTGGGGTAGGCGTAGAGGAAGCGGAGCCACTTGAGGCCGGGGAGCGGGGCGAGGGCGTCGAGGAGGTCGGCGAGTTCGGGGCGACGCGACCGCGCGTTGGGCGAGTGGCTTCGCGTGGTGATGGACAACGGAGCATCATTGCCGAGCGAAGAAGCAGGTCCTCCGCCTGCGGCGAAGGATGGCAAGTCGTGGGTGGTGAATGGTTGGAGAGGGAGGTCTTCGCCGTAGCAGGTGGTGTCCTGGCCGATGAGGGTGATCTCGCGGACGCCCTGGGCGATGAGGGATCTGGCTTCGGCGACGATGGAGGCGATGGGGCGGGAGCGGAACTTGCCGCGCAGCTGGGGGATGATGCAGAAGCTGCAGGGGTGATCGCAGCCTTCGGCGATTTTGATGTAGGCTGACGAGCGCGGGGTGGTGAGGATGCGCGGGGTCTCGTCGGAGTAGAGGTAGCTGGGAAGGGCGGCGGTGGCACCGTCCCAGGCGTCGCGGGAGAAGCGGCCTTGTTGTTCGCGGAGGTCGCCTTCGGGGCGGGACGAGGGTGCATGAAGACTTTGGGTGGCGGGGTTTCGGATTTCGTTGCTGGGTGCAACTGTAGATTGCTCCACTGCGCTGCGCTCCGGTCGAGATGACAGATTTGTGGGGTCGCCCGACGAAGAAGCAGGTCCTCCGCCTGCGGCGAAGGATGACAACCTTTCTGAGTGGACACCTGACGATTCATGGCGGAGTTGGGGGCTATTCGCCTCCGGGCGGGAGTGCTGGTTGACGGAGGAGGCGTGGCGGGCGATCTGCTCAGCGGAAAGAATGGCGAAGGGGGAGTTGGCGGCGGGGCGGTTGAGGCCGGCGGCGTCCAGGATGGCTTCGAGCTCGCCGGTGCCTACGACGGCGTCAACCTCGGGGATGTTCTTGCGAATCTCGTCGCGGTAGCGCTCGACGAGGCAGCCGGCGACGATGAGCTTCTGGGCGCGGCCGCCGTTGGCGATCTTGTGCTGGACCATTTCGAGGATGGTGTCCACGGACTCCTGCTTGGCGGAGTCGATGAAGGAGCAGGTGTTGACAACGAGGATGTCGGCGTCTTCGGCGCGTGGGGTGAGTTGTGCGCCGCCGCGGTGGAGCAGGCCCATCATCACCTCGGAGTCGACGAGGTTTTTGGGGCAGCCTAAGGAGATGAAGCCGACGGTGGTGGGCTTGACCGGCTGAAGGTCGGAGGCCAGGGCTGGGATTTCGAGGGTGGGTGAGATGCTCACGAGTCTCTATTTTAGCAGTCTGGAGCGGGGTGGGGCGGATTAGTTCAGGTGTTTGGAGGCGGAGGGAAGGGATTCGAGGGGTGGCGTTGGTTTGGGGGAGGGATGGGGGGTGACGACGACGCCGTTGGTTTCGAAGTGGGTGATGCGGTGGTCGGTGGTGTGGCCGAGCATGACGGCTTTGCGGAGCATCTGGAGGTGGCGGCGGGAGTCGTTGGCGAAGTGGCGGGAGATGGCGTCGTCGTAGCCGGCGACGAGCATGTAGGTGGCTTCGCATTTGGGGCAGTAGATGGGGTCTTCGAGCCAGCGATGGAAGGTGGCTGGAGGGAGCGGGGCGGCGGGGTCGGTGCCGGAGCGGATGGCGGCGATGATCATTGGATAGGGGTTAGGGGTTAGGGGTTAGGGGTTAGGGGTTAGGGATTAGGGATTAGGGATTAGGGATTAGGGATTAGGGTGGTGTGGTGTGGATTAGAACTCCCAGCGGAGGAGGGTTGCGCCGACGGTGTAGCCGCCGCCGAAGGAGGCGAGGAGGATGGTCATGCCTTTTTTGAGGCGGCCTTCGGAGAGGGCGGTGTCCATGGCGAGGGGGATGGTTCCGCCGGTGGTGTTGCCGTACTGGCCGATGTTGATGACGATCTTCTCTTCGGGCATGCCGAGGCGCTCGGCTGTGGCGAGGATGATGCGTTTGTTGGCCTGATGGGGGATGAAGAGGTCGATATCGGCGGCGGTGAGGCCGTTGCGGGTGAGAAGCGCTTCGCTGAGCTCGGCCATCTTGCGGACGGCGACCTTGAAGACGGCTCCGCCTTCCTGATGAACGAAGTGCATCTTGGCGGCGATGGTTTCGGGGGTGGAGGGATGGAGGCTTCCACCGCCGGGCATGTAGAGGGCTGAGGCACCGGAGCCGTCGATTTCGTGGATGAAGTCGACGAGGCCGATTTCGTCGGGTTCGGCGGCTTCGAGGAGGACGGCACCGGCGCCGTCGCCGAAGAGGATGCAGGTGGAGCGGTCGGTGTAGTCGAGGATGGAGCTCATGACGTCGGCACCGATGACCATGACGCGCTTGTGAGCACCGGACTCGATGAGCTTGGCCCCGACCTGGAGGGTGTAGATGAAGCCGGAGCAGGCGGCGGAGAGATCGAAGCCCCAGGCTCCGGCGGCACCGATCTTGGTTTGGACGAGGCAGGCGGTGGCGGGGAAGAACATGTCGGGGGTAACGGTGGCGACGAGGATGGCGTCGAGGGTATCGGCGGGGATGTTGCGGTGGGCGAGGCAGTTGCGTGCAGCCTCGGCGGCGAGATCGCTGGTGGCGGTGCCCTGGTCTACGATATGGCGTTCGCGGATGCCGGTGCGTTCGGTGATCCACTGGTCGTTGGTGGTGACCATTTTTTCGAGGTCAGCGTTGGTGAGCAGGCGGGGTGGGACGAAGGAACCGACGGCGGAGATTTTGGCGCGGACGGGGTTCCGGGGCTTCAACGACAGACTCAAACGACAACCTCCTCGTAACAAGGTGCAGCACTATGCATCTTATCGCGAATGATGGGGGAGCGCTGAGGGTGAATTGGGCCAGGTGTGAGAGTGGAATTAAGGGGGAAGGAGTATGCCGGGTTTCCCTACTGCGCCCGTATCGACCCGTTACCGTTGCTTCCTTCCGGACCTGGCGGGGTTGGCGGGAATACGTCGCGTAGGACCCGGCA
>JABBOG010000073.1 GCA_019351975.1 Acidobacteriota bacterium
GGAACCTATGAGCGAACCCATCCCCCACGAAGCAGACCACGAAGCCATCCACGACGTCCTCGTCATCGGAGCCGGCCCCACCGGCCTCGCCTGCGCCATCGCCGCCAAAAACGCCGGCTGCTCAGTCATCCTCGTCGATAAGGGCTGCCTCACCAACTCCCTCTTCCACTACCCCGCTCACATGACCTTCTTCACCACCCCCGAACTCCTCGAAATCGGCAACATGCCCTTCAGCTCCCCCAACCAGAAACCCACACGCGCCGAAGCCCTCGAGTACTACCGCAAGGTCTCCCAGCACTACAGCCTCGACATCCGCCAATACGAAAACGTCGACAGCATCTCCGGCTCCGATGGCGACTTCACCGTCCACATCACCGACAAGTTCGGCCGCCATCTCCATCACCGCTCCCGCAAGCTCATCGTCTCCACCGGCTACTACGATCTCCCCAACTACCTCGACATCCCCGGCGAAGACCTCCCCAAAGTCAAGCACTACTACCACGAACCCCACCCCTACTTCGCCCAGGACGTTCTCGTCATCGGCGGCAAAAACTCCGCCGCCATCGCCGCACTCGACCTCTGGCGTCACGGCGCCCGCGTCACCCTCGTCCACCGCGGCGCAGCCCTCCACCGCCACATCAAATACTGGATCAAGCCCGACATCGAAAATCGCATCAAAAACGGCGAGATCGCCGCCCACTTCAATACCACCGTCAGCGACATCACCGAAGACGCCGTCACCCTCCTCACCCCCGGCGGCCCCAAAGTCATCCCCAACCAGTTCGTCTTCGCCCTCACCGGCTACCACCCCGACTTCGCCTTCATCGAGT
The DNA here is from genome assembly GCA_019351975.1 of Acidobacteriota bacterium. Classification (GTDB taxonomy): domain Bacteria; phylum Acidobacteriota; class Terriglobia; order Terriglobales; family Acidobacteriaceae; genus Granulicella. The sequence continues at coordinate 831 of JABBOG010000073.1, forward strand.
CCCTCGGCATCCACCTCGACGCCGACAACGACCGCTGCCCCATCTGCGATCCTGCCACCCTCGAATCCAACGTCCCCGGCATCTACCTCGCCGGCGTCGTCGTCGCCGGCGAACGCACCAACGAAATCTTCATCGAAAACGGCCGCTTCCACGGCGACCTCATCGCCGCCGACCTCACCCGCAAACTCAAACACGCCACCACCACCCAACCCATCGCGCCCCTCCACACCTACGCCGCCGAGTAAGCCCAGCCCGATGTAGTCAATCGAAGCAAGCTCTGATTGAGTCCCTGTTTTGAAGGGTACGAGTTGATTCCCTGTTTTGAAGGGTACGAGTTAATTCCCTGTTTTGAAGGGTACGAGCTTTAGCTCGTACGTTAACCCCCTTGCTTGCATTGCGGCTTTAGCCGCTGAGGGATGCTTCAGACTTAATCAGAGTCGCCCTAACTCAACACCCGCCGCGCAAACCCCTTCATCCCCACCCACGTCAGCAGCACCAGAAAGAACACCAGCATCGCCAGAATCAGCGCCTCTGGCATATGTCCCATCGACGGCGTCAGCGCCGCCCGCAGCCCCTCGCTCATATACACAATCGGATTCACCAGCACTCCCCACTGCAGCCACCGTATATGCCCCAGCGCAGCCCACGGATAGTACACACACCCCAGAAACGTAATCGGCACCACCACCACACCAAAGATCAACCCAATCTGCTTCGGCTGCACGCTGGTCCCAATCGTCAACCCCAGCGCACCCGCCACCAGGCTCGCCAGCACCAGCACCGCAATCAGCAGCCACCAGCTCGACACATGCGCCAGCACCGGCGTGCTCGGCACATAATACGCCAGCGGAAACACCAGCGCCGCCGCAATCACGCTCTGGATCGCCGAGAACACAATCTTCTCCATCGCCACCGCTGCAATCGGCAGCGGGCACATCACCCGGTCATCGATCTCGCGCGTAATCCCAAACTCCTGCGCCAGCGGCAGCGCCACCGCCGCAATCCCCGAAAACATAATCGCCACCGCCATCAACCCCGGCAGCAGCACCGTCCCAAACCCGCCACCGCCACCCGCCGCCGCCATCCCCGCCACCGGACTCATCTTCGCACCACCGCTCATATGCGGCATCACATACGTAAACACAAACAAAAACAGCAGCGGATTCATCGCTACCCGCACCAGAAACGGCACCAGCTCCCGGCTCAGCACGCGCAGATCACGCCGCATCAACCCCAGAAACGCCCGCGAATAGATCCCCCACCGCTGCTCACTCTTCATCACATCCACCTCAATCCTCAATCCTCAATCCTCAATCCTCAATCCTCAATCCTCAATCCCTAATCCCTAATCCCTAATCCCTAATCCCTAATCCCTAAAAACGCTACTCCCGCAACTCCCGTCCCGTCATCCGTATAAACACGGTCTCCAGGCTCGGCTCCGTCGTTGTGACATCCTGCAGTCCACACTCATTGGCCGTCATCACCACTCGCGCCAGCAGCCCATCCTGCGCCCGCGCCAGCACCCGTATCCCACCCGGAATCGCCTCCACACCCGTTACACCCTCCACCGCCCGCAGCCGCTCCTCAAGCTTCTCCCGTGCATCCGCATCCCGCATCCGCAGGTCGTAGATCTTGTCTCCGCCCACGCTCGCCTTCAGCGCCGCCGGCGTATCCTCGATCAGAATCTTGCCGTGGTCGATGATCGCCAGCCGGTCGCACAGCTCATCGGCCTCTTCCATGTAGTGGGTCGTCAACACCACCGTTATCCCCTCCCCCCGCAGCGCCTGCACCGCATCCCACATCGCAATCCTGCTCTGCGGATCCAGTCCTGCACTCGGCTCATCCAGAAACAGCACCTTCGGCTTGTGCGCAATCGCCCGCGCAATCTGCAGCCGCTGCGCCAGACCTCCACTCAGCGCCTGCGGATACGCCTTCGCCCGGTCGCTCAGCCGAAACTGCTCCAGCAGCCTCGCCGTCCTGCCCTCCGCCTCACCCTTGTTCATCCCAAAATACCGGCAGTGAAAATAAATATTCTCCGCCACCGTGCACGACCGGTCCAGCGTGTTGTACTGCGGCACCACACCAATCGACTGCCGCGCCAGCGCCGGCTGCGCCACCACATCCACCCCCGCAATCCTCACCGACCCAGCCGTCGGTATCGCCCGCGTCGTCGCAATCGATATCGTCGTCGTCTTTCCCGCCCCATTCGGCCCCAGCAGCCCATAGATCGTCCCCGCCGGAACCCGCAGGTCGATCCCATCCACCGCCGTCACCGGATTCTTGCCGCCATACACCTTGCGCAGCCCTGTTATCGCAACAATCGTCTCGCTCACGCGTCATCACCCTCAGCAGCTCGATTATAGGTAGTACGATCCTCCACCGCCGGAAGTCTCCAACAAAGTCACATAGTCTCAGTAGCTTCCACGCGAGTGCAATCTTCTCCCAAGTCTGATGCAACCACCCCGTACCGTTACATCTCCGCAAACAAATGTCCTATTCCGGACCTTCGGTGCACCTTTTATCCGCTACAGCACATCCGACTAAGATGAACGCCATATCATCGACTTTGGTTTGGCGAAGCCGCGCGTCCTAAAGCCGCGGCACATTGTTCAGGAGATCTAACGAATGTTTGGAACGTGGAAGAAAAAAGTAGCCATCGCCGTACCTATGATCGCGTTACTCGGCGGCATCACCCTCGCAACAGCGGCTCAGGAACCCAACCCCACCGCAGGATCCTCCGACCAGAACTCCAACGGTGAGATCACCAAGGGCCCTAACGGCATCTACATCTACCACGTCAACGTCGTCCAGCGGGATCTCGATGCCGTCAACTACGTGAATCACAAGAGCACCGAGATCGGCTTCAAGGGCACCAGCCTCATGCCCTCCGCCAAAGGCGAGGCCAAAGTCAGCTCCCTCACCGGGAAGACCTCCATCTCAGCGCGCTTCGACGGCCTCACCCCCGCCAACGGCTTCGGTCCCGAGTACCTGACCTACGTCCTCTGGGCCATCTCCTCCGACGGCCGCCCCCAGAATCTCGGTGAGCTCGAGCTCGCCGGCAACCGCGCAAGCCTCGACGTCACCACCGGCTTCCAGGCCTTCGGTATGATCGTCACCGCCGAGCCTTACTTTGCCGTCACCCAGCCCAGCGATGTCGTCGTCATGCAAAACGTCTTCACCGATAAGACCGCCGGCGTCCTGCAGCACGTCAACATCCACTATCAACTCCTCCCCCGTGGCCTCTACGCTGCGACCAACGCCAGCGCGCAGACCATCCCCAACCCCATCACCGACCGCGAGCACGCACCCCTCGCCCTCTACGAGGCCTATAACGCCCAGCGCATCGCCCGCAACACTGGCGCCGACAAATACGCCCCCGAGATCATGCACGAGGTCGCCAACGACATCACCAATGCCCAGAACATTCAGTCCTCCAAGCACCGCGACATCAAGATGGAGTTCACCTACGCCCGCGAAGCCGTGCAGCGCGCCGAAGACGCTCGCCTCGTCACCCTTCGCAAGCAGGCAGAAGAGCGCCAGCAGCAGCAGCAGGACGCCAAGATAGCCGCCCAGCAGCAGGCCATGCAGTCGCAGCTCCAGGCGGCCCAATCCCAGGCGCAGGCAGCTCAATCGCAGGCCCAGGCCGATGCAGCAGCAGCCGCTGCCGCACAGGCGCAGGCCCAGCAGGCACAGGCTGAAGCTCAGGCTGCAAACGCCCGCGCTCAGGCCAACCAGGCCAACCAGCGCGCAGCCGAAAGTGCTGCCAGTGAGCAGGCCCTCCGCGAGCGGCTCCTCAAGCAGCTCAGCGCCGTCCTGCAAACCACCGAAACCCCGCGCGGCCTCGTCATTCACATGAGTGACGTCCTCTTCGCCACCAACAAGTACGACCTCAAGCCAGCCACGCAGGTCTCGCTCGCCAAGGTCGCAACCATCCTCGAACTCTACCCCGGCCTCAAGGTTCAGGTCGAAGGCTACACCGACTCCACCGGCGCTCCCGCCTACAACCAGACCCTCAGCGAAAACCGCGCCGACACCGTTCGCAACTTCCTCACCCAGAACGGCGTCCCGCAGGATAACGTCACGGCAAAGGGCTACGGCGCAACCGACTTTGTTGCTCCCAACGACACAGCCGCAGGCCGCGCTCAGAACCGCCGCGTCGATATGATCGTCTCCGGCGATGCCATCGGCGTCAAAACCGTCGGCCCGTCGGATAGCCAGTCCGCTGCCCCACAATCCTCCACCCCTGATAGCTCAAACAGCACGCCAGGCAACACCAGCACGCCTGCTGCCACCGGCACATCCAACCCGCAGTAACGCCACACCAACCACCACGACGGCCGCGATGCACATCGCGGCCGTCGTACTTTGTGGCACCATAACATAAGCGAGTACGCACGGAAACTACTCCAGCACCACCGAGGAACCATGAGCATCTCTCTCAAAAATAAGATCGTATGCATCACCGGCGCGAGCTCCGGCATCGGTGCCGCAACCGCCATGGAGTTCGCCCGCCACGGCGCAAAACTCCTCCTCTGCGCCCGCCGACTCGATCGCCTTCAGGCCATGGAAGCCGAACTCCGAGACGCCGGATCCCCCGACATCTTCAACGTCGCACTCGACGTCCGCAATCGTGACGCCGTCCACACCACCCTCGCCAATCTCCCCGAAGCCTGGCGCTCCATCGACATCCTCGTCAACAACGCCGGCCTCAGCCGCGGCCTCACCAAGCTCTACGACGACGACATCGACAACTGGGAGGAGATGATTGACACCAACGTCAAGGGGCTGCTCTACGTCACCCGCGCCATCGTTCCCGGCATGGTCGAGCGCAACCACGGCCACATCATCAACCTCGGATCCATCGCCGGCCACGCCGCCTACCCCAACGGCAGCGTCTACTGCGCCTCCAAGGCTGCCGAGCGCTTCATCTCCGACGGCCTCCGCATCGACCTCAACGGCACCGCCGTTCGCGTCACCTCTATCGACCCCGGTATGGTGCAAACCGACTTCAGCAAAATCCGCTTCCGCGGCGACGAACAACGCGCCGCCAAGACCTACGAGAACATCGACCCACTCCAACCCGAAGACATCGCCGATGCCATCCTCTGGTCCGCCACGCGCCCGCCCCACGTCAATATCCAGACCGTCCTGCTCACCCCCACCGCGCAGGCCAACGCCTTCGTCATCACCCGCAAAAGCTGACCGCCAGCCTACAGCTTAATCGACCACCCAAGCTGCTCCAGCTCATACTCGATCGTCGCCAGCGCCAGCTCCAGCGCACTCCTCCGATGCGGGCTCGAAGTCCGCTCCGAGAGCACCCGCTCCCGCTGCATCTCCAGTCCCTGCACCCGCCGCTTCCGCTCCGCCTCCGCTCGCGCCATCTCGGGTGTACGCTCCGTGCTTGACGCCTTCGGTGCCGAAGCCGCCGCCTGCTGCTCTTCCACGCTCTTCGATTCCCAGCCTTTGGACATATCCGTACCCTACCTCTCAACCTTCAAGGTCCGATAACCCTATCCATCCCGATCAAGAACCAGAACGCACTTACCTGTGTCCAAACCGGTACACAACTCCAATGTTAAACCCCAGATTGTTCTGGATCGAACTCGAATTCCCTCCGTTATAGTGAACCACTCCATTCGTGCTGGTCTGTACATACGTCTGCACACTTGTGAAGTCGGTTCCCACATACGTCGGCGTAAACCGCACCGCCAGATTCGGATACAGGTTGTAATCCGCACTTACACCCACAGAGAACGCCGGTCGAATTCCATCCTGCCACATCCCAACCTGAGGTCCCGTCAAGCCCTTCGCGCCGCCCGAGAACAGGCCCCATCCCGCTCCCACCAGTCCCTGCGCGCTCAACGCCCACTTCTCCTCGGCATAGAACCTGTAGCTGGCTCCACCCATAAACGTGTACTCGTTGATCTGCGGCCGCGCAATCTGCGGATAGAACAACGGCATCTGCTGGTGCCCACGACCAAACGAGCCCCGCGCATCTCCCACCACCGCCAGCTTCTTGGTCAGGTAGTCGTTGAAGGCCGCAGCCCACGTGACTTCATCGTTCCTCTGCGTGTACTCTCCATTGCGGAAACGCAGGAACCCGCCGCCGCCAATCACCTCATACTTGTTCGAGTACGTATCCGCAATCGTCTTGCGGATCCTCGCCAACCGCGTCGCATTCGTCTCGCGATGCACATGCAACTCGTCTTTTTTCTGCTTCTTCGTCTGCGCCGTCGCCATGCCACCGGCAAGCACACCAACCGTCAACCCGGCCACAACCATACGCACTGCGAACTTACGCACATCACACATCAAATCCGGACTCCCTCAGCTTCACTCACGACCGCTACGCTCGTATCTCTCCATTAGAACATCCCGGCCGCCTTATAACCCGTCTACGGCAGCGTGTACGTCACACCCGTAATGAACTGAAACGAATTCTTCTGGAAGTATCGCGCCGGATCCCCCAGATAGCTGTCCGTCACCGTAACATTCGCGCTCAGCCGCTTGAACACCGGCATCGTCAACGTTGCCGTCGCATTCGCCGAATAATCCGCCAGCACATTCCACGCCGGCAGCAGATTCAACGATTCGTCAAAGATCATCTTCCTCGGCAGCGTCCGGTGATACCCCTCAAAAAACGTCGATCCGATCAGGTTCACCGTCGGCGTCGTATACGCCACCGTCGCTCCATTCACCGGCGTCGTGATGTACTTCTGCTTCTCATACTGCGCGTCCGCTTTGAAGTTCAGCTCCTGGGTCGCAGTCTTGATCGCCGTCCATCCGATTCCGCCGCCATACACCTGCTGAAGCTGTAACCCCTGCGCATAGTTATGGTCGAACGAAGTCTGCGCCAGCGCATACACCGTCTGCGTGAAATACTCATCCCTCTCCGCATCGGCATGAAAGATACTATTCAGCACCACGCTCGGCGGCGTTGCTGGAATCGTCGGAGGGATCGCCGGTGTCGAGAGCCGCCCATAGCTCTCGGTCAAATTGAACGTTGTCCTGTTTCGCGCCGGCATCCACGGCACGGTAGGTATCTCCCGCATCAGCGCTATGCCCGCATTCAGCGTCGTCGCAGTCGTCGTCGAGCGCGCAATGTTCGCCCCGCCCGTCAGCGTCCCCCCCCACCCATTCAGAAATCCGGCCTTCTGGCTGATCTGCTTCTCAAACTCCGCCGCCGCCACAAGGTAGTTCACATCCGCCGCCGGAACCGTCTCCGCCGCACCTCCAGCCTCCGGCGTAACCGTCAAATTCCCCGCCGCCACATCCACCGTCCCTATCGGCACATGCTTCTTCCCGATGCGCTCACCCTTGCGCAGCAGCGCAAACTGCGCTCCCGACCGCAACTCCTTCACCTTGTCCACCGAAATCGTCAGCGTCCCCGCCATATCGCTCGCAAACACGACATTCCCTGCCGTCACGCTTTGCAGCTTGCCCGTCAACTGGTCGCCGTTCGCAAACACCAGCACATCGGCGCCTGCCTTCTTGGCGTCCGGCTTGGAGGCACTCTGAGCCTGCCCCACCGCCACAACCCCCAATAAGCAAAGCAACCACATCATCGATGTACGCATTAAAACTCCTCCACATCCTGAACCACATCTGTACGTCAAAACAATTTGCAGGGAAAACCTTCGCTACCAGAATAAATCACCGCCCCTTGTACCACCCGCGAATTTCCATCAAATCCTCCCCCTTGCATCCCACCTCCCATCCATCTACCCTGAAGAAGCCATGTATGAAGACTTCGTAGCGATTGATCGCTGGACCTCCGAACCCATCCACTGCGTCTGGAAGGGCACCATCGTCGCCATCGCCACCCGCCACGCCGACGCCACCGACATCCGCTTCGCCGTCAACGGCAAACCCCTCTGGATCGCCATGCCCAACCTCGCCTGGATCGAGCAGAAGCGCCGCAACGGCAAAGTCATCACCGACTACCTCGCCGCCCAGGCCGCCGGTCGCTTCCTCAAGCAGTCCATCGAAAACGGCTACGACAACGGCCGCGAGATCTATACCATGACCATCGACGAGGTCCTCGACCACGTCGCCGCCGTCGTCCACGAAGCCGGCCACACCTCCAAACTTCCATCCCTCCCCGTCGTCGACGGCGACGCCCACCCCGCCGAACTCGACTTCGTCAACCCCGGCGAACCCCAAACCGTCGCCGAAACCCTCTAGCGCCATCGCCTGCGCAGCCACCCGCTGCTTTTGCTCTTGCCTTTCTCTCTGTCATCCCCGCAGGGAATCTGCTTTTGCTCTTGCCTTTCTTTCTGTCATTCCCGCAGGGAATCTGCTTTTGCTCTTGCCTTGCGCCCCATGTCTCGCCTCTGAGACATGGGAGTCCATACCCCACCCGCTACCACCGCAACACCGCCCAAACCCCGTCATCCTTAGCCAGACACCACCCAAACTCTGTCATCCTGAGCGAAGCGATTGCGGCCTCTGCAATCGCGCAGTCGAAGGACCCCGACACCCTTCATCCGCCCCATTCCTTCCAGCCCTTTCAACCCAAAAGCTCCATACGCACGCGACCTCCCCCAGAGGATTTCCACCCGCTACCACCGCAACACCACCACCTGCGTCACATACCCACTCCCCGCCCCAAACTTCACCCGCAGCGCATCCCCCGCGACCACCCCGCCCTCCGCCGTCACCTTCACACCCGCATCATTCCGCCGCACCTCCAGCACGCTCTCCGTCCCCGCCATCCCCTCCATCTCCAGCCGCAGCGACCGACCATCCACCGCCTCATCCAGCACCTTCATCTGCGTTGTCCTCGCGCCCGGCAGCGGCAACCCGCGCCCAATCCCCACCTCCACCGCAGGCAGCGGCACCCGCAGCACCGTCCCACCCCCCGCAAAACGCACCGCCTCACCCGACACCTGCACCAACCCCACCACCATCACCATCCCCTCGCGCTTGTACGTCACATTCACCACCGACTCGCCCACCCGCACCCGATCCACCTCCGCCCCATCCCACTGCGCCGGCAGCCTCGGCGTCACGCTCACCACATGCTTCAGCCCATCCACATCGATCCCAAACAGCCCCCGCATCACCGGCGTCACCACCATCGCCGACGACCACAACTGGTGGCTCGTACTCCTCCCAAACGGCGCATAAAACTCCCCCGACAGCAGCTCCGTCACCGCCCCAATGTCCTGCGCATCCGTCAGCTCCACATTCTGCATCGCCGTCTGGTATCCCGCCAGCGCATGCCCCGCCCGGTACTCCGCCACCGACTCCCAACCCGTAAACAGCGGCCACACCGACCCCTGGTGATAGCTCATCGAATCAAAATACTTGTCCGTCGACGCCAGATCCCGCAGCCCCCAGTCCGTCGCAAAATCATGCGACGCCCACGCCCTCAGGCTCGCCCCCGGATGCTCCAACCCCTTCCCTCCGTCCCACCACGCGATCGCCGGATACACCGTCGCCGTCGTATCCAGCGTCCCATCTTCATTCCTGCTGAACGCATACGTCTTCGCATCCGGCCTGTAATACTCGCGCTCAATCGTCGCATGCAGCCGCCCCGAGCGTTCCTTCGCCTGCCCCGCCACCGCGTCGTCCCCCATCAACCCTCCCAGCTCGCCCATCGCCGCCGACGCCTGCTCATCCAGCAGCGCCAGATAAATCTCCTCGTGCGGCATCCCGCCCGGCCAGCTCTCCACCCATCCCGTTCCCTGCGCATTGTTGTAGATCCCGTCCTTCCCCGCGTGCCCGGTCTCAAACGCCCACGCCTTCATCACCTCCGCGCGATGCTTCCGCAAGAACGCCACATCCCCGCTGCTCCGCACATAATCCATCATCGCCGTCAAAAACAGCGGTGTCGCATCCGCCGCGGCATACTCATACGGCAGAGCCTTCCAATCCACATACGCCGCCGTCTGCGAGTACTCATGCATCATCTTCCCGTCCTCGCGCTGCCGCTTCATCAGAAACTCCAGCTCCTCGCGCGACAGCTCAAAGTCCCCATAGCTGTCCACCGCATACAGCGTAAACAGCGAGTCCCGCCCAAAGAACCACCCAAAGCCCGGCCGCGCCGAATCCCCCGAAGCATAGTACCCCGCCACCAAAGCAATCTCCCCACTCGGCTGCGCCTTCGCCCGCAGCTGCCCAATCGACGTCTCCGCCCACCCGAAGTCCGCATCCAGCGCCGCGTCCGGCGTCTTAAGCGAGGTCAGCGTCTTCTCCTGCTCCGCATACCGCGCCGCCTCCTTCGCATACATCTCCGGCAGCGTCTCATCCATCGCTCGCAGCTTCTGCTCCAGCACCGCGTTCGTCGCCGTCTCCTTCGTCCGCCCCACCGCCATCAGCAACGGATACACCCTCCCCTTGTCCTTCGGATCGATATGCAGATGAAACTCCAGCGGATACACCGCCGGCCGCTCCTGGTACGGTGCCATGATCCCGTGCGTCGCTCCCGGGATCGCCACCGCTCCCGCCAGCGTCGGAAAATCCGTATGCAGCACATACAACCCGCTATCCCCCTGCTTCACCCACTCCGGCGACGGCACCCCAAAGTTCGGCTCCGGCCACATCTCCCGCATCTCCGCCGTAAACCGAAACACCAGGTCCACCGGGTGCAGCGAATCCATCTGGAACAGCACCACCGCTCCCGTCCCCTCCGCTCCGCCCTCCGTCGCAAACATCGTCTGCCGCAGCGTAAACGCAAGATGCGAGTACGTAATCGTCGTCCGGTCAGGCCGCACCTCAATCTCCCGCGCCATCGAGTTCACATCGATCGGCACGTCATACCCCTGCACATCCGCCTCAATCGTCATGTGGCTCAGCAGCTTCACCGGCAGCATCCACGCTTCGAACGTCCCCTGCTGCTGCCCCAGCACCACACCCTGCGTCCCCGCCACCGTAAACGGCTCCCCCGCCTGCACCGCCTGCCGCAGCACCGGCCCATCGTCCCGCATCGCAAACGCATCCACTGGATGCAGCGCCGCCGCACCCTCCTGCGCAACCGCCCCCTGTGCCACGCCAGCCACCATCACCCCCACCAGAACCATCCGCCGAACCGTCGCAATCACCATAAGCACCTCGCTCAATCCGCCCCATTCTATCCCCACAACTCCCACCTCGACGCATCCTCCGCGCCTCCATCATTCGGTTGAATCATCATCTGCCACCTTGCAACCACACCAGCCACCTCCGTATGATGAGGCACGCCATGAAACCACTCGTTTGCACGCTGCGCTACGCTCTCCTCGTCGCCCTCGCCGCCGGATTCGCCGCCGCTCCCACACCGCGCGCCCTCGCCCAATCCGCCACGCCCTCAGCGCAGCACTCCGCCGCCCCCGGCATCCTCGACCGCACACAGTCCGCCACCATCATGCCCAGCTCCGTCTTCTACGCTGGCCAAAGCGCTCCCACCCAGGGCCGCAACTCCGCCGGTATCCGCTTTCCCGGCGGCAGGATCGCCATCATGGCCATGGTTGACACCTCCGGCTACTCCTCCGCCGTCGCGCAGCGCTATCAGGCCTACCTCCTCACCGAGCTGCCCCTCATCTTCGGCAGCCAGACGCTCGCTCCCGGTGCCTACGGTTTTGGTTTCGTCGCGGGCAACCGCGTGCTGGTTATGAATATCGCCGGTGACGAGGTAGCTCACACCAGCTCGACGCGCGACGATCAACTTCATCGCCCCACCCCCCTGCAAATCCTTCCCGACCCCTCCAACCCCAACGCCTATCGCCTCTACCTCGGTCGCGACTACATCACCCTCGCCGCCTCCGGCACACCACCAAAGGCAAACAAGTAGCCGCTCAACCATGGGCCAGACCCACCACCCACACCGCGCCCTGATCCTCCTGCAATCCGCAGCGCTCCTCGCCCTTGCCGCGCCGCGTCTCATCGCCCAAGCCGCGCCGCGCCTCATCGCGCAACAGCCCGCGACCACCCTTCAGCTCAACGCTCCCTACGCCGCCCCATCCCCCCTCACCCTCGCCCGCCAGCAGCTCGCCCTCGGCAACTACGCTGCGGCTGTCCAACTGTTCCGCTCCGCCCTCACCCCCACCAATCCCGCCACTCTCTCCAACGCCGACACCCTCGCCTACGCCACCGCCCTCGCCGCCACCGGCGACACCACAGCCGCACAGCAGCAGCTCACCTCCGCCCTCGCCCTCACCCCCAACTCTGCTCCCCTCAACGACGCGCTCGGCACCCTCATCGCTCAGTCCGGCCACATCGACACCGCCCTCCCCTACTTCCAGCGCGCCGTCGCCTCCGACCCCACCCTCGCCACCGCCCAATATCACCTCGGCACCGCTCTCCTCGCCCTCAACCAGCCCGCTGACGCCATCTCCCCCCTCACCCTCGCCGCCGCCGCCCAGCCAAACCGCTTCGACTTCCAGCTCCAGCTCGGCAAAGCCCTCTCCGCAACCCATCAGGACGCCGAAGCCCTCACCCACCTCCACCTCGCCACCCAGCTCGCCAC
>JABBOG010000015.1 GCA_019351975.1 Acidobacteriota bacterium
GAAAATTTGCCGTTGAAACATCGGCATGATCGCGAACGCAAAGAGACAGCGGACAGGGAGCACCGCCGTGAAGCCACTCACGTGTCGTTCTCTCGCGCCGGTTCGATACGTATACCTCTTGAACAAACCTTTTTGATTGACGAGAACAGGCCTTATCTCGAATCAAGAACCTTTGAGAACAGGCAGCCGAAGCGGTCGTTCACGGGCTCCTCAAGGTTCTGCTTGCAGCCGAGATATCGCTCGGTCGTCAGTACTGAGGCGTGGCCCAACAGAAATTGGATCTGCTCCAATTCTCCTCCGTTGACGTGGCACAGCTTTGCGCAAGTTCTTCTCAGGTCATGGGGAGCCAGGTGTTCAAACTCGAGGCGTTTGGCACAGTTTCGGATCACGTACCAGACAACATTCTCAGAAATGCCTGTGCCCCACGGTGTCCCCTGTCGACTCACCGCTCTGAAGACACGCCCAGTGGTGATCGACGCAGCTGTCATCCATCTGTCCACTGCCTCTTTCACCCAGGTCGGCATGGGAACTGTTCGAACATGCTTGCATTTGCCGACAGGATCCACAATTGCCCAATGCCCCTGTCGGACTTGAATGTCCTCCCGTTTGAGCGCAGATAATTCGGCTCGGCGAAGACCGCAGCCGAGCAAGATGGAAATCATGGCGACGTCTCGGATGCTGCGTAAGCCCTCCCCATCGGCTGCTTCGAGTAGCGATCTAGCTTGTTCGCGGTTGAGCCAGTTCCCGGTGCGGAAACCTAGTTGCTTCACGCCTTTGACCCGTCGAATCCCAGCAGCAAGTTCGGGACTCAGCAGACCGAGTCTGCCGCCTCGTAAGCAAGGCGCCTGACTGCAGCAAGCCTTTGATTGATCGTCCCGGCGGCCAGACTGAGTGATTCAAGGTACTGCCGGAACCGCAGTACCACCGTTCGATTCAGAGCTAGTCTTGGTTCTGAGCAGTACCACGTAATGAACTGCTCCATCGCAAACTTATAGTTCCGCATAGATCTTGGGGAACTCAGACTGCTGAGTACGGAAGACTTTGCATGATCGAGATCCGGCAGACGAAGGGCCGCCTTCCGTGGGACCGGTTTCTGCATTCTCTTGGGCATAAAGGCGGCCTCCTCTGCCGCAGATATGCCCAACACTCTATGCGCAACGCGTCACGACGAGAACGGAGTTTGGATGATGGACGAGCGCAAAGGCGATGACGCAACAATCCAAAGTTATTCCTGGTGGGATGAACCTTTACTAATGAGTGTGCTCGTCACCTCGCTGACCTGCTGGGACCGAACCTCCAGCTGACCAACGATCAACCTACCAATCGACAGTTTCTCGATGCGAGTCTCCATAATTTTCAAGCGCCTGATCGTCATGCTGCCTACCGCGAGTGCACCGATTGCCATTGCCCCAAAAGCGACCGCCCCCACTGCGAGCGCGCCGGCCGCGAGGCTGCCTACCTTCACTTTGTCGATCTTGCTCTTTACCTGCTTCATTGTCTCTCTCCAAACTCTAGTTCTGGTTGAGCTTCTTCGTCGTTGCGACTGCAAGGCGCAGGATCATGTTTCGGGGCAGAAACCTGGCGCCCCATGTGCCCAGGCGGTTAGTCAGCTTGCCCGGGTACACCACCCGTTTGCGCTGCTCGAAGCCACGCAGTATGTCACTAACGACGTGTGCGGGCTGGTCCATTTCTCTAGCCTGCAGCCTGGGATTCATCCTGGCAAAAAATCTCGTCGCCACAGGTCCGGGACAGGCTGCGGTGACTGTAACTCCGGTCTTGTCCAGTTCCAGCGAAAGCGCCTCGCTGAAGAACAGGACAAACGCTTTCGATGCAGCATACACCGCCGCACCGGCCAGCGGCTGGAAGGCGGCGGTCGAGGCGATATTGATGACGCCGCCACGGTGCATCTCGACCATGCCGGGAGCAAAGGCGTGGGTCAGTGCGATCAGAGCGCGTACATTCACATCCACCTGCTCCACTTGCTCGGTGAGTTGTGTATCGAGAAAGTTTTCGAACACGCCAAGTCCGGCATTGTTGATCAGAATATCTATTCTGAGAGCGCGGTTCTGGATCTCGGCGATCAGGCGGTCAACCTCCGCAGCCGAAGAAAGGTCTGTCGGTAGAACCGTTATCTGCACCCGGGTCTCGCCCCGCAGCGTCTCTGCGAGCCTGTTCAGAGTGTCTTCCGAACGAGCTACAAGGACGAGGTTGGCTCCTTGTGCAGCCAGTTGCCTCGCGAAGGCTTCGCCCAAACCGGACGAAGCGCCTGTAATCAGAGCAGTCATATCTTGATACATCGTTCGTCACCTGTGAATTGGAGTATCTAGAGGGTCGGCAATTACAACTGAAATCTGAGCTTTTCACGAACGCGGTGCGTATTAGATGGTGAGAATTAGTTTGAAGTCCCGGTCTCTGGGATGCGTACTAAGGCAGTCGAAGCATCCTCACGGGATGATGATGAGGGCATCGGCTATTGTGCGCCCATCAGAGCGGTGCTTTTCCGGGCCGTGTGTTGATCGTCAACAACGTTCATCGCGAAATAGTGGAATCAGTAACGGCAAGTCGACTTATGTCTAAGCAGCACAGCGCTTCTGAAAGCTCAACTAGCGATATCAGGCCGAGTCACTCTCTAAGCGCCCCTCGAGGATGAATCGTTACTTAGGGCGGCGAATCTATAATGGGGTATGCCGTACAGCAGTGTTCGCAAGGTTGCCGATGCAGACTTCCCTACCCGTTGGGGGCACTTTCGCATTCTCGGATTTGAGGGTGTAGCCGAGCGCGGCGGAGCTTCGCTGGCGCGCGTGGACAGCGCCGTTGCGCTGACGATGGGCGACCTGACGGCGGGGCCGCCGATTGTGCGCATTCACTCCCAATGCCTCACCGGCGACGTATTTCATTCGCTGCGCTGCGACTGCCACGACCAACTGCACCTCGCGCTTGGAAAGATCGCCGAAGAGGGCGCGGGGATCCTGCTCTACGAGCAGCAGGAGGGGCGCGGCATCGGCCTGATGGCCAAGCTGCGCGCGTATGAACTGCAGGACCAGGGGCGCGATACGATCGAGGCCAATCTCGAGCTGGGCTTCCGCGTGGACTACCGCGAGTTCGAGCTTCCGGCCGAGATCCTGAAGGCGCTGCATATCCCCGCAGTGCGGCTGATTACAAACAATCCCGAGAAGGTTGCGGCGATGGAGGCGGCGGGCATTCGCGTGGTCGAGCGCATCTCTGCGGCGATCCCTTCGGAGCCCACGTTTGAGCGCTATCTGGAGACCAAGCGCGACAAGATGGGCCACCTCGTAGGCTGACACCCTCTGCCCTGCGCTTGCCTCACATCAACATCGGATTCGAATTGAATCGCGAGATTTTCGTGCCGCATCCAACGCAGCAGGAGAAACTATGGCACAGGATTTGGATTCGCTGAAGCATGGCCCGAAAGAGACAGGCGTCGAAGAGCTCATCTTGAAGCGGTGGAGCCCGCGATCGTACGCGGACAAGCCCGTATCGAGCGAGGACCTGACCAAGGTGTTTACAGCAGCCGCGTGGGCGGCATCGAGTTACAACGAGCAGCCGTGGCGCTTCATCGTCGGCAAGAAGGGCGACGAGACCTATGCGAAGATTCTGGATGCTCTGATCGAGTTCAATCAGACGTGGGCGAAGACCGCACCCGTGCTGATTCTGTCCGTTGCGAAGAAGACGTTCACGCAGAACGGCCAGCCCAATGCCTATGGCCTGCACGATACCGGCGCTGCATCCGCCAACCTGAGCCTGCAGGCAACCGCACTTGGCATGCACACACACGGCATGGGCGGCGTGGATAAAGACAAGGCGCGCGCGAACTTCGCTATCCCCGACGAGTACGAGGTAGGAGCAGCGTGGGCGCTCGGATATCTCGGCGAACCCACAGCCCTGCCCGAGCCCTACGCAGGCATGGAGGTCGCGCCGCGCACTCGCAAACCGCTGCAGGAGATCGTCTTCAGCGCGTGGGAAAAGCCTGCGACGCTGTAGTTTGCGCAGGCGCAGCTAGGTTGCGGCGGTTACGACCTTCGCGGTGGTAACCGCCTGCCCGGCGTGCCGTTGTGTGTGGTCCGCGCAGTGGATGATCAACCCAGCGACGGTGGTAGGAAGCTGCTTTCGGCCTACCGCGCGGCCTTCGGCGAAGTCCTTCGGCGCGATCCGCCGTATGCGTTCCGATGCCGCCGCCAGACCTTCGCGAAATTCGGCCCGCACGTCTGCGGCGTTCGTCACATCCATCTCCGTCTTCAGCAGCGCGATCTGCGCTTCACTGAGCTGCGCGCCTTCAGCGTAGGTCAGCAGGCGGTCGAGCGAGCGAACGATATGACGCAGATGAAACGCCACCGGCGGAAGCCCCGCGGGGCGCGCAAACATCTGCTCCTCCGAGAGCACGTCACACCATCGCGCAGCATCTTCAGCCGCTAGCTCCAATGCATGCAGCACAGCGCGGCGGATCGGTTCGATCTCCGTGCCCGTCCCGCGCAGCCAGGGCTCAGGTGATGTCTGCATCATGCTCCTTCTTCGCCGTTTTCTTCGCCGTTCAAGCGTACCTGAACCGTCGCAACTCGTACTTCCTTACCCCGTTCTACTCAGCGCTTGCAGTCATCTTCCGCACAAGGTTCGTCGTCGAAAACCCCTCTACCGTCGGCACAATCTCCACGCGCCCGCCCGCCGCGATCACCTCCTCGTGCCCCACCACCGTCTCCACGGAGTAGTCGCCGCCCTTCACCAACACATCCGGACGCACCGCCCGAATCAGCTCCATCGGCGTGTCCTCCTCAAACAACACCACCGCGTCCACCGATGCGAGCGCAGCCATCACCCGCGCTCGTTCGCGCTCTCCCACCACCGGCCGCGTCGGCCCCTTCAGCCGGCTCACGCTCGCATCCGAGTTCAATCCCAGCACCAGCTTCGACCCAAACCTCCTGCAGTCCTCCAACAGCGTCACATGCCCCACATGCAGCAGGTCAAAGCACCCATTCGTAAACACAATCGTCTCACCCGCCGCACGCCACTCTTCGATCCGCCGCGCCAGCCGTTCGCCGTCCAGAACCTTCTCCGCACCGCGAACACCGCTCGAAGGCGTCAGCGCCGCCACTAGCTCATGCGCCGCAATCGCCACCGTTCCAACCTTCCCCACGACGACTCCCGCAGCCAGATTTGCCAGGTCAACCGCCGTCTCCACCTTCAGCCCGCCCGCCATCGCAGCCGCCACCGTCGCAATCACCGTATCGCCCGCGCCGGAGACATCGAACACCTCCCGCGCCCGCGCCGGCGAGTGGTAGGCTCCGCTCTCCGACAGCAGCCGAATTCCCTTCTCGCTCATCGTCACCGCCAGATACCGCAGCTCGAACGCCACCCGCTGCGCCTCCCCCGCATGCAACAGCGCCTCGGTCTCGTGCGTCTCCACGCCCGTCGCCACCGCCAACTCCTGCAGGTTCGGGCACACCATCGTCGCACCTGCGTACTTGCCAAAGTCCGCCGTCTTCGGATCCACCAGCACCGGCACGCCCGCCACCTTCGCCGCCGCGATCACCGCCGCGCACAGCTCCGTCGTCACCGCGCCCTTCGCGTAATCCGACACCACCACCGCGTGCACCTTGCTCACCAACTGCTCCGCACTCTCACGCAGCCGCCGCTCATCCTCCACGCCGTGCCGCTCTCTGCTCTCGATGTCCAGCCGCAGCAGCTGCTGCCTTCCCCCCACAATCCTCGTCTTCGAGATCGTCGGCAGCGGCGTCGTCACCACGCCTACGGCGTCCACCTTAGCCGCCTCCAGCATGGCCGCTAGCTCGCCCCTGTCCTCATCCTCGCCCCAGAACCCCGCCAGCAGCGCCTGGCATCCCAGCCCCGCCAGGTTCATCGCCACATTCGCCGCTCCGCCCGCGCGCGCATATCGCCGCGCATGCCGCAGCACCGGCACCGGAGCCTCCGGCGAGATCCGGTCCACCTCCCCCAGAATGTACCGGTCCAGCATCAGGTCTCCAACCACCAGCACCTTTACGCGCCCAAACCCGCCCTCCAGCAAACCCAGTACCGCATGTGTCTCAGCCAGCATCGTTTCACTCCCCAACCATCATCGCATTCTCACAACGTCCACGGCTTCAATCCCCCATCTGCCTGCCGCACCTCACAGCT
The DNA here is from genome assembly GCA_019351975.1 of Acidobacteriota bacterium. Classification (GTDB taxonomy): domain Bacteria; phylum Acidobacteriota; class Terriglobia; order Terriglobales; family Acidobacteriaceae; genus Granulicella. Next base: position 6,148 of record JABBOG010000015.1, read on the forward strand.
CACGCCTCACAGCCTCTCCCGCACCGCCACCATCACCTCATCCACCGTAATCGACATCAGGCACTTCTTCTGCTGCTCCACGCACGTCTCCAAGCCGCAGCCCCAGCACTCCACCCGGTGATACACCACACTGTGCTTCTTCCCATACGGAAACCACTGCCGCGGGATATTCCGCGCCGCGAAGATCGCCACCACCGGCGTCCCCACCGCTGCCGCAAGATGCATCGGGCCGCTGTCGTGCCCCACAAACAACCGCGCTCGCGCAAACGCCGCAGCGCTCTCTCGCGGCGTCAGCCGACCGCACAGGTTCACCACCAGGCCACCGCCGCGCTCGCGCCAACCCTCGGCGGCATATTCACTCGCCTCGTTCTCCTCCGCCACGCCCGCAAGCAGCAGCGCGCGCCCCGGAAACGCCCCCGCCATCCGCCCCAGCAGACCACGCCAATTCTCCTTGCCCCAATCCTTCGCCTGCACCTTCGTTCCCACACTCACGGCGATGATCTCCATCCCCTGCGCCTCGTCCCCGATCGCCCGCGCCGCCGCTGCATGTTCCGCCGCGCTCAGTCGCAAGTCCCAGCTAGCCGTTTGCTGCATCCGCCCGGGATCCGCAACCTCACCCACCGCTCCCAGTTCGCCGATGCACCGCACCAGCCGCTCCGCCTCCGGCTCCAGATTTCCGTCGCCCATTGCGTGGTCCTTGCCGCCCGTAGCCGCGCCATAAAAGTTCCGCTGCATCCCTTCCGTCACCGGAACGCCCACCATCCGCCGCACGCCGCACAGCCGGAAGAACGCCGCATCCCGCCGCGCCACCTCCACGCCCCGCGACGCCGCCAGATACACCAGCACCTGCGGCCGCCAACGCGCAATCCGCCACCACAGCCGCGCCAGCTCCCCCACGCTCCGCGTCCCCGCCGCATACCGCATATATCCCTGCACCAGCCCCGACCCCTCCAGCACCGCCGCCGCCGCCGGTGCCTTTACGCTCACCGGAAGATTCGTCAGCAGCCGCCGCTCCGCCGCCGGAAACGCCCTTGCTACCAGATGCAGCGCCGGCAGCGCCACCACCATGTCGCCCAGGCTCCCCAGCCGGTACACCAGCACCCTCCGCGTCGTCGTCTTTCCCATGCCTCCAGTGTCGCATTCACACCTCTCCCGCACCACCCCTCTACCCTCAACCTTCAGACTCCGCTATCCTTACCATACGCACCCATGCTCGACGCCCACCGCATCGTCGCCCTGCACGACCAATCCACCCTCCACGGTCACGACGCCTCCACACCCGCCCCCATCGCCGCCTCCGCCTTCGACCAGATCGTCCTCGACCAGCACCGCGCCAACTTCGACCTCTGGCACCGCGAAGACGAAGCCCGCGACCCCAGCGCCTCCGACGCCTCCATCGCCCACGTCAAGCACGAGATCGACCGCCTCAACCAGCTCCGCAACAACCTCGCCGAGCAGATCGATACCGCCCTCCTCCAGCTCGCTCCCATCCATCCCGCCGCGCCTCTCCACTCCGAGTCTCCCGGCCTCATCATCGACCGCCTCTCCATCCTCGCCCTCAAGATCTTCCACACCGAGCAGCAGCTCCACCGCTCCACCCCCGAGCACCAGCGGCGCAACCACCAGCGCCTCCTCGTCCTCACCGAACAGCGCTCCGATCTCGCCGCCTGCCTCGCCACTCTCTGGTCCGATGTCGTCGCCGGCCAGCGCCGCTTCAAGCTGTATCAGCAGCTAAAGATGTACAATGACCCCACACTCAATCCAATCCTCTATGCCCATTCGTCATCCAAATAGCAGTACCACCGTAACCCGCATTTGACGTCATCACCCTTACGCCCGTATAAACCGATACGAGCTATCATCGTAGAATCGCTGCACCAGAAACCGTAACCGAACACCGAGAACATCATGCCCACGAAGCCGGCCGCATCCACCCCCGTCACCTCTGCTTCAAAGTCCCACGGCACCCACAAGGCTCCGCGCACCCTCGCCGGAAACGCCCAGCACGCCACCGACGCCGCGCGTAAGTCCACGCTCGCGCTCTACGAGCAGGCCCTCAAGCTCATGCAGTCCGGTAAATACGAGAAGGCCCACGAAGCCTTCACCAAAATGCTCGAGTCCGCGCCGCAAGACCTCGCCGACCGCATCCGCATGTACATCGCCGCCTGCGTCGCCCAGCTCCACAAAGGCACCACCAGCTTCCAGACCCACGAAGAGCACTACGACTACGCCATCTCCCTGCTCAACCAGGGCAACTACGAAGACGCCCGCCACCACCTGCAGGCCATCCTCCTCAACGAGAAGTCTGCCGACTACGCCTTCTACGGCCTCGCCCTGCTCGCCAGCATGACCGGCGAAACCGACACCTGCATCGACCACCTCACCCAGGCCATCCGCCTCAACAACCAGAACCGCCTCCAGGCACGCCTCGACTCCGACTTCGAGCGCGTCGCCGACGACCCCCGCTTCACCGAACTCCTCTACCCCGAAGCCTGACCCTACCGCAGGAACACGCCCAGCTCCGCCGCGGCCGCTCGCAGCGGCGGCAGAAACTTCGTCTGCATCTCCAGCATCGGCATCCGCGGCGCATGCCCGCTCAGGTTCACCACCGCCACCACGCGCCCGTTCCCCGCATACACCGGCACCGCAATCGACCGCAGCCCGATCTCATACTCCTGGTCGCACAGCGCATACCCGTTCCGCCTTACATTCCGCAGCGACAGCCGCAGTTTGTCCACCGAGTTGATCGTTCGCGGCGTGTACTGCGTCAGAATCACCCGCGACAGATACGCCTCCAGCTGGTCCTGCGGCAGATACGCCAGCAGCACCCGCCCCATGCTCGTGCAGAACGCCGGCAGCCGCGACCCAATATGCAGGTCCACAGACATCACCCGCGTCACGCTCGTCCGCGCGATGTACACAATCTGCTCCCCGTCCAGCGTCGCCACCGAAAAGCTCTCGCCATACACCGCCGACATCCGCTCCAGAATCGGCTGCGCCGCATTGGCCAGCGTGCTCGACGCCGTATACGTATTCGCCAGCGACAGCATCTTCGGCCGCAGCGAGTACCGCTGCGACTCGTCCGCCCCCGCAAACCCCAGCTTCACCAGCGTGTACAAACACCGCCGCACCGCTGCCCGCGACAGCCCCGTCCGCACGCTCAACTGCGAGATCGTCATCTGCGGCGTCTGCGGCGTAAACGCCTCAATCACCACCAGCCCGCGCGCCAGCGACGCCATGAAATTCGGGTCGCCCGTATACGCATCCAGCGCCGTCCCCGGCAGCACCCTCGTCTTCACCTGCGCCCCATGGGCAGCAGCGTGAGCCGATGCCGGACGAACCGTATCGTGGGAAGGTGCACCATGAGTCGCTGTATGTGTCGCTGCATGCGCAGCAGCAATGGCAGGTGTGAGCGTGGCAGCCGTCGATGACAAAGCAGTACCTCCTCTGGGGAGGCGAAAAGCAATGAGTGCGATTGCCGCCCTGTCTCTACGATAAACGCACGGCCCTTCCGCGCGCAAGTCGACGTCGCCCAAAGCCCGCAGTCCCAACGCCCGCACTCCAAAGGATGCGAGCCCTCTACCCCCGCGAGCCGTCGCGGGCGGATGTGGGTTAAACCTTCCCCTCATCTCGCCCGCTATCCCAGCGCTACTTGTGTTCCCGATACATCCGGATCAAATTCGCCGTCGACGTGTCATGCATCACCTGCGGCTCGTCCTTCGACTCAATCTCGCCCAGAATCTTCGTCGCCAGCACCTTCCCCAGCTCCACGCCCCACTGGTCAAACGAGTCGATCCCCCACATCACTCCCTGCGTAAACACCGAGTGCTCATACAGCGCAATCAGCGATCCCAGCAGCTTCGGCGTCAACTCCTCCGCAAGGATCGTGTTCGATGGCCGGTTGCCCTCGAACACCTTGTGCGGCACCAGCGCCTCCGGCACGCCCTCGGCCTTCACCTCTTCCGCTGTCTTGCCAAACGCCAGCGCCTCGGCCTGCGCAAACACGTTCGCCATCAGCATGTCATGGTGCCGCCCCAGCGGATTCAGCGTCTTGTAAAACCCGATAAAATCGCACGGAATCAGCCGCGTTCCCTGGTGGATCAGCTGATAAAAACTGTGCTGCCCGTTCGTCCCCGGCTCGCCCCAGTAAATCGGCCCCGTCTGCGTCTCCACAGGCTTACCGTCCAGCGTTACATGCTTCCCGTTCGACTCCATCGTCAACTGCTGCAGGTACGCCGGAAACCGCTTCAAATACTGCTCATACGGCAGAATCGCCTGCGTCTGCGCATCGAAGAAGTCCGTATACCACACCGTCAGCAGACCCATCAGCACCGGCAGATTCTTCTCCAGCGGCGTCGTCCGGAAGTGCACATCCATCGCGTGGAACCCATCCAGCATCGCGCGGAAGTTCTCCGGCCCGATCGCGATCATCGTGCTCAGTCCAATCGCCGAGTCCATCGAGTACCGGCCGCCGACCCAATCCCAGAAACCAAACATATTCTCCGTATCGATCCCGAACTTCGCAACCGCCTCCGCGTTCGTCGAGATCGCCACAAAGTGCTTCGCAATCGCTCGCTCATCTCGCATCGACGTCATCGCCCAATCTCGTGCCGAGTGCGCATTCGTCATCGTCTCCAGCGTCGTGAACGTCTTCGACGCGACCAGAAACAGCGTCTCCTCCGCCGACAATCCGCGCACGGCCTCCGCAAAGTCCGTCCCATCTACATTGCTCACGAACACGAAGTTCATATCGCGCTGCGCATAGTGCTTCAGCGCCTCATACGCCATCACCGGTCCCAGGTCCGACCCGCCGATCCCGATGTTCACCACATTCCGGATGCGCTTGCCCGTATACCCCTTCCAGGCACCCGACCGCACGCGGTCTGCAAACTTAGCCATCTTGTCCAGCACCTTGTGCACCTCTGGCACAACGTCCTCACCGTCCACCTTGATCGACTCCGACTGCGGCGCACGCAGCGCCACATGGAGCACCGCACGGTTCTCCGTCGTATTGATCTTCTGTCCCGTAAACATCGCCTCGCGATGCTGCTCCAGCCCTGACTGCTTCGCCAGCTCCACCAGCAGCTTCAGCGTCTCATCCGTCACCCGGTTCTTGGAGTAGTCCAGGAACAGGCCGCAAGCCTCCGCCGTCAACCGCGTCCCCCGCTCCGGATCGCTCTTGAACATCTCCTTCATCTGCTGCGGACGGATCGTCGCAACATGTTTTTGGAGGCCCTCCCAGGCCGCGCGCGAACTCAGTGCTGCAATCGTTTCACTCATGGGTCTAATCTCCTCAACGTGGCGGAGCCGCCCTCAACCTCCAGCAGCCCCTTACACCTCAATTAGACCACCACCCGCAGCACGACCTATTGGCAATTCCCACAAGCCTCATAACGTCCCTGGAACCCAACTTGGACGCGAAGCCCCCCTTCCGACCGGCACGCAAGCGCTCAAAACCACTAAGCCCGCGTTATAAGCCACTAACTCCGCCCGCAAAGCCACTTCATGCGACCAGAACTTACCAGATTCCCTTGTCGCTGCCGGTAATCTTGTACCCAATCGCCGCCGCTGTAGCCAGCATCGGCAGCAGCCCCAACCGCGCACTGCTCTCCAGCTCGCGCCGTTGTACCAGCCCATTCAACTGCGAACGGTACAGCCCCACAGCCTGCGGCATGATCGGAACCCTCAAAAACCCTCCGCCCACATGCATCACACTGCCTCCGAAGCGCGCCATATCTCTAACAAACGAAGGCAGTTCCAACCCAAACCCACGGTACTGCTGGACATAGTCCGACACCAGCACCATGTACGTCGCAACGCCATCCCAGATGCCCGCCTCCTGCGCCGAACGCCGCAAATCCTCATAATCAATCACGCCAGAATCGGCCAATCCCGCCGAATCCAGAATGTCGCACAGCCGGAAATAAAAGTGCCGATACATCCGCTGCAACGTCGAAATCATAATCCTGTCCGACACCGAAGCCACCCAGAACGCCTGCCCTCCAAACTCCAGAAAACGCGCCCTTTCCGGGATCCGCGCTGCAAGCAATAGGTGTTCGCCGGTCTGTCCCAGTCTGCCCGTGTGCACCTCAACCGGATCAGCCAATCCCGGGATCTCGAAGTTCCACTTCGATGCGAGCCTGTCCCCCCAGCTGCGCGGCTCAATCTTCGCGCCGAACCTCCGCTGCATCAACGAACATACAGTCTGCGCAGGAGTATTCGTATACAGATCGATATCGCTACCAAAGTCCGGCCAATGGTCCAACGACTTTATCACCGTCAGGTCCAGCTTCTCTTCTTCAAACGCGTCGCAAATGATACGCAAGAACCCAGTTGCATTCAGGATTCGTGCATTTTCCTCAACCATCGCCGTCTGCGCCCACTGCGCCCGCTCGTCATTCTGCGCTGCCAACATGAGATTACGAAACAGCTCCATGCCTCGGATTACAACGTGATTCCGCTGGGCCATGACCAACAACGCATCGAACTGCACGCGATCCGCACTCCTCAGCGCCGACACCAGCGCAGGCCGCTGCAGCGACACATCGTCGCACAGAAGCAGTTCGGAAAGGGTGTTCATCATTTCTTTTTGAGACGCTTGCACATCAGACGGGTTTGCCATTGCGAACTCTTGATTCCTTCCTAAATTACTGCGGTGTTGTCGAAGTTGTGGACGGGTTAGCTGCAGCAGGTGCTTGCGCATCCGGTTGAGTCGGAGGCGCGGCAGCAGGAGCAGCCTTCGGTGCCGTATCAGTGTTCACGATTGACCCATCCCTACGCCTCAGATGGTACGCACCCTGTTTTCCACGCTGCTCCTGGCTGTATGCGTCCAGATTCGTATCCATATCGCTATGGCTCTCTTCCGCAACGGTCGCCAAAGGCAGCCCCTCAGCGGATGGCTTCGTCGCCAGACCGATCTTTGCTCCCGCGTCGTAGGCCAGCTTTGCCCTTTCATAGTAAGCTTTCGCTGTTTCGTAATCACCATCGTGCTCAGCAACATAACCCAGATTATTCAGCGTGAAAGCACTCGACGGGTTCAGTGAGTACGCTTCCTGGAAATCTTTCTTCGCTGTAGCCCAGTCATTCTGGTTCAGCGCCTGAACGCCGCGTATGGAGAGCATGGCGGAGCGAATCTGTCCGAGGTCCATTGTCTTCATGCGCTTACGGAGACTCTTCGCACTTGCAGCAGCCATCTGACTCACCGGTTTACCGCGCCATGCCTTGTCCAGCGTGACGACGACCGGCTGGTTTGATCGCAAGGAGGCCGCTTCGTCGTAGTACTTCAGCGCGCTTTCGAGATCACCCGTAGATTCCTCATCGACACCTAGATTATTCAGCGTAAAGGGATTCTGCGGCTCGATCGCCAAAGCGTCTTTCAGGATCGCCTCCGCTTCAAAGCCACGATCCTGAGAGAGCAGCTCCATCGCCAGAACGTTCATACGATTGACACGCATGGGGCTATTCTTCAGCGTACCGAGAGCGTCGTTCATTGGCCTGCCGTCGAGTTCCTTCACATTGCTGCGGTCAATCGTAGCCGTACATGCCTGCTCTTCTGCGAGCTTGTAGAACTTCTCAGCTTTATCGACCTGCCCTTGCAACTCCGCGGAATAACCGAGATTGGTCAACGTAAATGGATCGCCTGGATCGTACAGATACGCTTTGTAGAAATAGTTCTGCGCACTCTCGTAATGATGCCTCAGCAGCGCGTCCACTCCGTCGCGGTTCAACCGCTGTACAGGCGTCATCTCCGTATAACGTGGGATCGTAATCTTCAGCATCTTCGCAGCAAAAGACGGTAACGCAACTAGAAAGGACGAGGCGGATACAGCCGCTATCAGCAGGGATCGCGACGATACGATCGCGCTAGAACGCCCTGCGCGACGCTGATGCCGAACCTGTTGAAACAAAATGTTGTGCATACCTTTATGAGTGTTTTTGTGACGGATTGGTTTTCTCGCAATACACTTATTTCATTACACGAAAAAATATGAGCCTCTTACGTCCTAAATCGTCCGTCAGGCATCACATAAAAATGCTTTCTCTCCTTTTGGTTGCACTGCTTGGCTGCACAGCTGTGTCTCAGTCTCCTTCGCCCTCAGCAAGTGCCAGCGCCTCAGTTTCACACCCAGCATCCGCACTCCCCAAAATACCCTCAGGCAAGACGACCGTAATGGGTGGCGTGATTCGCAATGTCGATCCAGTGCGCGACCAATTTACGCTGAAGGTATTTGGTGGTCACCCAGTAAAAATACTCTTCGACGAGCGCACGCAGGTATATAAGAACGGCAAGAAGATTCCGACGCTCGATCTTCGCGCAGACGATCACGCCTCCGTCCAGACTGCGTCCGATGGCTCGTCGATCTTTGCTGTCCGCATCAACATGCTGTCTCATCTGCCGACCAGCGACTTTCGGGGCCGAGTCTCTGCATTCAATCCGACAACCCATGCGCTCACGGTGGTAACGACTCCCGGTAACCAGTCCATGATCATCGAAGTTCCGACGGACACACCGGTATCGAATGTTGGACAGGACGGCTTAGCGAGTCCCGAGCAAGGATCGATCAGCTTCGTCAATGGATCTCTGGTCGATGTAGAAGTGATGGGTGGTCGCGGAAAAAACGGGGTCGCTTCGCACGTCAACATCCTTGCCGTTCCCGGCGCTACCTTTGTATTTGCAGGCAAACTCTCCGCGCTGGATGTGCCTGCTGGAAAGCTTTCCGTTCTCGACCCGCGCGACGGCCAATCCTACCCAATCAAGTTCGGGTCTTCACTACTTGCCACTGCACGCACACTCCATCTAGGTGCTTCCGTCAAGATATCAACCACGTTCGACGGGAAACAGTATGTGGCTAACGAGATTACGATGGAGTAAATGCGTTCAAACGATAGGCGCCATTTTCTCAAGCTCTGCATGGCTTCGGTACCAATGCTTGGTCTCACCGATCGGGCATTTGCCTTTCGGACTTTCGGTGTTCCATCGTCACAAGCACCCGTGCTTCCATCAAATGCGCTCCCGCCATTTGTCGATCCGCTCCCTGTGCTCAAAAAGCACACGCCTTTCGCGATGCATGGCAAGACTTCCCTCTATCGCATGCGGATGACAGAGTTCCATCAGCAACTGCACTCGCATCTGCCGGCCACAAAGCTGTGGGGTTATGAAGCTCAGTATCCGGGCCCGGTCATCGAAGCTATGCGAGGCGAGCCGGTAGAGATTCATTGGGAGAATCATCTCCCCACGACGCACATCTTCAATGTCGATCCACGTATTCACGGAGCCATGCCGCCCGCGCCTGTAGTCCGAACGGTTCCGCACCTGCACGGATCGAGAACCGCCTCCTACAGCGACGGACTTCCTGAGAACTGGTTTGTTCCCGGTCAGGCTGTAACCTACTACTATCCGAACGATCAGCAGGCTGCTCCGCTTTGGTATCACGACCATGCAGTTGGCATTACGCGCCTGAACGTGTATGCGGGCATGTCGGGATTTTACCTGCTCCGCGATGCGCAGGAGCTAGCTATGAACCTTCCCTCCGGTAAGTATGAGGTGCCACTCATTCTTCAGGATCGAAATCTCGACGAAGGAGGGCAACTGGTCTATGATCCAACGAACGATGACGGAAAGCACCTTCCGGGCGGCGTCTGGGGACCAGAGTTTTTTGGCAATCAAGCTGTTGTCAATGGCGCCGTGTGTCCGTACTTCAGCGTCGAACCAACGCAGTATCGTCTCCGCATGCTCAACGCGGCGAACTCACGCTTCTTCCATCTGTACTTCAATCTCGCGGAACACCCAACCGATATTCCGTCTCTCCACAAGTTTCATCAGATTGGCAGCGACGGCGGTCTGCTTTCCAGCCCTGTCGTCATGGAAAAAGTATTGCTCGCGCCCGCCGAGCGCGCCGACGTTATCATTGACTTTGCGGGTCTAGAAGGCAAGACCGTAACGCTATCCAATAACGCGACGTCGCCCTTTCCTGGATGGGCGAACCTCACCTCTGAATATGCACCGCTCAGTAGCCTGATGCAGTTCAAGGTAACTGTCCCAGCCTCCTCAAACAGAACCTTCAGCCTGCCACCCTCAATATCTGTGCCGCGTATCGACCCCTCGCAAGCGGTTGTAACGCGCGATTTTGTGCTCGTCGAACGCATGGATGCGCAGGGCCGATCGCAAGGCGTGCGCATCAATAATCGTGGATATGACGACCCCGTCACTGAGTTTCCAAAGCTCGGCACCATCGAGAAGTGGCGCTTCATCAATACCACCGAAGACGCACACCCGATGCATCTCCATCTCGTGCAATACCAGATCGTTGAACGACAGGGCTTTAATCCTGTCGCCTACGCTCTTGGAAAGTTACAGATGGTTGGGCCACCCAGGCCTCCGGCAGCGAATGAAGCCGGCTGGAAAGATACCGCCGTCGTCAACCCCGCAGAGACCCTCACAATAGCCATCAAATTCGAAGGCTTCACGGGGCGCTACGTGTATCACTGTCATATGCTGGAGCACGAAGACAACGATATGATGCGTCCATTCGAAGTCACCTAAAGCTGATCCGAGGCTGCCATAAAGAAAATTTATGGAGCGAAGCTCGCAGGCGTGCAGGAACTCGGGCCGCTCGGGGGATCCGTCATCGCAGCAGGAGGCGTCGGCGGGGTCGACCAAGGGACGTTATTGAAGTCGAAGAAATCGAGCAGGTTCGGCTGAGCAGCATCACGATTGGTCAAATGCGCCGTCGGGCCGATAAATCTATTTTCCACAAACTTCAAGATTGCCGTATGGTCCATCGGAATATGGGAGACGTAATGCGCCCTGGTAAAGGGCGAGATCACCATATTCGGAACTCTGAAACCAAGTTGTGCAGCAAATCCATGCACTGCCGCTGCATCTGTCGGCTGAGCGCCGGGGTCGTTGTACTGTAGGTCGCAATGTGTCGTCGGAACTCCAGTCGTCGACAGCGTTGCACCGGTCGACAGGCACGGAGGATACGTATCCGGATTGACTGCAATCGCTGAAATGTCAGGAATTGACGACACAGGCTCGCTACCCACCATCGCATCTGTATTTTTGTTCGAAGATCCGGGAACGGGCGGGACGTGATCGTAGGGTCCGCCGCCCTCGTCGTACGCGAGGAAGAAGACAGAATCCTTCCAGGCGCTGCTAGCCATAAGCTTATTCACAATCGTCGAGACTTCAACCTGACCGTTCAGAATTGACTGTCCTGATCCAGGATGCTCATCGTTATTTCCATAGCCGGCTTCGATGAATGCAAAGCTCGGCAACGTACCATTCTGTAGGTCCGAGTAGTACGTCGACAGTGGCGCGATATGGTTTGTGTCAATGCAGAAGGAATTCGTCGTATCGCCCACTGCACTCGATGCTACCGTCGGAGCAACGCAAGCAGGTGCTGAAGTGGCGCCTGCGGGAATAGGATTCTCGTAGAGATACTGATACGAGTAGGCTAGATATCCAAAGTTTGTCGCCGGATACTCGGAAGAAGCCCCTCCCGCGCAGTCGTCTTCCGAAAGGCAAGCACCCTGCGTGACGGTGTAATAGATCTTCCAACTGACGTTATTCTGGTCCAACTCCTGAAAGATGTTCGAGATGTTGAGCTGCGGAAGATGGTCATCTCCGCCCGGATCGAACACCAGACCCTGCGTTGTGCCTCCGGTAAACGTCGCGATACGATTCGGTATGCTCTTGCTGGACAGCGGCGAAAACCAGCGGTCCGAAACGGCAAACTGGGAAGCCATGTAGTAGTAGTAGTTCAGGAAGCCTTGATCGTAGTATCCCATCGCATGCTGCCCGGTAAGATCCGTAAAAGTTCCAGCGCAACCTACACCATTCGCAGCGTTACAGTTCTTGGCGTAATTCTCTGCGGTGTGGACAAAACCGTCCATATTGATCGAGCGAGTTGTGCTGAAATCGTAGCGACTCACATCACCATAGCTCTCCAGCCAGGATGACGTCTCATCGTCAATGCAGGTACTGGTAAATTTGAACAGCGGATACGATGTGCCTTCGTCGCTCTCGTTACTGATCGTCGTCAGCTTGTCGTCAATTCCATCGACGCTGTAGTTATTCCCATCGGCGCCCACGTTCCATCCGTTTTTCACACGATACGGATTGAGCATGCCGAAGTAGTTATCGAACGTGTGATTCTCCTGCAGCATGAAAATGACGTGATCAATCGACATCAGACTACCTGGAGGTGTCACAGTAACAGTTGCCGCAGCTGTTGCGGACGCTCCAGTACCCGAAGCTGTAGCTGTGTATACAGTCGTCGCCGTTGGACTCACCGACTCCGTTCCGCCCGTTGCAGATAAGGTATAGCTGGTTCCACCGCCACTCAGAATGACCTGTGTTGCGTTCGTGGCAACCACGGTAAGGGTTGATGCATTTCCAGTCGTAATCGACGTTGGGCTTGCAACAATCGACACTGTGGCCGCTGGCGCTGCGGTAACTGTCACAGTCGCTGAGGCCGTTCGCGTTCCTCCAGCACCTGTCGCCGTCGCCGTGTACGTCGAAGTACTCGTGGGGCTAACCTGCATGGTGCCTCCAGCCGGTTGCAGCGTGAATGTCCCGCTTGGCCCAGTAACCGTCACCTGTGTGGCATTCGTTGCCGTAACGGTCAGGGTGGAACTCGAACCGGAAGCAATTGAGGTCGGACTCGCGACGATCGTGACAATGGGCACAGCGACGACGTTAATTTGTACGGTCGCGGTGGCTTTGCCTCCCAGCCCCGTCGCGGTTGCAGTATAGGTTGTCGTCGCCGATGGACTCACCGACTGCTGGCCGCCGGTCGGAGCAATCGTATAGCTGCTGCCATCGGTACCCGTCACTACAACTTGTGTCGCATTCGCAGCGACGATCGTCAGTACGGACGAGCTGCCCGCCGAGATTGACGTTGGGTTCGCTGCGATCGTAATCGTAGGTGCAGCAACCGGAGCTGAAACCGTAATCGTAGCTGCGGCCGTGGCTGAGGCCTTCCCTGCCGTACCTGTTGCAGTCGCAGTATACGTTGCCGTCGCTGTCGGCGTGACGACATGGGTGCCTCCACCAGAAGCGAGCGAGAAACTCGAACCATCCGTTCCCGTCACGCTAACTTGAGTTGCATTTGTCGCAGCCACGGTAAGCGTGGAGCTTGCCCCAACGACAAGCGACGTCGGATTGGCTGCGATAGTGACCGCTGGCGAAGGAAGTGAACTGGTAGTGACGCTCGCATTCGAGCCGCATCCCGCAAGAAAGCATAGAAACGCAATGCAGCCAAATAGAACCACATACTTGCGAAGTTGCGCTGCGCCGGAGGGGTCGCTGCTATGGGGGATCATACATTTCATAATGCCCTATTCCGGCACATAAAGCTCAGAAAAGGCTAATAAATCCGAAGAGATGTTGATTCGATAAACGAAACAGCGACTATCCCTCACCTCGATGCATATCCTCGGCGCAGGGCTTAACGCGTCTCGCTGACCGACCCCTCTGGAAGGCACTCTGAAGAAAGCCATGGATCTTCCACTTTCGTTGGGACCTTGACGGCGCGTGCATCCATTGCGCCGATACTTCTTCGCCTAAAGCGCCCGAATAGTCCTTTGCCTGCAATCTGGCGCTTCATCTGGTGCAACTCGAACCAGCGCAGATAGTTCCTCGCCACCGTTGCCATCGTCATCTGCACGCCCGCCGAGTAGTTATAGTCTGACATCTGGCGCTGCATCTCAGGGGACTCCAGGATGGCACAGATCTTCCCTGCAAGGTCCTCGATATCGCCACGTTTGTAAAATGAAATTGCCATGTCGTCGTCGGCTGCCATGCATCGAAAGTCGGCAATGTCGGCACAAACGATTGGAATACCATACTCGCATGCTTGATGGGCAGGACCGCTGGAACCAGTGGAAGAGTCGTAGGGCATTACGAGTAACGAGCTCGTGCTAAACAACTTTGGAACGTCTTTCTGCTGCACATATCCAAGGAATTCGATGGGAAGATTTGCTGGTTGAGCATCGCGAATCGACTCCCAATACCCTGGCGCAGCCGAATGATTTCCTCCCGCGACAATCAATCGCGCGTTTGGAAACCGCTTCAGGATAAGCGGGAAGGCCTCCATGAGTGCCTCGAGCCGCTTGTACGTACCCCAGTTGCCAAAGGCCAGAATTCGCATATCAGGATTTCCGCGCTTGCTCAAATCCGGTGGACTTGAGATAGTTGCAAACGTTCCGTGCGTGCCCACCAGAATATTCTGCGCGGCGTATTTTGTCTTCAACGTGCGGCGATAATCAGAGAGCAGCACCGAGACCGAATTCGCCTTCAGCAGCGACCACGTTGCTAAATCGGTGCCCTTCCTGTAAAGTCGCTCGCGCGGAACACCAGCACTCGCAAAATCAACATGCTCGATAATGTGGTGCAGCGTTATGTGTGTATAAAAACCGGCAGCGCGTGTGAGCGCCGGGGCCGACAGGCCTGCAAACGCAGCAACAGGGCTCTCAGGAGATCCGAAGCTTGAGAAGACGAGGTTGTACCACACCACGTCTGGCTTCAATTGGCGAATTGTGTTCAGCAAACGTATCGGAGTGGCAATGCTGCCGAACTTCCAACAACGGATGATTTTTACACCCGGAAGCTTGATCGAATGCTGCGGATCTACCGGCTTGCCAGCCGCATCCAGCGCCAACATCCCTTCCTCCAGCTCATCCGCAAGAATCGTCAGTTCCACTTCTTTGTGGCGCTGCAGCTCGCGGGCAATATGATACGAGTACTCGTTCAGCGGCCCTATGCTGGGAGGAAATGCAGCTACTAAGCAAATCTTAATCATAATGTTATTATGATGCGTTCTAAGTAGGATTGATATCTATATCTGCTGATTTATCTTTGAAGATTTGCACTGTAATTGCAGCGTTTCAATCCACTAGAAGATCGACACTAAGCTCACCCCAAGGCATAAGAACACTGGTTAGAAGATAGTGATGCTTACATACGGAATGAACTTCTGGTTCGGATATTTCTGCGTACTTTGAAAGTTGATAAAGGTTTCTTCCTGTAAGCCCGCAGAAAACTTGAGTGGATACTTCAAGCGTGTCTTTCCGGAGGTATCATCGAAATCGCGGTGAATCGGATGCGTGTATGATACCGCGAAGCCATTCTGAAGCATGTCGTAGACATGGAAGCTGCGCGTACTCTCATAGGAGCTAGTCGCCTGAAAGTCCCAGCTTGCATTAGGCGAGAAATCAATGGTGCCTGCTGGCCGGATGGCTTGAGAGATACCTGAGTATTCAGGGAAGGGTGGATTCGCAACGGCTGGCGGAACGGGCGCGAACGAGACAAGCCTCCAGGCGCGCACATCATCCATAACCGCTTCTGCGCTAAACTTGGGTCCGAACCGGTGCGTTAGCCCTATGTAAGAGGTCGTAAAGTAATCTTCGTTGTTGCCCAATTGTACCGACGGGAACTTCTGATCATTAATGTTCCAGCCTGTAATCAACGCAGTCTTCGACCATGGAGCTCCAACACGGAAATTGATTTCGCCAACGAGGTACTTCCCATAGATTGGCGTCTCGGTAAACGGTCCGAATTCATACGTAAAGAAGCCGTTTGCCGATACCGCGTTGAAGAAGGATGTCGTTGTGAAATAGGTGAACACCCGAAACATGTTTTCGTTGAGTTGCACAGGTGACAGCGAGTCCCGTTGTAGTGTTCCCTGAATGCCGCTGTTCAACGTAATGAGATTGGAGCCGACATGAAATGACGGATCGAGTCCAAAGTTAAAGATGTAGTCGGTTGTATTGCGATTCTGAACGGTGTGTGTCGCAGGTACCGAGATAGCACCTTGCGAATTTCTCACTTGGAAGAAGCCACTGTTCGTCGGGAACTTCGCGAAATGCAGATGAAATGCATTGATTGAATCTGTCTCGATGGAAGATCGGGGAGGCGGTAGCTGGCTGAAATTTGTACTCGCTACAGGTGACGGGCCTGTGAATGTGGTACCGGCATCGAGTTTGGCATCAAGCACATACACTGTGCTGTCTTCGAAGATGGGCTGAACAATAACGTTTGCTAGAAAGCTGAAGTGAGGTGTAACACGCAACCCCTCGTTGGCCCCTGCTGCAAGGAGCTGAAGCTCCGCGGTCTGATCTTCACCCGAGTCAGTCGAAGCTTGTGCGAACGTAGAAAGCGCCTCTGTTCCATGATGTTCCTGCTGCGCTACTGCGGCCTCCGCCAACAAGAATTCGTAGTCTCCCTCGTTGTCGTCCGTCTGTTTTACAGCAGCAAGTTCAGCAGCAGCCCGCGTTGTCTCTCCCAACGCTAGATAACTGTTTGCAAGCGCGATGCGCACCGACGTGTCGGGTGCGCCTGCCTCCTGTGCGCGCTGGAGATATTTCTCCGATAGCTCATACTCGTGCAACTGCTGCAGGATTCCGGCAGCCTGGATGTCCTGCTCACCGGTTGGAGGAGCTGTATCTCCGGCGTCCGCCTCCATCTGCGCCAACGCTATCTGCCGTTCAGCATCCGAGGTCTGCCCCTGCTGTGCCATAAGTCCGGCAATGGCGTAGCGAACACTCACACGGTTACCGTCAGGAACAGCCAGGGCCCTGCTGAAACGGTCCATCGCCGCCTTTTGGTCGCCGAGCGTGCTTAGTGCCTCACCCGTCGCTACATAGATGTCGCTCAGCGTCGCTTTGTCGGTGTCACTCTTTGAAACCGATTGTTCTGTTTGGGTCGCAACAGTCCTTTGCGGTGAAGCCGGCTTCTGCTGTGCATACGTTTCAGCAAGTTGAATGTCATGCAACGTCTGCTCGCGGTTCTTTAGATTAGCGTTAGAGCGTGCCATCAGCGCATAAACCGAAGCATCTTCCGGCAAATACGTTGCAGCGTCGTTCAACTCATCCAGAGCGTCGTGATATCTGCGTTCGGCGAAGAAAATGTTGCCGAGTGCCAGGTACAAAGATCCATCCTTTGGATCAAACTTCAGAGCAGCCCTGTACTCTTCTGCCGACTTTGTAAGCATACCTTCGCGTCCATAGGCAGTCGCGCGGATCGTATGAACCAACTCCGAATCTCCACCGATAGCCTCGGCGATTCTTGTCTCCCGTATGGCCTCTTGAAGATGATTCATATTTAGTGATGCAAACGCCAGCCCCATATGGGCTTCAAGATTCTTCGGTTCGCGCTTCAAAGCCTGCTCGAAGTCTGCTGCTGCTTCCTTGGGCTGGTGCAGGTCGTCAAGCAAATAACCACGATTGGTATACGCCGTGACTACATTGGGGTCGCGACGTAATGCCTCAGTAAATGCTGCAACTGATTTCTCTAAGTCGCCATCATGCTTGTAGACATAACCTGCAAGCATTGGAATATCAGGATCTTTAGGAAAGGTATCTTCATACTTCGTCGTCAAGTCTTTGAGCTGCGTGAACTCATCCAAATGTAAAAAGTCATATCCCAGATAAACTACGACATCTCGCTCGTTGGGCAGAAGTTTGATTGCCTCCTCACCGTAGGTCGCAGACCGTCTACTATCGCCCTGAAAGCTAAAATAGCGTTCCTGCTCACTCAATACCTGCGGTACTGATTCCATCTTTGGCGTAACCCGCTCCTGCCATACGGCAGCAAGTTTCAGGTCGTGCGACTCGATACCCGCGTTCATTCCACCAGCTACCAGTAACGCCTGTTGCGGTGCAAGTGCATAGCCGCGGCTGTACGCTCTTTCTGCCTTATCGTATTGCGCGCGCGCCGTGTATAAGTCACCAAGCGCAAGGTACGGTATATATGACTTAGAGTAATCTGCAGCTAGCTCCGTGAAATACTTCTCCGCGGCTGCATCATCACCTACAGCCCTGGACGCATATCCAAGCGATGTCAGCGCAGATTGGCTCTTCGGTTGAAGTGCAAGAGCTTTTTTGAAATCGACAATAGCTTCCGTCGTATGACCCATTTTCATTAATAGGTCGCCGTCCAACTGGAGACTATTCGGATCATTCGGATTGATCGCTAACGCTTCTTTCATGTCGGTCAACGCCGCATCTAACTGCCCTGCATCCATCCGGATCAACGCCCGAAGCCTTAAGAACTCCGCACGATTCGGTCCGCGCACATCTAGTGCCGCGATCTGCGACTCAGCGAGGGTAAGTTGTTGATGTGAGGCATCCGGGTCATCCAACCCTTGATACAGAGCGACCAGATTCATGCGCAATTGAATCGGATAAAGATTGCCCTCAACCGGCGACGCTGGAAGATTCGAGATCGCTGCCGTGTACTCCTTCACGGCTTCCTCGTTGCGGTCTTCCAACTGTGCAACTTCAGCGCGAATCGCATGCAAGCGATAGTAGTTTGCGTCAATTGCCGAGGCGCGCGCTAGAAATCGATCCGCGCGCTCGATCGCACCGATTGCAACCTGCGATTGTGCCGCCGAAAGTTGCAGTCCAAGATCCTTCGGCATGGCATCCGCTGCGAGCACATAGTAGTGCGCCGAATCTTCAAGCTTTCCATCCAATGCGTACGTGTAGCCCAGTTCGGCCAACACGTCTGGACGGGGATTCCGAATCGTGTTCAGTGCATCGACGGCCTTTTGATACTCGCCGGTCTCGCGATAAAACTCAGCCAATGAGCGCTCAATGTCTGGATTGTTAGGCGCCTTGCTCTTAGCCAGAGCCAGGTAATGGCTCGCCTGGTCCATTTGCTTGAGGTGTTCGTATGCCACAGCCAGCAATAACTCGGTCTGTGCCGTCGGGTCGATGCGCTCAGCACGGTTCAGCCACTCGATGGCCCCAGTGTAATCGCCCGAACGAACATATAAATTTCCCAGGGCCGCGAGATCATTCGCGCGTCCCGGATCTGCAGCGATCACCTGCTTGAACAACCTGACCGCTTCATCTGTCCTGCCCATCATGCCATAGGTCTGAGCCAACCCTGACACGCCATCAATCGACGATGGCTTGAGATGAAGACCTCGCTGATATCCATCGATAGCAGCTCCGTACTTGCCGTCCAGGCGCGCAGCGTATCCCAGAAGAAACCACAACTGCGGATCGTTCGGCGCAGCTTTCGCAGCCCGCTCCGCGTAATCCAGCGCAACCGCATGATCTCCGCGCTGTAACGCCAGCTCGGCTGCCCTTGCCAGGCGCGCGTTCTGAATACTCGATCCCCAACCAAGCGGCTGGTCCGAAGACTGGCTTTGATTCGGCTGTGCAGGGTTAGCAGCGCCTCCCGACCCCAATTGATAGGTCTGGGACAGACCCGAGCCTGCAAACAAGAGCACCACACCCAAAATTGAGCACGAGATTTTTAAACAGTTAGATCGAACTATCAAGGGTCACCGAACTTATATCGAGTATATAGATACTTTAGACTCAAAATTGGTAAAGAATGTCTCCTGCGATTCGATAGATTTATCCTAGATTGCTGTCCTATTTTGCGCGGTGATACATCGTCTACAATTGTGGACAACAGGTCATCAAAGTTCATGCATCTCAGTGATTCTGACCAAGAGGATACTTTGCAAACATCTGCGTCCATGGCACCGTCGTCGAAACCGATACCTTTGACCTATATCCTGCTGGCGGCGGTGGCAATCCATCTCCCCCTGATGCTGATGCAGCTACCTCTGAAATCGTACGACACGAACTTCCACATCTTTTTCGCCTCTCACTACGTTCACCACTGGTTCGATCCCTGGAACACGAAGTGGTTTGCTGGATTCTCGCAGACAACCTACCCTCCAATGCCACAGCAGTGGGTGGCTCTGCTCTCCTGGATTCTGGGTCTCAACATGGCCTACATGGCGGTTCAACTGGCTGCCATTCTCCTGTTAGTTGTTGGCATGTATCGGTTTGCTCGGCTTTGGGTAGGCCCGCGAGCAGCCTCGTTCGCCGCCCTTGCAACGGTCCTCCTGGGGTCTGAGAGCTTTCTGGTTTATTCCGCGGGCCAGCTAAGCACGACGGTAGCCGCGCCGCTCTATCTGAACGCCCTTCCCTTCTTCTTCGATTGGCTCAGATACGGCAACTGGCGGTCATTCCTCAAAGCTGCCGTCCTCCTCGTCGCAGCAGCCGCCGCTCATCACGCAACCTTACTCTTCGGATCGGCCTTCTTCGCCCTCCCAGTCGTCGCGCTGGTATTGTTCGATTCGAAGGAGGACGCTGAGTCACCGGCTACATCGACCAGCGCACTCGTGATACGCCTCGTCAGCATCGCGGTTGTCGTAGGTCTCGCTATCGCAGTCACGCTGCTTCCTTACTGGATCGGCCTGATTCGCTACCCAATCACGCAGACACCGATTCCGCACGCAAGTCGCGCAAATTATTTACTCAGCCCTGAGATCGGAATCAATTACTTTATAGTTCCGTATGGTGCCTTGATTCTCGCGCTCCCGTTTGTAGTCATTCGCGGTGCAAGGATACCCCGCCTGCGTCCCCTTCTTCTAGGGTTTTGGCTCTGCTTCCTCGTTGGCCTTGGCGGTACAACGCAGGTAGGCAGTATCCTGCTTGGCCGCGCCTTTGAGGTGCTCACCTTCGAACGGTTCAGCTATTGGGCGACGCTGCTTGCTCTGCCCATCGTTGGGCTCATCATCTCCGAAGCGATCAACCGCTTCCGGTTGAAGGCAGTCATACCCATCGCTTTAGTGGCAGCCTCCGGTTGCGCCCTCGCTATGGCGTGGTCCACGATTCACCCACCAGATGCTGCCAACTTCGACGTGACCAACGTCGCCCTTTGGCTCAATCGGGACGGCCATGACAAATATCGATATGTGACCTTGGGATTCGGTAGTAAGCTGTCGCGTCTGGCTATATTGACGGATGCCGATAGCGTCGATGGCGAATCAAACTCTTCCCGTATGCT
Source organism: Acidobacteriota bacterium (assembly GCA_019351975.1). GTDB lineage: Bacteria > Acidobacteriota > Terriglobia > Terriglobales > Acidobacteriaceae > Granulicella. The sequence goes on from JABBOG010000015.1 coordinate 26,966, forward strand.
TCCCGAACTCACGAAGTATGGTGGGGCTGCACTTACAAGCTCGAAATATTTCGCCAAACCTGGCCTCGATTCTCTGCGAGCCATTCTGAACCACGCGGATCGCTACGGACTGAAATGGGTTCTCGTCAAAGACTCCTACTACGACCCGCTACTGTATTTCGCGGGCTGGCGGCCGGTGGATCAACTCGACGACAAGACCATCACCATCTGGGGTAAAGATGGAGTTCCACCTGCCGTTCCAATGAACGCCGCACAGAAACCTGCTGCATGGCAAGGACTTCTGTGGGGTACTCTCCCCATCGGCTTCAGCTTCCTGGCAATCCTCGTAATCTTCATCCCAGAGCGTCGACCTCGCGGGTTCCGCGACGATGTCACACGCGAGGATTACGCTGGCTCCTTCAATGACCCAGCGGTTTCAGGGGAGGTGATTTCGTGAACAAAGGCACCCTACTCGCTCTATCGATAACAGTCCTAACCATTCTTCTCATTGCTAGCGGTACCATCTGGCCCGTGCCCGCTGCCGTCGCCTTCGCGGGAGGAGCAAAAAAGGATATGATCGGAGCCTCATCCACACCCCAACGCGCGGTGGACGATCTTGGAACCGAGATCCGTCTGCGTGACTGGAACAAGGCATATTCAAGCCTCGCGAACAAGGCTGAATTTACACAGGATCAGTTCCTTCACGACCTGTCAGGACATTCTCTCAGCTTGCGCACCTATGCAACATTGGATGGCTTCGAAGTTCAACCACTCCATCAATCGGCAGACGCCGCCGAAGTCAACATGAAACTACGCTGGTCCACCGTCGTTGGAACCTTTGTAGACACGCGCGATCTGCACGTCGTCAAAACCTCCGGCCATTGGGCGGTGGAGTGGCCCATCGTCCAGGAGCAGCACGTTCCGCCACAAGTCATTGCGGTAAACTACCTGCGCTGGGATGTTATCTCCAGCGGCTCCGGCGATGATTGGGGAGCACAGGACGTTGAGTCTCCCCACGTTCGCATCGTCGACATGCACCCAGTCAATCGCGCCGACGGCGTTGTTATCTTAGGCGAACTGCTCAATGAGGACATCATTCCTGCGTACGTCTCTGTGCGCGCAGCCCTAGTCGGAAAAAATGGTGCTACGTTAGACAGCGAAGGCAGCTTCGACATGATCGACCATACGCTGCTTCCCAAACAGGTAACTCCCTTTGTTATCAACTTTCCGGGGATTGACTTGACGCAAGTGGCCAGCATCCGTATGGATCCGGTCTCGGTTCTCGTATCCGCCTCTGCCGACCCGGTCGTGGAAGTCCAAAACCAGACTTACAATCCCGCGCCGAACGCCTCACTCACCGGTCAATTGTCGAATCAAAGCGGTCAGACCGTCAATGTCGCGCACGTGATCTCGTCTTTCTACGATAAAAATGGCCAGCTGGTCTGGGTCGCCGGTCAATATATTGACCGAGCGCTGCATCCCCAGACGCCTGTTCCCTTCCGCATTCCTGTCCCTGAAGACCTGGCAAAAAATATCAACAGTGAACGCACAGTTATCGCGACCTATAGCACCGGGAGTTCCCTGTGAAGGTGGTTTTAGCATCCCTTATCGCTGTCTTGGCTGTGCTGCCAACTTCAGCGCGCAGCCAGTCAGGGTCTATGACACTGCCTCCTAGCGTCCCTGCAGGAAGCGCGTTTTCCATCCCCACCTCAGGCAATGGAGATGGTTACTTGTACATCGTGGGCCCAACTCAGGCAATCAAACAGTCAGTACACCTCGGCAACCCTATCTCATTCTCCGCCGGAGATCTCTATAGTGCGGGGGCGTATCTGGCCATCCTCGTCACAGGATCCTCGACGGAAACGCAACAACTCGTCGTCACACCCGCCGACAAAACCTCGACGCTGGGCTTTATCGCGAAACCTTCACGTCTTCCCGTCGGGCTTCACAACGGTATTAGCGGCACCGTCTACCTATTTGATGCCTATCACAACCTGATTCTCCAACCTACGCCCGTTACCCTTCAACTCTCGAACGCCACAGGTGTGGTTCAAAGCCGCACAGTCGAGACGAGGAACGGATTAGCCTGGTCCGAGATGGATTCCTCCGCCAAGGAAGGCGCAGCGAAGTTCATCGCAAAGGTGGGCGACGTTACGAGCACTCGCATCATTGAGCAGGTTCCGGGCGACCCTTGCTCCATCTCCATTACCGCCCAACCTGACGGCGGTAAAGTCAAGGTCCAGACAGCCCCGATCCACGATTGCAGCGGCAATGCAATCCCGGATGGAACGATCGTCACCTTCACTGAGACGATCGGAGATAAGCAATCCACCGTGGACGTCCCCCTCAAACAAGGCATCGCTCGAGTTGATATGCCCGCGTATAAAGGCTCAAAGATATCCGTCGCAAGCGGGGTGGTCGCTGGGAACGAAATTTTGTGGGAGGGTGGCCGATGATGAATCGACTATTTGCCGCAAGTTTCGCTCTGACCGCTCCCTTCACCCTATTGGCAGCAGCACAACAGCCATCCGTTCGCGTCGAGCCACCACAGCTACAAGGCTCCCGTCCCGTAGAGAAGCAGACCGAAGTTTCGGTCATCCGTGATTATCTGCAATCCTGGAAGACATTGGATACAGCGCTCAACCAGAACGACGCATCGGCGCTGGATGCGAGTTTCGTTGGTACAGCCAGGGATAAACTCGCCAGCACGATAGAGGAACAGACAGCGCTCGGCCTGCATACGCGTTATACAGCAGAGTCACATGATCTCCAGATCGTTTTCTACTCCCCCGAAGGATCGTCCATTGAACTCATCGACACCGTCGAATACCATGAACAAGTGATGGATCACGACAAGGTTTTGGCGGATAAACCAATGCATCAACGGTTCGTGGTCGTTCTCACTCCGTCGCAGGTGAGTTGGAGAGTTCGCATCTTTCAGGCCTCGTCGCAGTAGCGGTACACCAATCGCACCCGCACGACACAACCAGGTCTACGGCTTCTTTATCGCTGTTTCACCGCCAGCGTTGTTCGCACCAGAGGGCGTCGCCGCTGGGCAGGTCGGCAGTCCCTGCTCAATGTCGGAACCCTCTTCATAGTCGTTCCATGTTTCGATCATCATGAACGGAATGACCTGTCCCGCCGGAAAGAACTGTTTCCAATAATTGAAAGTCTTCTCGTACGTTTGACCGCACTGCCCCGAGATATGCCGATTCAGGCTCCAGGATGCCTTGCTGTCGTTGAGTTGCGGCCATGCCCCGCCCACGATGATCATGTCCGCATACTTTGTGGCCATCGTCTTATAGAAATCAGCCAAATACCGCTCACCCCAATTGCTTCCGTCCGCTGCCCATCCAAGAGGTCCCGGGTTGATCCACGGATAAAATCCGTCAAACGCTTCCGGGTGAGGCCCAGGCAAATTTTCCTGAATCAACAGGGGTGGCGTGTCCCACTTGTTGACGACCGACCGTACCTTGGCCCAATCCGTGTGATTTCCGTTGGGAAAGACGAAGATGATGGGCCTTCCCTCATACGTTAGATAGGCTTGATGGCCCTTCGACTTCGAAGCAAGATAGGTGTCATGGAACATGGTAAAGTCGGCGATGGCTTCATCCGTGGCACCGTCTTCCTGATTGCTCTCTTCATACATCATCGCAACATGGAACTTGTTCTTATCAGCCGCAGCCTGCATCAACGCGTACGTTTGATCCACATAGGCATCTCTATCGCCATACCAATCCATTACAAACGCGGAAATCCCCATCGATTTTGCTCTTCGAATCTGGCTTCGGAGCACATCTTCATCGTGCGACGAGTATCCCACCGAGATGTGCCTCGATTCACCAAACCACCCTTCATACACCGCAATCACCGCAGGCGAAGGTCCCGTCGCTTTGTACTTGAGTTGCACCGGCGGTGTCTGTCCAAAGCACCCGTGGATCAGAAGAAGAAATGAAAGGATTGTGGCACACGACGCAGCCTGCATACACGTATTATCTAACAAACATCGCCGATGCAGAAACTACACGACCGAACCAACTGAAGCAAAGAAATGGGTCCCGCCGCGAACTCCTGCGTACGCTGCGAACATCCACTTCCATGGCTTTCGCATCCGTACTAGCAAGCCTTTAAATTAATACGTAAGCACAGGATATAAAAGTGTCCATTGGATCCTCAGATAAATCAAAGGAACTAAAAGCGAAAATTATCTCCGGAAGTCTCGTCTTGCTCTCCGGATCGAGCTTCGCAACGGCTGTCAATCTGGCCTACAACGTGGCTGTCGCACGTTTTCTCGGACCGATAGGATTTGGCCGCGCTACAGCCGTCTATACTTTGTTGACCTTGGCCTCCGCCGCTACCCTGTCCTTCCAGATCACTTCCGCTAAAGTGGTCGCAAAAAAGGGATCGCAGGAGAGCAAAGATGCGGGATACCGCGACCTCCATCGCATCGCATGGGCATGCGGAATTGCTGTGGCCCTGCTGCTCATCCTCTTTCGCCAGGCCATCACATCGTATCTAAATCTCCCGACGACGTCTTTGGTCGCTCTCATCGCAATCGGCGTCGCGTTCTACGTTCCGCTTGGCAGCCGACGTGGCTACATCCAGGGCGCATATGGATTCAGCAGCCTGGCTAAAAATCTGGTCCTCGAAGGTATCGTCCGGCTCGGCGGCTCGCTGCTCATGATTGGCCTCGGTTTCGGCGTCACCGGCGTGATTGCCGCCAACTCAGCCGCTATTGCCATCGCGTACTTTGCCATTATTCCGAAGCTGTCCAAGCGGATCGCCAATCCAATGGAATTTGCGCACACGCTCAGGGAAATCACGCAAGGAGTAGTGTTCTACTCTGGGCAGGTCCTGATCAATAACTGCGACATCATGCTGGTTAAGCATTTTTTTGCCTCAGAAGAGGCCGGCTTGTACGCTGCCATCGCCATGGTAGGCCGCGTCACATTCTCTTTTTCCACAGCCATCACCAACAGTATGTTTCCAGTGGTCGCAGGCTCGGGTGAAGCCGAAAGGAAGAATTTATCTCTCATCACGACGTCCCTGCTACTGGTTCTTGGAGTTGGTGCGGTCTTCGCCGCCGGTCTGCTTCTGACGCCTTCATGGATCTGGACAAAATTCTTCGGTGCCAGCTTCGAGATCGCCGGCCCGCATGGATTTCCCTATCTCCTCGCGCTTTATGCGATCACAACCGTCATCTATTCACTCAGCGTTGTCGTCATCACGTATGAGATGTCCTACAAGATCGCCAATACCAGCTGGATGCAGCTGCTCTTCAGCGGCTTCGTTATTGTCGGCATCTGCCGGTTCCACGAGTCGCTCCGTGAAGTAATCCTCGTACAGCTCGTTCTCATGGTCGTCCTGTTTGTCCTTGTTGGTCTTCCCTTTCTCGCGGATGCGCTGCGCAACGCAAATGCGAGCGACGAAGTCGCAGTCCACACGCTCCGTCTGATGCGGCAAATTTCTGAAGACGAGGTTATCGCCGAATTCATACGAAGCGAATTCGAAAACGTCGCTTACAGCCGCTATCACGGCACGCTACGCGACATCGTCTTCCAGCCCAACCTCCATGACCCCGAGGAGAATGCCAAACGCAAAGCGCTCCTCCTGCTCAGGCATCGGTCTCTGTGGCGCGAGCTGCCACCGGATACGCAATGGTATGAGATCACGATGACGGAGGCGGACCTGGCCCAAATACGGGTCTTCCCGCGGGCTCACTGGATTCATATCGCTCGTGGGAACTTTTCCTTGCCTCAGATCATGAAGCGAATGCGCACCTGGCATAAGACAAACGATGACCCTTTCGTCCGGAAGATCACAAGCATCCGCAGCGGTCTGGCCAGCGAAAAGTTGAAGACCGGATCCGTGCTGCTCATCGGAATCAACGAAGTGGAACCAATGACGATACTCGATGGCAATCACAGATTCGTTGCTGCCGCGCTCGAAGGAAAAATGGATAAACTACGCTTTCTCTGTGGTTTATCCCCGAACATGACACGCTGTTGCTGGTACAGAACCAATCTTTCGAACCTCACCCGCTACAGCGGTAATCTTATTCGGCATGTTGCCAGGCATCCCGAAGCTGATCTTAAGCGTCTCTTTGAAGTGTCGGGACAGTTATAAGCAGTACGCAACAATTGGAAACACTTGTACCACTTGCTCAAAACAACCAGGGGAAAGGCCCCAGAAAGAAGGAAATTCAGATGTCAATGATCAAACGCGAGGTACGGGTTCATCAGGTTCCGGATCAAGTCAATGCAACCGCAGAGCGTACTTTTCTCCAGGAATTACAGAAATGCAGCGAGTCAGAGCGTCCCCGCTTCGTGCTCGACTGCTCCCGCGTTAGAGAGATGGACATCGCCACAATTCACCTTCTGCTTTCGAGCCTTGAGGAAGTAATGAAGTGCAACGGAGATGTGAGGCTTGCTTCGCTCCACCCAGCTGCTGAAGAGATGCTGAGCCTAGCCGGTGTGAATCGCCTCTTTGAGATCTATCCCACCGTTGACGGAGCCGTTCGCAGCTACCACCAGCGCCCCACAAGCATCGCTCCCATGGACTTTGGCACCGAGCAATTCGACCGGAGCATAGAACTTGCGGCGTAGTTCTACAGAGTTACGGTCACTCTCGATGTTGGGCCCCGTTATAATCAAACTGCCTTGGGAGTAACGATGAGTCACCGTAATTTGTTGCTGGACCGTGCTCTGGCAGTAGTTGTAGCTGCAGCAACATTCGTTCCTATGTGCGCACATGCGGCACCGGTGCAAGATCAGGTGCCGCAAAGCACGCCTTCCCAGACAGTGGCCAACCCTCAACCTGATGCCCCAGCATCTGCCAAGCCATCCAGTCTCGCTGAACCCGATTCGGCCACTCAGTCTTCTTCCTCAGCAACGAACTCCCCCTCGCAGGCGAGTCAGCCTCCCGCAACCGGTACGGCGTTGGCGCCATACGAAAAGCAGGACGGCATTACAGGCTCCAAGCCAGCCGGCGCTGCCATCGCACCCGGGAAACAACACCGTTCGCGCACCCTCGCAATTCGCGTAGGCCTCATCGTAGGAGCTGTCATTGCGGTTGGCGTCGTCGCTGGTGCCTCCATGGCAAGCCCCGCTCGAGCAAATTGATGTTAGAGCCACAACACAATGTGAATGACCGCATGCTTCCCTCTCACCCCATGGTCATCAGCTTCTCCGGGATCGACGGTGCTGGCAAGAGCACGCAAATAGACAATCTAATAACGCATCTCACAGCTGCAGGTCTCAGCATCACCCTGATCACCTTTTGGGATAACGTCGTCATGCTTAAGGCCCTTCGCGAAGGTGCCGGGCACAAGGTCTTCAAAGGAGATAAAGGGGTCGGAAGCCCGGACGCCCCTATTCAGCGACGCGACAAGAATGTCCGTTCCCCCATCATCACCGTCTTCCGCATGGCGTTTTACCTGCTGGACGCATTCGCTCTTCGAAAGATCATGCGGCGCGTAAAGCAGTCGAATGTGGATGTCGTCATCTTTGACCGTTATCTCCTGGATGAAGTCGCCAACCTGAACTTCGACAACGCTTTCGTCAGAGCCTACGCACATCTGCTGCTCAAACTGATGCCCAAGCCATCCATCAGCTTCGTGCTCGACGCTGATCCGATCCAGGCCTTCGCAAGAAAGCCCGAGTATCCCCTCGATTTCCTGCATATCAATCGCAACGCCTACCTGCGACTGGCGCGCGAGGTGGGTGCAACGATCATTCCACCGTCTACCATCGAAGCGGCAAAGGCTGCAGTCGTCGAATCTGTCGCCCAACGACAGAGAAGTCTCCAGCTCCACCCGTAACCAGCAACTGAAAGCATTCCTAACAAGAAAGGCGCATGCAGCCGGTTCGTTTCCCGACTCCATGCGCCTTGACGTTTGTGTTCAGAGCTTCAGTAATACGTAAAGGTCATCTTATCTACGTACGTAGTGTTCGACGCCTGATTGTGGTTGCCGTCCATTTGATAGTTGACTGTCATACCCCACCACTCGCCCGGCACCGCAAATGGAGCGACCGTCTGGTTGATCGTATGCGTCACTCCATTGACAGTGATCGTCTGATACAGCAGATCATTGTTCGATTCCCGCTGCACTTGAAGCGTGATGTGATTCCACGCCCCGTTGTTCAACTGGCAAGGTACCGACGTTGGCATCCAATGGGCACTTACGTTGTTCCAGATGTCCCACACGCCGTCTCCCAAGTGATTACACTGCGTCCCCCACTCCATTCCAACGCTGTCTAAATACATATTGATGTCGTACTCAAGCGATTGCGTAATGCCGAGATTGGTGACATATGTATAGCTATCGAGCGTAAAGTTGTGCAATGTAGGCAAGAGTTTATGGTTTTGATCTGCAAGCCCTTCAACGTTCCCCTGTCCCATCACCGGATTCGAGAACAGCGCGTCTGAGTAAGGTGTGGAACCTCCCAGGGTGAAACGTGTCGCGTTGCCGGTCAGCGAGATGTAGCCCTGATGTTGGAGCATGGACCAGTTGACGCCATTGCACGGCGAGCAGATATTATCGGACGGCGGCAACTCTCCCCACTGATGCCAACCGTTCAGGGCCTGCAGGTTAGATACCGTACTTCCGCCTCCTCCCGCAACCGTCACGGGAACAGCTTTCGTCGTGCTTCCTCCGCAGTAATCCCAGGCCTGCACTACGGTATTGTGGTTTCCTGCGCTCATCGTGACCTGTGTGTTCAGCTTAGAGCCCTGCGACACTGTATTCAGCTGTCCGTCGACATAAACCCCCATCGAGGCTACGCCCTTGTTGCAACTTGAATTCGCGGATGCCACATATGGCGTTACCGAGGGAACCGTGCTGTTTACCGATGGTGTTGTCACTACGACGCCCGCCGCCGTGCTGGAATTGATACTCAGCTGCGCGGAAGTTGAGCCTCCGCAGTAATCCCACTCTTGAATGACGAGCTTGTGTGTGCCCTCAGAAACGGCAACAGTTCTATTAAGGCTGACCCCATTCTCAACAGCGTCAAGACCGTTATCGATATACACACCCATCGAAGCGACGCCTCGTGAACAAGTCGTCGTATTGGCACTGGCCACAATGTTTATGCTCGATCCAACTGTTTCTCCGTTTGAAGGACTGTTAACCACGACGGTTGCGAATGCAGGTAACGCAAAAGCAAAGGTCAGCATCAGAGGTGCGTAGGGGAGTTTCTTCATGTAAATCTGCCTTAGAGTAAAATGGGCGTGCAAGATGCAGGTGCTACAGTTTGGCGCTCCACAAAGTCCAACAAGTGATGCAGCTACCGTTCGACTGGCTCCGTTTCTATCAGCCATCAAAAGTTTTCTCTCATCCCAAAGATGGAGAATTCATCTACTTTGCCTGTACAACACCGGCATAAGTAGCCATCACATCAAACCTCTCGTATTACGACTTCATAATACGGCCACGTACTAGATTTGACAATTGAAGTAAAGCAACTTTTTCGGTTGCAAGATCATCATACATTTATAAAGCCGTAGAGCAACACGGCGCAAAATTAGCTCGTCGAGCTCCAAAAATATTATTTTTAGAAGTATTTGCATTGAAATCATAGATTTAAGCTTGCATGAACCGTCAGCGCACTCATCTCATCCCAGGGGCGCTATGAAATTTCTTGTTGAAAAGTTTTATTTTGTCTCTGCTTTGTCGCTCCTAATGCTGGTTTTCATCCCCGCGAGCCAAAAATGCGCTCTTGCACAGCAGCAGACCCCTTCCCAATCTGGCCAGCCCAACCTTAAAACACCCATCAAAACCTCAGCACTGCGATCCGTAACACAGCGGAGAACCTCGCGCATCAAGAATCCTCCTGCACAGCCACCCGTATCTGCTGCTGCGACGGTTCTTCTCTCAAACGGAAGCCTACAGGTCAAAGCCAACAACTCGGATCTATCTCAGATCCTCACCCAGGTTGCTGCCGACGGAGGCATGACCATCGACGGCTCTGTTCCTAACGTCAAAGTCTACGGAACCTATGGTCCGGCGGACTCAAGACAGGTCCTCACGGATCTGCTCACAGGTCTCGGTTACAACTTCGTGATGGTTGGCACGACATCCTCTGGGGTACCCAGCAAATTGCTGCTTACAGCACGGTCGAATCAGATCTCTCCATCACCGCCCACCGTATATGTCCCACCGTCGCGAAACATTACCCCGCCCGAAACTTCAGCCAGCGAAGATCAACCTGGGCCGGGCGCAATCGTCAACGTCCCTCCCGCAGGCTCCGACGACCCGCAGGAACGTGCACAACAGAATCTCCAGCGACTCCAGCAAATGCACGATCAACAAAGCAAACCAATGCAGCCGCAGTAGCCATCTGCACTGCTTAATCAATCAGCTATCTGACGTTGAGTCTGCCGCGCCCCTCGTCTCCGATTACCGACCATACGCCGCAGGCCACCCTGACCGAAGCGCGCCACATATACCGTAGATTGCGTAAGCTTACTAGCGTCGCCATTCTGGCGCACAAGCGTATCTGCACGATGGATCTCGGGGACAATCGTCCCCCAGCTCCACAACAATCTGGAGAGATGCATGGCCACCCCCACGAAGACACCTGCCGTCAACACGAGCGCAACGCGCGTTCTCACGACCAACAAGCATCTCATCCGTTGGGTCGAGAAGATGGCAGAGCTCACGCAGCCCGCATCCATCCACTGGATCGACGGCTCCGAAGAAGAGAATCAATACCTCTGCGATCAGCTCGTCCAGGCAGGAACCTTTACCAAACTCAACCAGACGCTCTGGCCCGGCTGCTACTACGCACGTTCTTCTCCCAACGACGTCGCCCGCGTCGAAGACCGCACCTTCATCTGCTCGCTCTCGAAAGACAGCGCCGGTCCAACCAACAACTGGGAAGACCCCTTCGTCATGCGCAAAAGACTCAAAGCTCTCTTCCGCGGCTCCATGCGCGGGCGAACCATGTATGTCCTCGCCTACTCCATGGGCCCCGTCGGATCACCCCTGTCACAGATCGGTGTCCAGCTCACCGACTCCGCCTACGCCGTCGTAAATATGCGTATCATGGCCCGCGTCGGTGCACCTGTGCTCGCTGAAATTGACAAAGACATCAAGCGCGTCGTCCCCTGCATGCACTCCGTCGGCGCACCTCTGGCACCCGGCGAAGAAGACGTCCCATGGCCGCAAAACGATACCAAATACATCGTTCACTTCCCGGAGACGCGAGAGATCTGGAGTTACGGCTCCGGCTACGGCGGCAACGCTCTCCTGGGTAAAAAGTGTTTTGCGCTGCGCATCGCCTCCAATATCGCGCGTGACGAAGGCTGGATGGCCGAGCACATGCTCATCGTCGGCGTAGAATCTCCCTCCGGCGAAAAAACCTACGTCGCAGCAGCGTTCCCTTCGGCCTGTGGCAAAACAAACTTTGCGATGATGATCCCGCCAAAGGCGTTTGCAGGCTGGAAGATCTGGACCGTCGGCGACGACATCGCATGGATCAAGCCCGACAAGTCCGGCCAGCTACGCGCCATCAATCCAGAGGCCGGATTCTTCGGCGTCGCTCCCGGAACCAGCGCCAAAACCAACCCCAACGCAATGGCAACGCTCCGCCGCAACACCATCTTCACCAACGTCGCCCTCACCCCCGAAGGCGGCGTCTGGTGGGAAGGTATGACCGATGAACCGCCCGCCGAGTGCGTCGATTGGCGCGGCGAACGCTGGACACCCGAGATCGGCCGCACCACCGGCAAACCCGCCGCGCATCCCAACGGCCGCTTCACATCGCCCGTCTCCCAGTGCCCCTCCATCGATATGGAGGCGTGGGAGTCACCCGAAGGCGTACCCATCTCCGCATTTCTCTTCGGCGGTCGGCGCGCCTCCACCATTCCTCTCGTCTTTCAGGCCTTCAACTGGTCCTCAGGCGTCTACATCGGTGCGACCATGGGCTCAGAGACAACCGCTGCCGCCGCCGGTGCCCTTGGCAAAGTCCGCCGCGACCCCATGGCGATGCTTCCCTTCTGTGGTTACCACATGGGCGACTACTTCCGTCACTGGCTGCGCATGCAGCGCAATCTCTCCGCAACGCCACGTATCTTCCACGTCAACTGGTTTCTCAAAGACGACTCCGGGCACTTCCTATGGCCGGGCTTCAGCGACAACATGCGCGTCCTCATGTGGATCGTGGATCGCGTGCGTGGCCGCGCCCAGGCCAAAGAAACCCCAATCGGCTGGACCCCGCACTACGAAGACATGAACTGGCAAGATCTTGATATGCCGCGCGAACGCTTCGATCAACTGCAAAAAGTCGACCGTACCGCCTGGCGTCAAGAAGTGATGAACCACGAAGAGCTCTTCCTCCTGCTCCACGATCACCTCCCACCCGAGATGATCTACGAGCGCGAACTCCTCATCTGCAGACTATAGTGCAGCGCACCACCGCCATAAGCTGTCAGCGAGGAAAGATCGTCGCGAAGATCTTCGGAACAATCATCTCAAGCTGAGCACACGTCAGAACGTGAGGACTGAACCGCGCATTCAGCGAAAACCCCTCCAGCACAGCCTCAATTGCCAGCGTGGTTTGCTGCGTTTCCAGCAGACTTTCATTCTTCTCCGGAAATAAATCTGAGAACTCCTGCCGGTGTACCGACGTGCTCGCATCGAGATGCTTCGCAGACAAATCATCCAGCATCTCAGGATGCCGCAGCGCGAAGAGTTTGAACTCAATCTGCAAGATCTGAGCCTGCGGATCGCAGATACGCTCGATAAGGTAGCGCGTCACGGCGGCATACCGCGCCTCATCTCCCGTAATGCTCTCCAGCCGCTCGCGAATCTCCCGCGCATGACGTCGCGCGATGACACCGCGCAGCGCTAGAAAGACCTCTGCCTTCGAATCGAAGTTCGCATAAAAAGCTCCGCGGCTGCGTCCCGCCTCCCCCGCGATATCCTCAATCCTCGAAGCCTCAAAACCATCGCGCGCAAACACTGCCTCAGCCGCACGCAGCAAATCGCTCCGCGTACGCTCTGATTTGAGCATTCGGCCCGCAGACCGCGCGCGAAATGCTCCTTCTTCCTCAACCAACGGTCTGCACCAGATTATTTTGCATCGAACAACCTCGCTCAAGCATATATACATACACGTATGTTTTCAACAGACGCTCCTGCTCTTGACTGACACCTCAGAGGTATTCATGCTCCTTCGTACAGATCTGCGATCTGCAGCCCGTCCCATCATCCTCTTCTCGGTGGTAGCTCTCTGCTCCATCGCCGGATGCAAAACTGCAGGCGCCCCACCACGCACAGCCGGGCCCCAGGGAGCTCTACCCGTGCAGGTTGTTACATCCGTTCAGCAGAACGTCCCGCTCATGGGCAACTGGGTTGCGACCACCGACGGGTACATCAACGCGCAGATTCAACCCCAGGTCTCCGGCTACCTCATCCGCCAGAACTACAAAGAAGGCAGCGAGGTCCACAAAGGCCAGGTCCTCTTCGAGATCGATCCACGGCCACTCCAGGCCGTCCTCGACCAGACCAAAGCTGCCGTCGCGCAAGCAGAGGCGCAACTCCAGTTAGCCACCATCAACGTCAAGCGCGATACCCCTCTGGCCGAAGCCCACGCCATCGCGCAAAGCCAGCTCGACAACGACGTCCAGACGCAGGCCGCCGATAAAGCCGCCGTCGCCAGTGCACAGGCTTCCATGGCCTCCGCGCAGCTCAACGTCGGCTTCACGCAGGTCCGTTCGCTCATCGACGGCGTCGCAGGCCAGGCCATGTTACAGGTCGGCAGCCTCGTCAATCCGTCCTCGGTTCTCACTTCGGTCTCGCAACTCAAACCCATCAAGGTCTACTTCTATATCAGCGAGCAGGAGTATCTCGAACTCTCCGCCCAGGCCAAATCCCGAGGCAAGGCCGACCTCCTCTCCTCCGGCAACGCGATCCCGCTCAAGCTCACTCTGTCCAACAATCAGGTATTCCCCCAGACCGGCCACATCATCTTCATCGACCGCTCCGTCAGCGCGCAAACCGGCAGCCTCCGGCTCGCAGCAGAGTTCGCAAACCCCGGAAACCTCCTTCGCCCCGGCCAGTTCGGTCGCGTCTCCGCCGAAACCAGCATCCTGCACAATGCCATTATCGTGCCTCAGCAGGCTGTCTCAGAACTGCAAGGCTTGAACCAGATCATCGTCGTCGGCGCAGACAACATCGCGCACATCCGAACGGTGCAGCTTGGTCCGCAGATCGGCCAAAACATCGTCATCAACAGCGGCCTTAATGCCGGCGAGCAAGTCGTCACCGAAGGCAACGAGAAGGTAAAGGATGGGATGAAGCTGATGCCCCAGCCCGAGCCATTCCCCACCGCCGCGCCCTCCACCCCTACAACCACGCAGGGGAACTAATTCATGATCTCGAAGTTCTTCATTCGTCGTCCCATCGTCGCTATCGTCATCGCCATCCTGATGGTCATCGGCGGCCTTGTCTCCATGCTGACGCTGCCCACCGCGCAGTTCCCCAACATCGTTCCTCCAGAGATCCTCGTCCAGGCCACCTACCCCGGTGCCGACGCCAAAACCCTCGAAGAAGCGGTTGCCACGCCCATCGAGCAGCAGATGAACGGTGTCGACAACATGAACTACATGGAGTCCACCAACGCCAGCAACGGTCTCACCCAGCTCACCGTTGATTTCGGCGTCGGCACCAACTCGGACACCGACCAGATCCTCTCACAGCTTCGCGTCTCGCAGGCCCAGAGCCAGCTGCCCGCTGAGGTCAGCGTCGCCGGCCTCACCGTACTCAAGTCGCTCAGCTCACCCCTGATGCTGCTCGCCGTATCGTCCCCCAACTCCACCTACGACGGCACCTTCCTCGCCAACTACGCCTACATCAACCTCGTCGACGACATCACCCGCGTCAAAGGCGTCGCCCGCGTCCAGGTCTTCGGCGCAGGCCAGTACGCCCTGCGCGTCTGGGTCAAGCCCGACCAGCTCGCCAAACTTGGCGTCACCATTCCCCAGATCACGGCCGCACTGCAGGCACAAAACACCGTCAATCCCGCCGGCCAGATCGGTGGCGAGCCCGTTCCCAACGGCCAGCAGTTCACATACACCGTCCGCACGCAGGGCCGCCTCGTCAGCGCAAAGCAGTTCGGCGACATCATCCTGCGCTCCAATCCCGATGGCTCCGTGCTCCACCTCCGCGACGTCGCCCGCATCGACCTCGGCGCACAGACCTACAACCTCGCTGGCCGATTCAACAGCAAACCCGGCGCCATCATGGCCGTCTATCAGCTCCCCGGATCCAACGCCGTGCAGACTGCAAAAGACGTTCGCGCGCGCATGGACCAGCTCGTCCCGACCTTCCCTCCGGATATGCGTTATGACGTTGCGCTCGACACCACAGCCGCCGTCAACGCAGGCATCCACGAGATCCTCGTCACCCTCCTGATCGCCCTTGTTCTCGTCATCCTCGTCGTCTACATCTTCCTTCAGGGCTGGCGCGCAACACTCATCCCTCTGCTCGCCGTGCCTGTCTCTCTCATCGGCACCTTCATGGTGTTCCCGCTCCTAGGCTTCTCCATCAACACGCTTTCGCTCTTCGGCTTGGTCCTCGCCATCGGCCTCGTTGTCGACGACGCCATCGTCGTCGTCGAAGCCGTCGAGCACCACATCGAAGAAGGCATGACGCCGCTCGAAGCCTCCTACGCCGCCATGGAGCAGGTCGCCAGCCCCGTCATCGCCATCGCCCTCATCCTCACCGCCGTCTTCGTTCCGACAGCGTTCATCCCCGGCATCACCGGCCGCCTGTATCAGCAGTTTGCTGTGACCATCGCAATCTCGGTCATCTTCTCTGCCTTCAATGCACTCACCCTCAGCCCGGCCCTTTGTGCCATGCTCCTCAAGCCAAAGAAAGAATCCAAAGGTCCTCTGGCCCGCTTCTTCCGCTCTTTCAACCGAGGCTTCGCGCGCGTCACCAACGGCTACGTCAGCACCTCCGGTTGGCTCGTTCGTAAATCCATCGTCGGCATCCTGATCATCGCCGTCCTCAGTGTCTTCGTTCTCCTGCTCGGATCGAAGATCCCCGGCGGCTTCCTCCCCACAGAAGACCAGGGCTACGCCTTCGTCAACCTCCAACTTCCTCAAGCCGCCTCCCTGCAGCGCACATCGCAGGCCGCAACCTCCGTCGAAAACGCGCTGCATCAAGTTCCTGGCGTCGAGAGCGTCACCTCCGTCGTCGGCTTCAGTCTCCTCAGCCAGACCCAAAGCACCTACAACGCATTCTTCTTCGTCACGCTCAAGAACTGGGATCAACGCAAGAGTAAAGATGAGCAGTTCGCCGCCGTTCAGGCCAATCTGGCAAAGGCTCTCGGCGGCGTCAAGCAAGGCATCGCATTCTCCTTCCCGCCACCGGCCATCCCCGGCCTGGGCAGCTCCGGCGGCGTCAGCCTCGTTCTCGAAGACCGCTCTGGCGGCAGCGATCCCAACTTCCTCACGACGAACCTCTACAAGTTCCTTGGCGCTGCCTCCAAACGCCCCGAGATCGCAGCCGCCATCCCCACCTACTACCCCGCCGTTCCGCAGCTTTACGTCGATGTCGACCGCGAGAAGGTAGCGCAGCAGCAAGTCAATCTCGCCGACGTCTACACCACGATGCAGGCCTTCATGGGTGGATCGCTCGTCAACTACTTCAACCGCTTCGGCCGCCAGTGGCAGACCTATGTCGAGGCCGAAGGCGATTCCCGCACCAACATCGACAACATCGGCCAGTTCTACGTCACCGCCGCCAACGGCAACCGCGTCCCACTCAGCGCACTCGCCACCGTTCGCCGCGTCACAGGACCCGAAT
The DNA here is from genome assembly GCA_019351975.1 of Acidobacteriota bacterium. GTDB lineage: Bacteria > Acidobacteriota > Terriglobia > Terriglobales > Acidobacteriaceae > Granulicella. The sequence continues at coordinate 43,758 of JABBOG010000015.1, forward strand.
TCACCACACGCTTCAACGAGCACGAAGCCGCACAGATCACCATCGTCGGCGCGCCCGGATACAGTTCCGGCCAGGTCATGGCTGCGCTCGAACAAACCTTCGCCAAGACCATGCCCCCTGGCATGGGATACGACTACCAGGGCATGAGCTATCAGGAAAAGAAGGCGCAGGAGAGCATCCCAGCGTGGGTCGTCTACTCCCTCTCCATCCTCTTCTGCTTCCTCATCCTTGCGGCCCAATATGAGAGCTGGTCGCTTCCCTTCGGCGTTCTGCTCAGCACACCCGTTGCCATCTTCGGTGCCTATCTCGCGCTCACCCTGCGACGCCTCGAGAATGATGTCTACGCGCAGATCGGTCTCGTCATGCTCATCGGCCTCTCCGCGAAAAACGCTATCCTCATCGTCGAATTCGCAAAGGACGAATACGCCAAAGGAGAAACCATCTTCAACGCGGCCATGAACGGTGCTAGGCTGCGCTTTCGTCCCATCCTCATGACGGCCTTTGCCTTCATCCTTGGCTGCGTGCCCCTGTGGGTCGCAACCGGTGCTGGCGGCGTCTCACGCCAGATCCTCGGCACCGTCGTCATCGGCGGCATGCTCGCCGCCACGCTCATCGCCATCTTCCTGATCCCCGTCACCTTCTCGCTTGCCGAACGAGTTGCCAGCCGCTTCGGCGCAGACCACTCCGGCAGTCTCGACGCAAAGGGACACCCCGACGACGCCCTACCTCCACCCCACTCCATCGCCGCCGATCACAACGATCCCTCGCACGGAGGAAACGTATGAACCACCCCGCACGCACACTATCCGCTCTCGCCGTTCTGATCGTCGTCTCCGGCTGCAAGGTCGGCCCCAACTACAAGCGTCCCGTCGTCAGTACACCCGCCAGCTACCGCGGTGCTCTCGCTCCCGACATCGCCGTCAACAGCACCGCGCCACCGCTCGGCGCGCAAAAGTGGAACACCGTCTTCACCGACCCCGTTCTCCAACAACTCATCACGGAAGCCCTCAAAAACAACTACGACGTGAAGATCGCCGCGGACCGAGTGCTCGAAGAGCAAGCCCAGGTAGGCGTCACCAAAGCGGGCCAGTACCCCACGCTCAGCGTCGGCGGAACCTATGACGCCCTCGGCCTGCCCAGTAGCCTCCTCAACGGCCTCAACAATAACTCCAGCTCTGGCAACAGTTCCAAGAGCAACACCTCATCCACACACTACTACGCCGGTGGCCTCACCGCCTCCGCTGCCTGGAACCTCGACTTCTGGGGCTACTACCGTCGCCAGACCGAAGCCGCGCAAGCCTATCTCCGCGCCACAGAGTGGGCCCAGCAAACCACGTACAGCACCCTCATCGAAAGCGTCGCCACGGCCTACTACCAGCTCCGCACCCTCGACGCCGAACTCGCCGTCACCCAAAGCACCCTCGACGCACGCAAGCAGTCGCTCGATCTCACCCAGAAGCTCGAGCAGGGCGGCTCCAACTCCCTCGCCGACGTTCGTCAGGCGCAAGAGCTTTACTACACCGCTCAGGCCCAAATCCCTGACCTCGAACGCCAGATTGCCCAGCAGGAAAACAACCTTCGTCTTCTCCTCGGCAAGTCTCCCGGTGACATCCCCCGCGGCAACAACATCGCCGATCAGCCTCACCCCGTAGACGTTCCCGTCGGCCTTCCCTCCGACCTTCTCGAGCGCCGCCCCGACATCCGCCGCGCCGAGCAGCTGCTCGTCCAGGCCAACGCGAACATCGGCGTCGCCCGTGCGCTTTACTTTCCGCAGCTCTCCATCTCAGGCTCCGGAGGAACCTCCAGCAGTCAACTCAAAGGTCTCGTAGATTCCGGCAACTTCTACTACTACGCCATCGGCAGCCTCTCCCAACCCATCTTCGACGGAGGCAAAATCCGCAGCAACTACCACCTTGCCCAGGCGCAGGATAAAGAGCTCCTCGACACCTACCAGCAGACCATCGCCGGTGCCCTCCGCGACGTCTCCAACGCCCTGATCGCCTACAACAAATCACGCGAGTACCGCGAGCAGCAGCAAAAAGAAACCGACGCCTCCGCCGACGCCGTACGCCTCGCGCGCATGCGCTTCGACAGCGGCTACACCAGCTACCTCGAAGTCCTCACCACCGACACCAACCTGTATAACGCGCAGCTGACGCTCCAGGCCGCCGACCAACAGGAAGCCCAATCACTCGTGCAGCTCTACAACGCGCTCGGAGGCGGCTGGTAGACTACGCTTCCGCCTCCAGCCGCTGCCGCCAAACTTCAATCGACGCCACATCCTCCGCTGAAAATGTCAGGTGCCCAACCTTTCGCCCCGGTCGACCCTCCTTGCCATAATCATGCCGCGCCAATCCTGCGTACTTCGCCGTCTCCTCTTCGCGCGGCATCGACCCAATACAATTCAGCAGCACCGTAGGCCGGCTCTGCGTGCTCCCAAGCTCCATCCCGCAGATCGCTCGCAGATGATTCGCAAACTGCGAGGTCGCCGCGCCCTCAATCGTCCAATGGCCCGAGTTATGCACCCGCGGCGCCATCTCATTCGCGAGCAGCACATCCTCTCTAACAAAAAATTCAATCGCCAGCACACCAATATACTCAAGCTTCTCCAACACCGATCGCATATACTGCTCGGCGAGTCGCTGCAGATCGCCGTCGACAAAAGGTGCCCTCGAGACACGAAGTATGCCATCCTCGTGAACGTTCTCCACCAGCGGATAAAAGACAATCTCCCCCCCACGCCCGCGCGCCGCAATCAGAGAAACCTCCGCCGAGAACGACACTCGACCCTCAAGGATGCACGGCACTCCGCCTACCTCGGTCCACGCCTCAGCAGCCTGTTCAACACTGTGCAGACGCACTTGCCCCTTGCCGTCATAACCCATCCGCCGCGTCTTGAGAATCGCAGGCAGCCCAATACTCTCCGCCGCCCGCTGTAGATCCTCCAGGCTGTCCACTTGCGCAAACGGCGCCGTTCCAATACCGCACGCTTGAAAAAACTGCTTCTCTATCAGCCGGTCCTGGGCAATCCCCACCGCCCTTGCATTCGGATATAGATTCAGCCCCTGCAATACCTCAGCGTGAATATTCTCGCTCTCAATCGTCACCAGATCCACGCTATCCGCGAAAGCCGCAACCTCCCGCGCATCATCCAGATCGACACGCACCACCTCCGCAACTTGCCCCGCACAATCCCCCGGCTGCCCCGCACAAACAACGGAAACACCCAGTGAATCCGCGGCTTCCGCCAGCATCAGCGCCAACTGGCCCGCACCAAGAACTCCAACGCGCTGCTTCTTCTCTGAAATCATTGGCGCGGGTCCGATCCCTTCATCACCGTCTCCGTCTGCGTCCTGCGAAAGCCTTCCAGCCGCTGCCCCAGCGCCTCATCTTCAAGCGCCAGAATCTGTGCCGCGAAGAGCCCAGCATTCTTCGCTCCGGCCTCACCAATCGCAAACGTCGCCACCGGTATGCCCGCAGGCATCTGCACGATCGACAGCAGCGAGTCGATACCATTGAGCGCACTGCTCTTTACCGGCACACCGAGCACAGGTAAAGTCGTCTTCGCCGCCACCATCCCCGGCAGATGCGCCGCTCCTCCAGCTCCAGCAATGATGATCCTGATGCCGCGCCCCTTTGCCTGCGCCGCATACTGCATCATCCTGTCGGGCGTTCTGTGCGCAGACACCACCTCAACCTCGTAACCAACACCAACGTCGTCCAACATCTTCGCTGCGCCCTCCATCGTGGCCCAGTCCGACCTCGAACCCATGATGATGCCAACCTGAACCAATCTCGCATGCGACATCACGACCTCCATCCGCGTAACACCTCGACGAACGCAACCTGCTCCAGCGCCTGCACACGCTCTTTCAACGTCTCAGCCGTATCTCCGGGCAGCACAGCGCAACGCCTCTGTAGCACAATCGTTCCACCATCCACCTCTTCTGTTACTTGATGGATCGTACATCCTGTCTCGCTCACTCTCGACTCCAGCACAGCCTCATGCACCTTGAGATTCATCAGTCCGCCAAACGCCGGCAGCAGAGACGGATGCACATTCAGCAGCCTTCCGCGCCACGTCTCCACAAACGCCGCGGACACAATCCGCATGTACCCGATCAGCAGCACAAGCTCAGTATCAGCGTCCATCAACGCCTGCGTTACGCGCTCGTCGTATGTCTCGCGCGTCAAACCCGCTGGATCAACAAACCTCGCAGGCACTCCATACTTCGCAGCACGCTCGAGAATCGGCGCACTCCGCTTGTCCGACGCAACCAACACAATATCAACGTCCAGTTGCCCCTGCGCCACCGCATCGAGTATCCCCTGCAGCGCAGTTCCGCGCGTTGACCCGAGAACCCCAACCTTCAATCGCATGCCCGCCGCACCGCCTTCATGTGCTCTATCCTCTGCGCAACAGCCGCCGCTGTACCAATGTCCCTACGATGGAAAAAAGGCCCTGGAATCTCGCCGATGACCCGCTCACACGCTGTCTCCGCCTCCGCAATACTCGCCGCCGTCGCAACCACTGCAACTGTACGCGAGCCAGTTGCAACAAGCACATCATCACTCACATTCACAGCACTCAGGAAGATCGAAACACCCGTCGGCACATCCGTCGGCAGCGTCACCACATCGCCTTTGCGCGGGCGGTCGGGATATCCCTCTGGCACCAGATACTTGCAAACACTCGCCCTCGGCGAAAAGACCACCGGCACACTCTCAAGCGTTCTATCTGCAATCGCCCTGCAGATAGCAACAAAATCTGTCTCCAGCAACGAGAGCAAATTCAATGACTCCGGATCACCGAATCGTGCGTTGTATTCAATCAACTTAACGCCGGATCTCGTCGCCATGAACCCGCCATAGAGCACTCCCTGATACGGCATCCCGCACTCAGCTTCAAGGGCCGCTGCCACCTTCTCATTGATCGCTCGCGCCTCCGCAATATCCTCACCCGTCAGGAATGGCAGCTTGTGGTCTGCGTCTGTATACGTGCCCATACCCCCCGTGTTCGGTCCGCGATCGCCCTCGTACGCGCGCTTATGGTCCTGCACCGCAGGCATGTGCCGTAGCGTGCGCCCGTCACAAAAGCTCATCAGCGAAAACTCTTCGCCTTCGATCTTCTCTTCCACCACAAACGGATGCCCCAGCATCTCCAACTCTTTACAAAAACGCCGGCTGTCCTCCACCGACAGCAGGTGGTCGCCACATACCTTCACGCCCTTGCCGCCCGCTAGCCCATCATCCTTGATCACATGCTGATGAGGATAGCGCTCAAGCACCGCTTCAAGCCCATCCAGCGAATCAAACCGCTGAAAAAACGGGTTCCCCGCTATGCAGTACTTCGCCAACAACTCCCGCGCAAACCCCTTGCTCGACTCAATCCGCGCCAGGCTCTGCCTCGGTCCCACTACGGCAATGCCGCGCTGCCACAAAGCATCTGCCACTCCTGCCGCCAGCGGAGCCTCGGGGCCTACAATCGCCAGCGTCGCCCTGTAATCACTCGCAAACACTGTCACCGCCGTCGCATCCGTGATGCTCCCGATGCCATATGCGGAGCACAACTCAGCGATCCCCGGATTCAACGCACCGCTGAAGCAGATCAGCGTGGGCTGCTGCGCCGACCGCGCCAACGCAGCAGCAATCGCGTGCTCTCGAGCACCGGATCCAACAATCAGGATCGTCTCCATCATCGCGCCAGGCTCTCCATGATCGTAGCCTCCAGCGGCCGCAGATCCGGCTCGAACGTCGTCCCTGTAATCTTCTCGAACAGTTGAATATACCGCCCCGCAAGCTCCGCAATCAGCTCATCCGGCGGCGTAGGCAGCACCGAATCCTTATACGGGTCGCATCGTTCGCGAAACCACAACCGAAAAAACTCCTTGTCGATCATGTTCGGTTCCTGCCCCGCCGCAAGTCGATCCGCATAGCTGTCCGCCAGCCAGTAACGACTGGAGTCAGGCGTATGAATCTCATCGATCAGCAGAATCTCGCCCTCCGCCGAAACGCCAAACTCATACTTTGTATCCACCAGCATCAAGCCGCGTTCCGTTGCTAGCCTCTGCCCAAACTCGAACAACTCCAACGCCTTCGCAGACGCGAACTCCCACTGCTCGGCCGTGAGCCAGCCCTCCGCGACGATCTCCTTCGCCGTGATCGGCCGGTCGTGCTCCTTCTCCTTCGTCGTTGGCGTCACAATATTGTGCGGCAGCGGCTCGTTCTTCTTCATCCCTTCCGGAAGATCGTGGCCGCAATAACGACGCACACCATTGTTGTACTGCGTCCACACAGATGTGTCCGTCGATCCCGTCATATACCCGCGCACCACAAACTCAATCGGCAACACCTTACACTCGCGCGCAATCACTGCATTCGCGTGCGGGCTCGAAAGCACGTGGTTGTCGATGATGCCGCGCGTCTGCTCGAACCAATAAAGTGACGTTCGATTGAGCACCTGCCCCTTGAACGGAATCGCCCCAAGCAGCCGGTCAAAACCGCTCTGACGGTCTGTTGTCACCAGCAGCATTCGACCATCACCCACGCGGTACGTATCCCGCACCTTGCCCGGATACTTCGCAGCCAGCGGCAGGTCCGTTCGCGTCAAACAATGCGGTATCGCATCCAGCAGCATCTGTCGCTCCATTACGACACCTCACCGAAACGCACGCCCGATGCACCCGCTTCAACCCGTCCAAGCTCCCACACGCGCAGTGCAGGAAACTCCTGAATCGCCGCAGCGATCTTTCCCTGCAGCCCCGCAGGTCCAATCATCACGAGCCCTACGCCCATATTGAAGGTGCGATGCATCTCCAGATCGTCAATGTTTCCCAGCCGCTGCATCAGCCCAAAGATCGGCTGCGGCATCCACGTCGTACGGTCAATCACCACTCCCAGACCTTCAGGCAACACACGCGGCACATTCTCCACCAGACCTCCGCCAGTAATATGCGCCATGCCCTTGATCGCGATCGTAGCGTCGAGAACCCGCTTCACCGGCGCAACATAATTCGCATGCGGCGCCAGCAGAACATCCGCAATCGACTTCCCCTCAAGCTCCTCCGGCGTCGCATCAATCGCGTAACCGCCCATCTCGAAGATCAGCTTGCGTGCCAGTGAAAACCCGTTCGTGTGCAGCCCGCTGGAGTTGATCGCATACAGCACATCCCCTGCAACAATATCTGCTCCCGTCAGCAGGCGCTCGCGGTCCACAACGCCTGTCACGAACCCGACCACATCCAGATCGCCCTCAGCGTACACCGCCGGCATCTCCGCCGTCTCGCCACCTACCAGCGCAATACCCGCTTCCCGGCACGCATCGCTCATCCCACGCACCAGCGCCTCCACGATCTCCGGCTCAATCTTATGGAAGCCAAGATAATCCAGAAACGTCAGTGGCGTCGCTCCCATCACCACAATGTCTCCAGCGACAGCAGACACCAGATCGTGCCCCAGCGCCTCGTATCTCCCAGCCATCACCGTCACCTTGCTCTTGGTGCCAACGCCGTCCGTGCTCTGCACCATCACCGGGTCATTCATGCCCTTCAGTGCGTCCCCGAGTGCAAACAGCGTCCCAAACGATCCCAACCCCGTCAATACCGCAGCCGTATGTGTCTTGCTCACATGCGACTTCATCCGGCGCACCGCTTCGTTCCCCGCTTCGATGTCAACGCCTGCAGCCTTGTAATCGATCTTCTCTATCACGCTCGCTCCCTAACCAACCCACTTGCGTGCGTTGTCAAACATTCGTTGCCACGGGCTGTCCTTCAGCTCGCGCGTCCATGTGTGTTGCACGCCTAAAAACACACGCTCCGGATGCGGCATCACAATCAACGCTCGTCCATCCGCACTCGTCAATCCCGCAACTCCCCGCACCGATCCATTCGGATTCAACGGATACCGCTCCGTTACGTCGCCGCCTGTATCAATGTACCGCAGCGGTGCGTTCACATCTGCCGCCACATCACGCACATACCCTTCGCCGTGCGCGACAACAATCGGCATCCTGGATCCCGCCATTCCATCGAAGAACAACGATGGCGAGGCTTGAATCTCAACCATGCACACGCGCGCCTCAAACCGCGCCGAAACGTTACGCTCGAACTTCGGCCAACTGGCCGCTCCAGGAATCATCTCCCGCAGTTGCGACATCATCTGGCATCCATTGCATACACCCAAAGCAAAACTGTCTGTCCGCGCGAAAAAAGCTGCGAACATCTCCTTCAGCCGATCGTTGAACAGAATCGTCTTCGCCCACCCACTGCCCGCGCCCAGCACATCTCCGTACGAAAACCCGCCGCACGCAGCCAGCCCACGAAAGTCTGCAAGCTCGGCTCTCCCGGCAAGCAGATCGCTCATCGTTACATCCACCGCCTCAAAGCTCGCGCGATCAAACGCCGCCGCCATCTCTACCTGACCATTCACCCCCTGCTCGCGCAACACCGCAACGCGCGGCCGCGCCGCATGTACAAACGGAGCACTCACCCGCTCCCCTAAATCAAACGGCACATTCACCGATAACCCCGGCCGCTGCGCATCCTCCAGCAGCGAAAACTCCTGCAACGCCGTCGCCGGATTGTCCCGCAGCGACTGAATATGAAAGCTCGTCTCGGACCACATTGTCTGCAGCGCGTTGCGCGTGTTGCGATACACCACCTCGTTGCCGCTGCGAATCACAATCTCATTGCCAGCCGCAGACCTGCCCACAGCCCGCGCACTCACTCCAGCCTCGACAAATCTCCTGACCACCGCCGCAGCGTCCTCCGCACGCACCTGCACCACAGCGCCCAACTCCTCGCTGAACAGCGTCCCCAACGTTCCCTCGCCAAGCTCTACATCGAGACCAACGCAACCCGCAAACGCCATCTCCACCAGCGTCACAAACACGCCGCCATCGCTGCGATCGTGATACGCCAGCAGCCTGCCCTCGCGATTCAACTGCTGCACCGTATCGAAAAACGCGCGCACTACCTCAGGCGCAGGCGCATCCGGCGCCTCATCTCCAACCTGCCCATACACCTGCGCAAGGCACGACCCGCCGAACCTCTGCCTGCCTTCGCCAAGATCAATCAGGATCAGCGCATTCTCCACATCCCGCAACTGTGGCGTCAGCGTCCTCCGCACATCGGTCACCGGAGCGAACCCCGACGCAATCAGCGACAGCGGCGAAACCACAGCCTTCGCTTCATCGCCATCGCTCCACTTCGTCTTCATCGACATCGAATCCTTGCCCACCGGTATCGTCATACCCAGCGCCGGGCAGAACTCCATCCCCACCGCATGAACCGCGTCGAAGAGCTTCTGGTCCTCACCACGCTCCCCCGCCGCTGCCATCCAGTTCGCAGACAGCTTAATGTCGCCAAGCTTCTCAATCGCCGTTCCAGCAAGGTTCGTAATCACCTCACCCACAGCCATGCGCGCAGATGCCGCAGCATTCAAGACGGCCAGCGGCGTGCGCTCACCCACAGCCATCGCCTCACCGCAGAAGCCGTCATACGCCCGCAGCGTCACCGCACAATCTGCCACCGGAACCTGCCACGGCCCCACCATCTGATCCTGCACCACCATACCCGTGATGCTTCGGTCGCCGATGGTGATCAAAAACGACTTCGACGCAATCGCAGGCAAGCGCAGCAGCCGCTCCACTGCGTCCTCAATCGTCACACTCGAAAGATCAAGCGCTGCATGAACTGATTCCGTGCGTGTAAATGCTCGCTCCATCTTCGGCGGTTTGCCGAACAGAACCTGTAGCGGCAAATCGATGGCCACCCCCTCTGCGCCCGATGCACTCTCATCGCGCAGACTCAAATGCGGCTGCTCTTCCGCCACTCCCACCACCGCAAACGGACAACGCTCGCGCTCACAGATGCTCGCAAATGCCTCCATCTGCTCCGGCGCAATCGCCAGCACATATCGCTCCTGCGACTCGTTACACCACGCTTCCAGCGGACTTAACCCCGCCTCGCCCAGCGGAATCGCATTCAGGTCGAACCTGCCGCCGCATCCGCCATCCTTGATCAACTCCGGAAACGCGTTCGACAATCCACCCGCGCCCACATCGTGGATAAACGCAATCGGATTGGCCGCTCCACGCTGCCAGCACCTGTCGATCACCTCCTGCGCCCGCCGCTCCATCTCCGCGTTGTCCCGCTGCACCGACGCAAAATCCAGCTCCGCATTCCCGCTGCCCGCACTGCTCGACGCCGCACCTCCGCCCAGTCCAATCAGCATCGCAGGCCCGCCCAGCGCCACCAGCGCATAGCCCGGCTTCATCGCACCCTTCTCCACATGTTCCGCGCGAATATTGCCAAGCCCTCCAGCCAGCATGATGGGCTTGTGATACCCATACATCGTGCCTTCGCTCATCTGCTCATACGTTCGAAAGTAGCCGCACAGCGCGGGCCTTCCAAACTCATTATTAAACGCCGCCGCACCCAGCGGCCCTTCGATCATGATGTCCAGCGCTGAAGCAATATGCGCCGGCCGGCCATAGTCCGTCTCCCACATCTGCGGTGCCTGCGGCAGATGCAAATTCGACACCGTAAATCCCGTCAATCCTGCCTTCGGCTTCGCACCGCATCCCGTCGCGCCTTCGTCCCGTATCTCGCCGCCGGACCCCGTCGCCGCACCCGGCCACGGCGAAATCGCCGTCGGATGATTGTGCGTCTCCACCTTCAATAAAATGTGGATCTCTTCCGCGTGATACGCATAAACGTTCCCCGCAGCATCAGGAAAAAATCTACCCCCGGGCCCCCCGCGAATCACCGCCGCATTGTCCCGGTACGCCGACAGCACATTCTCGCCCGAGACCTCATTCGTATTGCGGATCATCTGAAACAGCGACCGCTGCTGCTTCGCCCCATCCACCGTCCACGACGCGTTGAAGATCTTATGCCGACAATGCTCACTGTTCGCCTGCGCAAACATGTACAGTTCCACATCCGTCGGATTACGCCCCAACCGCGTAAACTCCTCCACAAGATACGCAATCTCATCCGGAGCAAGCGACAGCCCAAGCTGCCTGTCTGCCGCCTCTATCGCTGCAGCCCCGCGTGCCAGCACGTCGATATGCCCCAGAGCCCTTCGCTCTCGCGGTGCAAACAATGCTGCCAACTCCATAGCACCTTCAAAGAACACGCTCTCCGTCATCCTGTCGTGCAGCACGCCAGCCATGGCATGCAACGCACGCGATGGCACGCCGTCAGGTGAAGCAATGCGCACCACGCGCGCCCGCTCAATCCGCTCAATCCCCCCAAATCCCGTATTGCGCAAAATATCGGTTGCCTTGGTCGACCACGGAGACTGCGTTCCCACCCGCGGCGCAATCCATATCCTGCCGCTTCCGCTGATCGACTCGCCCGCACCCAGCAACTCCGCCAGCCGCGCCTCATCCACCGACCGCTCCGCGCCCTCCTGCAACAGCAGCAGATACAGATACGAAGCCTCCACACCGCGCACCTTCGCTGCCAATGCTGGAAAGCTCGCACGCAGCTTCTCCGCCGCACGCGCAGCCTCGAACGCGCTAAGGGCCGAAGGCCCCGCGACCCACCGCACCGTCGTTCCGTTAGAGATGGGCAGACAGGTTTCTTGTAATGTGGCTTGCGACATCTTCTGTATGTTTGGCAGCGTCGTTCCGCTTTCGTTCCAGTCTATCGAGATACTCTTCCGTAATGTCCCCAGTGACGTACACACCATCGAACACCGATGCATCGAACTCCGTCAGCCACGGCGCAGCGTCTGTAACCGCCTGCTTAAGATCGTCCAGATCTTGAAAGATCAGATCATCTGCACCGATATTCTTCGCCAACTCCTGCACATCGCGCCCACTCGCAATCAGCTCTGACCGCGACGGCATATCGATCCCATACACATTCGGGAAGCGCACCGGTGGCGCCGCCGAGCAGACAAACACCTTCTTCGCCCCCTGCTCCCGCACCATCGCAATAATCTCCCGGATCGTCGTTCCGCGCACAATCGAATCATCCACCAGCAGCACATTTTTGCCCTGAAACACCTGCGGAATCGGGTTCAATTTGCGGCGGATTGACTGCTTCCGCTGCGCTTGTCCCGGCATGATAAACGTACGCCCAACATACCGGTTCCGCACCAGCGCGTCCCTGTACGGCAGATTCAATCGCGTCGCAATCTCCTGCGCCGCCACCCGGCTCGTCGAAGGAATCGGGATCACCACATCGATCGGCACATGCGCCCACTCTCGCTTGATCTTCTCCGCCAGCTTCGTACCCATATTAATCCGGCACTGATACACCGAAGCTCCATCCAGCACAGAGTCCGGCCGCGCCAGATACACAAACTCAAACAGACACGGCGTCTTCTTCCGCGCCTGTAGGCTCTCGTGCCGGTACACCATTCCTTCCATGTCGATGAAGACGACCTCGCCCGGCGCAAGATCATGGTCAAGGTCAAATCCACCCACTTGCAGCGCCACGCTCTCTGACGCGATCATGTACTCCATTTCATTCGCGCCTGCAACGTTCATCTGCTTGCTCACCGGCTTGGTTCCGAACACCAGCGGACGAATCCCATGCAGATCGCGGAACGCAATCATCCCCACGCCCGCAACCATCGCAATCACTGCATAGCCACCCTTGCAGCGCCGATGCACCTCTTCCACCGCCGCAAACACGTCGAACTCGTTCGGCTTCACCGCACCCCGGCGAGTCAACGCATGCGCGAAAACATTCAGCATCACCTCGGAGTCCGAACTCGTATTCAAGTGCCGCATGTCCGTCTCGAACAGGCTATCCACAATCTCGCCGACGTTCGTTAAGTTCCCGTTATGCGCAAAGATTATCCCGTACGGCGAGTTCACATAGAAAGGCTGCGCCTCCGCTACCGACGCACATCCAGCCGTCGGATATCGCACATGGCCTACGCCCATGTCCCCCAGCAGCCGCGCCATATTCCCCGCAGAAAATACGTCCGTTATCAGCCCATTCCCCTTCTCAAGGTAGAACCGGTCATGAAAACACGTAGCTATACCCGCAGCATCCTGGCCACGGTGCTGAAGCATCGACAAACTTTCGTACAGAACTGAACTTACTGGACTACGTCCGAAGACGCCTACAATACCGCACATGGTTCCTCGCTGCCTGGACTGCTACCGCATATACCTTTGAAAGCTGCGCAAATCGCACCGGATAGTAGACGTATCGACAAATACCCTCACTCAGTTTAGATTCAACGAAAATTCAAAGGGTTCAGCCTGTCATCCGCAACAAACCTCGCGTCATCTCTTCATAAGTACGGACTCACTTATCATCTCCCACCCGGATGAGGAAAATCGGTCCTACTGCCCCAAACCAACCGCAACCCACCGCATCTCCCGCTCTCCCTCCCTAAAAGTTGAACGAGAGCCCTCCCTGCACAACCTGCGGCGCCTCCGCCAGCACAAGCATCGCTCCATCGGGTGCCTGCACCGGCTGATATCCCTGCTTCAACAGATTCGTCCCCAGCACAAACGCATCCAGGCCGTCCGGTAAGAGCCGCCCACACCACAGCCGCTGCCGCACGTAAAACGTCAGATAAGCCTCCTGCGGCAGTACATTGTAGGCATTCACCTGCGTCAGCGTCCGCAACGGCTGCCAGCGATACTCCACACGCAACCACGTATCCGACCGCAAAACCCTCCCCCGCAGCGCCACAGTAAACGCTGGCGCCATCGTAGGATGTACGCCGGTCGCCAGCCGCGTCAGATCCAATCCGCCCTCGCGCTCCAGCGCGGTTCCATCGTCAACCTCCGCCCATACCCCCAACGCCGTCGTCAGCGGCTGCATCAACGAAACCCCCACACCGTGACCCCCATATCCCGGGGCCGCGACCTCAAACGTGTCCGTCATCGTGTCTGCCACCGCATCCGACTGCCGTATCGTCTCCGCACGCATCACGCCTGTTCCGCTCATCGCACCGTACGGAAACCGGTCGATATACGCCTCAGCCGTCGCCACCGTGCTTCCAAGCTTTCGGCTGATCGACACCTCCTGGTGCATTCCGCGCTCCACCAGCGGCCTTCCCCTATCATCCACAACGGCCGTAACCACCGGCTGCAACTGGTCCAGATCCTCCGAGCTCTGTAGCTCCCGCCCGCTGGCGTATCTGTACTCCAGCACCACATCGTCCGTCGGCCGCGCCATCACCCTCACATACGGCTCCACATCGACCTGCGTCCCCGACATCCTCTCCGCCTGCAACAACGCGCCCACGTCGATCAGAAAGGTGTCTCCAAGTGAAAACTCCTGCGTGCTCGCCAGACGCATCACCTGGTATCCGTCCGTATCCCGCCCGTCCGTCAGCTCCGGATGAGACTGCACGCTCGCCACCACCCGCGTACTCCCGCCCATCGGTGTCCTCCGCTCATAGCCCGCAAACACCTCCACCGAAGGCCCCGGCGCATACGCCTCATCGACCTCTCCTACGTCCGCCCGGAGCACCGCACCGTCCCCATCCTCCATCATGCGATCCAGCAGCAACGCCTGATGCATCCCTCCATCGCCGAAAGACCCATCCCCATTCATGACAACCACTTGCCCCTGCGACGTTACCGGTTGCGTCTGCCCCGCGCTCGTCGACAACTCGCTTCCATCCTCAGGATCCACCAGCCGCAACAGCGGCCGATTTGCCATCGAACGCAGCGCCCACTTCCAGTCGTCAGCCGGTTCATCCGCCTTGCGCCGCTGCGTCGGCAGCCAGTTGTCCGCCTCAAACAGGGTCGTCATCGTCAAATTGATTACGGCCCTCGCTCCCGCTTGCAGCCGCACGTCATCTTTGGAGATAGGAAGAAAGAACGCCGCCGTCGCTCGCATCCGATACTGCCCCGGCATAACCGGGGGTAACACATACTTGCCCCGGTCATCGCTCAGGCAGCTCGCCGCCGTACTCGCATCCGGACGCAGCAACTGAACCAGTGTGCCCATCTGCGGCACGCCGTGTGCATCTCGTACTGTGCCTGAGATCACCGCAGGTGCTTGCAGGGCCCAACAGCCACCCGTGCACCCACCCAGCAATAGCAACAGGAACAAACCTGGTACGACTCGACTCACCGCGCTCACACCCTCATCTGCGCGTCTGCTCTCCGAAGTCATCCTCTCCTGTTCAAGAGGCGGCTTGCTGTAGGGTGGCCCGCCGTCCTGTCCTGCGCGGCCTTATCCCTTGCTTCGTGTCGGGCGACGTACCTCCGCCCGAAACATCTCAGCGATACCGGTCTACTGCTCCACAGTAAACGGTGCGCTCTGCGCAATCTTCTGCTTGGAAACACCATCGTCTACCTTGATCGTTACCGAATACTGGCCCGGCTGCAGACTCGCCAGAGACATCGTCTTCTCCAGCGTCAACTGATCCGCATTCGGGTTCAGCTTGGCCGCCGTCTCCTGCAAATCCAGAATCGGCTTGTTGTTCGCCAGATCCATCACCTGGTACTCGATCTTCGCGTCATTCCGCTTATTCTCGCCAATGCCGAGGTTATATACCTGCATCCAGAAATTCAAATTCTGCGCGCGATGGAACGTCACAGGCGTCGACACCGTTGGTGCAACCCGCGGAATCACCTTCGTATTCCCGATCACAAAGCTACCCGCTCCAACATCCTTCGACGGCACCCGCTCCATCTGGCTCGCAAGAATCAGCGACGACGACGCCAACCGGTCATCATCGAACTTCGGCACATCCACACTGCGCCGCCACACACCCATGTGGTCCGGATTGTTCACATCCTTGATCGCAATCTCCAGCTTGTACATCCCCGGAGGCAGCGGAATCGCATTCCAGTACACCGACATATTGTTCTTCTCACGCTGCAGCAGATCGCTCGGCGTCTCTACCTTCACCGTATCCTCAAACGAGTACACAATGTGGTGCGTGATATTGCTGACGCGCCCAAGGATATTGACCGTACCCGTCGAATCTCCCTCCTTCGTCGTATACGTGATATCCCCATTGCGAATCTGCAGCGTCACCGGAACCATCACGGTTTCGTTGGTCAACTTCACATAGTCCGTGCGCACATCGAACAGAAAGGGTGGCCCGGTCAGCACCTTCGACGTCGCCAGGAAATTATCCAGATCCGCAAACTTTACCGGCGGAGGAGCAAACAGCTTTGCAAACTGATCCAGCCGGTCAAACTCCTTGCTCTGCTGCGACGTTGCATTCGGTCCCGCGCCCAGCTGCTCCAGCCCGCCGCCCGAGAAGCGGTCAGCCTTCTTCGATTGCCCCATCTCTTCATACTGCGTCAAACCCGCTCCAGGAACATGCTTGAGAGCATCCTTCTCCGACCGGTCCATCGTCGCGTGATAGTCCCCGCACATGCACGTATCGACAAACTCCACATCGACGTTATCTCCAATGCCCTCCAGATAACGGTAGTGCCACACCTCAAACGGGAACGTCGACGTCTCACCGCCGCCCTCATCCATCGGCCTGTCGTAGGTTCCGCCAGAGGGGTGCGAATCAATGCTGTCCGGCTTTCCGTAGGCAATATAGATATGCCCGCGGTCCGTCATCCAGCCCGGCTTGCCCGCCGCAAAGTGCTCATTCGCATACGCAATCCGGGCGTAATACTCATCCCGATATTCGTTGTCCACCGAGTCAGGATTGGGGTTGCGCCGCAACCAGAACTGCTCGATGAAGGCGTCGCGCTCCTCGTCATTCGCCAGGCTCTTGAACGTCTTCGCTTCCTGATCGGTAATAATCCAGCGGACGTCCTGATCCAGCCACGTCTTATACGTACCCTTCAACTCCTGCACCGTCGCCTTGCGGCGTTGCCGTTCTTCCCGGTCGGTCAACCGCCGTTTCAACGGGTCCGGCTTCTCCGCAACCGGAGGCGTCTTCGTCACCCCGCCATCATCCTGCTGCATCTGGCTCGCAGGCGCACTGCCTGTGTCCGTCTGCGCATACGCCGCCGCGCTTGCGCAGGACAGTGTCAGCAGTGCAATACCGGAAAGAACAAAACGCGTTTGAGAGAATTTCATAAAGGGGCCGAACTCCTAATGCAAGACATGGCTATTCTAGCTCCGGTTTGCAACTCGCACAAGGCTTCCTGGCAACCCGCTGCTATCATAGTGACATCGAACAGCTTCTCCCTGGGATCAGGTATCCTCCAGTGCTCCATCCAAACCTTGCCCACGACGCCAAATCGTACGGAACTCAATGCCGAACCTCTACGTATACGTCTACAGATGCATCGATGAATCCCAGCAAACGCCTGTCGTCTCCCATCCAACGAGCCGCACGGAAAGAAAGCGTCCATGACCGGTAAGAAGATCTTGCTGATTGTAGCCATCCTGGCCCTCGTCGCCGGCGGAATCGTGGGGACCGTCCTCCACAGCCGCTCCGACGTTCCCGCCGTCACCACCGCAAAGGTCGTCCGCCAGGACCTCATCTCGACCGTCAGCGGCACAGGCCAGATCAAGCCAAAGACCTACGTCAACGTTGGCGCGACCTCCTTCGGTCGCATCACCCACCTCTACGTTAAAGAGGGTGACCACGTTAAAGCCGGCCAACTCCTGGCCACCGTCGAAAGCGAGCAGCCCGCCAGCGCCGTTGCCGCTCAGCAGGCGACCATAGCCTCCTCAAAGACCAACGTCGACTCCTACATCGCCGCCGAAAAGACCGCGGAAGCCAACGTCGAAGAGGCACAGGCCGATCTCGAGCAAAAGAAGTTCGACTATCAGCGCGCTCAGGCACTCTACAACGACAAACTCATCGCCAAGCAGGACTTCGACGCCAAGAAAGCAGCCTATGACGTCGACCTAGCCACCCTCTCTCAGCGCCAGGCTGCTGTCCTTCAGGCCAAAGCCCAGACGGCATCCGCACGCAGCCAGGTCGCTCAAGGCGTCGCCACCCTCAAAGGCAACGACTACTCCCTCGGCCTCACCCGCAGCCTCGCTCCCTTTGACGGCCTCGTCACCAACGTCCCCGTTCGCGCAGGCGAGACCGTCGTTGTCGGCATCCAGAACGCCGAGGGTTCCACCCTCATGACCCTCGCCGACATGTCCGTCATCACCGCAGAGGTCAAAGTCGATGAGACCGACATCGTCAACGTCGCACTCGGTCAATCCGCCAGCGTCACCGTCGACGCCTTCCCCGGCCAGACCTTCACCGGCAAAGTCACCGAAGTTGGCGATCAGGCGCTCCTCCGCACCACCGGCGTTGCCACCCTGCAGTCCACCACCGGAACGGAAGAAGCCAAAGACTTCAAGGTTGTCGTCACCCTCGACCCCACCAAGGTTGACCTTCGCCCCGGCCTCTCCTGCACAGCCAAAATTACCACAGCCCACAAGCCGGACGTGCTCACCATTCCGATTCAGGCCCTCGTCGAGCGCGACCCGGTCGAAGAAGCGCAGCTCTTCAAAAACCACGGCAAACCCTCCGCCAACGCCTCCACCACACCTCCTGCCGGACAGACCGCCCTCGTTCAGGGTGTCTACCTCACCGTCATGGATGACAGCCGCCTCCGCGCCCGCTTCGTTCCCGTCACCACCGGCATTACCGGCACCACGGACATCGAAGTCCTTACCGGCCTCAAACAGGGCGACGAGATCGTTACCGGCCACTACAAGACCCTCCGAACGCTCAAGAGCGGCGTCGCCGTAAAACGCGATACCTCCATTGCCGCGCCCGTCTCCACCGACGACAGCTCCAGCTAACGAACACCTTTTGCACGGAGATCCTCAATGACCATCGACACCTCCGAAGTCATCGCACCAGAACAAAATCGCGTCGGTGCCAACGCCGACGGCCCAAAGTCCGGCGACGTCATCGTCACCGACAATCTCTGGAAGACCTATGAGATGGGTGACCAACTCGTTCACGCGCTCCGCGGCATCGACATCCGCATCCGCCACAACGAGTACGTCGCCATCATGGGTCCCTCCGGCTCAGGCAAATCCACCCTCATGAACCTGATCGGTTGTCTCGACAGCCCCTCCGAGGGCCGCTACTGGCTCAACGGCCACGACGTCTCCGAGCTCAACGACGACGAACTTGCCCGTATTCGCAACAAAGAAATCGGCTTCGTCTTCCAGACCTTCAATCTCCTTGCCCGCGCCACCGCTCTGCACAACGTCGAGCTTCCCCTCATCTACAACGGCACGCCTGCCGCCGAACGCATCGAGCGCGCCAAGTTCGTCCTCGAATCCGTCAACCTCGGCAGCCGCATGAACCACAAGCCAAACGAGCTCTCCGGCGGCCAGCGCCAGCGCGTCGCCATCGCCCGCGCCCTCGTCAACAAACCATCCATCATCCTCGCCGACGAGCCAACCGGAAACCTCGATTCCAAAACCTCCGTCGAGATCATGGCGCTCTTCGATAACCTCCACGAGCAGGGCAACACCATCGTCCTCGTCACCCACGAGCCCGATATCGCCGAGTATGCCCACCGCGTCATCTCCATCCGTGACGGCTCCGTCGAATCCGACGGCCCCAGCACCCGCGCCCGCAGGAACTGACACATTCTTGCCGCCCCGCAATAGCAAACCCGGCACACGCTCGTTTATTTCTGAGCTCACCGCAACGTCGCCGCCGCATCTAAACTAGCAGTATGGATAAGTGCGTTCGTTGCTTGCTGCTTCCCTTTCTTCTCCTGTGCTTGTGTACTCCCAGCTTTGCTGCCGATGCACGCTTTGACCTGATCGGCCCCAAGATCGACGTGCGCGTTACCCGCAACGGCCAGATGCTCCCCATCGCCGCCGTTCCCAATCTCCAGCCAGGCGATAAGCTCTGGATCCATCCCGACCTTCCCTCCACGCAATCCGTCAAATACCTCCTCATCTGCGCCTTCCTTCGCGGCAATACCAACCCCCCTCCTGAAGACTGGTTCTATCGCATCGAAACCTGGGACCCCAAAGTCCGCCAGGAGGGTGCCTTCATCACCGTTCCCACCGAAGCCCAGCAGGCCGTCCTCTTCCTCGCGCCTGAAACCGGTGGCGACTTCAAAACCCTCCGCTCCGCCGTCCGCGGACGCCCCGGAGCATTCGTCCGCGCCTCCCAGGACCTCATCGAAGCCGGCTTCGAAGAGGCGCGCATCGAGAAGTACATCGCATCCATCCGCCGCGTCCCTCCCACCGATACCGAAGGCCTTCAGAAGCACTCCGATCTGCTCGCCCTCACCCTCGCGCTCAAGCCAAACGAGATATGCTTCAAGCAGCCCGTCGACATGCAATTCGCCTGTCTCACCCAGTCCGGCACGCAGGTCGTCCTCGACGACGGCCACGGCAAGACCGTCGCCGACGCGCTCAACGGAACCACCTCAGACCTCATCGCCCAGGCCAGCTACAGTCCCGCCGCAGCCGGCGGCCTTTACTCCGCCTACGTCGGCGCCGTCGTAGACGTCGTCCGCATCATGAGCAATCTCCACACCGCGCAATATCAATACATCCCCGCCATCAGCTTCCCGCAGGCCGACGCCCTGAATCTACGCCTCAACACCCCACCCTCCTTCCACAACCCCAAGTCGGTCCTTGTCATCGCCCTCCCGGCCGTTCAGCCCGCCGTCGCTCCTCCGCTCCGCCCCGCTGACCCAAACGAGGTCACCTGCCTCATCAAACCCTCCGTCGTCCTTCCCATCGACGGCGCTCCGCTCGTCTTCTCCACCGACTTCGCCCACGATCTCGTCCTTCACCTCAACATCCCTCCCGGCGCGCCCTCCGAGCACGACATTCCCCTCGCACCGGACGCCTACTACGGCGGCCTCGTCCTCCAGAAAGCCGTCACCCACCACATCCCCCTGCTCAGCGCCGCACTCGACGCATCCACACCCAGCACCACCCCCGCCACACCCGGCAAAAAGCCCGCGCACCCTAAACCCGAGCCCGAACCCGTCCAGATCACAGGAGTCATCAGCGGACGCTGGGGCTTCGACGCCTTCACCGGCCCCACCGTCAAGCTCCAGCAGCTCCCCGGCTCCAATTGGACCATCGTCTCCACCACAGCCGACTCCAAGGAAGCCTCCAACGGCATCATCGCCGGCCACAATGCCAACCTCATCCTCAACTCCACCGGCTCCGCCTGCGTCCACACCATCACAGCCCATCCCGATCAGGACACCGAACTCACCATCCCCTTCAAGTCCGCCCCCAAACCCGACCAGCCCAATCTCCTCTCGCTCACCCTCCCCCTCGAACACGACCTCACACCCGGCGACCTCCACCTCGCCATCCAGCAGTACGACCAGCCCAAGGCTGACGAGGTCTCCGCACGCACCTTCTCCGAACCGGCCACCGTCAGCTTCATCGACCTCCACGCCGGCGACAAATCCCTCTCCCTCAAAGGCACGCGCCTCAACGAAATCGAATCGGTAAAGCTCGGCGATCTCGTCTTCTCACCCGCACCCAACGCGGCCTACGACAGCCAGCCCTCCGACCCCTCTGCCCCCGCCATCCTTCACTTCTCACTTCCCTCCGGCTCGCCCGCCCCGCCTACCCACGCCAACGAAGCGCTCACCGCCACTATCCTCCTCCGCGATGGCCGCTCCCTTTCTGTTCCCCTCACCGTCGCCACCCCTCGACCCGTCATCGCCATGCTGCGCGTCTCCTCCATTCCCGCCGCCAGCACCAGCAACATCATCCTCTCCAATCCCGCAGACCTTCCTCTCACCTCGCTGCTCACCTTCACCCTCAAAAGCCCCACGCCCTTCCCTCGCAACGGCCAGATTGAGATCGAAACCCTCGACGGAACCCTACGCACCGTTCTCACCCTCGCTCCCTCCGGCGGCCTTCTCCTCCAGGACCCCCACACCGTCGTCGCCACACTCGACCCCCTCCGCTCCTTCGGTCCCAGCGCCTTCGGTGCGCTCCGCTTGCGTGCCATCTACCCCGTCACCGGCGATCGCTCCGGCCGCCGCTCCCAGTCTGATTTCAATACCCAGGCCGAAGCCGCCGCCCAATCCAGCCAGCAGCTCGCCGACTCCTCCCTCGACGACGACGTCACCTCCCCCGCCAGCGACTGGCTCCCCCTCGTCACCCTCGTCCGCCTTCCCTCCTTCACCCTCCTTCAGTGCCCCTACGAGGTCACCGAAGCCTGCACCGTCTCCGGCGAAAACCTCTTCCTGCTCCAACAGGTCTCAGCCTCACCCGACTTCTCCAACGCTCAGGACGTCCCCGACGGCTACACCGCCACAACACTCTCCGTCCCCCACATCTCCGCCGCCACCCTCTTCTTCAAGCTCCGCGACGACCCCTCCAGCGTCGACTCAGCCATCCTCCCCATGCCCATCCCCCGCCCCCGTCCGCGCCCCAAACAGCCCATCCCTGCTCCCGTCATTCAGGCT
>JABBOG010000016.1:0-41748 GCA_019351975.1 Acidobacteriota bacterium
ACCGCGTCGCCGACACCACCGGCACCGGCAGATGCTCCCCCGCCACATGGATCGCTCCATACGTCGATCCCCAAAACAGATACACGCTGCCAAAGGCCAGCAGCACAAGCGTTGATTTCGGTAGCTTCGCAAACATCTCTCTCCATGCTACGGGAACCCACCGCACGCACAAGCCCGTTATCTTCTGCCAGCAAAAAAGCCTGTCATCCTGAGCGCAGCGATTGCGCTCCTCGCAATCGCGCAGCCGAAGGACCCCGACGCACTCCACCTCACCGATGCCGCTGAAGCTTTTCAATCAACGCTCTCGTCGCTTTGCAGGGGACGGCCTTCAGCCCGTCCGCAATCCCCAAGACCAGAGCGGCTTTAGCCGCGGAGGTGTACAGCCTCGCTATCTGATGGATTGAAGAGTATCAATCTGTTGTGTTTGTATCGCTAACGACGGAACTCCCAGCGCATTGCGCAGAGGATCGCTCACCAAATCCTTCGCATAGGGTTCTCGCGTCCACTGTAGTTGCTTAGGATTTTCCTTTGAAGGCGTGCTGCTGAATTGCGTCCCGTAGATCTGCTTCTGACCGATCATCTGGAGGTAACGATCAAGGGTAGCGGCAGCGATCCAGATCGCAGTTGGGTCGCCCTTCGACGCTGCGACCATCGCGAGCGTATGCGCCAACAGATAATCATCAGCGGTGTGACCATGCTGAAAGATGAACGAAGCTTCTTCATAGTCCTTCCCACTGTGGAGAGCGCCCATCGCAAGCAGCTTATGCGTCGCCTCCCGCCGCTGGGCATCGGACTGATTTACGACATCCCAGTTAATCGACTGGACCGACCGCACGCGCTGGTCTTCATCGTAAATAGCCTTCATCTCCGCGCTCACCTGGTCGGTGTCCGGATCAGTCACAGAGTAGGTTCGGTTCGGCTCCCAATCCGTCGCTATCTTGGCCTCCGAACTGGTGCGTTCGAAGTGAAGCGATCCGGTCGGTATAGATACCGGACCGAGGATGTCGATCGCCTCCAACTCGGCCTTGCTACCTTCAACGGTCATCACATAATCGTCCGTATCGGTAGGATCATCCGCGTTGCGCACCGTCAGATGAAGCTTTCCGTTCACGAATTGGCTTTTAATAACTGGATCGTGACGCACGCCGCCACGCATATTTGCGAAGATCAAGTTATGTTCCGAGGAGAACTCCTTGGGGCATTCCAGATCGCCTTGAATCTGATCACCTGCGAGCTTCAACGTAAGAATGAAAAGATTGCGGTGTCCAATAGCCATGTCCCATGTGCCGACAAACTGGGTCGGCTCGGCAGCATGCGCGAGACCCGACATCAGCATGCAGAGGGCTGAAAGAACCGCAAACCTGATCTTGTTCATCTTTTCGTTCTCCAGAGTCATTTCTTTTCAGCAATCGTAGCAGCAGCTCTGCGCCGGAGCCCAGCCTCGCGCTCTATAGCTGCCATCCCGACCCTAAAAATGAAACGCCACCTCCGCCGTCATCGCCCTCGGCGTCACATAGTGCGTTCCGCTGAACGTCGACAGAAAGTTATACAGCGCATACTTGTTCGCAATGTTGATCGCCGTCAGCGTCGCGCTCCATTTGTACCGCTTCCCATCCAACAGATTGTCATCGCCAATCGACACATCAAACAAACTCCGCCCCTGCACCCGCGGCGGATTATGATCGTTGTCCCCCGTCCCAATCGCCGGAATACTCAGCTGCGACGACGCAAACTGCGACGCCAGGCACTCATACGGCTGCCCCGCCGCCGTCTGCACGCCAATCTGATTCCTCCCGTTCGCCTTCACGCCATTGCAGCTGAACCCCGCCTGAAACTCCTCATCCGGCGTCAGCGGCAGATACACCGGCGCTCCCGTCACCGGATTCGTCGTCGGCGCAAGATTGTTGTCCACCAGCGCCACCGCCGGCTGCCCATCGAGCGTCCTCGACGTATTCGGGCACGCCGTATTCGGATCATTCGACACCGGGTTATAGCAAGGCGTCGATCCCGCCACAAGCCCGCTATCGTAGTGCCAGTTCAAGCTGAACCACGGACTCAGCCTGCCCGGTATCTGGTACTGCACATGCGTATTCTCGTTGAACTTCTCATCATGGTCGATCCGGAAGGGATAGTAGACCGCTCCCTGCGCCACGCCGCCCGTCGCTCCCGCGCCCGCCACCTGCGGCCCGAAGAACCGCGCAGCCACCGACGACGCCACAAAGAACGCCGAAAACCCATGCACCGTCGGCACCTCCGCATGCAGCGCATACCCCGGTATCTTCGAATTGTGCCAGTCAATCGGAAACGTGATCGGCGTATTGCCCAGCACGCTGAAGTCGAACGCGTTATGCGTATACTTCCACACATATTCGCCCGACAGCGTAAAGTGCTTGCCCACCGCCTGCTCAAACCCCGCATGAAACTCATTGCGGAACCCCGGCTGCAGCACCGTCCCCACACCCGGCTGGCACTGCAGCAACGGTGACAGCACGTCATTGCCGCAACCCAGGCTCGACAGCACCAAGTTCTCATTGAACGGCGACTCCAGCGTTCGCGCATACGACAACTGCAGAATCGTCGCCGTCCGCTTCACCGTATACGACCCGCCCACCCGCGGCTCCGCCTGCGCTGTCCGCGTAAGCCCGTTATAAAAATCCCCACGCATCCCCACGTTGAACAGCCAGTTCCCCGCAGTAATCTGGTCCTGCAGATACAGCCCCAGCTCCTTCACATCCGTATGCCCGATGAAGTCATAGAACCCTCCGCCGCGCGTCAGATCATACGGTGCCAGCGCCGCAATAAAGTTCGGGTTCGGCAGCACCGCTCCGCCCGTGCACGTCGCCGCCGTATACCCCGGCAACGGGTTTCCGTTCACATCCATGCACGGCGAGTTGTACGTGTTATTCACCACGCCCAGCCTGTCATTCTCATTCAACAACGTCTGCGTATACGTCCCACCCAGCTTGATATTGTTCACCCCGCGCGCATACGTGATGTCACCCCGCACGCCCGCATTCAGCAGCGACCGCGCCTGCGAGATCGCCTCGTTCTGCAGCGTCACCGGCCCCTTGTCCGCCAGCGGATTGTTACTCCCGTAGTAGTTATATCCATCCCGCCGCACAAACAGCCCCAGCGTCCCCACCGCATACTGGTCAAACGTGTGCGTATACGACGGCGCAATATCGAACGTCACAATCTTCGACCGCTGATCCGTATTCCCCACATCCCCAAACACCGGATTCGCCGAGCCGCCATCCGCAATCACATTCTGCACCTGCAGGTTGTCAAACATATTCGGCGTCTGAAACCACGACCGGCTGAAGTTCAGATTCAACTGCAGCGCGTCCTTCGACGTCGCCTGCAGGTCCGCGCGGTCAAAGATATTCTGCTCATTGCCCTTGTCGTGGAACACCGAAAACTCCGGCGCATCCAGAAACCGCCCCGTATCCAGCCCGTCCAGCTCGAAGAAGTTTCCCCAGCTCTTCCCGCCATAGCTCAAATCGAACGACCCCGTCGACGACCCAAAGCTTCCATACGACGTCGAAGCCGATCCCGTCGGCGTCGTCACACCCTCCCCCGACCGCGTCGTCACATCGATCACCAGGCTGGTCTTGCCGCCATACTCCGCCGGCGGCGCTCCCGCAATCACCGACATCGACTGCACCGAGTTCGTCGGTATCTGGTTTGAAAACACCTTGCTCTGCTGGTCCGTAATCGGCTGCCCATCAATCGAAAACGAGTTCGACGCATGATCCCCCATCCCATGAAACATCCCATTCGAGTCCGCCGTCACACCCGGCGACGCCAGCGTCACCAGCGAGCTCAGCCCCGACGACTGGCTCTCCAGCGGCAGCTTGTCAAACGCACTCCTGTCAATGTCCGTATGAAACGTCGGAGAGTTCTGCAGAAAATCCGACGGCGCCTCCACCGTCACCGTCTGCGACGAGTTCGCCACCTGCATCGCCATCGTCACCGTCACCGGCAGCACCGAGCTCACCTGCGCCGTCTTCGTCAGCCCCTGAAATCCTGTCGCACTCGCCGTCAGCCGGTACACCCCAAACGGCAGGTTCCCAAACTTGAACTGCCCGCCTGCGTCCGCCGTCGCCGTTCGCGCATACCCGCTCGCCACGTTCGCAATCGCCACCGTCGCCCCCGGAATCTCCGCACCCGTCGAATCCGTCACCGCTCCGCTGATGCTTCCAGCCATGCTCTGCCCGCGCACCGCCCCACCACAAAACGCAACCACCGCGGCCAGCATCAACGCTGTCAGCCGCAAAAGAAAATGCCTCTGCATATCCAAACTCCTCATGTGTTGAAACCACAGCCGCCAGAGCCTCACTCAACTCCGGCCAGTCCAGCATCGCGCCAACGGCACTCCGCGAAACCTATTCAGAAGCTCCAAGCAACCAACGAAACTTTGTCGGCCAGAAGTCTTCCTCTTCCATCAGCTACAGAGTCACCACAGGCGGAGGCCTGCTGAACATCGCAAAGTGCCACATCGTCTCCGGCGCGCGGTCCACCCCCTGCGCCAGCCTGCACTGCACCAGCTCCAGCCGCACCGCCTCCAACTGCGCCACCACCGGCAGCGCCGAGTGCATCGCAACGCACAGCGGGCAACTATCCGGCCCCGGCAACTGTGCCCCATCCGCCACCGCCGTCGCCCTCACCTCATGGTGCGGCAGCCACTCCCCGTGGATGTGTACCGCATCCACCGTGCTCGCCCCAGCCACCAGCAACAAACACGCAAGCGTCAGCAGCCGCAGCCACAAGGGATACGTCCGCTCTACAGCGCCGCGTTTGCTTCTATGCTTCAAAGGTTGAGTTCAAGAAAGACGGCCTCACCGCCAATCTCTCTTAGTATGCCCCATAACCCACCCACCGCGCTCAAAACCCCACACCCGTCATCCTGAGCCCCACCCCCCACACTCTGTCATCCTGAGCGAAGCGATTGCGCCCTTCGCAATCGCGCAGTCGAAGGACCCCGACGCGCTCCACCCCGCCCCTACCTCGCGGCCCTTTCCGCCACCACCACCTACCCCGCCTTCTGCGCCCGTATCGCCTTCGTCAGCGCCGGCACCACCTCAAACAAATCCCCCACCACCCCAATATCCGCCACCTCGAAGATCGGCGCATCCACATCCTTGTTGATCGCAATCACCGTCTTCGCCCCCTTCATCCCCACCAGGTGCTGAATCGCACCCGAGATCCCCACCGCCAGGTACAGCTTCGGCGCCACCGTCTGCCCCGAGCTCCCCACCTGCCGCTCCATCGGCAGCCATCCCGCATCGCAGATCGGCCTTGACGCCGCCAGCTCCGCTCCCAACGCCTCCGCCAGCTCCTTCACCACCTCCAGATTCTCCTGCTCCCCAATCCCTCGCCCCACACTCACAATCACCGGTGCCGCCGACAAATCCACCGTCTGCGCCGCCTCCCGGAACGCCTCTCCCGGCTTGGTCCGAATCCCCCCCGCATCCATCTTCGGCGCAAACGCCTTCACCTCGCCCGCCCCATCCTCCACCGCATCCGCCCGAAAGCTCCCCGCCTGCACCGACACAAAGCACACCCCACCGCCCGCATGCTGATACTCCGCATTCAGCTTGCCCTGCATCCACTGCCGCACAAACACCGGCCTCCCGCCCTCCGGCACACTGAACCCCGTCACATCTCCAATCAGCACCTCGCCCATCCGCGTCGCCAGCGCCGGCGCATAGTCCCTCACCTCATACGTATGCGGAAACACCACAAACCCTGGCTTCGCCTCTGCCACCAACTGCTGCAGCGCCATCACCCATCCATCCGCCGTGTACTGCGCCAGCAGCGC
Source organism: Acidobacteriota bacterium (assembly GCA_019351975.1). Taxonomy (GTDB): domain Bacteria; phylum Acidobacteriota; class Terriglobia; order Terriglobales; family Acidobacteriaceae; genus Granulicella. The sequence continues at coordinate 5,822 of JABBOG010000016.1, forward strand.
ATCGCCCACCGCCCACACCGTCGCCAGCTTCTTGCCCGCAAGCTCCTTCGCCAGCGGCGCAATCGCCCCAGCCTCACCCACCACCGCAGCCGAGCACGTCCCACCCACCTCCGCCGCCAGCTTCTGCCCCGCCGCCAGCGCCTCAAAGCTCATCCGGTGCCATCCCGCGCCACTCGTCTGCATCACTACCAAAACATCACGGCTCATATCCACTCTCTCCTCAACGCTTGCCCTAACTTCGACGCCGCTCTTCTTTCTGTCATTCCCGCAGGGAATCTGCTGTCGCTCTCGCTGTTGCCTTTGCTGTTGCCTTTTTGCTGTTGCTGTTGCCTTTCTTTTTGTCATTCCCGCAGGGAATCTGCTGTCGCTCTCGCGCAGCACCGTAGCACCTCACAGCACCTTCACCTCAAACCGCAGCCGCTCGATCAACACCGCCGCAATCGACTCCGCCGTTCCCGTCAGCATCTCCGTCCGCTTCACCCTTGTCGGCGGCGACACCTTCACCACCTCATCCACCCTCTTTCCCGCAGCCGCCGCCTCCACCTCGCGCATCTCCTTCTGCCGAGCCTTCTTGATTCCCATCAACGTCGCATACCGCAGCCGGTTCCCGCCCGACTGCACCGTCAGCAGCGCCGGCAGCGGCATCTCCACATGCTGCATCCACCCATCCTCCAGCTCCCGCTTCACCCTGATTCCCGAATTGCCTCCCGCACCGCTGCCCGACCCCAGCAGCTCCACCTGCAGCACCAGCGTCGCATGCGGAACCCCCAGCAGCTCCGCCATCACCACCCCCGTCTGTCCCGCTCCCAGATCATCCGACTGCAGCCCCGTCAGCACCAGGTCCGCCGACTCCGCCCTCACCGCCTCCGCCAGCAGCCTTGCCACATCCAGCGAGTCCCGCTCCCCCAGCGATCCCTCACCCTCCTCCGGCGTCACCACATGCACCGCCCTGTCCGCACCCTTTGCCAGCGCCTCGCGCAGCGTGCTCTGCACCCGCTCCGGCCCCGCGCACAGCACCACCACCTCGCCCGACCCCGCGCGCTCCTTCAACTGCAGCGCCTCTTCCAGCGCATACGCATCCGGCTCATTCATCGTCCAGCTCACATCGCTCGCATCCACGCCGCGGCCATCCGCCGCCACCCGCACCACCGCGTCGCGCTCCGGCACCTGCTTCACAGCCACCACAATCTTCATCGTCCGAGACCCTCCACCCGGCACACATCCGCCAGCGCCACTCAGCCTACCTCAACCACACCACCGCTGTCCGCCCACCCTAGCCGATTACAGAACCACCCACCCACCCACACCACTCCGCAGACACGACAACGCCCCGTCGCCAAAGCAACGGGGCAGCCTCGAATAAGCTCACTGTCTTGTGAAGGCACTGTCTTGAAGGCTTCGAAAGGAAGGCCCGCGCCAAACGGCTTCTAACGAATGCCCTGCGCGTTGAAGGGGAATGGCTTCAGACCCGGAGGGAAATCCTTCGAGCCAAAGCACAGCTCCCTTGGGAAGCTCCTGATGCAAGCCCTGCATTGAAGGGGACGGGCTTCAGCCCGTCCATAACTCCCACCAAAAGAAGAGGTGCTTCAGCCACGGAGGGAAATCCTTCGGACCGAAGCAAACCTTCCTTCGCAGTTAGCCCTTAACGACCTTGCCACTCTTAATGCAGCTCGTGCACACCTTCACACGCTTGGTTCCGCCGCCCGACGGCGCAGCAGCCTTCACCGACTGCAAATTCGGGTTCCAGCGCCGACGCGTTACATTGTGCGCGTGTGAAATATTGTTGCCAAACTGCGGTCCCTTGCCGCAAAGCTCACATACCTGTGCCATACCATCGCTCCAAACTTCAAACTTGTGTCGCAATCCCAAACGGGGCCAGAAAACTCCACACGCATCCCTGACCATCGTCGGCCCTGGATCCCAAACGGCCTGAACTCCAACGTCCGTGGGGTGAGTGGTAGGCACGAGCGGATTCGAACCGCTGACCTCTACCGTGTCAAGGTAGCGCTCTAACCAACTGAGCTACGCGCCTCTGGTGCGTCGTATCAGTGTAACCGGACACCCACCCCCACCGCAACCTCCCCACCACAACTTCCCGCAAAATCCTAAACCCCTCCGCACGCAACATCCCGCACCTCAAATCCACTAACCCCATCTTAATCGCCACTAACCCCGTCCTGAACGCCACCAAACACACCCATTTCCGCGGCAAACCTCGTCTCACAACTCCGGCGACCCCACCACCAGCGGATCGGAAACCCGCCGAAACACGATCCACGCATACTCCGCCGCCGACACCGGCGCCAGCACCGCAATCCCCCACAACAGCACCGTACGCAGGTCCTCCAGCCCCGACCGCGGAATCACCTCGCACGTCATCACCGTCAAAACTCCCAGAATCTGCACCACCGTATTCATCTTCCCAAGAACACTCGGCCTGAAGTCACGCAGTGTATTCGTTGCAAACAAAAGAGTTGCAATCAACAAAATCCCCAGATCGCGGCTCAGCACAAGCACCGTCACATACCTCGGAATCGCTCCCACATGCGTCAGCACCAGAAACAGCGTGCTCAAAAGCAGTTTGTCCGCAATCGGATCGAGATACTGCCCAAGCTTGGTTCGTTGCTCCAGAATCCGCGCCAGCAACCCATCCAGCCCATCGCTCACCCCAGCCACCCAAAGCAACGCAAACGCCATTCTCCAATGCCCGTTCAGGATCGTAATCACTAGAAAAGGAAGGACAAACAGCCGCAGCATCGTCAGCAGATTTGGCGCAGCACGAAATTGTCTTAAGGCAGTCACAAGGCTCAAAAACCGCGAGGACTTCATGTCCAGGGAATGATCCATGTTAGCCGATTTTCACCGTACGCAAACACCGCATCCCATGTACGACCATTTCAGTCTTGCTTCCGCGTGCCTTGTTCCGTACACTACAGATGCAGCAAGTTCGCGCATCCGCGCAACGATCTCCGGCCAAATATCTCAATGCTACGGCTCACCAAAAAAGCGGATTACGGCCTCATGGCCCTCAAATACCTCGCAGAGCAGGCCTTCGTCGCAGAGCACGCTGGCCCCAACGCCACCGGTGCCCGCTCGGCCAAAGACATCGCCGAGGCGTACCACATTCCGCCACAATTGCTTGCCAAAATCCTCCAAACGCTCGCCCGAGCCGGTCTGCTCGTCTCGCACGCCGGAACCAACGGCGGCTACGCTCTGGCCCGCTCAGCTGCAAATATCTCAGCATTCGAAGTGATCCGCGCCATCGATGGACCCCTCTTCATCACGAGCTGCATCACCATCCATGGAACCTGCGACCTCGCCGGACACTGCACCATCAAAGAACCTCTGCGCAAGGTAAACGACAGCATCACCGATCTTCTTGCCGGCATCAAAATCGCCGATCTTATTGAACCCACAGACCACCTCCCAGCCGCAATGGCTGGAGGTCTGGTCTCCATCGAACGCTAAACAGGCTGTATCGTTGGGCGATATGCCCTAACGCATTGATTCAGGAGCTTAGAAATGGCTGAAACACTCGGATTGAACATCACCCAATCGCACGAAACCCTGCCCCCAGGCGTGAAGCTTCCCATTTACATGGATAACCACGCCACCACGCCGCTCGACCCGCGCGTGCTCGAAGCCATGATGCCTTACCTCACCGGCATCTTCGGCAACGCAGCCAGCCGTAACCACTCCTTCGGGTGGGAAGCCGAGCAGGGAGTCGAAAAAGCTCGCGAGCAGATCGCTAAACTCATCGGCGCGACCTCGAAAGAGATCATCTTTACCTCCGGTGCCACTGAATCCACCAACCTCGCACTCAAAGGCGTGGCAGAAATGTACCGCGAGCGCGGCAACCACATCATCACCCAGGTGACCGAGCACAAAGCCACCCTCGACACCTGCAAGCGGCTCGAAAAATCCGGCTGCCGCGTCACCTATCTTCCCGTCATGGCAGACGGCCTCATCGACATCGAAGACCTCAAGCGCGCCATCGTTACCGAAGGCCCGGACAAGACCATTATCGTCTCTATCATGTACGCTAACAACGAGATAGGTGTCATCCAACCCGTTCAGGAGATCGGTAAACTCTGCCACGAGCACGGCATCATCTTCCACACCGACGCCGTCCAGGCCGTCGGTAAAATCCCCGTCAACGTGCAGACCGACAACATCGATCTCCTCAGCCTCAGCGGTCACAAAATCTACGGCCCCAAGGGTGTCGGCGCGCTCTACGTCCGCCGCAGAAACCCCCGCGTCCAGCTCGCCGAGCAGATTAACGGCGGCGGTCACGAGCGCGGCATGAGGAGCGGAACCCTCAACGTCCCCGGCATCGTCGGCCTCGGCGCAGCCTGCGAACTCTGCCTGAACGAGATGACTGCAGAGGCAGCCCGCGAGATCGAATTGCGTGACTATCTCAAGGCCAAACTCGAGAAGGCACTTGACTACGTTCAGGTCAACGGCAACATGGAGCACCACCTCCCCGGCAACCTCAACATGAGCTTCGTCTACGTTGAGGGAGAGAGCCTCCTCATGGGAATCAATGACATAGCCGTCTCTTCCGGCTCTGCCTGCACCTCTGCCACGCTCGAACCCAGCTATGTTCTGAAGGCTCTCGGCCTTGGCGACGACGTCGCCCACAGCTCCATTCGCTTCGGCCTGGGCCGTTTCAACACCAAAGCCGAAGTCGATTACGTCTCCGACAAGATCATCGAAGTCGTTCAGCACCTCCGCGAGCTCAGCCCTTTGTACGAAATGGTCAAGGAAGGCATTGATCTCAGCAAGATAGAATGGGCCGCACACTAAAACGCGCGACGGAGCCCATATGAAGCATGTAAATCTCAACGAAAAGGTCGCCAAGAAGAAGAGCATCCCCGCACAAATCGTATTTTGGCTGGTCGCGGTCGGCCTGCTCTATGCCTTCTATAAGGCTTTTTCCTGAGTTTGAATCCACTAGATCGCCGGCGCACCCAACCATACCGGCGTAACATCAAAGTAATTGAGGAGTACACCATGGCATACAGCGAAAAGGTAGTTGACCATTACGAGCATCCCCGCAACGTCGGCACCCTCGACAAAAGCTCTTCAGAAGTCGGTACCGGCCTCGTCGGCGCACCGGAGTGCGGCGACGTGATGCGCCTCCAGATCCGCGTCAACCCCGAGACCCAGGTCATCGAGGACGCGAAGTTCAAGACCTTCGGCTGCGGCTCGGCCATCGCCTCCAGCTCCCTCGCAACCGAGTGGGTCAAGGGCAAGACCGTCGCCGAAGCGCTCACGATTTCTAACACAGACATCGTCAAGGAACTTGCACTGCCGCCTGTGAAGATTCACTGCTCAGTCCTCGCAGAAGACGCGATCCGCGCCGCCATCGGCGACTGGAAGAAAAAGAACAACGTAACAGAGGCCGCAGGCGTAGCCGTAGCAGCGCACTAAGACGCAAATACACGCCAAGCCCTACTCCCGAACGATTCAGGAGTAGGGCTCGCACGACTTACTTTGAAACCAATGTCAACCATCTCCATCTCGGCGACTACAAGTCAGTCCATGAGCGCGCCCGCGCCAGACGTCAATAAAGACCCGCTCGCCGGCATGACGCTCCTAACCGCCGACGGACAGCAGCCGCGCGCCAAGGCCGCCATTGAAATCACCAAAAGCGCCCTCAAGCGCATCCGCGTTGCGATGGCCAAAGAAGGCATCTCGCCCGACGCTGGTGGTCTACGTGTCGGCATACAGGGAGGCGGCTGCTCCGGCCTCAGCTATAACATCCGCTTCGACACCCAGCCCCGCGAGCGCGACCGCACCTTCGTCTTCGGTGCAGGTATTGAAACCCCCAACGACCCCAACGGTGCCAAACCCGTCCGCATCTTCGTCGATCCAAAGAGCTTCCTCTATCTCGCGGGCATGGTTCTCGACTTCGAAGAAACCCTCATGCGTCAGGGCTTCAACTTCATCAATCCCAACTCCACGAAGAGCTGCGGTTGCGGTTCCAGCTTCTCCGCTTGATCAAGCGTCGTCCCTGCAATGACGCCGCTGCCGCACATGTGTCTGGGTTATGGCTTTGAGCTGCCCGAATCGACCTCAGCCAAAGGCTTGACGGCCATCCCACGTACATATTTGTCATACCAATCAAACCAGTATTGGAAGCGGTCCTTGATGTAGCTGGGTCGCGTAAACCCATGAAATTGACCTGGGTATACGATCAACTCCGCTGGCGTTCCGACGCTCCTGAGAGCCTCGTACATCTGTTCTCCTCCCTCAAGCGGCACGTTGAAATCTTTATCGCCACCCATAAACAGCGTGGGTGTCTTGATGCGATCCGCATGCAGGAACGGATACGACAGCTTGATGTACAGGTCGAGATTCTTCCACGGCGGTCCGAGCTCGTCCTCATACTGCAGGATGTACTGGTCGATCCCGTAAAAACCGAGCAGATTCCCCATTCCAGCGCCAGAGCTGGCGGCTTTGAAGCGGTTTGTACTCGCGATGGTGTAGTCGGTCAGAATGCCCCCGTAGCTCCAGCCTCCCACCCCCATCTTCGTTTCGTCGATCTTGCCCGTAGCCACGGCTGCATCGGTCGCTGCCATGAGGTCGATCACTTCCTTATCACCCCAATCCGCATTGATGGCGGCGCTATAAGACTGCCCGCGGCCCGTGCTGCCGCGATAATTCACGTTCAGGACTGCATATCCGTGTGCAGCGAACATCTGCCGCTCCAGATCGAAGCCATGCTCATCCTGCGCCGTTGGGCCGCCATGGATGAACAGGATCATCGGTGCCTTCGCACCCTCCGCATAACCTACTGGCATGGTCAGCAACCCATGCACCTCGCTGCCGTCCTTTGTCTTTGCAGCAAGATTGTCTGTCGGTGCAAGCTCTAGCGTTGCTAACAGTGCATCATTATGAGTCGTCAATTTGCGCAATTTACCGTCTTCGAGAGCGTAGACCTCCGCAGGCGCGGCATCCGTCGACCACAGCAGCGCCGTATGCCCACCCGCCTGGTCGAGTCCTCCCGCAGAACCGCTTCCGCTGGTGAGCTTCCTGACTTTCCCGCTTCCATCCAGCGGAATCTCCCCCACGTACACCTCGCGGTCGTCCGGAACCTCCGTGAGGACATCTTTGCCCCCGGGAGCCAGAACCGGCGCACCCACCCACGCATCCAGCTTCGGCGCCAGCATCTTCGGCGTCCCCCCGGACGCAGAAATGATCGCCATCTGCCGCAGGTCGTAGATCGAGTAATGCGGAGCCGTTCCCTGTCTGTAGATAATCTGCTCGGAGTCCGGTGTCCAGACCAGAGGCCCCGTGTCCGTACCCGCAAAGTTTGTCAACTTGCGGGGCATAGATCCAGCCGCAGCATCCACAACAAAGACGTCGGGATTATCCACGCGATCCGGGTCAGGCGTCGACTGATTGCTCACAAAAGCAATAAACTTGCCATTCGGGCTCCACGCCGCCTCCCGTTCGCTATATGCCGTCGGCCCATCCACCGGATTGTTCGTGAGCTTGGAGAGCTTCTTCGACGCGATGTCAAACAGATACAGATGCGGCTCTTTATCGGTGAGGAAACCCTCGCGGTCCTCTTTGAAGTGAAACCGATCGATGACAATCGGTTTCGGCGCCTTGGGCTTCGCGCCGTCCTTCGGCTCTGGCTCATCCTTTTCCGTCAACGTCAGCAGCAGCGTCTTGCTATCCGGCGACCACCGATATCCGCCAAGATCCTCTTTCACATCCGTAAGTTGCTGCGCCTCGCCACCCTCCCGATCAAGCAGCCAGACCTGCGAGCCCTTAGCCTCTCCTTCGCGAGACGAAGTGAACGCTAGCCAACGGCCATCAGGACTCCACTGCGGATCTCCTGCGCTGTCCTTTCCGAACGTGAGCTGTACATCCTTCTTGCCGTCCCAACGCACCATCCAGAGCCGGTTTACCGACTTGTCTTCAGCAACATCCACCTTCGAAACCGTGTAGGCGACCCACGCTCCATCAGGCGAGACCTGCGGATCTCCTACACGTTCAATCTTCGCCAAATCATCCGGAGTCAAAGCATGCTTCGATTGAGCCATCACTGGCAAGGACAACACGAGCGCACAACCCATCGTAAGGGCTGCATAGTGGGCAGGATTCACAAGACGCATTGCGGGAGTGTAGCATCCCTCGGCGTTTCATGGAACGCAAAAGTTCCACCGCCTTCGCTTCTGGTAACAATGCGTGGAGTGGCATGACGTGCCGCTCCTCCATGCGAAACAGCTTTTGTTAGGACAGTTGCTTTACCGCGTCCCAAATGTACATCCCAAGGATGCACGCAGAAAGCAGACATACAGCTCCGATCGTCCCCCGCAGGAACGGCTCGATCTTGTGCAGTTTCAACGCAATGGCCGTCTGCTCCATCTCGTGATGCTTTCCGGAATCATCGAGGAAGATCTGGTCTTCCTCATAGCGGGTTAATGTTCCGCGATAACCAAGAAGAATCATAAGAATGACAGCGACACCACCCCAAACCATCCACAGAACTGGCATAGCACTCATAAATCACCTCTGTACGGGATTGGCTGGCTCCAGATAGCGAGCAAGTCCGTTGTAGCGGGCTCGGGGGATACGAGGGGCCGGTCGCAAGCATCATAATCCTGTTTTTCAAAGCTTGAAAAGGAAAATCTTCGGCTTGTCGCCACCTGACGGCTTCGCGTGTCGAACCGATCAAAAAAAGAGGCTTTATCGATGGAAAATGGCACCCTGTGGCGCAGGGATTACTCTAAGAACACATGAACCAGCCCGATTACTTCGCACTCTTCGACCTTCCACAGCATCTCAACATCGACCTGACTGCGCTTGAAACGACGTTTTATTCCATGTCTCGCAAGCTACATCCCGACCGGTTCGCAAGCCGACCCGTCGAAGAGCAGCAGACAGCATTAGCGGCCAGTTCCTATTTGAACGACGCCTATCGAACGCTCCGGTCACCCATTGCTCGCACCGAGTACCTGCTTTCCTTGCAGGGGATTCAACTGGAAGAGCAATCGCGAGCTGCCACGGACGCAGCAAAAGCATCCGGTGGTGAGAAGAAGCAGGTCGCTCCCCCGGACCTTCTTGAAGAAGCGTTTGAGCTCAACATGGCGCTGGAAGAGATGCAATTTGCGCGTAAGGCGCAGGAGACACCTGATGCGGCCGTCCTCGCCGACCTCGAAGCCGCCCGACTGAAGTTCACAGCCATGCTCGACCATCTCCAGCAGCAGCTGGAAGTCCTCTGGACTGCATGGGATGCAGCGTTCGATGCCAACAACGCGGAAGCGAAAGATAAGGCAGTTCTCGATATGATCGCGCTGCTCAACCGACGCAGCTACATCAGAAATCTAGTACGCGACGTCAACGCTGAGCTTGAGTAACATTCTGCTTGACCTGCTCACGGCTGCCGAAAACGGAATACTCGTTCCGTTTCGGCAGAAAACGCGATCATTCTCCCTCAAACTTCAATGATGCTGAGTTGATGCAGTAGCGCTGCCCCGTAGGATTAGGACCATCCGGAAAGACGTGCCCTAAATGCGATCCGCACGTGGAGCACGTCACTTCGACGCGCTTCATTCCAAGGGAGCGATCTTCGTGCAGTTCCACCGCGTCCTTCGCGGCTGCATCGTAAAAGCTCGGCCATCCCGAACCCGATTCGAATTTAGTATCCGACTTGAACAGCCGCGCATCGCACGCTGCGCAATGATAGAAGCCATCAGCGTGATTATCCACGAGTTTGCCTGTGAAAGGGCGCTCCGTGCCCTTTTCACGCAGCACATGATATTGATCAGGCGTCAGATGCTGACGCCACTCTTCATCAGTACGCACAACCCTGGCTGCTGGCTTATGCGTTATGTCTTCGATGGATGCGTCTGACAACGGACCGCCTGCAGGAATACTTGGCATTGTTTCTTCACCTCAGATGATTGGATGCGGTTGGGCGGCTTTCAGCGCAGCGTGTCACTAGTTGAACTTTTTCTTCCAGCCAGCGATCACTAGATCCGAGCGCCGTGCCGCTGCCGCCGGTATTCGGGTCATTCCCGTTGGCTTGATGTTGGGCCCAAAGTATGGGTCATTCGACGCCACCTGCTGCACATTCACAGAGGGAATGGTGAGCGTTAGCGCGGCATTGATGTCTGTAATGAATTGATTGGCAAGCAGCGCATATCCCGTATTCGTTGGGTGAATCCCATCCAACCCGAACAGTCCACCAAGGAACGTATTGGTCGCCATATAGCCGTTGATCGTTATTCCAGCCGTCAGCGTATTGAAATATCCGTGCATATCTACCAGCGTCGCGCCAACAGCCGTGGCCTGCTGCTGGATCACCTGGTTATAGCTGTTGATCGTGCCCTGGACCGTGACAATCTCCGCAGCCGTAAGGACATCTCCCGCTGCCAGCGGCGTCAATACCGTGCCGCTCGCAAATGCCTTCAGCTCAGTCTCAACATCTGTGAGTCCGTTCGCATTGATCAGATCGCCACTGCCAAGACCCAGATCCGTGCCAACGGTAGCCGCAGGCAGCCCTGTCTTGCTCGCTACTTCGCTGATGATCGTTGCAGCGGGGGTCATGTACGGAATCGCCGTAACGTCCGGGATATTCGCCACAATGATATTGGCTGTCGTCTTGGACTTCAGCGTTGACATCAGCTGCGTGAAGTCACTGGTGAAGCTAGTAAGTGACGTCATGGACGTAGGATCGCCGCTTTCATCCGCTTGCAGCGCGTCGTCGCTCCCGGCCCAGACGACGATCGTTGAAGGTTTCAGCGCAACCGCCTCTTGTAGTTGCGTATTGGTATTGCCTACAGGAAATCCGAGCACCAGATCCGTGATAATGTCCTCGCCCGACGTCGGCAGCGCGGTCGGAGCGTCATTGATAACGTCGTGCAGCAGGTGTCCCGGAACCGCCAGATTCGTTGGCTGCGCCGTCGGATTATCCCTCCCCGGCGAAACGCCACGGCTCGAAGTAACGACCGGCGGAAAGCTGGTACTGACCAACTGCAACACCGCAGGCACACCCGGCGGAGCAATGAGAGGCAGCGTTATGGCAGCCTTTGCCTGAACAGCCACAAGATTTGCATAGCCATTCGGCTGCTGCGTATCCAGCAGCGATCCGTTCTGATACCCCGCAGTAAGCGAGTCGCCAATAAAAACCACGTTCGACAACGGGTCGGCAGTGGTGGCAGGCACTCCATGGTTGCTATTGCCCGCAGCACAGCCCAGGAAAAAGATCGGCAGCAAGGCCATCACTGTGGGCAAGAGGAGCGAGCGCAACGGCCGCGTGAAAGAGATCATGGGGTTTCTCCAATCCCTCATCACTGTACCACCGGGTACGAATAGCAGCAGTCGGCCAACGACGTCACTTCAAGACAGAACATACGCCCGACGTCTCAACGCCTCTTAGCCGCGAGGCACCACAGCAATGCACTCGATTTCAACCAGGGAGTCCTTCGGTAACGCCGCAACCTGAACCGTGGATCGCGCCGGCGCGACAACCCCTTCCCCGGCAAAATGGGTACCATAGACCACGTTCATCGCAGCGAAATCAGCCATATCCTTCAAAAATACAGTCGTTTTGACCACATGCGCGAACTCAACTCCGGATGCGTTCAGCACAGCCTTCAGGTTGCGCAGCACACGCGTCGTCTGCTCCGTTATGCCGCCCGCAACAAGGTTTCCCGTCGCTGGATCGATGGGGATTTGCCCCGACGTATACAGGGTGTCACCGCTACGAATCGCTTGCGAGTAAGGACCGATGGCTGCCGGAGCGTCCGACGTAGAAACCGCATGCTTCTGATCGCTATTAAAAGGCATGCATGAATTCTCTGCTATCGGCGACAGCGCTTGCAAGTGGAAGCTGAATCCATAACCCCGCTCCAAACGAGCCCGGCCGGCGGACGACAACACCCTCAGCTAGAAGTTGAAAAACTCCTCGCGCAGCCCGTCTTCGTATTCCTTTTTTGCCTGCTTCGCCTTCTTTCGGGCTTCTTCTTCAGCAAATCCTGCGGTCTCCCATTGATCGATCTGCGCCTCCGTATGGTTCGCTGACGCAATTTCCTCCTCGCGGCGAATCGCCGCGACCCAAGCATCAACCGCATCCTTATAACGCCGCTGCATCTCGTCCAAAGCTTTTACGTCAATACCCATCTCAGCAGACCTCTCAATTGCACAGTATCGCAGGCAGGTGAACGGACGATGTATTCCCTCATCTTTCGCGCGGAGTGCCAACACAGTACCGCAACCAAAATGGGAATCTTTACAAGTTGTTCATGTTGGAGAAACGTGACGGTGCCTATGCTTGGTGGATTCCATAAATCTCTAGTTTAGCGAGGCAAGCAACTATGGCCACACCCGCAACAACTCCAGAAGTCTCCAACACCGGTTCACTCCTTGACGATAAGCTCTCTAAATCTGCAGCAGGCAAGTGGGGCGCCGCGGTCTTCGGCATCATGGTCGTTGCAGGCCTCGGTTACATAGGCAGTCGCTTGTTTGCCGATCTCTCCGTCGTCCATTCGCCCAGCATCTTTCCTTTTATTCTGCTGGGTATTGCGCTTCTGATCGCCCTCGGCTTCGAATTCGTCAACGGATTCCATGACACAGCCAACGCTGTCGCGACCGTGATCTACGCGCACTCCCTCGAACCGCACGTAGCTGTCGTCTACTCTGGCATCCTGAACTTCATCGGCGTACTTCTCAGCTCCGGCGCAGTCGCCTTTTCGATCATCACACTACTGCCTGTCGAGCTCATTCTTAAGGTAAGCAAGGGTTCGGGCTTCTCCATGGTCTTCGCCTTGCTTATCGCCGCAATTATCTGGAACCTTGGCACATGGTGGAAGGGCTTGCCGGCATCCAGCTCTCATACTATGATCGGCTCCATTCTCGGTGTAGGCATTGCCAATCAACTCATGCAGGGCAAGTCAGGCACCGCGGGCGTGGATTGGGGCCAGGTCGCCAACGTCTTCAAGGCCCTCCTTGTCTCTCCCATCGTCGGCTTCGTCATGGCAGCCATCCTCTTCTTCCTCTTCAAACTCCTCGCTCGCGACCCGCGTCTCTTCAAGGCTCCTGAAGGAACGGCACCGCCTCCGTTCTACATTCGTATGCTCCTGATCGGAACCTGCGGCGGCGTCAGCTACTTCCACGGGTCAAACGACGGACAGAAGGGAATGGGCCTCATCATGCTCATTCTTGTCGGCACCGTGCCGACAGCCTACGCACTCAATCACACCGTTAGCCCTAAAGAGGTACAGCGTTTCGCCGCCGTCTCCACGCAAGTGGCCGGGGCCCTCGGCCACTACACCACTTCCGCCTCCACCGTCGGTGACGACACTGCAGAACTCGAGCATTTCGTCAGCTCCAAAACCTATCAACCCTCCGTGATGCTCGCACTCCAGCAGCAAGTGAACGACATCAGCAATGAAGCAACACGGTATGGCTCACTTGGCAACGTACCCTCTGACATGCAGGCCAACGTACGTAACCAGATGTACCTGACCAGTGAAACGCTGCGCCTGCTCCCTAAAGCCTCCGGCGCGCCTCAAATCACCCCCGCAGACGCCTCTGTGATCAAAAGCTACAAAGGGTATCTCGACAAGTCCACTCGTTTCATTCCCACTTGGGTCAAGGTCGCGGTTGCCCTCGCTCTCGGTCTTGGAACGATGATCGGATGGAAGCGGATTGTTGTCACAGTTGGCGAGAAGATCGGAAAGACGCACCTCACATACGCGCAAGGTGCCGCGGCTGAAATTACTGCAATGATCACCATCGGCCTGGCCGACGGCTATGGTTTACCTGTCTCCACAACCCATGTTCTCAGCTCAGGTGTCGCCGGAACCATGGCAGCCAACCATAGCGGACTACAGTCCTCAACAATCCGCGACATCGTTCTGGCATGGGTCTTTACGCTTCCTGTCGCAGCACTGCTCTCCGGATGCTTGTTCTTCCTCTTCGACAGAATCTCGGGCTGATAGCACTCAGAAATTGAGCACGCCGGATGCAGGATTGATACACTCAACCCTGCATCCAGTACTCTTTAAAGCGAATGTCCCTCAAAGCAAAAATCGAAGCCGTTATTTACGCGTCCGAAGAGCCTGTTACCCTCGCTCAACTCACAGGCCTGCTTGGCGAAGAAGGCCAGGCCGAACTCGACGACATTGCCAGCCGACAGCAATCCCTCGCTATGTCCAGTCAAACTGCGGACGAAGACACTGCCCAACCAGAGGAGCAGGCTGGTGACGCCGATGCACTGAACGCTGAAACGACAGATCCTGAAAGAGTTACGGAATCGAGCAGCGATTCAACTTTGCCGTCTTCCAATAACTTCGGGAGATCAGATTCAGAGTCTGCACCCGACGAAGCCAAGAAACCGGCTCGCGACACCGCCGCCGAGACGAAACTCCGCGAGCGCAAACTGCGCGAGTACTTCCGCTACCTTCTCGACCAACTCATCGCCGACTACGCCAACGGCGACCGCGGACTCGAGATCCGCGAGGTCGCTGGCGGCTTCCGTCTCGGCACCAAAGCCGAGTACCACGACGCCGTTCGTGGCTTCGTCAAAAGCCTGAAACCGCCGCTCAAACTCACTCTTCAGGCACTTGAAACCCTCGCTGTTGTCGCGTATAAGCAGCCCATCACCGCACCCGAGGTCTCAGAGATCCGTGGCGTCGACTCCGGCGGTGTCCTCGGTTCCCTCCTCACGCGCAAACTCGTCACCACCGCCGGTCGAAAGCAGGTAATCGGTCGCCCGATCCTCTACAAAACGACCAAAGACTTCCTCCTTCGCTTCGGCCTCAAAGACATCAACGAGCTTCCCAGCATCGAAGAGTTCGAAAAGATGGCAAGCGAACTCAACGAAGCCGTTCAGGAGGAGATTCCCATGGAAACACACCAGGACCCCGCAAATGCCTCAAGTGACTCCTTTCATGAAACGACCGAGGATAGGATGAGCGACCAATCCACACATCCCGAAGGCGTCCGCCGCGAACACGCGGACAAGGGGGAAGTGAATCCGCTCGCCGAGACGCACAGCGTTCAGGCAGATGGCATCCCCGACGAAGACGCCTGATCCTGCATCTCACCCTCTATGACGACGCACTCAAGCCCTCTCGCTGGCCTGCATCAGGATGATGAAGAAACCGCCATCGCCACACCGGAAGGCGACAATGAAGGCTTGCCGTCGCAGCCGCTCTCGCCCAACGAGCCCACCCCGCTTCGACCGCCCGGCGATGAGCCCCACAGCACCGAACCCGTCCGGAAGGCGCTCGGCTAATCCAGTCGCTTAGATCTTCCCCTCAGTCCATCCGCGCCGCACCTTTCTCTTCTCTCGTGCGTCCTATTGGGAGTACGATTAATTCCGAGGCATTATGGACACCCGCAATAATCCCATCATCATCGACGGCAAAAATGGATCACGCAGCAGATACCCGAATGGCGTACAAACCTACGGTCAGAGCCGCACCACATCCTCGCTTCTCAGCCAGGTACTCGTCATCGCCTCCCTGGGATTTTTTGTCTCCGCCGTTGGCGTTTATCTTGCACCGCCGTACTTTGCAGGCGGCATGTTCTGGGTCTGCGTCATCGCCACGTTTGCGCTGATCTTCGCAATTCGCGCCACGCGTAACACGCCCGTTCTATCGTTTGGACTCTTTCTCATCCTCGCATTAGCCATGGGTTTTGAAATCAGCCCATGGATCAACATGCTGCTTCACACCGGCCACAGCAACGCTGTCTTCAATGCAGCGCTTACTACTGCCGTCGGCATGGGCTGCCTCGGCATTGGTGCGCAGATCTTCACCTTCGACTACCGGCGTGTCCAGAACTACGCATTTGGCGCGCTCCTTCTGCTAGTGCTTGTCGGTGTGCTCGGCATGTTCTTCCACTTTGTTTCGCCCACCTTCTACTCGTATGCAACACTCGCCGTCTTCAGCGTCCTCGTCGTCGTAGACTTTATGCGTATTCACAAGGGTGGCGATGGTGCAACGCCCGTCGAGCTCGCCCTAAGCATCTACCTCGATGGTATCAACATCTTCCTGGCCCTCACGACCATCTTCTCCGGCGGCCGCCGGGATTAACATCACACAACGCACACGAGTACCTGAACAAACGCAGCGCAACATCAGCGACTCCGAGATGCCATCCAGGCGAGACAAGCATCAGCTAGTCAAGCTCAAGGTCGTTCCATCTCGGAGTTCGACGCTGCGTACTTGCAGCCCATGGCAAACGACCAACACCATAGCCTGAAGGTCGCGCATCAGATCGCGCTGTCAAGTAGCAGTTACTCGTGAACGTCACCCCTTCAATACGTATCTCGCACCTACGACCAGGGCCCGCCTTGGTCCTAGCATCAAGCCGCCTTAGGCCCAAAAGACAACGTACGCCGCTGGCTGTTGCATCGTAATTCGAGCGGGCCCGCTTGTTGCGTGGCAGCTTGGTCTTGCAGCTCCAAGTGAAACCGCAATCTTCTGGATCAGGCATCCACATCGGAGGGAAGCATGTTTTTAGAAGCGCCCATGCGGAAAATCTCACTCGTCACGGCTCTCATCATGATTTGTAGCCCACTGCTCGCCCAGCAGGCTGGCGGTATGCAACAGGCGCCGGCTGCGCAGCAATCCGCCCCAGGTCAGCCAGGTCAACCGGGATCACCTGGCCAGCCGGGATCACCCGATCAACCTGGGAACCCAGGTCAGCCATCCGCGAACAACTATGTCGATCAGGCCTTCGCCCACGCCATCCTGCAGGACGACGAGAATCAGGAACAGCTTAGTCAACTGGCGCAGCAGAAATCCTCAAGCGCTGACATTAAAAAGCTCGGTCAGGACATGATTCAGGTTCACAACTCTCTGGATAAGCAGCTCGCACCTGTAGCGAAGCAGTTCGGCATTAAAGATCCTCCAAAACCCTCGAAAAAAGATAAGCATGAGCTGGCGCAGCTCCAGTCGCTCTCGGGTCCTGACTTCGACAGCGCCTATCTTCAAGCCATTGCGAAGGACCAGCAACACACCTTGAAAGAGATGAACGACGAAGCAAAATCGTCACCGAACCCCTCCTTGCAGAAGGCTGCGGCTGGCGATGAATCAACCCTCAACCAAAATTACGAAGTTTTGAAGAGGGTCGCGGCGGCTCATAACGTTACGCTCGGCGAAAAGAAATAGATACGCAGTTACACGGAATCTTCCCAGTGCATCAGGTTCACCACCAAATCGCGTGTTCGTTGCGCTGCGGCGCTTCAAACACGCGATAATAACCAGATGAAGCCCGCTCCCAAACCATCCGGCGTTCGACCTGAGGATCGCCCTCAACCAACAGGGGATCGCCTCCAAAAGATTCTTGCCCAGGCCGGCATCGCCAGCCGCCGCGCCGCCGAGGCCATCATCCTCGAAGGCCGAGTCGTCGTCAACGGCCAGGTAGTCACCACCCTCGGAACGCGCGCCGACCTCACTCGCGACCATATCCGCGTCGATGGCAAACTCCTGCACGGCCCCGAGCCCACCAAGTACTTCATGGTCAACAAGCCTCGCGGCTATGTCACCACGCTCGACGACCCCGAGCACCGGCCCACCGTCATGCAGCTCCTCGGTCAGGACAAGCAAAAACAGGCCTACGGCGAGCACTCCGACCTGCCTCGCCTCTATCCCGTCGGACGCCTCGATTACCTCTCCGAGGGGCTGCTTCTGATGACCAACGACGGCGACCTCGCCAACAAGCTCTCCAAAGCCTCCACCGGCGTCCTCAAAACCTACCTCGTCAAAGTCTCCGGCGCACCCACCGATGCTGCCATCGACCAGCTCCGCCGCGGCATCATGATCGACCGTGGCCGCCTCGCCGACACCCGCAGCACCGGCCGCCGCGACCGCGTCCTCACCCAGCCCGCCAAGATCGAACAGGTTCGCAAGGGCGAAAATCCGTGGTTCGAGGTCACCCTCACCGAAGGCCGCAACCGCCAGCTGCGCAAGATGTTCGAAGAAATCGGCCACCACGTCGAGAAGATTCGCCGCATCGGCTACGGCGCGCTCACGCTCGACGTCCCTCCGGGCGGCTTCCGTGAACTCCTCCCCGGCGAAGTTCAAGCGCTAAATCGCGCCGCGGCCGGAAAAAAGGTAGAGCGAAAAAAAGTCCTGCCCGAGGCCGCCCAACTCAAAAAACCCGTCCCCCCGCGCCGCAAAAACTACAATAGCAGTCCCCGAAAGCGGTCTGCCTGAAGCCGCTCATAAGCCTTCGAGGCTCAGAAGCCTGCCGCGTCGTTAAGCCTGTTAACCCCTACAGCACAACCATTTACCCGCAGAGCCTCTCTTACCTCGCAGAGAAACACAACCATGCATTCATGCAGGCTTTACCTCCTCCCGTACGCAACTGCGATATGGTTGCCTAAGATGTGCTATAGTTGGCTTGCGTTGAATTATTCACGCAGGGCACCGCGGGCAGATGACTCCCAATGGATTCGAGTCTGGCCAGAGACCGCGAGCGCCACATACCCCACCCACCGCCCGCTTCTTAAGCGTTGGTTGCTCTGGCTAGCAGGCCGATCACAGGATCAAGCCTCGCCGTGCAGCAGCAGTGCTTATCAGGCAATGCCCAAGCAATGCTGAAACCGGAATCCACGCATACCCTCGCCTGCCATCGTGCCTGCGACCCTGCGTCACTGCATTCATTCGCCGTTTCATCACACTGCAAAGGAAAACCTTGTCTACCCTCACTCTTGATTCCATCTTGAACCCTGAACCCCTGCAAGTCTCGCGCCACATCAAGCCCACCGCCGAAGATGCCGCCAGCGTCACCTTCACCGACTTCCAGATCTCCGACTCCCTCAAGGCCCGCCTCACCGCCGCCGGCTTCATCACGCCCACGCCCGTTCAGGCCGGAGCCATCCCGCCCGCGCTCGAAGGCGACGACATCCTCGCCACCGCCTCCACCGGCACCGGCAAGACGCTCAGCTTCCTCATTCCCATGATCGAGCGCCTCGAAGAGATCTCCGTTCCCTCGACCCGCGGCAAGAAGACCCCTGTCCTCTCGCTCATCCTCCTGCCTACCCGCGAGCTCGCCATGCAGGTCCTCGAAGCCTTCCACAAGATCTGCCCCACCCTTAAGAGCGACGCAGTCCTCGTCTGCGGTGGCCTCTCCGAGAACACGCAGATGGAGCAGATCTCCCGCGGCCCGCGCCTCATCGTCGCCACCCCGGGACGCCTCGAAGACTTCCTCCGCCGCAAGGCCGTCAACCTCAAGGACGTTGACATGCTCGTCCTCGACGAGGTCGATCGCATGCTCGACATGGGCTTCCTCCCCGCCATCAAACGCATCGTCGCAGCGCTCCCCAAAGACCGCCAGACCATGTGCTACTCAGCCACGCTCGACGCCAACATCCGCGAGATCGTCAAGGATTACGTGCAGAACCCTGTACGCGTCGAAATCGGCCAGACCTCTCGCCCTTCCGATCGCGTTGAACTTCGCCTCTACACCGTTATGCAGGACCAGAAGCTCTCGCAGCTCGACAAGATGCTCAACGAAGAAGAGGGTACGTACCTCGTCTTCTCGCGCACCAAGCATGGTGCCGACCGCATCGGCCGCAAGCTCGAAAAGCTCGGCCACTCCGTCGAGATCATCCACGGTGATCGCTCGCAGTCGCAGCGCAGCGCGGCCCTCAAGAGCTTCTCTATCGGTCGCAGCCGCGTCCTCGTCGCAACCGACGTCGCAGCCCGCGGCATCGACATCTCCAACATCGCGCACGTGGTCAATTACGATCTCCCCAACGGCTCCGACGACTTCGTCCACCGCATCGGCCGTACCGGTCGCGCCGGTGCCAAGGGCGTCGCCACCACCTTCGTCACGCCGCTGGAAAAGGGCGACGCACGCAAGCTCGAGCGCGAACTGAAGATCAAGTTCGAGTGGAACGAAGCCGACAAAAACCTCGCCAAGGAAGAGCGCAACAAGCCCATCGACGTCAACGGCCCTTCCAGCGACTTCCTCCAGATGGAGACACGCAGCTGGAAGAACGCAGACGGCTCCGTCAGCGAACCCTCCTCTCCGCAGCGCCCTCGCAGCGGCTCCAGCTCACGTAGCGGCGGCTTCGGTCGATCCAACGGTGGCGGCCGCCCCGGCGGACGGACCGGCGGCAATGCTGGTCGTCCCGCCAGCCGTCGCCCTGGCGGCAGCAACCGCGGTCGCTAGCATCCACGATCAAAGGTAAGGGCGAGGATCATCTCCTCGCCCTTACTCTTTCCGTATCTGAATCACCCTTACGGCTGGCCCTTGCCGCCTCCGGCCCCATAAATGTTCCCTGTGGTATAGCTCGCGTCCTCCGCTGCCAACTGAACATAGATTGATGCCAACTCCGCTGGCTGTCCTGCACGCTTGAGCGGATAGTCTCCGCCAAAGCTCACCAGCTTCTTCTGCGACGCTCCTCCGCTCACCTGCAGCGGCGTCCATATCGGCCCGGGCGCTACGCCATTCAACCGAATCCCCTTCGCCGCCAGCTGCTTCGCCAGCGACTTCACAAAGTTCATCGTTGCCGCCTTCGTCTGCGCATAGGCATACAGCTCAGGCGACGGATCGTACGCCTGCTCCGACGTCGTTGCGATAATAGTCGACCCAGGTTTCATATGCGGCACCGCTGCCTTGATGATGTAGTACGGCGCATAGATATTGGTCTTCATTATCCAGTCGAACTCCTCGTCCGGCATCTCCAGGAATGAATCATACGACTGCTGCCTCCCCAATTGCTCACCAGGATATCCACTCCGCCCAGCTCTGCGATCGCCTTCGGCACCACCTGCTTGCAGAAAGCCTCATCGCGCAAGTCGCCCGGAATCGTCACAGCCTTCCGCCCCGCAGCCTTGATCAACTCAACCACCTGCTGCGCATCCGGCTCCTCCGTCGGGTAGTACACAATCGCCACATCCGCTCCCTCGCGTGCATACGCGATCGCGGCCGCCCGCCCCATGCCCGAGTCTCCACCTGTGATCAGCGCCTTACGCCCAAGCAGACGTCCCGACCCCTTGTAGCTCTTCTCGCCGTGGTCCGGCGGTGGCTCCATCTTGCTCGCCAGACCCGGCCACGGCTGCGTCTGGCTCTTGTACGGCGGCTTCGGATATTTATCGATTGGATCTTCCATAGGCTGCACTGTACTCGGATACACCTTGCCCGCCGCACGCTCCGAGTCCTCAGCACCCGCCAAAGCAGGTGCAACCACCGCTGCTAATCCCACGCCTATACCGCTCATCATCTGTCTCCTGGAGACTCTCAAAATCTCATCATGACTCATTGTTTTCCCTCTTCCGGCAACGCCGTAAGCAAGAAGCACATTCGCTCTGCTTCCGCTCGAAACTAATTGGTTGCCGCCTCAGCGCAGGAGGTTGCGTCCAGGATTGACACGGAAAAGCATCGCTTTTACATCACGGAAATGATTTTGGCTGCTGTCTTCCAGCTTCTACGTACGCGACTCAACTCCAGTCGTCACGTACCTGATCCTGGTCCGCGATGACTTGGTCAAACTGATCCGTCTTCTTGATCAGAATGTCTCCAAATTTATCAGCCTGACGCAGCAGGATCGCCTGTAGCCGAACGAGTTCGAGCATCGCAAGAAACGTACAAATCAAAGCGCGCTCCGACTTCGTATTGTGCAGCAGCCGCCGCAGACTGATCGGACGATCCTCCATCAAGAGACGGCGCTTCACAAACTCGATCATCTGCGCCACCGTCACAGACTCTTCATCGATCGAATGCACCGGCCGCTCCCGCAGCCGCTTCAGAATATCCTGAAACACCCGCACCAGATCGACCGTATCTGCATCAATCTCTCGGTCCGCTTCAGCAGAATCCACACCCTCATCGCGCAGAAATGACTTCAGGCCCGATTGTGTCCACGTAGCCTCTTCCAGCATCTGCTTTTGCTGAAGCATCTGCGCTGCCGCTTTAAACCGCTCGTGTTCAAGCAACCGCTCAACCAGTTCACGCCGAGGATCCTCGTCCGTTCCAGCAGCCAGATCCAGTGGATCCCGCGGCAGCAGCGTCTTCGACTTGATGTGGATCAATAACGATGCGACGTAAATGAACTCGCCTGCCGCATCCACATCATGTTGTTTCAGGTGGTGGGTATACTCCAGAAACTGCGCCGTAATCCGCCCAATCGGAATATCGTAAATGTCGATATTCTGCTTACGAATCAGATCCAGCAAGAGATCCAGCGGGCCATCATAGACCTGACCCACAGTAATGCTGAACGGCGACTGCGAAGCCTCTTCCGTGGACTTGTCCTTCGCCACCGACCGTCGCGGTGTTGGCGGCGGCGTTGGTGGATGCTCCAGCGCAAAGGGAGCGCTCGCAGGAGCCGGATCGACGTCTCGCACCTGAGCCTCCTCCGCACCTGACGCCGCCCCTTGCTCACCCAAAGCCCCAGCCCGCTCTTCTTCGCCGAACTCTTCCCTCTCCGCCATCGGCTAGCGGACCCCCATCGCAAGCTGCACTTCATCCAACGTCTGCTGCGCGCGCTTGATAGCCCGGTCCTTCCCGTTCGCAAGCACATCCGCGATCACCGATGGCCGGGACTCCAGATCACGGCGATGCTGCTGGATCGGCGCAATCTTCTGCACGATCGCATCCGCCACCCAGCTCTTACACTCAATGCACCCGATCTTCGCCGAACGGCACCCCTCAGCCGCCTCCGCCTGAACGCCCTCCGTTGAGAAAACTTTATGCAGATCAAACACAGGACAAACATCCGGATTGCCCGGATCATCCCGCCGTACGCGCGCAGGGTCCGTCACCATCGTCTTCAGCTTCGACCGAAGCTCAGCCTCCGGCTCCGACAGCATGATGAAGTTCTTATAGCTCTTCGACATCTTGCGTCCGTCCAACCCCGGCAGCTTCGGCGACGGCGTCAGCAGCACCTTTGGCTCCGGAAGAATCTCCTTCCGCCCAAAGGGCGAAATCTTCTTCGTCTGTGAAGCCGCAGCGAACAACTGATGATGGCTGAACTCTGTTCGAGTCGAGTTCGCAGGCTCCCCCGCAAGCTTGCGCGCCTTCTCCAGAATCGCAGGCATCTCCCACGGCGCAGCCTCTGGTGAGGTATAAAAATCCCCTGGATACAAAGAGTTGAACCGGCGTGCGACCTCGCGCGTAAGCTCCACATGCGCTACCTGATCAGCACCAACCGGCACAAAATCTGGCTTGTAGAGCAGAATATCCGCAGCCTGTAACAGTGGATATCCAAGAAAACCGTACGTTGCAAGGTCCTTCTCGCGCAACTGCTCCTGCTGGTCTTTATACGACGGCACTCGCTCCAACCAGCTCAGTGGCGTGAACATCCCAAACAGCGTATTCAGCCGATCATGGTGCATGACATCAGACTGCCGGAAGATGACACACCGCCCTGGATCCAGCCCCGCGGATAGAAAATCTAGGGCGATCTCCGTCGTATTGTCTTTCACCAGGCTCGGATCAGCATAGTCAGTCGTGAGCGCGTGCAGGTCGGCGATAAAGAAATAGCAGTCGTAGTCCTGCTGTAGGCGCACCCAGTTGTTGAGGGCGCCCATATAGTTGCCGAGATGCAATCGGCCCGTAGGTCGCATCCCAGACAGGACACGTGGGCGAGGAATTGTTCGAGTTGGATTTGGGCTCATGTGTGGACACTTAAGAATACATCGGTACCGCAGAGTTTAGAGCGTGAACAGCAACGCTTGAAAGACACCCATGATCGGCAGAAAAAACAGCTGGATCACATAAAAACCAAGAAAGAAGAACCCAAACATGAAATAGAGGCTCATGCTTTGATACGTCTGCGCCGCGTTATACGGCAAATAATGCATTAGGATCTTGCCGCCATCCAAAAACGGCAGCGGGATCAAGTTGAAGACGAACAACAGAATATTTACCAGAATGCAGAAATACAGAAACAGGATCAGCGGAAAGATGGAAGGCAGTCCTTCTGTCGAAACGCCCAGATTCCGCATCGCGAGCGCAGAGGCTGTGAGGATGGACAGCCCCGTCTCAGGATTCGCATGGCGAACGATAACGAGCACAACGAGTGCCACAATCGCTGCACACAACTGCGCCCCCGGCCCTGCCAGCGTCGCGACCATCTCATCACGAGACGGATTGCGAAAGTTCCGTGGCGTAAACGTGATCGGCTTACCCCAACCCAGAACAAGCGGACTGCGAAAGATAAACAGAACCGGCCACACCAGCATTCCCAGCAAGTCAAAGTGGCGGAACGGGTTCATCGTCATTCGCCCCATCATGCGCGCAGTGGGATCTCCCAGCCGATTCGCCATCCACGCCTGGGCGCAATCATGCAGCGATATAGAAAGAACCATCACAACCAGTTCAAAGACGATCAAGGCGTAAGTCAACGGCATAACGATAGTTTACGGGACGCGGCGGACAGGCGGGCGCAAAACCGCCCGCAAACCGTGCTGAGCCTTTTCAGCCTAGCGCACGGCACTCATCTTCGCTGCACCCTCTTTCGCTGCAACGGCCGGAACGGCTCTGCCCGCGGCTTGGAAATCCCGGCCTACAATCACTTCACTGCGCGAGTGGACATAGGTCCGCCGAATGTGTTCCAGCAGTTGACCTACCGGCCCCTTCGGCTCCGGCCCGTGCAGCAGAGCAATGCTAAACTGCCGGCGTATCGGTCCGTTGGCCAGCGGAACAACGCGCACACTGCCGGTCTTCAGCGCTTTACTTAGCGCCATGTGCGGCGCAAATCCGACGCCCAGACCTGCCTCGACTGCAGCGATAATTCCCTCCGTCGAATTCATATCGATGGACGTTCGCAGTTGTTGGCGCAGCACTCCATTCTGCTCCAGATACTCTTCCACAAACCGCCGCATACCCGACCCTACCTCGCGCAGAAGGATCGGCTCCTGCACCAACTCCGCTGGTGTAAGCACCGTCTTCTTTGCCCATCGATGGTCAGGACGAACGATCAGTGCAAGCTCATCTTCTCCAAACGGATCAATCTTCAGATCGGGCCGAAACGCAGGCGCTTCAATGAGCCCGACGCTGATCTGATGCAGCGTTAACGCCTGCAGGATCTCGTTCGTGCTTCCACCCGTCACATGGATGCGCAGCGTGGGCCACTCCGCTTGCAGGTTTGCAAGAAACCTCGGCAACAGATAGACGGCGATAGTGTGGGAGGCACCGATACTCAGCTCGATGCCCTCCCGTCCACCAAACGGCGCCAGCGCTACAACGGCCTCGTTCGTGATCGTCTCGATCTGCCGCACGTATTGCAGCAGCGTAGCGCCTGCCGGTGTCAGACTGATGTCGCGTCCAGTCCTATCCAGTAACGCTATGCCAATGCCCTCTTCCAGCGATTTAATCTGCGCAGTCACCGCAGGCTGCGTCAGATGTAACTCATCTGCAGCTCTGCGGTAGTTGCGCGTATCGGCGACGGTGC
The DNA here is from genome assembly GCA_019351975.1 of Acidobacteriota bacterium. Classification (GTDB taxonomy): domain Bacteria; phylum Acidobacteriota; class Terriglobia; order Terriglobales; family Acidobacteriaceae; genus Granulicella. The sequence goes on from JABBOG010000016.1 coordinate 31,200, forward strand.
GAAAAACTCGCAGCTTGAAATTTTCAATCACGGCTGAACTCCGATCTGGTAGTTCAGCGTAGAAAGCGACAGACGATATTGGTACTTCGAGTTCGTATTATCGATCGCCGCGTCCGTCTGCTGATACTGCGCCTGGCTCAGTTCCACGATAGAGCTTAGTCCAAGCTGATAGCGTGTCTGAGCCAGTCCCAGCGCCATGTTTGCCTCTTTCAACAGCTCTTCCGTCACAGTCACGCGCTGGTACGCCGTCGCTGTCGCCAGCCACGCCGTACGCACATCCTGCACAACGCGATCGCGCAGTACGCGGCTCTGTTCGGATGCAGCCTGCGCTCGAATACTCGCCTCCTTGGACTCGGCATTCAATAGAAAGCCTGTGAAGATAGGGACGCTGATGTTGCCCCCGACTGCTCCCCACCAGTTCGCCGTATAGTACGTGTCAGGACGCACAGGCACACTTCCCACCGTTCCCATCGCGCTGATCGTCGGTAGGAGTTGATCGTGCTGCGCGTGGCTGAACTTCACCGCGGCCTTCTGCTCGAAGTCCAGCGCCTGCAGATCCGGCCGTTGCGCCAGAGCTAACCTCGTCAACTGGTCGGAGTCCGGCGGCGGCGGTTGCAACGGTGAGTCGTCCTGCACCAGCGTGTACTTCACCTCGTGGTCCAGTCCCAGAACATCATCCAGTGCGGCCATCGTCGAATCAACGTTGTTCTTCGCGTCCAGCAGCAGCAACTTCGCCTGCGACAGGTTCACGTCGGCGAAACTCATATCGAGTGTCGAACGAAGCTTGTTCTTCGTCATCTGCCCAATCTGCTGATCGGTGGTGTCGCGCGTTGCAACATTTTGATCGGCCACCTTCAGCAGTGCCTGCGCCTGCAGTGCGTTGAAAAACGCCTGGTCCGCCGCAAGAACAACATCTTCTTGCGTTGCCAGTGTCTGCGCATTGCGAGCCCTCTCCTGAAGCTTTGAGGAAGCGACTAAATTGCGTGTCCGCCCAAAGTCCGTGATGAGTTGCGTGAAGTTACCACCAGCGCCTGCATGCGTAAACAAACGTGAAGAGGTTAGAGCGCCCGCAGAAATGCGGCTCGCTAGATCCGCTTTCTCGCCTGTGATGCTGCCCATAAGCGTTGGCAGCTCCGCCGATCTGTACTCGCGTACAACTTGATGTTGGGCCAGCGCCAGCAGATGCGCAACGCTGATCCGAGGATTGTTCTTGAGCGCCATCTGCTCAGCCTCCGCCTGTGTAAGCCGTGGAGATTGATCAGCGGGCTCATTATCCGCGGGGTTTGCCTGACTCATCTGCTCTGCGAGCAGCGGAGATCCTGCATGAAGCTCCGCCACCACACGTACCGGCGGAGCCTCTGGCAGTGCTTTCGCCGGCGCAGCCGTCTGCGCTGAAATGCACGCTGCGCCGCTCACTGCGAACGAAAGAAGCACGGGATGTAGAAGCCGAATTCGTATCTGTCTCATTCTCTATACCTCCTCCGCAGTTGCAGGATGCTTATCAGTTCTGGAGTGCACTACAAGGTACACGGCCGGCACGAGGAAGATGGTCGCGATCACCGACACACCAAGGCCGCCGATAACGGCACGTGCCAGCGGTGCATACTGCTCGCTTCCAGCCTCTGTTCCAAGCGCCATCGGAATCATACCCAGCAGCGTCGCCAGAGACGTCATCAGAATCGGACGCAGTCGCAGCTTGCACGACTCCACCGCTGCATCGACCAGCGGCATGCCCTTCTCTCGCAACGTTCCTGCAAAGTCGACGATCAAAATACTGTTCGACACAACGATTCCGGTCATCATGATGATGCCCATCAGCGACATGATGTTCAGCGTACTTCCCGTCACAATCAGGATCATCACGACGCCAGCCAGTCCTGGAGGAATTGCCATCAGAATGATGAACGGATCAATGAATGAAGTGAACTGCGCCATCAGCACCAGATACACCATCAACACTGCAATGATCAGACCGACACCAAACTCCTTGAAGGACTGATTCATGCTGACCACAGCGCCACGCACCGTCAACACCGTGTTGCGGTCCGTCTTGGTGTGCGCCAGCAGGTTGTCGATGTTCTCGCCCACCTGCTGCAGCGCTTCGGTCTTCGTCGCCACATAAATATCGATCACGCGCCGAATCTGGTAGTGATCAACCTCGGTTGGTGTGTTAATGAGTTGCAGATCGGCCACCGAATTCAGCGGTGTGTATCCGGCGATGTGATCGCCCTGCCACATCTGCGCTGACTTTACGGTTGCCATGTGCGCATCATGCTCCGGATCATATCCAGGTGGCTTGACCCCTCGCAGCGGTATGTTCTGGAAGTCCTCCATCGACATGTTGTGCAGTTCGGCATTCGCATACTGCACCGTCACCATATAGTTGTTACCGCTCTTTGGATCGATCCAGTAACTCGGCGCAATCATGCCGCTCGAGGTCATCGCCGTAATCACGTTATCGACAACGTCCTGCTCGGTAAGGCCGATAAGCCCAGCCTTCTCGCGGTTAATGTTCAGCGCGATACCGGGGTAGTCAAGATCCTGCGGAATGTAAATCGCACTTACATTCGGCATCGCCTTAATCTTCAACGCAAGCTTCTGCGCCAGTGCATACGACTTATTCATATCCATCGAACTGATCTGAATATCAATCGGCGCAGGCAGACCCTGATTGATCACGCCATCGACGAGTCCACCAGCCTGAAAGTACGTCGTCAACTCCGGCATATCGTGCGAGAGCTTCGCTCGAACCCGTGCCATATATTCATAGCTGCCGATGCTGTGGTCCTCCACAAGGCTGGTCTGCACAAACGCCGTGTCCATCGATGCGTTGGTTGTAAAGATCGACGAAAGATCAGGATAGACGCCGATATTCGAGACGATCATGCCCATGTCTTTCGGCTTCACAACGCCGCGAATCAGGTTCTCGACCTTCGCAATATACTGATCGCTCACACCAAGCCTAGTTCCGCTTGGCATACGCACATCGATCACAAACTGTCCTGGATCAGTGCGCGGGAAGTACGCTCGCCCAAGAAACGGGAACAGCACCACAAGGATCAGAACCACAGCACCAAGAATGACCGCTGCCGTCAATCCAGGCACGCGCATCGCACGCCGTGCAATACGTTCGTACCACTCCAGCAGATGATGAAAGTACTCATTGAACTTCTGATCGAACCGCGCAAAGAGTCGCTTCTTCTTGCCGTTCGGGATCTCGCCTTCGCCATGATCGCCGCCGTGGCCTTCTTCGTGCGAGATACGAATAAAATTCGCGCAGAACAGAGGCACCACGGTCATCGCAAAGAAGTACGAAGCGAAGATCGAGAGCACAACCCCCAGTGCCAGCGGCGTAAAGATGTACTTACTGATGCCCGAAAGAAAGGCCACCGGAAAGAACACGATCGATGTCGTTGACGTCGCAGCCAGCACCGCCAGCGACACCTCCATGCCTCCCTTTTCAGCGGCCTCATGCGGCGGACTTCCCATCTCCATGTACCGGAAGATGTTCTCCAGCACAACCACCGAGTCATCGATCAGTCGAGAGAACGCCAGCGCCAGCCCGCCAAGGATCATCGTGTTGATCGACCCGCCAAGAGCATTCGTCAGCAGAAGACATACCAGCGCCGACAGCGGAATCGACAGCAGCACGGCGAACGTCGCTCGCGGACTTCCAAGGAAGATGAGAATCATCAACCCCGTAAGTACCAGACCGATACTGGCCTCTTTCACCAGGTTCTTGATCGCCAGCTTCACAAAGATCGACTGGTCGAACACCACGGCTGTCTTCAGCGCTGGCGGCACGTCGACCAGATGCTTGATCGCTTCCTTCATGCCGTTCACGATCGTGATCGTGTTACTGTCGCCCCCCTGTTTGAACACCGGCACATACACCGACCGCTGTCCATCGATACGCACAATGTTGTACTGCAGCGCGCCCGAGTCCTCCGCCTTCCCTACGTCCGCAACCAGCACCGACGCATTGCCCACCGTCTTCAGTGGCATCTGGTTCATCGAATTCGCATCAGGAAACTGGCTGTTCGCGTAAATGTTAAAGTCCTTCGAGCCAATACGCACGTCACCAGCCGGAAGAATCAAATTCGAAGCATTCACCGCCTTCGTCACATCGTTCAGGCTCAGATTCCGCGCTTCCATCTTTGCTGGATCCACGTAAATCTGAATCTGCCGATAGGTTCCTCCAAACGGCTGCGGCACCGATGCGCCCTGCACATTCGAGATCTGGTTACGCAATTGAAACTGCGCAATGTCTTTCAACCGCGTCTCGTTCAACCCCTTGCCCTGCAGCGTCACCAGGCACACCGGCTGCGTTGACGCATCCATGCCCAGTACAACGGGTGGCAGCGTACCAGGAGGCAGACGGCGCAGATCGGCCATCGCCAGATTCGCAATATTACTCAGCGCAGCGTTCGGATCCGTGCCCGGCTTAAAGTAAATCTTGATCAAGCTCACGCCGGTCAGCGAGCGCGATTCACTGTGATCAATGTTCGCGCCCAGCGTAAAAAAGCGCTCGAAGGTATTCGTGATATCGGCTTCGATCTGTTGCGGCGGCATACCGTTGTAGAACGTCGCCACCACCACCACCGGCATCTCGATCTTTGGAAACAGATCGACCGGCATGCGCAGCGTGTTGACCACGCCCACAAGCGTGATCATCAGGCAGAGCATGATGATGAAGAATGGAAATCGTAAGGCAAATTTAGGCATTACTGAGGTCCCCCGTTGCTCTGCTGCTCTTCCGCCTTGACGTCGATCACGCCACCCAGCTCGTTTACGTTCTCGGACGCGGGCTCATTCACCAGCAGCGGCTTAATCTCCTGATCATCGTGGTACTTCTCCTGCCCGCCCAGAATCACGCGGTCCCCAGGCTGCACACCGCTTTCGATCTCCGCCAGCTTCGATCCCCGAATACCGACCGTCACCGGACGAATGTGAACGTGATTGTCCGCCCCCAGCATGTACACCGTGTCCTGATCACCAGAGAGCACGATGGAATCTACCGGAATCGTCACAACATTCTTCGCCGTCGCCAACTGCATCTGCGTGTCCGCATACATGCCCGGTGTAATCGACAGGTCTTTGTTCTCGACGTCGACCTCGGTCTCCATCGTGCGTGTCTCAAAGTCCACCTCGCGCGTGAATCGCACCACCTTGCCCGTAAACGTGCGTCCAATCGCATCCACACGCACCTGCATCGGATCGCCGATGTGCACATACTTCACATCGTTCTCCGGCACCGGCATCCGTAGACGCAGTAGACCGCTCTGCGACAGCTTCACAATGGGCAGATTGGAATCGTTGGAGTTGTCACCGCTCTGTATCAGCGCTCCCGTATCGGCATAGCGCCATACCACCACGCCATCGAACGGTGACACCACGTCCGTGTAGTTCTGCATCGCTTGTATCCGCTTGTTGTCGGAGTTCGCCATCTGCGCGTGTTGCTCCGCCGACGCCTCTGCCGACTTCGCCGCATCCACCTGCGCCGCCGAAGACAAATCCCTTCCCTGCGCATCGTCCAGCTCCTGTTGCGCAATCAAGCCAGGCTGCGCCTTCGACGTCTCCAGCAAACGCTGATAGTCCGCATGCAGTGCAGCATGCGTCGCTTCGTCTCGACTGATCTCATGCTTGGCGCGTACGATATCGTCCTTCGTTCGCTGCACGTCGTACACCGTGCCCTGCAGCTGTGCCGTCAACTCTGGAATCTCCAGCACCGCCAGCGTCTGGCCCTTGTGCACCCGGTCGCCGATGTCCACATTGATCTTCGTCATGTAGCCCGTCACCTTGGGGTGAACATCGACCACCTGGAACGGCTGGAACTGCCCGGCCAGCCGTAATGTGTGCGAGATGGCACCGCGCTGCGCCGTTGCCACCTGGGCCGTCGGCGTGTCGCTGGCGTGGTTCGTGTTTTCCCCATCACCCGAATGGCACGCTAGAATGCCAGACGCGACGGGAAGAGAAATTCCTGCTATCAGAAGGAAAGAGGCTATTTTTCGCATTTCTCGAATGTACCTGTATGTAGTTGTAGGGATTGGGGTGTAGTTCGGCCGCCGCAACATCTCAACCATGCGGCAATCGCATCGTCCATGTCGCAGCTCAGCTTCGGCTACAAAGGTTTCTAGGCGTGGATAGGCGGTGGTGGGCGGAAAAAGAAGCTGTGAAACGCAGCGCGCCGCCGGTACAGCGACGTTCCCGCCGTGTCCAGCTCCCACTGCCTTACTGTCGTCTTTCCCATGCAATATGCAGCAAACGGAAGCATCAACAGCAGCGCGAGTCCGCCCTCAATCAAAGGCAGACCGCCAAAATCAAAGCTCAAAATTGCGTGATCGCTGGTGTTCTGCTCGTCGCCAGTCAGCAGCTTTGCTGAAGGCACGCGATGCAGGCTCGTCGGCGACCCGTGATACAACGACAGCTTGTACCCCAGACCCCAGCTGAAGATCGAAATCGCCAAAAGCACGAAGGCGAGCGAAAACCACAGTGGCGTGCGCCGTGTTGTCTTGAGCTCCATCACTTCGAACCAGCCCCGGAAGTCACTCTCGAGAACCCTATCGGCAGAGGCAAAACTCCCCTTGGATCGAGATCCCTGAAAAACTGTCCTGTTCTTTCATAGCACATTCTATGTAGCCAGCAACGTAAAAATGTGAATCCTTCATCAATTTTTATTTGCCATCGAACGCCTTTTGCCCGCGAGCATCGAATCTGCCGTTTCATATTTCACTCTACCATTCTGCCGCCGCTCCCTTTTGCGGCGCAAATGTCCTTCAAAGCCGCCCCTGTAAAGTCATGAAGAATCGTGCACTACCTTCGTCCCTATGCCCCATAAAAATCATTCAACTCGTTTTCGTGGCGATGGCGCGCAGAAATAACGTCCATCTTCACCCAGGTTGCAACCTGCCCCCCCGCCCTACCCGTCAACCTCCGTACCGGCAGTCTCTCGAACACCTGTACCATTACTGTCGGTAGCGCTGCGCCCTTTGCCGCAGCCTACGACAACGCAGCCATCGCACTCCCGCATGGCTCCCAACCAGCACCCCCAAGGAATGTATGGCAACCCAGATCAGCCTGAAACGAATTCTCTACGCCACCGATTTTCTGGAGAGCTCCAGGCTCGCGCTCGACTACGCCGTCGCCCTCGCCGCCCGTTATCAAGCCACCATCGTCATGGTCCACGCCGTCGAGCTCTCCGAAGCCGCGGAAGTGGCTGAGGCAGAGACACGCCTCCCCAGCGTCTCCCGCAAGATGGCCATCAGCCGCCTCGAAGCTCTCGCCAACGGCGTCCGCCGCCTCGGTATCGAGGTCCAAACCCACGTCGAAGAAGGCTTTCCCGCAGACATCGTCACCAACGCCTGCGACTACCATCACGCCGACCTCCTCGTCATCGGCATCCACGGCGTTCACCGCGGCATCGATCACCTCGTCGTCGGCTCCAACACCGAGCGCATCCTGCTCTCCACCACCTGCCCCGTCCTCACCATCGGCGCGCACGTCCTCGCCGGCGTCGATCTCGACCTCCACTTCCCCGAGATCCTCTACTTCTCCGACCTCTCCCCCGAGGCTGTCGCCGCCGCCCCTTACGCCGCCTTCTTCGGCCGCGAGTTCAACGCTCCCATCGAGGTCTGCCAGCTCCTCCCCGAAGACGCCGACCCCAACGACCACTCCACCCGCGATCTCATCAATCAATACTGCGCCGACATCAAATCCGCGCTCGGCGAGACCCGCTCCGACTGGTGCCTGCCCTCCGTCCAGCTCCAGCGCGGCATGGCCGTCACGCAGCTCATCGAGCGCGCACAGACCCAGCACGCCGGCCTGATCGTCCTCGGAATCCACACCGAAACCCACTTCGGACGCCACCTCCACACCAGCTACGCCTATCGCCTGCTCGCCCGCGCCACCTGTCCCGTGCTCTCTGTCCGCATACCGTATACTGCATCCAAATAGCCTGCATGAACCTCATCGCCTTCACCACCGCCCTCTTTTTCACCTCGATCCTCGCCGGCTTCCTCGGTGCGCTCACCGGCCTTGGCGGCGGTGTCGTCATCGTTCCTGTCCTCGCCCTGCTCTTCAAGGTCGACATCCGCTACGCCATCGGTGCCTCCCTGGTCTCCGTCATTGCCACCTCCTCCGGTGCTGCAGTCGCCTACGTGCGCGAAGGCCTCTCCAACATCCGCATCGGCATGTTCCTTGAGGTCGCAACCACCCTCGGCGCTCTCCTCGGCGCCTACCTCACCTCCAGGATCACCACCCACTGGATCGCCATCGTCTTCGGTGCCGTGCTTCTCTTCTCCGCCGTCATGACCTTTCAGAAGAAGAATGAGCTGCCCAGCAACGAGCCCAACAAGCTCGGAGAAAAGCTCGAACTCACCGGCGTCTTCCCCAGTCCTGAAGGCGACCTCGCCTACACCGCGCAGCGGGTTCCCCTCGGCTTCGGCATCATGTTCGGCGCTGGCACGCTCTCCGGTCTGCTCGGCATCGGCTCCGGTGCCGTGAAAGTGCTCGCCATGGACGGCGCCATGAAGCTCCCCTTCAAGGTCTCCACCACCACCAGCAACTTCATGATCGGCGTCACCGCCGCCGCCAGCGCCGGCATCTATCTCGCCCGCGGCTACATCGATCCCTCCATCGCGATGCCCGTCATGCTCGGCGTTCTCGGCGGTTCCGTTCTCGGCACCCGCGTCCTCGTCCACGTCAAAGTCTCCACCCTCAAGAGCGTCTTCGCCCTCGTCATCGTCGTCCTCGGCTGCGAGATGATCTACAACGGCATCAAAGGTACTGTCTAATGTCCGTTCCCACCGATCACGATCTTGACCTGTCCGTCGCCTCCATGCTGCGCTTCGGCGTCTCGCTCGCCGCACTCGTCGTGCTCATCGGCGGCGTCCTCTATCTGCGCCATCCCTTCGCGCCCATTCCCGATTACAAACAGTTCGTCGCTGGCGGCCCCGAACTCCGCACCCTCTCCGGCATCTACGACGGCGTCAAGCGCCTCAACGCGCGCAGCATCATCCAGCTGGGCCTCGTCCTGCTCATCGCCACACCCGTAGCGCGCGTCGTCTTTTGCGTCATCGGCTTCTCGCGCCAGCACAAGCCGCTCTATATCGTCGTCAGCCTGATCGTCCTCGCCGTCCTCATCTACAGCTTCACCAACGGTGCCGTCTAAAGGCAAGACACCAGATCGCCCGACGAAACCCTGCTTGTCTCGCGAAGAAAGAGCCTGTCATCCTCAGCGAAGCAGCCGAAGGACCCCAACGAACCCTCGCCTCACCCATACCCTCCAGCCCACTTCCACCAAGCCGGATACCCATGTCTCGCCTTTGAGACATGGGACGAACCACCACAGCATCCCCCTTACAGCGCAATCCACCCCGCACGTATCGCCAGCAGCGACGCCACACCCACCACCGCCCACAGCAGCACACCCTGCAGCAACGGCCTCACGCCCACCTTCTTCAGCGTCTCTTTCGACAGCCCCGTTCCAATCAAAAACAGCACCACCGTCAGCCCAATCTTTCCCAGCGTGCTGAACACCGCATACATCGCCTTGCCCTGCGGCACATACGTGTACATCACCGCCGCCAGGCAGAAGTACAAGATGAACCACGGCAGCTGAATCTTCGCCTTGCTCTTCGCAAAATACGCCGTCACCATCGCCAGCGGAACGATCCACAGCGCGCGCGTCAGCTTCACCGTCGTCGCAATCTGCAGCGCCTGCGCTCCATACTTCGCCGACGCTCCCACCACCGAACTCGTATCGTGGATCGCCAGCGCCGCCCACAGCCCAAACTGCGTCTGCGACAGATGCAGCGCCCACCCGATCGGCGGGAACAGCAGCAGCGCCACCGAGTTCAGCACAAACACCGTGCCAAGCGACATCGCCATCTCTTCCTCATTCGGATTCGTAATCGGCGCAATCGCCGCAATCGCACTCCCTCCGCAGATCGCCGTCCCCACCGTAATCAGGTACGACGCCTTTTTGCTCACCCGAAACACCCGTCCCAGCACCCATCCCAGCACCAGCACGCTGCTGATGCTGATCGCGGTATACAGAAATCCGGCCTTGCCCGCATGCACCACCTGCCGCAGGTTCATCCCAAACCCCAGCCCTACCACCGCCAGCTTCAGCAGCAGGCTCGACAGCTTCCGGCTCTCCACATGGTACGGATGCACAAAGCTGAACCCGTACACAATCCCCACCAGCAGCGCCACCGGCGGCGACATAAATCCAGACGCCATCAGAATCAGCAGCACAAAAAACACGATCTTCGAATCCACCTTCGCCAAAAACCCAAACCCAGCTCCGGCCACCGAATCAACTTGAACGCTCATAGATACCTCTTGCACCAAGTCTCAAGCGCCCCAACCCGCGCGTCCAAGCGGAACTTCTAATACCCCATCGCCTCCACTTATGGTGGCGACTTTGCTCCCGCGATTGCTGCCCCCACCCCACAACCCTTGTCATCCTTCGCCGCAGGCGGAGGACCTGCTTCTGCTCTTGCTCTTGCCTTTGCTCTTGCTCTTGCCTTTGCTCTTGCTCTTGCTC
>JABBOG010000016.1:41758-65898 GCA_019351975.1 Acidobacteriota bacterium
TTCCGATCTCGCAAAGAACCAGCCGTTGCCGTTGCCGTTGCCTTTGCCTTTGCCGTTGCCTTTGCCTTTGCCTTTGCTCTTGCTCTTGCCTTTCTTTCTGTCATTCCCGAAGGGAATCTGCTGTTCCCCATGCCCCGTCCACACAAATGACCGGGTGCTCCCCACCAACCTCTACCCCCTTCTCGTCATCCCATCTGCGACAATAAAATCCACCACACGCGCGAGGCACACACCCCATGGAAAACTTCCGTCTCAAGGTCTTCCGCGTCGTCGCCCGCCACCTCAACTTCACCCGCGCCGCCGAAGAACTCCTCCTCACCCAGCCCGCCGTCACCCAGCAGATCAAAGCCCTCGAAGACGAGTACGGCCTTCCCCTCTTCAACCGCACCGGCGGCCGCATCTCCCTCACCCCCGCCGGCCTCACGCTTCTCCCCTTCGCCGAGCAGCTCAAAGCCCTCTCCGACCAGGCCTTCGAAGCCGTCCTCAGCACCTCCGGCTCCAACGCCGGCGGCCTCGCCCTCGGCGCCTCCCAGACCATCGGCCAATACCTACTCCCCAACTTCGTCGCCGCCTTCCTCCGCGAGCACCCCCGCGTCGCCATCACCGCCATCAGCGGCAACACCGACGCCATGCTCGAAGCCGTCGCCGACCACCGCATCCAGCTCGCTCTCGTCGAAGGTCCCGCCCTCCGCAAAGACCTCCACATCGAGCCCTTCATGCGCGACCGCATGGTCCTCGTCGTTCCCTCCAGCCACGAGTGGGCCAATCAGCAGATCACCCCCACCGACCTCCACAACGCCTCGCTCCTCATGCGCGAGTTCGGCTCCGGCTCCCGCCGCGTCGTCGAGCAGGCCCTCAACGCCGCCGGCCTCGCCAAAAAAGACCTCCACACCGTCATGGAACTCGACTCCACCGAAGGTCTCCTCAGCGCCGTCGAAGCCGGCCTCGGCGTCACCTTCGTCTCCCACTGGGCCGTCCGCAATCAGCTCGCCCTCGGCACCCTCGCCGTCGTCCGCGTCAAAGGACTCAAACTCGCCCGCCAGTTCTCCGTCGCCTACATCGCCGGCCCCACACCGCAGGGCAACGCCGGTGCCTTCCACCGCTTCATCCTCTCCCACACCCTCTAACCCGTTGCGCAAGAGACCCCTCACCGCTCCTCCATACGCCCACAGACCCGCCGCCCACCTACTCCGCGTTCCTCGCCATGAACGTCTCAGGCGTACCATCCTCAGGGTTCACAAACACAATGTCCGTAGGCTCTCGGCGAGGCGTATCGATCGATAGAAACATCACCGGCTCCTCAAGCATCGACGGCAACGCGTGCACCGTTCCCCTCTCAAAGAACAGCAACTCGCCCGGCCCAAACTCCGCCTCTGTCGACGCATCGCCCATCCAGAACGTGCCTCGACCCGACAGCACGTACAGAAATTCATCGCACCCCCTGTGAAAATGCGGCGGCGTCGGACGGTACACCCGGAACACGCGAGCGCTCGCTGCCTCCCGGTCGACGAGATACCGGTCGACCAGCAGCGTTGCCGCCGCAGCCGGAAGCGTCGCCGCAACCTTGAGCACCTCGAACCGGCCAGAGCGCGTAACGTCGTCCATCCTTACATCCTCCTCGAACCCGAAGCTTCCCCGCCCAGCTTCTAGATCACTCTATCGTCAGAGTTCGGCCTTCCGCCACCCGCAACGCAAAGCCTCTACCGATGCCCACACATCCCTGCTCGCCATCATGTACTTCGTCATCGTCTATTGGCTCTTCCGTGGCAAAGTCGCCCAGCCCGCCGACGGTTACGGCCACTGGAACAGAGCGGAATGCGATGTACTATAGTCACGTGAAGACCCCACGCGCCTGCCTGCTCGTCGTCGCTGCTCTCTCCGCCTCCACGCTCCACGCCCAGACCACTGCTCCCAGCTCCCCGGCCTTCAATCCGCTCCAGACCTTCGCTCCGCTCACCCTGCCCGACCCCGTCAACGTCTATCGCTCCTCCAACGGTGCTCCCGGCCCGCAGTATTGGCAGAACCGTGCCGACTACACACTGCACGCAACCATTAACCCCGACGCCAAAACCCTCAACGCCAGCGAGAGCATCACCTACAGCAACAACTCACCCGACAAGCTCACCTCGCTCTGGCTCAACCTCGAACAGAATCTCTACCGTAAAGACTCCCGCGGCCACGCCTTCTTCCCCGCCGAACGCCACGTCCGGCATGCCTCCCCAGATACAGCTAACCCCTTCACCGACGGCTACTTACTCGACTCCATCCAGCTCCAGCGCCCTGGCTCCACCGCCACCACCACCGCCGTCACCGTCGTCTCCGACACCCGCCTCCAGATCGAACTCCCTCCCAACCTCGCCCTCGCCCACGGCCAGAAGCTCCGCATCCTCATCCACTACCACTACACCATCCCCGGCCTCTTCGGCGGCCGCACCTCCTGGGGCGCCGCTAAACAGGGCGATATCTATGACATAGCCCAGTGGTACCCCCGCATGTGCGTCTACGATGACCTCCACGGCTGGGACACGCAGCCCTACCTCGCCAACGAGTTCTACCTTGAATACGGCCACTTTGACTACTTCATCACCGTCCCTTCGAACTTCATCGTCGCCGGCTCAGGTGAACTCGTAAACCCCGCCGAAGTGCTCACAAAGACCGAGCTCTCCCGCCTCGCGCAAGCTCGCACCAGCGACGCCACCGTCATGATCCGCTCAGCCGATGACGTTGACGCCGCCGTCGCCCAGCATCCCTCCACCACCAAAACCTGGCACTTCACCATGGACAGCACCCGCGACGTCAGCTTCTCCGCCTCCGCTGCCTTCCTCTGGGATGCTGCGCGCATGACCATTCCATCTGGCCCCTATGGCTCCACAAGCCGTCCCGAACACTCCGCCCTTGCCCAGTCCGTCTATCCCATCGAGTCCGCTGGCCCCACAGCCTGGGGCCGCTCCACCGAGTACCTCAAAGATGCCGTGCAGCACTTCTCCCAGCGCTGGTATCCCTACCCCTATCCCGTCGCCACCAACGTCGCCGGATTCTCCTCCGGCATGGAGTACCCCGGCATCCTGTTCGACGGCGTCGATGACAAAGGCGCGGAGCTCTTCTGGATCACAGCCCATGAGATCGGCCACACCTGGTTTCCCATGATCGTCGGCTCCAACGAGCGCCGCAACGCCTGGATCGACGAGGGCTTCAACACCTTCATCGACACCTTCGAATCCGACGAGTTCGACCACGGTATCTACGGCCCCAAGCGCGACGCCGAGTACGCTCCCGACCCCGCCCTGTCACCCGCTGACCAAATTGCCAAACTCATCGCCGACCCCAACGCCCCCGTCATCCTCTCCCGCGCCGACAACATCGCCGAGCGCTACCGCCACCCCGTCACCTACTTCAAGTCCGCCGAAGGACTCGTCCTCCTCCGCGAAGACATCCTCGGCCCCCAGCGTTTCGACTTCGCCTTCCGCAAATTCATCGCGGATTGGGCCTTCAAACACCCCGCCCCCTCCGATTTCTTCCGCGAAATGGAGTCCTCAGGAGGCGAAGACCTCAGCTACTTCTGGCGCGGCTGGTACTTCCATAACTGGCAGCTCAGCATGGCCCTCACCTCATCCGCGCCAGCCGACCCCGCCGATCCCACCAAAGGCATTCGCGTAACCGTCGTCAACACCGGCCAGCTCGTCCTGCCTGCCACGCTGCGCGTCAACTTCGCCAACGGACGCTACCTCGACACCACCATCCCGGTCGAAACCTGGATGCTCAGTGGCACCCACACCTTCACGCTCGACACTCCTACACCGGCAACATCCGTTACGCTCGATCCCAACCACGCAATTCCCATTGAAGACCGGGCGCATACAAGCCTCACAATCAATAAATAGTTAGGCCCGTCTACCTACCCCAGGCTCGAACGCCCACCCGGGCTGAACGGCTTTATTCCGCACTGGGATCGCCTGTTTCATTTGCGGACACCCTATTGTTCGAGCGCGCCTTGCCGATAGGCCCACTACGGGCCAGTTGGCGGCAACTTCATCATGCCGCAGCCCTCGCCGGACGCGCTTTGTTCCGCAGATCTCAGGAGGACTCGATGTTACACACACGCACGTACAGTATTGATCAAATCGCAGTGGCGGCACGCGAACTACGTCAGGCAGCTGGTGCCAACGAAGAACGTTTCACCAGCAACCAGGTAGTCGACCTTTTAGGCGGTGAGATCCAGATTCTCCGCGAACGAGGCTTCAGCGATGACCGTATCACACGTCTGCTCAATGGTTTCGATATTGAACTCAAGCCCAGCCAGATCGATCGCCGCAGCCGAACCGCAGGCAACCTTATCCGGCGCATGCTCTGGAATCGCATACCGTCCCGCGAGATGCAGCCGGAGTAGCCGCACCCAGCAGACATATGCGCCTCGGTGCGCATCAAACCTTCAGCTCCGCGTACCTTCTCCCAGGGGTGTGCGCGGGGTTGAACACCCGCTTTTCGTCCTTCAGGCAATCTTAATCTTCCGCGCCGTATACTTTCCTCCATGACACGCGCCCAACGCCTCGCCCTCGCTCTGCTCACGATTGCCTCCTCCGCGACTCTTCTTTCCACCCATGCAGTCGCGCAAAAAGGTCCATACAAGATCATCAAGACGCAGAAGGTCGGCGGCGAAGGCGGTTGGGACTACATTACAGCCGATGCCGCGAATCGGCGTCTCTACTTCGCGCGCTCTGGCCCCGCCGGCAGCCTCCACGTCTACAATCTCGACACCTTAACGCCAGTCGGTGAGGTTCCTACCGGCAACGCGCACGGCGCAGCTGTCGACGACGCAACACATCACGGCTTCGCCACTGCCGCGCACGTCGTCATGTTTGACACCCAGACCCTCAAAATCATCAAAACCATCCCCACCGCGGGCCGTCCCGACGGATTCCTCGACGATCCCAACACCCACCACGTCTACATCCTCTCCCACGTCTCGCCTAACGTTACCGTGCTCGATGCCGCTACGGGCAACATCATCAAAGCCTTCGACGTCGGAGGTGCCGTTGAGCAGGCTGTCCTCGATAACAAAGGCCACCTCTTCATCGACCTCGAAGATAAAGACGCCATCGCTGTCGTAGATACAGGCTCGCTTGTGCAGTCGGGCAAATTCGATATCTCCAGCCAAGGCGGGGGCTGTGCTGGCCTCGCTATCGATGCTGCCCACGGAGTTCTCTTTGCCGCCTGCCGTGACCGCAACAACATGATCATCCTCCGCTCCGAGGACGGCAAAATTCTCACCACCCTCCCCATCGGCGTCGGCTGCGACGGT
This sequence comes from Acidobacteriota bacterium, assembly GCA_019351975.1. GTDB lineage: Bacteria > Acidobacteriota > Terriglobia > Terriglobales > Acidobacteriaceae > Granulicella. The sequence goes on from JABBOG010000016.1 coordinate 47,058, forward strand.
GCCGTCTTCAATCCCAAGACCCAGGAAGTCTTCAGCACGCAGGGCGATGGTACGCTCACCGTGATCAAAGAGCACTCCCCTAGCAATTTTTCCGTCGAGCAGACCCTCGATACAAAGAAGGGGGCCCGCACCATCACCTTGGATACCACCAACGGACACATCCTCACAGGCACGGCCGACTTCGGCCCTGAGCCATCCATTCAGTCCGCGCAGCCCTATCATCGTCCTTCAATCCTTCCCAACACCTTTGAACTCATTGTGATCGGCAAATAGCTGCGTCGCGCTTTCATCCTCCTTCGCTGCAAGTTGCATCTCAATGTGCATCGGACAGACGCGATCTACATCAGCGTCCGTCTGCCCGCTGCACATTGAAGATTCTCTGAGGTGATTCATGGAGCGCAGAAAGTTCATCAAGACCGCCGCAGCAGCTGCGAGCGTCGCCGCAACTTCATCACGCGCGCAGGCATCTTTGAAGTCGCAAGGGGTCGCCACACCGCAGGCGTCAAAGCGGGCGCAATCGCCTGACATGATCTACCGGCAGCTCGGCACAACCGGCGAAACCGTCTCCGCCATTGGCCTCGGCGGCTATCACCTCGGCAAGCAGGCCGACCCCGCGGAGAGCATCAAGCTCATCCATGCCGCAATCGATAACGGCATCAACTTCATCGACAACTGCTGGGACTATAACGACGGGATATCTGAGGTACGCGTTGGCCAGGCCCTCCGCGATGGCAACCGCGAAAAGGTCTTCCTCATGACCAAAATGGATGGCCGCACCGCCGCCGCCTACAACAAGCAGCTCGAAGAGTCTCTTGGTCGCCTCCAAACCGACACCATCGATCTCGTTCAGTTCCACGAGGTCATTCGCATGGAGGACCCTGACCGCATCTTTGCCCCCAAAGGCGCGCTGGAAGCCGCTATTGCCGCCCGCAAAGCCGGTAAAATACGCTATATCGGCTTCACGGGCCACAAAGATCCAGCCGTCCACCTGCGTATGCTCGACGTCGCGCGCCAGCATAACTTCCACTTCGATACCGTGCAAATGCCCATAAATGTTATGGATGCACACTTCCGTTCGTTCACCAACGAGGTCATGCCCGTAGCTCTCAAAGAAGGCATCGGCGTACTCGCCATGAAGACCTTTGGTGACCACTTCATCCTTGATAGCAAGACAGTTGAGCCGATCGAAGCGTTGCACTACAGCCTTACGCAGCCGGTCTCGGTAGTCATTACCGGCATCGACTCCAAGCCGATTCTCGATCAGGCCCTTGAAGCGGCCCGCACCTTCACGCCGCTTACGAAACCGCAGGTCGCCGCACTCCTCGCCCGCACTGAGGAGGCCGCCAGCGAAGGCAAATACGAGCCCTTCAAGACCAGCGCTCACTTCGACGGCACCGCCGCAAACCCCAAGTGGCTTGGCTGACCGCTCAAGGCGCGATCCTGCGCCATTAGATTCCGCCATCTGCTTCTGGCTAAATCCTTCTGTCAATACCCGATCAATACTAAAATCCACGAAACAAACAACATATACTTGGCATAGACACCCTCTCTGCTTCCATACAATTGAAGAAGGGGATCTTCAGGCAGTGAAGGCTGCGCTCAGCGAACTCTCGCTGCGTGCAGCCTTCTGCTTTTAGCCCCCAGAACAAAGGAGAAATTCATGCTCGAATCAATCAAAATCGACCGTAAGCTACCACCCCATGAACTCAACGCGCGCCGCGCACGCAAGCGTGCGATCACACATTTACCGGCCATCGCAAAGCTTCCATCCGCCTGCGCCGACACCACCACCGTCTCGCACAATTGCGAGGTCTACAACCCGGCGACAAACCGGGATAAAGATCACCCTGCAAAGCACTAACCCACCACAGACAGCAGATCCCAACGACATTTGATTTCATTATCAAATGTGTACGCGTCGGAGGCTCAGGCAACGATCGGTGTGCGAGACTCTATCCTCCACCAACGGCATTCAAATTCCTCGATGCACCGCAACTTTTCTGGTCGGCTCCGGTCTTTATCGACGTGAACAAATGATCACAGGAGATAGACCATGAAGATAAAAGACAGATGGATTGCGGTCGCTGGAGCGATTTTGATCTCCGCGTCACTTGTTGCCAACGCACAAATCGCTGTTCGCATCGGGCCACCGCCACCGCCACCAGTTGAGGTTGTTCCCGTAGCCCCACATCCAGGCTGGGCCTGGCAGCCCGGCTTTCATCGCTGGGATGGTGTGCGCTACGTCTGGGTTCCTGGCCATTATGCTCGTCCCCCGTATATGGGCGCACGCTGGATACCCGGTCACTGGCGGCCAGGACCGGGCGGCTATGTGTGGATTGGGGGCCACTGGCGTCGCTAAGCATACCGCCGCCTCAGGGCGGCAGGTGCAACGGATTCCATCCTGCTCCTGCTGCCCTGAGGCAGACTCGCAGCCTGCCTCGGCTCCGAGTACCATAATCCAATGGAACTGACCCCGGAAGACCGTGCCCGCCGTATCAAAGTGCTCCTTTACGACGTCGACGGCGTCCTCACCAACGGCGACATCACCATCATCCCGCCACAAGATCCCAACTCACATCCCACAGAGATCAAAGCCTTCTCTGCTCATGACGGCATGGGCATCGGCATCGCACGCCTCGCCGGTATCAAGATAGGCTTCGTCACCAAACGCAACTCCCGCGTCGTAGCCATCCGCGCACGAGACCTCAAGATCGACCACGTGTATCAGGGCCAGGCGAATAAGACCGAAGCTCTCAACAAGATCATCGCCGCCGAAGGCTGCACGCTCGAAGAAGTGGCCTATGTTGGCGACGACATCATCGACCTTCCCGTTATGCGCGTCGTCGGCTTCGCCATCGCACCCGCGAATGCCCGCTCGCAGGCCAAGGCCGCAGCCCACTACATCACACCCAATGCGGGTGGTCAGGGCGCCGGCCGCGACGCCATCGACTTTATCCTCAACGCACGCGGCATCCTCGACCAGACCGTTGAGCGCTATCTTGACCCCAATAACGCCGAAGCCAAATCCGCCGACATCGGCTCCGGGAATATGTAGCTCAGGTTGAACATTCCAATAAGATAGGGAGAACCCATGGAGATCAAACGAGTCGGATCACGCCCATCCACAAAGGGTCCCGCTGACTGGTTCACCGGAAGCGTTCGCGTCGACCCGCTCTTCCAGGCGGCCGATCCCGCGCGGGTGCAAGGAGCCCACGTCACCTTCGAGCCCGGTGCACGTACCGCCTGGCACACCCACCCGCTTGGCCAGACCCTGATCGTCACCTCCGGCAGCGGTTTGGTTCAGCGCCTCGGCGGCCTCATCGAGGCGATCTACCCCGGCGACGTCATCTGGTTTGCACCCAACGAGAAGCACTGGCATGGAGCCGCCGCGACCACTGGGATGACCCACATCGCCATCCAAGAAAATCTCGACGGGAAGGTCGTTGACTGGATGGAACATGTAACCGATAAGCAATACGCCGGAGACCTGCGAGACGCCTAACCAAAACTCACTGAGACCCAATGCGGCCGGTTAATGAGCGTCAAGCCTTAGACAGGCGAACAAGCAGCGAACCTCGCGCTACAATAACCCATGGCCGCCACGCCAGCTCCCGCGAATAACGCCGCAACCGAGATCACTCTTTCCTGGGCGCATCCTGTCGTGCAGGAATGGTTTCTCACGAAATTCGGTTCGCCTACTGAGCCACAAATTGCGGGCTGGCCATGCATCCTCCGCGGCGAACCGACACTCATCTCTGCGCCCACAGGTTCAGGAAAAACCCTATCTGCTTTCTTAGTCTGCATCGACAAGCTGCTCCGCGCCGCCATCGAAGGCCGTCTCGCACCACAAACGCATGTCGTCTACATCTCGCCGCTCAAAGCGCTCTCGAACGACGTGCAGAAGAACCTCGACGGACCACTCGCCGAAATCCAGCAACTGGCTCTACGGCGTGGCTATCTCTGTCCCGAGATCCGCACCGGCGTACGCACCGGCGATACCCTGACCAAAGACCGGCTTGCAATGCTGAAGCATCCGCCGCATATTCTCGTCACCACGCCGGAGTCGCTGTACATCCTGCTGACGGCGGGCAAGTCGCGCTTGAATCTGGCGCATGTTCAAACCGTCATCGTCGACGAAATTCATGCGCTGGCCGACGACAAGCGTGGGACGCATCTTGCCCTCTCGCTCGAACGCCTCGATGCGCTGGTCCGCGGCGAAAACCAGCTTAGCCCAGGGTCATTTCTTGCAGGCGCTGCAACACCGCCGCAACGCATCGGACTCTCTGCCACGCAAAACCCCATCGAGCTCGTCGCCGCGTTCCTCACAGGCAACGGGCCGGAGCGCAGGCCTGCGAGCGTTGTTCAGGTTGGCCACCGCCGCATCCTCGACCTCGCCATCGAAGTCCCTTCCGCCGAACTTGGGTCGATTACCTCCATCGCGATGTGGGAGGAAATCTATGACAAACTCGCAGCGCTTGCCGAGCAGCATCGATCGACGCTGGTCTTCGTTAATACCCGCAAACTCGTCGAGAAGATCAGCTTTGAGCTGAGTAACCGGCTGGGCGAAGACGCTGTCGCTGCGCACCACGGATCGCTCTCGCGCACGCTGCGTCTGGATGCGGAGCAACGGCTCAAATCCGGCGAGATAAAGATCCTCATCGCCACAGCATCCCTGGAACTTGGTATCGACATTGGCAGCATTGATCTTGTCTGCCAGATTGCGTCGACGCGCGCGGTTGCGGTGGCGATGCAGCGTGTCGGCCGCGCGGGCCACTGGCGCGGAGCCATCCCCAAGGGTCGCTTCTTCGCGACGACACGCGATGACCTTCTGGAACAGGCCGCGCTGCTGCGCAAGATGGTTGCTGGCGAGTTGGATCTACTTGAAGTTCCGGAGCAGCCTGCGGATGTGCTCATGCAGCAAATCGTCGCCGCTGTAGGTGCTGAATCCTGGGATGAGAGCACGCTCTATAGCGTGTTCCGCCGCGCTTATCCGTATCGCAATCTTACGCGCGCCCACTTCGACGAGCTCCTTGGGCTGCTGCACAACGGCATCGAAAGCACGCGCGGACGCTATGGTGCGTACATCATGCGAGACCGCGTTCAGGGCCATCTGCATGCCCGCCGCGGCGCACGCAGCATCGCTATCTCCAATGGCGGAGCCATTCCCGACACATCGATCTTCGCTGTAATGCTGCAGCCTGAGAATGTGCAGATCGCCACACTCGACGAGCACTTCGCGGTCGACAGCTCGCCGGGAGATGTCGTTCTGCTTGGCAACACGAGCTGGCGTATTCAGCGCGTCGATCCAGAGGGGAAGGTACTTGTGGAGGACGCACATGGAGCGCCGCCAAGCATTCCTTTCTGGGAGGGTGAAGCGCCGCAGCGCACAAGCGTGCTCTCAGACGCCGTCAGCGATCTGCGTCAGGAGATTGACACACGCACGCGCAACGTGACGCCGACGACAGTGCGGCGCGGAGACCCAGATGTCGCTAACGCCATCGACTTCCTGAAGCGGGAGTGCTTTGTCTGTGACGCTGCTGCACTGGAGCTCATCACCTATGTCGTCTACGGGCGCGCCGCGCTTGGCGCAGTCCCCACCAAAGCCACCCTCATCGCTGAGCGCTTCTTCGACGAGGGCGGCGGGCAGCAGCTCATCCTGCATGCGCCCTTCGGCGGCCGCATCAACAAGGCCTGGGGCCTCGCGCTGCGCAAGCGCTTCTGCCGCGGCTTCAACTTCGAGCTGCAAGCCGCCGCCACCGACAACGGCATTAACATCTCGCTTGCAGAGCAGCACAGCTTCCCTCTCGCTGACGTCTTTCGCTTTCTCACCACGATGACCGCGCGCGAACTCCTCGAACAAGCGTGCATTCCTTCGCCGCTGTTCAAGAACCGCTGGCGCTGGGCCGCCGGACGCAGCCTACAGCTACTGCGCATGTCCAAGGGCAAGCGGATTGCACCGCAGATTCAGCGAACGCGTTCCGATGACCTGCTCGCAAGCGTCTTTCCGCATGCTTCCGCATGTCCTGAGACAATGTCTGGAGACATCGAGATTCCAGATCATCCGCTGGTCCGCGAGGTCATGAAGGACACCCTGACCGAGGCCATGGACCTCGACGGCCTGCTTGAGATCCTGCGCGACATTGACAGCGGCGCGATCCGCTGCATTGCGATCGATACGCCTGTACCGTCGGTCTTTGCGCATGAGCTGATCAACGCCATGCCCTATGCTTTTCTTGATCCTGAGGACGCTGCCGCGCGCCGCACGCGCGCCGTCAGTACGCGTGGCAATCTACCTTCGCGTCTGCCTGAAGCACCTGGCATTCTCGATGCAGCCGCCATCTCCACCGTACGCGCGCAGCTATGGCCCGACATTCGCGACGAGCACGAGTTGCACGATCTTCTGCTCCAACTGATCGCGCTTCCCGCAGCCTTCTTCGAAAAGGCAGAAGCTGCGGCGGCGCATTCCATGCAGCACTGGCGGCATTTCATGGAGTGCCTCGTACGACAAGGTCGCGCGCAACTCGCCGAAATCGATGGCGAACGCTCATGGATCGCAACGGAGCGCCTCGCGGAGGCCGCAGCCCTGTGGCCCACGTCTGTCCTCTGGGATGCTGCATCCGTATCGCGCGAATCCGCAGCCAATACCCTCACCCAGGGCTGGCTTCAACTCCTCGGCCCCACCACCGCTGCGGGTCTCGCCGAAATCACACACACGTTGCCACGTTCAATCCATCAGGCGCTGCTAGCGATGGAGATGCAGGGTCTCGCTATGCGCGGCATCTTTGAGCACGCCACGCCCGCAGACGACGATCCTCATGCCATCGAATGGTGCGAGCGACGCATCCTGCAGCGCATTCACCGTCTTACGCTCAGCACGCTCCGCAAACAGGTCGAGCCCGTCACACCGGCCATCTTTATGCGCTGGCTCCTCGAATGGCACCATCTCGCGCCCGACGCCACCGTCACGCATCAACCAACCGGAGAAGAGGCTGTACTCGCAGCCATCGAACAGCTCGAAGGTTTTGAAGCCCCAGCAATAGAATGGGAGCGAACCCTGCTGCCAGCGCGGATCGCCAACTATGATCCTCGCTGGCTCGACAATCTTTGCCTTGCCGGAGTGCTCGCTTGGGGCCGAATCTCGCCTCATCCTGCGTGGCTAGCTAGCGAGGCGACCGCGCCGCGCCGCGTCATTCCCACGACTGCTGCGCCTATCACCTTCTACCTGCGCGAGTCCTCCGAGTGGCTGCATCATGCGCTTGCCGCTAAGTCGGTCGACGAGGCCATCCTCGGCCAATCGTTATCGCTTGAGGCGCAAGCGATTCGCCAGCTTCTCGCGACGCAAGGCGCGGCCTTCACAGCGGATCTCCATCGGCTGTCGGGCCTTACCAAGTTGCAAACCACAACAGCGTTGTGGGAGCTTGCGACCGCCGGCCTAGCGTCCGCTGATGGCTTCGACCAACTGCGTTCCATGATGGATCCACGGCGCAAATCCTCAGCTATCGCTCAAACCCCAGCCGTCAGCCTGCGCAAACGCGCTGCAGCGCGAACCACCGCGGGCCGCTGGTCGTTGCTTCAGGGCAACACGACACCGGCTACTCCCAACTTCACCGGTTTAAGGTCGCAGCTACGCGGGCAAGACACGCAAGCCGCTATCGCCGCTGCCCGCCGAACCGAGAGCGCCCTCGACGCACATGCACGCATCCTGCTCTGCCGCTACGGTGTGCTCTTCCGCGAGCTCCTTGCACGCGAGTCCAATGCACCAAAGTGGCGCGATCTCGTACCAACTCTCCGACGTCTCGAAGACCGTGGAGAGATACGCGGTGGCCGCTTCGTCTCGGGGCCTTTCGGCGAGCAGTATGCATTGCCTGAAGCCGTTGACAGCCTGCGCAAAGCGCGGATGCAGCACGCATCGCGAACCACCGAACCAGTTATTTCCGTCGCCGCCGCCGATCCCCTCAATCTCGTCGGGATTCTTATCCCCGGCGACCGCGTCCCCGCCATTCCAGGCCGCGAAGTCCGCCTCCTCGACGGCACATCCGTTACAGCCGAAGGCAATACGCTGAGCGTGAAGCGGCCGATCAAGTCAGCACGCACACGTAGCATCGCCGACATCCTCCGCGCTGAGGCCATGCCTCCGCATCGTGCGCAACCGATCCTTGCACCAGGACTCTTCTCATGAAGGTAACCAGCCTACCGCAACCAGACGAAATAAAACGCGACGTTGAAGCGTCCGCGAATGACGACCCCCTCCTCCAGCACGAGGATTTTTACATGGACGGCCCCTATGTCGTGTTCACAGCCGCCTATCATCTCCGTCGCGGATTTTGCTGTAGCTCAGGCTGCCGCCACTGCCCCTATAAATGAGATCGGTCGCTCAAGGTCGCGAGTAGTATCCAGACCTCGTTCGCGCCTTCGCGTCAGGCTGCGCCACCTTTACCTCAATCTTGTGATACACATCCGGCTTTTCATCGGGCGCAGCATCCAGAACGATCCTGTAATAGCTGTTTGCATCCTCGACACACTTATTCAGCATGTCAATCACGCTGCTAGAACTCAGTACCAGCCCACCGCTCTGCGCGGCCAGCACCTGCACAGATAAGTCGCCCCACTCTGCGTTGTCCGGACTCTTCAATCCACCCAGAAAACTCTCGTAGTAATTCTCACGGAGTAGTGACTCTGTTACACCCCAGCTATTAACGCTGTACAGGGTCATGTCTGCCTTCCGCAACCCTCTCGAAAACGCAATGACATTTCTATAAACATCTTGCTCTTGGCCTGAATCGAGATCAACTTCTGGCCCGGAAAGGAGGGGCCAACCTGGGGAGATCCAGAGCACGAGCTTACGTCCAGGCTTCTTCGACTCGACCACCGTCAAACTCCGCAACGCATTCAGGGAGAGCGTCATTCGGTCAGCTGCCCCCCAGAATCCCTGGCTTCGCGTAATCTCTCTCAATCCAATATTCGTGTGCTCGAGTTTGTCCGCCAAGGAATTACCATCCTTGCTCGCAACATCATTCATCTCAAAGCTGGTGTCGGTCAGCACCGCGAAGGTCGTAGGATACGGCAGTGCACCGCCGTTGCTGCGCAGATACTTCATAACCTGGTCACGCTGGTACCCCAGATACGTATAGGGCGTATTCACTGCATCGAAGACAATCAGCACCTCCGCAGGTGCGTCCTTGCCCTTGACCGCGGCAAAGGACTTTATCTGTTGTGACTTCTTGTTGTCGAGCACCGTGAAGTCCTTTTCTGTAAGGCCGCTCACAGGCGCGCCTTTGGAGTTCGTCACCTCCACATCCAGCTGCACCGTCTGGGGTGCATGGCTCCGCGCAGGCGTATCCTGGGCACGCGCGCTTACCGTGGAAAACAGGAAAAGGCTAATAACACTGACTGCTGCGGCGGAATATCGAGTCTTAGGCATGCGCAAACTCCTGACCTCTGAACAAGCGCTGCTCGCTTCCCTTAGGGAATGACGCGGAGTGCCGCACTGTCCGGGTCCTACACGTACTGAGACGCGCCCTTTGCCCACAGCGTGTCAAATTCCATCTATATATTCTTCACCAGCTTAAAAAGTCGGAGCCGATAGCAGCATCCTATCCTCGGCTTCACATCAGTGAACCGCACAATCAGGGAGCAGCTTTCGCGGCTGCGGCGGATATGCCCAGTACCGGCAGCACCTTCAGCGCCATGCGCGGAAACATAAAGCTACCGCCCGCATCGTCGATCACGTTCACCTGACAGAGATACAAGCCCGGCTTCAACGGAGTAAGCGGCACATCAAACTGGAACACTACGCCGTTATGGTCAGGATCATTCACTGCATTGGCCGTCACCAGCGGTGTCTCGTAGACCTTGGTTCCATTTTGTAAAAATTCAATACTTGTTAGCACCCTTATTGGCGCGTGCTTTTCGGCATGGGCACCATATATCTCATACAGAAAATACAGGTGCTGGTTCTGCCGAAAGACGTGCGCAACATTTGGCACCCACTGCAAACCATCGCGTATCAGCGGATTGCTTGCACTCCGTTCCTTGTCCGGAACGCGCTGGCTGGCCAGCACAACGGAGCTCATCTTCAGCGGCATCTTCCTCAGGTCAGGCACTTGAATATCCGTCTCGAAGCTGCCCATGTTGCCGGTCTGATTCTCGCGCACGATGAATTTGAGGTGATACTTTCCTGGGGCCAGCGTAAACCCCGTTGAGTACTGAATGTTCTTCTGATTCACTTGCTGCGACTGGTCTATCGCAAGCTTGACCGTCTGTCTTACATTGCCGACGATGATGCCTTGCGCATCCTTCACCTGACCCATGATGTCAAGCGTCGCCTTGTCCCTGTCGCCACCCTTCACAAACGGAATCTGCGAACCCGGCACAATCAAGCTGACCGGAATAAAGTAAGAGTTCTCGTTCTCGCGGAAGTACAGTGCCTGTAGATACAGTGCGACATCGGTCGCGGGAAGATCACTCCGCATTTGTTCGTCCAGGGCCTCCTCTCGGTCCTCGTTCTTTTGGTGTTTGAAGTCTGACGGCGCATAATAGCCCGGACGATACCCGATCTTCACGTCGCTGCGGTCGACCCTTATCGTCAGGTGGCGATAGGCGCCATCGGACCGCTGATTCGTTGATCTGAACCCAATGATGTAATACGCCTCCGTATCGTGCTGTATCTGCTGGAACGCGGGCGAAAAGTCGTTGGAATCGAAGAAAGCCTTTCCGCCAGTATCACTGCTCAATGTCCCCAGCGTCTCCTGCGAAGCGAAGTTTGTACTTAGCTGCGTGGTTGCCGCAGCTCCGCTATACGCCGAGTTACCACGCAGGCTGCCTTGGCTCGCATCACCCACCGGCGGTAACGCCTGCAGCCCGCGCGAATCCACCGAATAGATTGCCAGGTTCGCCTTTGCGGCCGCGTTTGTCGCGGCACGCAAGCTCGCCTCGTTCTCGATCCCGTTCCGCGTAAGCCCACCCGAGAAATACAGCATCGACTTACGCTGATCGACCCGCTCCAGGCTCTTCGAGATTGCACAAATTGCGAGCAGTTCCCGGTCCGTATTCAGGCTGTTGTACTCCGTGTCGTCTGCTGCGAACGCGGTGGTATCGTCCGGCGTCCCACTGGTCGAACCTGTCGCTCCATTCGCAAATCCCGTTTCATCTATCCCCTCATACTTCGCAAGTCCACGCAGCAGCGCCGCTTTATCTGAGGTGAAATCCTGATCCATCGTCAAACCTGTCGCCATACTCACCAGCGCCACAAGATCTGCAGGCTGCATCTGCTTGTTCACATAGTTCTTCGCTGCATCCACCGCGCGATCAATATCCTCATCCTGCATCGAGCTCAGATCAAAAAAGATGACGATCAGACGATGATCTTTGAGCTGCGCCGGGCTAGCCGCGAAGTTATTATTTAGCAACTCCGCTACCGAGGTCTTACCACCAGCCGTGGTCTTCTCCTCCAACATCGCGGCATCATTCACATTCTGATAATCGAAACTTATGATGTGCTGCGGCTTCTTGTCCTCGATGATCGTGAAGTCGCTCGCCTTCAATCCCTTCACCACCGCGCCGGTCTTCTTGTCGCGTACCACCACATTGGTCAGCACGATATTGGCATTCACACTCAACCGAAACGTACGTTCTCCCGCCTGTTGCAATTGCGCACTCTGCGGCTGTTGCGCAGCATCCATGGCGCTGCTCATTCCAACCAATGCAACCAGCACTATCGCCAAACATCGCCGCATGTTCAACCTAAACTCCTCGTATCTGCCCTAGAATCTGTACCGCGCCTGCACAAGAATAGTCCGCATCGTCGCCGCGCTAGTCACCTCGCCAAAGTTCGCCGAGTTCTCCGTTGTGTTGATCCCGCTATATTGCACCGTGTTGAACACATTGCTCGCCGTCACCCGCGCCTCCATCGAGCGCGTGCCTCCGAGCTCAAATGTCCTCGATAGTGACGCGTCCACAGCCACCGTTCCTGGCCCCTCGATGGATCCCGGTGACGCTGTTCCATACTGCGTCACGCCATTCACCACTGGGGCCGTGAAGGCCGCAGTATTGAAAAACTCCCGCACGCGTCCCGGCCCCTTCAGAGGCTGCGTAAAGTCACGGTTTGGCCGCTGTTGATACACATTGCCTGACGAAGCCTCGGCTGCGTTGCCGGAGTACTGCGGCGTGAAGTAGTTCCCCGTCGCAAACGTGAACGTCCCGCTCAGCGAGTATCCATCCACCATCCGCGACACCAGGCCACCCTTGTTCAAAAATCTCCGGTTCGGTCCGAATGGCAACTGCAGCAACCAGTTTCCCCTCAGATTGTGTCTCTGATCGAAGCTGGAATTTCCTTCCTCCGCTGCCAGGTTAAAGAAATTCTGCACGGGTGTTCCCGCCGCGCCTGCAACGCCTGAAGCGTTATCGATTGAATGCGAATACACATACGTCACGCCAAGCGCATTGCCTTGCTGCTGCCGCATCTGCGCGCTCAACACGAGTTGATTGGAGTGCAGCGCCGCAGCCGACTCCTCAAAGTCATACGGTGCCACGCCCGGCGTGCTCACGCCCAGTGGTGTGCCGTTAGGCGACCCCAGCACATCCAGGTTGCTTCCCTTCGATCCGTTATACCCAACGTTCAGCACGATGTTCCACGCCACTGTCCTCTGGATGTTTACGTTATACGTCTGCACCATCCCCAATCGGTAGTTCTTGTCCACCGCGTAGTTATCCTGAATCGCTTCTCCAGTCGAACATCCAAAGCCATGCGCCAGGGTCATGTTCGCGGTCGCGTTTGTCGTCGTTGTTACGCAGCCTGTCGCCGAGGAAGCAGAAGACGTTGTCACCGTATTCGTCTGCGTCGCCGCGAACGGCGGTTGATACGACAGTGACTTCGCCATCGTCGCAAACTGCCCCGTGTTGTAATTGATCCCATATCCAGCCCGCACAATCATTTGCTTGGTTACGCGCGGTGCGAACCTCGGACTCCATGCCATGCCAAATCTCGGCGCATACATCGTCCTGTCGGGATTGATTAACCCTCCGGGATACTTGCCTTCATACTGGCCAACCTGCCCCGGCTGCACTGTATCCACCTGCGTGAAGTTCGCGTTGTGGTCCAGATTCACCAGCCGGTTATTCTTCTCGGTGTACGGGGCGAAGTACTCATATCTCACGCCGTAGTTCAACGTCAGGTTTGGCTTCACGCGAAAGTCGTCCGTTGCGAACCAGTCATACACATTCTCGCGAAGATAGGTCTTATATAACCCAGCCTGGATCGCCGTGCTCTGCGGCAGCCCAAAGAGAAAATCAGCAAAGCCTGACCCGCTCAGCGACGCACCGTTACTCGATGCCTTGTCCGCCGGACTCTCGGTCGCAAAACCCGAAAAGGTGAACTGCCCTAGTGGATCGTCGCCGCCAATCGAATCTGCATGGACCCTGCGCACATCCAGGCCCAGCCGCACGTTATGCTTGGCGTGCCGGTAGGCTGCAAAATCAGAAAAGCTAATCGTCTGGTTGATTAACTCGTTAGGCGTAGTGTTTGTCAACGAGGCAAAATTTGTAATATTCAGCGTCGGCAAGCCATTGTAAAAACGTGGATCGGCAAAGCCTCCCGAAAGATTCGGGATCGTTATTCCAGCCGTTGTCGTTGGATCGTTTGACGTATCCGTGAAGTAATTCCGCGTCTCGGTGTTCAGCCGGTTCCATGTCAGCGTTGAATGATTGGATAATCTTCCGTACGACACCGTGTAACCGACATTCAAAGCATCCCCATCTGTGCTGCTCGCTCCACCCAGCGGCAAGAAGATATTTCGCAGGTCACTCGCAGAGTGCGAATAGTTGTACCCGACATTCATATTCTGCTGTAGGGACGGCGGCCCGTTCCCTGCGCCACGCCTTCCGAACCCTCCAAACGGCATACCCGTCGAGTGCCCCAGAGTGCGAATGTAGCGAGTATTCAATGCAATCACGTTATTGCCCGCATTCGAGATTGTCTCGTAGTTGAACCCTTCCGCATTCGTCGGAATATTTGGCGCCGGATAATACTGCAGCAATGCCAGCGCCTCTTTTGAGATTGGCGTTGCTGCATTCGCAAGATTGTTATCCCTCACCGCCAATCCGGTCACCGGGTCATAGATTGTCACCGGCGTCGCAGCTCCGTTCACTACCTGCGTCGACTGTGAAAAATCTCCCGTACGCTCCAATGAGGTCGGCACCCGCGAGGGACCACCCAGAAACGCATTCAGATTCTTCTGTCCCGTCACATTAAGGAACATGAACTGCTTGGTGTTCGGCTTTGTCAATCCCGGAATATACGGTGACGCCGCAATCGTTACACCATACTTATTTGTGTAGGACGAGGGCTTCACCTGAGGCAATAGATCCGGGGACCACTGCGCCGAGTCCAACGCCCCATTACTCGTCTCATAAAAAATACTTCCGTGCGGCTGCGCTGGATTGAAGTTTCGAAACGCTCCCCCGAATCCGCCGCGTCCTCCTCGAGGCCCCCCTGGCCCCGGTCCGCCCATCATTCCGCTTAACATCCCGACGATCGCATTCGTCGGATTTCCTCCCTGCGGAATCATCCCGCTCGCCTGACCGCGCGCCACCGCCTCCGCGACACGCTGCCGAATCTCTTCCTCGCTGAAGTTTGCCAAACCGTTCGTCTGCCCAGGCTGTCCATTCACTGCGACGGACTCGCTTGCGTCATCCATCCCCGCAATCGTCGGCAACGTCACCCCCTGATTGCCGCCGACCTTGCTCGCGTCCATCGCATCTGCGCCAGCGCTCAAGCTCAACCCTTGCAGCCCACGCAGAACGGCCGCACCGCTGCTCGCAACCGACTGCTTCGCCTCATTCGCAGCCACGCGGCTCGCCAACTCCAGGCTGAAATCAGTAGTCTCCGGCATAATCGTGATCGATTGCTTCGCCGCCTCTGCCTCAACACCATGCAACACCACCTCGTGCGTTACAGGCGCAAATCCGGTCAGCTCCGCACGCACGACATATCGTCCGTTGCGCGGGATCTCCATCGCGTATCTCCCGTCCATATCCGTCGACGTCGCGTACTTTTTTCCCGACAGCGTGTTCATCGCCGTCATCGCAACTCCTGGCAGCGGCACTCCTCCAGCCTTCCCCACTGCCCCTGCAACTACGCGCCCTGCGATTGTTCCGCCCTGCGCCCCCTCATTGGATTCAGCGGCTCCCGTCCTCCGCACGCTAACATCTGCGCCAGACGCCGCCACCTGTCCGCTCATACCACCGACCCACAGCAGCGCAACAGCCATCGCCCACATCCAGCTTCGCACTTGCTTGCACTTGTGAACCTTCACGTACACCTCTCCCTACACTCAACCCATATCCGCCGAAACAGTCGCACATCCTCTGAAGCTTGATTGTTCTAGTGCGGCGCATTCATCGTCGCGCCAGCATGCGCATCACCCGTTGTCGCCGAGCGCCGCGCGCTGCCTTCCCTTGGAGCCACAACTACCAACTCCGTTGGCACAAACAACCCACCCTTGATTGATCCCTTACCACGCACCCCGTCCCCCGTTTTCACGTCCGCCAGCGTGATGCTCTCTCCTGTCTCAGGCAATGCCGCTCCACCAGCGCCCAACCCACTCCCTGCATCGCGTTTGCCTCGACGGAACGACGTCGTCTCGTCGAAGCCAATGGTCTGCGCCACGCCATCTGGCCGCTCCACAGTCATCTTCGCGTTATCCATATCGATCGCTTTAACCCGGCCCACGATATACGTCTTCCCCAGGTTGTCCCTCATCGCCTTTAACTGCGCAGCATCCGTCGCAAACAACACCGCCGCGTGCAGCGTCTTGTTCGGCGCATCCAGAATCCCTGCGGCCATCACGCCGTCCCCGACCTTCAGATCACTCACTTTAACCGTGACGCCGCGGCCCTTCATCACACGCGTGTTGTCCGTCGTAATAATGTGCATTACAGAGCCTTCACCCGTCTTCACCGTCAACGCCGAGCCGTCAACCGCCGTCACCTCACCGCCTACGCGTGCCATCCCTGCAAACCCGCCTGTTGGCAGGCCAGAATCCTGATTGACTCCAGGCCCCTGCGCCCGCAGCCCAACGCCTGCTGCAAGTCCCAGCAGGAATACCCCTAATAACGCTCTGCGCCATACCTCCAAGCTGCATCTCTCCTGATATCTCTATCAACAAAAGACGCACATAACTCCCGGAAGACGCATGAGTCATCCCAAAATCCCCCGCCGCACTCTACACTTGTGCCATGCCCGTTCAAACTGCTTCCGGATCAGCACACAACCATCACGAGGTCCACTTCAACTCCTCCGAAACCGTCCGCGACATCGTCATCGGGCTTGCCGACGGCCTCACCGTCCCTTTCGCCCTCGCCGCCGGCCTTGCCGGTGCCATCTCCGCCGCACACATCGTCGTCACCGCCGGCCTCGCCGAAATCGCCGCTGGCTCCATCGCCATGGGTCTGGGCGGGTACCTGGCTTCGCGTGGCGACACCGAGCACTTCGCCTCTGAGCGCCGCCGCGAGCAGCTTGAAGTCGTCGAACGCCCCGCCGACGAAGCCGCCGAGATCTACGAGATTTTTGAGCAGTACGGCGTCGACCGCGAAGCTGCCACACCTGTCCTGCGCTCGCTGCAGGCCAACCCCGAATCTTACGTCGACTTCATGATGCGCTTCGAGCTCGGCCTCGAAGAACCCGCGCCCGGCCGCGCTGTGCGCTCAGCCCTCACCATCGCTTTCTCCTACATTGCCGGCGGCGCCATCCCTCTTGCCCCCTACATGATCTTTCCCGACATCACTACCGCGCTGCATGTCTCCATCATCATCACGCTCATCGCTCTCACCATCTTCGGTGCAGCCAAAGGCCGCGCTCTTGGATCCAACGTCCTCAAGAGCGCACTCCAGACCGTCGCCATCGGCGGTGTCGCCGCCGCAACAGCCTTCGAACTGGCACGCCTCCTCAACGGCCACCACTAAATGAATTGTCGAAAAATGTTGCAACAAATCTTCAGTTGATGCGCATCAAAGCCCAGAAGCATCCAACAGGTTGGAGAGCGTACGATGTTGACACACCAGAAAAATCTCGCCCCGAAGCCATCCGGCGCTTCCGACCTTGTCGAACGCTATCGCATTGTACGCTCCGCGACCATGGGGTTCTGCGCTGCCCTCACACCGGAAGACATGATGGTGCAGTCCTCGCCCGACGCATCTCCCGTCAAGTGGCATCTCGCCCACACCTCCTGGTTCTTCGAAACCTTCATCCTCGCCGAGTTCGTCGCCAACTACCAGCCCTTCGACCCGAACTTCCGCTGGCTCTTCAACAGCTACTACCGTGCGCTCGGCGAGATGCCAGAGAAGAAACTTCGCGCCTCCTTCTCACGGCCTCCGCTCGATCAGATTCTCGCCTACCGTACGCACGTAGACGCCGCCATCTGCCGCCTGCTCGAACAAACGCCGGAGGACGAAGTTCAGCGCCGCGTCGTTCTCGGCCTGCATCACGAACAGCAGCACCTCGAGCTCGCCGCTACTGACGTCAAGCACGCCTTCTTCACCAATCCGTTGCACCCCGCCTACAGCTCGCGACCCGACCCTAGGTATGCCGACCACATCGCTCCTCCCCTCGACTGGTGCAGTTTTACGCCCGGCACACCCGCCCATCCAGGCATCGTCGGTATCGGGATGACTCCTGACCCAAACATGAATCAGGAGTTCTCGTTCGATAACGAAACGCCGCGCCATCCCGTCTATATCGCCCCGTTTCGACTCGCATCGCGGCTCATCACCTGCGCCGAATATCTTGCCTTCATCGAAGAAGACGGCTACGCACGGCCCGAACTGTGGCTCTCCGAAGGATGGGATGTCATGCGTGCCGAGGGTTGGCAGGCACCGCTGTACTGGCGTCGCGATACCGCGACCCCCTCTGGCTGGAGTGTCTTCACTCTCCACGGCTTCCGTCCCCTTGGCGAACTATCCGAAACGCCCGTCTGCCACCTCAGCTTCTTCGAAGCCGACGCCTTCGCCCGCTGGTTCGGACATCGCCTCCCAACCGAATTCGAATGGGAGTTCGCCGCCTCCCACTCCCCCATGAGCGGAAATTTCCTCGAATCCCAGCAACTTCATCCTGTACCTGCCGTCTCCACCTCCGCTATTCAGCAGCTCTTCGGCGACGGATGGGAGTGGACCCAATCGCCCTACACCGGCTACCCCGGCTATGCACCGCTCCCCGGCGCTCTCGGCGAGTACAATGGCAAATTCATGAGTTCGCAGATCATCCTTCGCGGCGGCTCCTGCGTCACCCCCGCCTCGCACATTCGCGCAACGTATCGTAATTTCTTCCCGCCCGCCACCCGTTGGCAGTTCAGCGGACTACGGCTCGCACGCGATGGCGCTTAGACCTCGTTGAGCTGATTCAACCACGACCGAAAATCAAAGAATGTACTTCCATACCACTCCAATGAGGCCGACCTTGACCACTGCGACCGCAGCCAACCCATCCGAGGCCATCCTCCGTGAAACTCTCTCCGGCCTGACATCCACCACGCAGAAGACCCTCCCTCCGTGGCTCTTCTACGACCAACGAGGTTCAGAACTCTTTGAGCAAATCACGACGCTGCCCGAGTATTACCTCACTCGCACCGAACTCGCCATCTTCACTGCTCATGCCGACGAGATCCTCCTGGAATTCGACTCACCTGTCACCATCGCCGAGCTCGGCGCCGGTACAGCAACAAAAACCGGCCTCATCCTTCAGGCTGCCACCCACTTTCAGACCAACGTCCTCTACCAACCCATCGACGTCAGCCCCACGGCCCTCAATGCCGCATCCGAAACCCTCACCGCGACCATCCCCGGTCTCACG
>JABBOG010000017.1:0-28085 GCA_019351975.1 Acidobacteriota bacterium
TCGTCGGCCGCGTCTCCATGAACCTCACCGTCGTCGACATCACCGACATCCCCACCGCCGCCACCGGCGACGAAGTCACCCTCCTCGGCACCGGCATCACCGCGCAGGACATCGCCACCACCACCGCGACCATCCCCTACGACATCCTCTGCGCCATCCGCGCCCAACCCACCCTCGTCTGACCCCGCTTCATCACCCACATCCGTCACCCCGACCGAACTCTCGCGCGGCTCCTCCCAACAACGCACTCGAAGAACGCACAAAAAGACCTCCCTTCGTCGTGACGTAGGCATGTGGCCTCCTTTGCGGCGGTTCGTAATGCGTCCGACGAGTCAAGCAAACGTGCGCACATCGCCACACAAAATCCGCCATCCACTCCCCGAAAAAATCCTGTAGCCTAAACCGCTTTCCACTGCGTACAATTGGCGCCGCAACGCGTTCCAAGCCCACTCCATTCCAACTGGAGCACCCCATGCATACCAGCCTTCACCTCGAATTCACCGGCACATGCGACGCCGCATTCGCCTTCTACGAAACCGTCTTCGGCACCACGCGTGAGATGACCATGCGCTGGGGCGAAGCTCCACCCGAGGTCCGCTGCCCCGAAGGCTCCGAGAACCTCGTCATGCACACCGCCATGCACCTCGGCAGCATCGTTCTCATGGGAGCAGACGCGCCCGCAGGCCGCGGCAAACCCTTTGCCGGCTTCAACATCTCCATCGACGACACCGACGAAGCCGAGGTCCGGCGCATCTTCACCGCCCTCAGCGACGGCGGCACCGTCACCATGCCCCTCACCGCAACCTTCTGGACACCCCTCTTCGGCATGTGCACCGACAAATTCGGCGTCAACTGGATGCTCAGCATTCCCGGCCCGCCAGCCTAACCCTCCCCCGCCAACGCATGGCCGCCGAAACGGTAAACTGGACAGATGGTCTCAAAGCTGTACGGAAAGTGGATGGTGGCATGGGAGACCGCGCTCACAACGCGCGACTCCAACCGCGTCGAACGCCCCCTCGAATGGGGCTTCGATCACCTCGCCGACTTCGGCGGTATACAAGCAGCCTCCGCCGTCGAACGCGGCGAACGCTCCGCCCTCGACGCCATGATCGCCCTCAACGATCGCATCGTCGCCCATCCCCACCGCTTCTTCGACTACACCACCCCCAACGACTTCCGCATCGAGCACCACTTCCCCGAGCTCTACCCCACCAACGTCCGCCCGGAAACCCTCCAGCAGGAGCGCGAATGGAAGCGCCAGGCCGAGGTCGGCGAGCTCCGCAAAGTCCCCTTTCTCCGCTTCACCTCAGCCCTCCAAACCCCCTATCCCGAAAACGACACCGTCAACGCCCGCTGGTACGAAGCAGCCGCGAAACCCTCCGCCCCAGCGCCCCGCCAGGCCATGATCGTCATGCCCCAGTGGAACGCTGACGCCTTCTCCCACAACGCCCTCTGCGAGATCTTCAACCGCTTCGGCATCTCCTGCCTCCGTCTCTCCAAGCCCTACCACGACGTCCGCCGCCCCGCCGAGCTCGAACGCAGCGACTACGCCGTCAGCGCCAACGTCGGCCGCACCATCGCCGCCTGCCGCCAGGCCGTCATCGACATCCGCAGCTCCATGGACTGGCTCCAATCCCAGGGCTACACCCAGATCGGCGTCCTCGGCACCAGCCTCGGCAGCGCCTACGCCTTCATCGCCGCCGCCATGGACCCCCGCCTCCGCGTCTGCGCCTTCAACCATGCAAGCACCCAGTTCGGCGACGTCGTCTGGACAGGCCAAAGCACACGCCACGTCAAAGCCGCCTTCGAGCACGCCAGCCTCACCCAGGACCAGGTCCGCGCCATGTTCGCCGGCGTCAGCCCCATGAGCTTCATGCAGCAGTTCGCCTCCACCGGCGAATCCCGCTTCCCCGGCGACCCCCGCCGCAAATCCCTCGTCGTCTATGCCCCCTACGACCTCACCTTCGTCCTCAAATACTCCCTAGAAGTCCTCCACAACTTCCGCTCCCTCGGCATCGACTTCGTCGGCAAAAAACTCCCCTGCGGCCACTACACCACCGGCGAATCCCCCTACAAATTCATCGACGGCTGGTACCTCGGCTCCTTCATCTACAACGCCTTCAAACACCTCCGCTCACCGCTCACCTAACCTGCCATCCCGCAGCCACCGCCCCGCCGCCCCATCCTTCGCCGCACCGCCCCATCCTTCGCCGCACCGGACGCTCCAACGACCGTTCTTGGCTCGTCAGTGTGGTCAGCCAGAGGAACCTCTCACCGCACCACCCCTTCAAAGATCCGCTTCGCCCTCGCCTCCATCACCGCACATTCCATCTCTGCCTGCATTCGTTCCACCGCAACCCCCACCTGCGCCGCCAGGTCCATCGCCCTGTGCGCGCGCTCCTCTGCCGTCGGCTCATACAGGTGAATCCGGCTTCGGTTCGCCGTGGCCCGTCCGCCCCATGCGGCCACCTTCGGTACATCGTCCCTCTTCCATCGTGGAAATACCAAAATCTCCGCCAAACCAGCTCCTGTAGCACCCAATCAACAC
Source organism: Acidobacteriota bacterium (assembly GCA_019351975.1). Taxonomy (GTDB): domain Bacteria; phylum Acidobacteriota; class Terriglobia; order Terriglobales; family Acidobacteriaceae; genus Granulicella. The sequence continues at coordinate 2,549 of JABBOG010000017.1, forward strand.
CCAACACATCGTTATTCCTGGGTCGCTAACAAATGATTCAGTGCACGCGCTATGCCACAACTGCATCCGTACAATGAGAGTTTTCTCACGAACATGCTGCTTTTCCTACAGCTTGCAGTAAACTTGCAGGCAGCAACAGCATCGCACGAAGAGCGGGAGGAGGCTGGAGCCACAGGATGACCAGACAGCCCGAGACCTCCGCGCCGTCCCCCGCACCCCGCTCCCGCATCTCCCAATGGCGCTCCGCCTGGCCCCACCGCAGCCGCGTCGAACGCGCTACCTGGTGGATGCTCGCCATCTTCCTCGCTGCCCTCCTCGCCGACACCTTCAACATCCTCAGCGACCTCGACGTGATCGTCCTCTCGCTCTCCTCGACCGTCCTCGCTCTTCTCCTGCTCATCCTCCTCTACCGCTGGTCCACCCAGCGCCTCCTCTGGAAGGTCCGCAACCGCCTCATCCTCACCTACCTCCTCATGGGCCTCGCTCCCGTCGTCCTCTTCCTCTCCCTCGCCAGCCTCGCCTCCTACGTCCTCGCCGGCCAATACGCCACAGACACCGCCCTCACCAAGATCGACCAATCCCTCACCCGTGTCCGCGATGCCGCCGGCAGCGCCGCCATCTACGGTCTCGCACACTCAGCCGCCGACACCACCGCTCCCTCCAGAAACACCCAGCCCGCCCCCCTCAACACCGCCTCCGTCACCCTTGCCGAACTGCACGGAAACACCTGGGTCCCCTTCGACCTCGGCAAAGCCGCCCCCAACTCGCTCCTCAACACGCCGTTCAACGCGCCGCCTCCCGCCTGGCTCCACTCCGGCTTTCAAGGCATCGTAGCCTACAAAGGTCAGCTCTATCTCTGCGCTGAAGTCAGTGCTCCGCGCAGCGGCCGCACCGTCACCTTACTCGCCAGCAAGCTCCTCACACCCAACGAAGTCGCCGCCATGGGCAAAGGCCTCGGCCAACTCACCCTCGCTGAATCCCCCATCAACCCCTCCAAAGCGATCACAGAGAATAAGCTGACGGAAGACAACATCGACGTCGACGCCAATCCCCTCACAGCGCACGACTTCGGCGCCGTTTCCGGTGGAAGAATCCAGAAGAGCCAGCACTTCTACGACCTCCCCGTCTTCTTCACCGCTCCCCTCACCGTCCACGCCTGGGAGACCGGCGACACCATCCCTTCCATGGTGCATGTCCTCACCCGCACCACGCTCCTCTACGCCCAGCTCTTCTCCACCTCCGCAGAGGCCGGAGCCATCGTTCGTTGGCTCTTCATTGGTACGGGCGCCTTCTTCGCTCTCCTCGAACTCCTCGCCCTGCTCATGGCCACCAGCCTCAGCCGCACCATCACCCGCTCTATCGCAGACCTCTACCAGGGCACCCGCGCCATCGACGCCGGCGACCTCGAGCACCGCATCCCCGTCCGCCGCAAAGATCAGCTCTCCGCTCTCGCCACCTCCTTCAACAACATGGCCGCATCCGTCCGCGAGCTCCTCATCCAGCAGCGCGAAAAGGAACGCCTCCTCAACGAGCTCGCCATCGCCCAGGAGGTCCAGACCACGCTCTTCCCGCGCTCTCCCGCCTTCCTCGGCGCGCTCGAAATGCACGGCTCCTGCTTGGCCGCTCGCACCGTCGGCGGCGACTACTTCGACTTCGTCTTCGGCGAAGGTGTCGCCGCCGGCAGCGTCCTGCTCGCCCTCGGCGACATCTCCGGCAAAGGCATCTCCGCCGCTCTCCTCATGAGCTCCCTCCAATCCGCCGTCCGCGCCTTCAGCGTCGGTGTCGCAGAGGCAGAAGATCTTCCACCCTCCCCCGCCATGCTCCTCAAGCTCCTCAATGAGCACCTCTTTCGCAGCACCCAGGCCGCCCGCTACGCCACCCTCTTCCTCGCCGTCTACGAGTCCGGCACCGGCCGCCTCACCTACGCCAACGCCGGTCATCTCCCACCCCTTCTCCTCTCCGAAGACGGCTCCGTCCAGCGCCTCGACGTCGGCGGCACCGTCGTCGGCCTCCTCGAATTCGTCGCCTACGACGAAGCCACCGTCCAGATGCGCCCCGGCGACCTCCTCGTCGCCTTCACCGACGGCCTCACCGAACCCGAGCGCGACGAAGAAGACTTCGGCGAAGCCCGCCTCCTCACCTTCACCCAGCAGCGCCTTCAGGCTCCCCTCACCGTCCTCGGCATGGATCTCCTCCACGAAGTCCAGCGCTGGATCGGCCAGCACGAGCAGCCCGACGACATGACCGTCGTCCTCGCCCGCGTCCAGCACGGAAGGCATGACTGATGTCCCCTCCCCGGCCCTCCATCACCACCGACGATCAAGGCCTCACCTCCGCGACATCCTTCCCCGACGGCGTCATCCTCCGGCTCTACTCCGACAGGCTCGTCGCAGGCATGGTCGAAGACGTAGCCGCCATCATTCGTGACCTCATCCCCACCCGCAAGCGCATCGTCCTCGACCTCCAGCAGCTCCAGTTCATGGACAGCACCGGCCTCGGCTCCCTCGTCCGCCTCTACGGTGCCGCCAAAGCCGCCGGCTGCAGCTTCGAGCTCATGCATCTCACCAAACAAATCCGCCAGCTCCTCGTCCTCACCCACGTCATCACCATCTTCCCCATCGTCGGGGAAAAAGGCATCGAACTCCCCTCCTGATCCCTCCATCACGCGGCGTAAAATAACCTCATGCCGATAGACCTCAACGCCACCCTCCAAGCCAGCGATCCCGAGATCGCCGCACAGATCCAGAACGAGGTCCTCCGCCAGCACGATGGCCTGGAGATGATCGCCAGCGAAAACTTCGTCTCCCGCGCCGTCCTCGAGGCCGTCGGCACCGTCTTCACCAACAAGTACGCCGAAGGCTACCCCGGCAAGCGCTACTACGGCGGCTGTGAGTTCGCCGACATCGTCGAAAACCTCGCCCGCGACCGCGCGAAATCTCTCTTCGGCGCCGACCACGCCAACGTCCAGCCCCACTCCGGCTCCCAGGCCAACGCCGCCGCCTACATGACCCTCATCGAGCCCGGCGACACCATCCTCGGCCTCGACCTCGCCAACGGCGGCCACCTCACCCACGGCCACAAGCTCAACTTCTCCGGCAAGCTCTACCGCATCGTCGGCTACAAAGTCCGCAAAGACACCGAAGTCATCGACTACGACGAGCTCGAAGCCCTCGCCCTCGCCGAAAAGCCCAAAATCATCGTCGGCGGCGGCTCCGCCTACCCCCGCCAGTTCGACTTCCACCGCATGCGCTCCATCGCCGACAAAGTCGGTGCCAAGCTCATGATCGACATGGCCCACTTCGCCGGCCTCGTCGCCGGCGGCGCTCACCCCAGCCCCGTTCCGCACGCCGACGTCGTCACCACCACCACCCACAAAACCCTCCGCGGCCCCCGCTCCGGCCTCATCCTCTGCAAAGCCGAACTCGCCACAGCCATGGACCGCAGCGTCTTCCCCGGCCAGCAGGGCGGCCCCCTCGTCCACGTCATCGCCGCCAAAGCCGTCGCCTTCAAAGAGGCCTTGCAGCCTGAGTTCAAAGCCTACGCCGCCCAGACCGTCGCCAACGCCAAAGCCCTCGGCGAAGCCATGCAGTCGCACGGCTTCCGCATCATCTCCGGTGGCACCGACACCCACCTCATCCTCGTCGACGTCTTCGCCAAAGGCATGCTCGGCTCCGAAGCCGAAGCCGCCCTCGGCGCCGCAGGCATCACCGTCAACAAGAACGCCATCCCCTACGACACCAACCCGCCCATGAAGCCCAGCGGCATCCGCATCGGCACCCCCGCCCTCACCACCCGCGGCATGAAGGAAGACGACATGCGCACCATCGCCGCCTGGATCGCCACCGCACTCGAACACCGCAACGACCCGCAACAACTCACCAGCATCCGCCACTCCGTCGCCGAACTCGCCGACCGCTTCCCCCTCTACCCCTGGCTCCGCCCCTAACGCAGCCTCAGCACCCCGTCTCCATCCGTCAAGTTGTCATCCTAGGCGGAGATCGGCGCAGCGTCTCGCGCCCATCTCCGCCGAAGGATCCCAAAGAACCCAATCCAGTCCCAACCCTCGGCCCTTTCGCGACGAGCACCGCGCACTCACCCCTGGTGCACCGCCAACGCCTCCACAATCGCCTCCTCATGCGACGCCACACCTTCATGCACCTTCTGGTCGCCTGACACCGACGCATCTCCCGAGATCCCATACGCCACCGCCGCACCAATCAGTGCCGGCACAATAAACGCATGTCCTCCCGTGGCCTCTGCTACGAACACCACCGCCGCCAGCGGTGTCTTGTACGCCGCCGCAATAAACGATGCCATTCCCACCGCCGCATACAGCCCCAACGCCGGGCTGTGCACCACCGACTGCGCAAACGCCACACCCAGCCCACCCCCCGTGAGAAACAGCGGTACAAACATCGCGCTCACACCTCCTGCGCCCAGCGTAAACGCCGTCGCCGCCAGCTTCAGCAGCCCAAACACCACCAGCTCCCGCGATGTATGACTCTGCATCAGAATCATCCCCACAGCCTCATAGTTCGGCCCAATCGGCATCAGCCCACCCGGATAGATCGTCACAAACAACAGCCCGCAAACTCCCGTCAGCAACCCGCCAAGCGTCAGCTTCACCCAATGCGCCGCCGCCCACTGCACCACAAACGCCCGCAGATGACGGAACGTAATCACAAACGCCATCGCCAGCAGCCCAATCAGCAATCCCAGCACAGCGCACCACAGCAGGTCGTGCATCGTGTACTCATTCGTCGAGCTCTTGAAGTTGAATAACGGCTGTCCACCCAGAAACGAGCTCAGCGTCATATAGGACACTACCGACGCAATCAACGACGGCATCAGCGCCTCATGCGCCAGGTCGTCCTTGTAGGGCATCTCCAGCGCAAACACAATGCCCGTCAGTGGCGCGCGAAACACCGCTGACATCCCTGCCGCCGCGCCACAGATCAGCATGATCCGCCGGTCTCTCGGCTCCAGCCTGAACCCCCGCACCGCGTGCAGCTTCGCCCACAGCCACGACCCGATCGCAGCCCCGCCATAGATGCTCGGCCCCTCCAGCGCCGCGCTCCCGCCAAACCCCACCGTCGTCACCGCAGCCAGCAGCTTCGGCCCAAACGACCGCATATCGATCGCACCCTCCCGCTCGTGGTACGACTGGATAATCTCCTCCGTCGAATGCTGATTCGGATTGCTCGTCATGAACTGCATAATCAGCCCCGTCAGCGCGCACCCCACCACCAGCCCCGGCACAATCGCCCAGTGGTGCCCCAGGTAGTACCCCAGAATCGGCGGCCACATCTCCCGCAGAATCACCACCGCCACCACCGTAATCGTCAGCCCCGCCGTAATCCCGATCAGCGGCGCAATCAACAGCCACTTATGCAGATTCCGCGCATACGTCGCCGCCATATCCTCGCGCACTGTCGGAAAGTACCGCCGCAGCAGCGGATGCTCCATCAACCGGTTCCTGCCCTTCATCTCCATCGCACCCTCTCCATTCCAAACCTGTATCCCATCCCTAAACCTTGTGACCGCCCCAGAACTTGTCGCCCATCCCACCGCCTCGCATCCTCCGCCACCAGACCCTGTCATCCTGAGCGAAGCGCAGCGCAGCCGAAGGATCCCGAGCGCCTCCGCTCACCCATACTCTCGCAGCCCTTTCAGCCCCCAACCCCGCACTCAAAAACTCCCTCACCCCGTAAACATCCCCAGGCCAGCCACCAGCTTCGGCCCCAGCTCATGCAACTCCCGCCCATGCGCCTCCGACAACCCTCTCAAAATCCGATTCCCCTCCCCCGTCAGCCGCAGCACTACATGACGCCGATTCCCAGGATCGCCCGTCCGTTCCACCAGCCCCGCCTCCTCGCACCTCGTACCGAGCTCCACCGCACTGTTATGCCGCAGCGCCAGCCGCTCCGCCAAATACCCAATCGACGTCACCACGCCCTCCGGCGCACCCGCAATCTGCAACAGCAACTGGTGCTGCTGCGGCGTCACTCCTGCCATCGCGGCCGCCTCTTCGCTGAAGTGCAGAAACCGCCGCAACAGAAACCGAAACTCCGCCAGCGTCCGTATCCGCTCCGCCGCCGCCCGCTCTTGCGTAACTCTGTCCATTTCGATATCGTAACACGATACGTGAAATCCCATTCTCATGAACGCTTTCACGACGGACTTTCACCACCCCACTAAGGTCTAATGGTTCTGCCCAGGAGAATCCGTGAAAGTTGTACAACCCATGTTGCACCAGTTTCCATTGCGCCCCGCTCCTGGCATTACCCCCTGCACCCAACCAGCAAAGCCTTCCTTGATCTCAGTTCCGCTTCTGGCCCTCCTAAGTCTCGCCCTCCTCTCCGTCCCCCAGCTTCATGCGCAGACCAACACCCCATCCTCACCCGGCGCAGCCACTGCTCCATCCCTTGAATCCGCTCAATCCGGCACAGCCATAGTCCAGCCCACCGAACCGGCACCCGCACCGCCACCAATGCCCGGCATGGCTGGCCCACTCGCCCTCGCTCCCACCAAAACCATCGACGCCGGCCCCTTCGGCCCGCTCGACATCTCCGGTGTCCTCACCGGCTTCGGCTCCTGGCAAGGCTACCCCATCCCTTCCGACCGCCCCGCGCGCGCCGACATCAGCAACGGCCTCCTTTTCCTCCAGAAATCCACCGGCCGCGTCCAGTTCTTCCTCCAGGTCGGTGCCTACAACTTTCCCTCCCTCGGCACGCCTCTGCTCTCCACCGCAGCCACCGTCAGCGACTACTTCGGCCCCCTGCCCGTCGCCTACCTGAAGCTCGCCCCTAACCAGAGCCTCTCCTTCGTCATCGGCAAACTGCCCAGCCTCCTCGGCACCGAGTACACCTTCTCCTTCGAAAACATGAACATCGAGCGCGGCCTCCTCTGGAATCAGGAAAACGACGTCAACCGCGGCATCCAAATCAACTACAGCAAAGGAAAGTTCGCCTCCTCCGTCGTCTGGAGCGACGGCTTCTACTCCAACCGCTACAACTGGATCACCGGCGCACTCACCTACAGCCCCACCCCCGCCGACTCAATCCAGGTCATCGCCGCCGGAAACCTCGGCCACACCGGCTACTCCTCCATCGCCACGCCGCTCTACCAAAACAACAGCGACATCTACAACCTCATCTACACCCACACCGCCAAACGCTGGACCATCCAGCCTTACCTCCAGTTCACCCACGTCCCCCTTGACCTTAAAATCGGGATCCCGCACGCCGCCTCCACACAAAGCGGTGCCGTCCTCGGCACCTACACCCTCGCCCACGGCTTCTCCCTCGCCGGCCGCGCCGAGTTCATCGCCAGCACCGGCAGCGCCGCCCGCCAATCCGTCAACCTCCTCTACGGCCCCGGTAGCCGCGCCTTGTCCCTCACCCTCACACCCACCTACCAGAACAAAGCCTTCTTCGCCCGCGCTGAAATCTCACTCACCCAGGCAATCCACACTTCCCCCGGTCAAGCCTTCGGCCCCCACGCCAACGACACCACCCAACCCCGCGCCCTCTTCGAAACCGGCTTCATCTTCTAAAGAGAAGGCTTCATCTTCTAAAGAGAATCTGCTATCGAGGTGAAGCGCACAACCTGTGCAGCGGCATTTCTTTCGCGGAAGCGCGTTCCTGACACACCTCCAACCCGTACTACACCTGCAACAGCAGCAACATCCCCACCACCGCCAGCCCCACATACACATACTTCAGAAACGCATCTCCCCGCATCCGCCCATTGATCGCCCGCCCCAGCAGGATCGCCGGCACCGCCACCGGCAGCGACAGCAGATAGTACCGCGTCACCGCCGGAACCCACAGCCCCGCCATCCAGTACCCCGCCATCGCCACCACGCTCGCGGGCAGAAAGTATCCCTGCAGCGTCGCCCGGAAGTGTTGCGGCGACCACCGCCGCATCGCCCCATACACCACCAGCGGAGGCCCATTCATCCCAAACGCCCCACCCAGCACACCCGCCACAAACCCACACCCCAGCATCCACCCGCGGCTGTCCTTCTGCAACTCCGGCGGCTTCGCCCCCACCAGAAAGTACCCAGCGAACCCCACAATCACCAGCGCCAGAACCGCCTTCACCACCCGCTGGTGCCCGCTCGACAGCAGCAGTACACCCAGCGGCACCCCCGCAAACGTCGGCGCCAGCAGCCATCCCGTACTGCGTATATGAATCATCCGCCAGTCCTGCGCCACCACCAGCGCCGCCACTGTAATCGACATCAGCACCACCAGCGGCGCAGCCACCGCCACCGGCAGCACAAACGCCAACAGCGGCACCGCCAGCAGCGCCTCCCCAAATCCGAACGTCGACCGTATCAGCGTCGCGACAAACACCACTGCCAGCACCTCAACCGTCGTCGTATCCGGCAACGTCACTCGGCAGCGATCTCCCGCTCCGGCAGCCCCCGCGCCACCAGCTGCGCAATATCCAGCAACTGCGGCGGAGCCTCCCCTCCCACAGCTCCCAGCGCATCCCGGAACATCGTATTGCAGAACGGACACGCCGTCCCGATCGTCTGCGCCCCCGTCGCCACCAGCTCCTTCGCCCGTACATGGCTCACGCGCTCGCCCGTCTCCTCCCCCAGAAACGCCAGCCCGCCGCCAGCTCCGCAGCAGAACGACCGCTCATGGTTCCGCTCCGCCTCCACCACCGTCCCCGCCGTCGCCACCACTGCACGCGGCTCCTCATACACATCCTGATACCGCCCCAGGTAGCACGGATCGTGATACACCACGCTCCCCACCGCCTGCTTCGGCAGCAGCTCCTTATGCCGCGCCATAAACTCCGAATGATGCTCAATCTCCGGAGCCACGCCATACTCCCTCCAGTCCGTCGCAATCGTCCTCACGCAGTGCGGGCAGATCGCCACAATCTTCTGCACCTTCGCCGCCGCAAACGCCTTCAACCCCTGCTCCGCGAGCATCCCAAACACCAGATCATTGCCCAGCCGTCGCGCCGGATCGCCCGTACACTTCTCTTTTTTCAAAACCCCAAACGTCGTCCCCAGGTGCCGCATTACCCGCGCGAAGTCCGCTATAATCTCCCGCCCCTTCGGGTCATACCCACCCATGCACCCCAGCCATAAGCAATACTCCTGGCTTCCGTCGAAGATCGGCAACTCCTGCTTTATCATAAACTTGTCGCGTTCCGCAGCGCTCAAACCCAACGCATTTCCCTGCTTTTCCAGCGATAAAAACAGCTTCGTCCCAAACCTGTCCTCCCAAGCCCCCGTATTCACCGCACCGCGCCGCAACCCTACCATTATCGGCAGATGCTGCACCCCCACCGGGCACTGAAACTCGCACGCGCCGCACGTCGTGCACTCAAACGCCGCCTCCATCGACAGCCAGTTCGCCGCCTTGTTATCCGGAGACACATTCTCCGCCTCCGCCCGCATCTCGTTCAGCAGCGGCATCTCGCTCCCCGGCCCCGCCGACTTCAAGTACGACCGAACTCCCAGCACAATCTCCTTCGGATTCAGAACTTTCCCCGTCGTCGATGCCGGACAGTGCTCCGTACACCGCCCGCACTCCACACAGCTATACGCCTGCAGCGCCATAATCTGCGTCACATCCCGCCCCGCCACCAGCCCAAAATCCTCGTCGCCCTCCAGCTTCGGCAGCTGCGAAAACCCCTCCCGCTTCAGAAATACCGTCAGCGGACTCAGCACCAGGTGCATATGCTTGGTCCCCGGAATCAGCGGCAAAAATGACAGCAGCGTCAGCGTATGCACCCACCACAACGCCGCCACCGCCACACCGCCATCCGGGACGAAAAACGCCGCCAAATACGTCACCATCAGCACGAAAATCAGTCCCGCAATCACCCCCGACTCCACCGAAACCTTCGCCCCCAGCCACCTCGGTCGTACCACAAACCGCCGCACAAACAGCCCCGCAATCGACACCGCCACCAGAACCGCCCACACCGCTGCAAATACAAAGTAGAGCGTCCCAAACCCGCCCGCAGCCCGCAAAAACCCCACCCCGAATCCCACCGCAATGTGGTTCAGCGTCACCAGCGCAAACGCCAAAAATCCCCAAAATACAAACGCGTGCGCCAGCCCGGGCAGCGGCCGTTGTCGAATGACCTTCGCCTGGCACAGCACCTCCCAGAAAAATACCCAAACCCGCTTCCCCACCGGCCGCAGCGAAAAATCGGCATCCTTCTTCGCCCCCCACACATTCCGCGCAATCGGCCACACCCGCCACGCAAACACACCTGCCGACGCCACGATCAACGCCAGCAGCAACACCCTCTCCCCCACCGAAAATCCCACCGGCTCCGCCAATCTCAGCCCTGCCACCGGACCCTCAACCACGCTCAGAATCACGCCAACCTCCGCACCGCACACCGAACGCCACCATACCAGACCCACCCCACCCCGCGCACCCATCACAAAAAGCAAAACGGCGAGCCGAAGCCCGCCGTCGCGTTCACCTCGCTACCGCTTAGTAGCTCAAAAACTCATTTGACCCGCGCTTCAACCGGATTCCCCAGACGAAGCTCACCAGCGATGCCAGGAATAGCAGCCCATCCCAATACGCCATGGGATGCGCCCACCCTGGCGAGTATGTCAGGTCCTGCCCCGCCCATATCGTGATCAGCGTACCAATGATGAACGTCTGGAATCCGATCACAAGCAGCGCCTGACCGCGCCTACGACGCGCATCCAGCAGGTCAACCTGCTCTGGCGTCAAATGACGCTCCTCCACGGGTATCAACATGTTTGCCATTGCGCCTTACTCCTGCACCCATCTTCCGCGTCGCTCAAGCGATCCGCGCTCTCATCATTAAATCACAAACCGCACCCGCGCAAACATCGAAATCATCCCAGTGTCCGTCTGCTAAACGCAGCCCGTATTCGCTCCGCCCGATTCTCCGCACTTCCCACCGGCGTCTCCTGCAAATCCGACACCGACTGGATCCCCACCACTTCAAACCGTTTCCTGCACCGAATATTCTTACACCCCACCAGATCATCCCGTCGCACCATGTAGCTTCGTGCCTTCGCAAAACGGGCCTTATCATAATCATCCGCGCCCCGCGGAATCTGAGCCCGTTTCCGGCGCACCAGCCAGCTCAGCTCATACTCACCCGGCTGCCCACAGTGTGGACAAATCATCGTATGAATCTTCTGCTCTGCCTTTTCCTCGAAGAAGTCGCGCTCTTCCATCGTCATCCTCTGCGCTTTGGCAAATCCAGGTCTCGCGCCCAACCCAAAACCAGAATACGCCTTCCCGCCCGACACAACACCCACCCGACCGCATTGTCGTTCTCCCTTCTCCTTTGTCATCTTCGGCGACGGCGGAGATCCCGCTTCTTCCACCACAATCCCACAAGCAGTACACTGATCCCGCAGCCAGGTTACTCATGTCAAAGTCCAATCCCAAAAAGCAGCTCTTCTCCGCGACCAAGGCCGTCAAGGCCAATGCCCGCGAGCGCCTCGGTACGCCACCGCCCTCACGGCCTCTCCCGACGCCTAAAGAAAAAGCCGCTGCCGCCCCAAAACACAAGCCCACTCTCGCCGACCTCCTTAACCCCACAGACCTTTAGCGATTCCGCGCAAGCCTCTGCCCACAACACACAACCAAACCCATCAATACGGCCTAACCCACCCGGCTGGGTAGCTCCAGAAACGTAGGCGCGCATGTCAACTCATCCTGAGCCGATAGGAAACCGAATCATCAAAGACATGAGACGTCCGCGATTCCATCTACATTACGGTTTGTTTTTATAATGGGTTCATGTCGAAGCGCGAATTTCAAACCGAAGTCAGTCAACTGCTCCAACTAATCATCCACTCGCTGTACTCCCATCCTGAGATCTTCCTTCGAGAACTGATCTCGAACTCCTCGGACGCTCTCGATAAGTTACGCCATCTGACGCTGACCGACGATGCATTCAAAGCACTTCCTTTTGTTCCACGCATCGATCTCGAACTCGACGAAGAGAAGAGCACGCTCACCATCGCTGACACCGGCATTGGCATGAACGAAGAGGATCTCACCTCTCACCTCGGAACCATTGCGCGATCTGGCACAAAGAACTTCCTGTCCCAGCTTTCAGGGGATGCCAAGAGGGATTCGAATCTTATCGGGCAGTTCGGCGTAGGGTTTTACAGCGCATTTATGGTCGCCGACCGCATCGAAGTCGTCTCTCGAAAGGCCGGGGAAGATAAAGCCTGGCGCTGGGTGAGTGATGGCAAAACCGGCTTTGAGATTGAACCCGCAGAACGCGAGGTTGCCGGTACAACAGTCCTCCTTCACTTCAATGAAGAAGGCAAGCAGTATGCCAATAGCTGGCGTCTACAGGAGGTTGTGAAGAAGTACTCCAACCATATTGCATTTCCAATTTTTCTCACGTACGACAAGAGTGAATGGAACGAAGCCGAGAAGAAGTCGGAGAAGATTCGCACAACAGAACAGGTAAATGCTGCCAGCGCACTGTGGCGTCGGCCGAAGAATGAGCTGACCGCAGATGATTACAAGGAACTTTACAAATCCATATCCGGCGATTCACAGGATCCGCTGTTCTGGTTCCATACCAGAGCCGAAGGAACGCTCGACTACACTACCCTTTTCTACGTACCTGCTAAGGCTCCGCTCGATCTCTACCGCGCCGAATATAAGGTCGGTGTGAAGCTCTATGTCAAACGCGTCTTTATTATGGACGATGCCAAGGAGCTGCTGCCACAATACCTGCGCTTCGTCCGGGGCATCATTGATAGCGAGGATCTCCCCCTCAACGTAAGTCGCGAGATTCTTCAGCAGAATCGTGTCCTGACCAGCATCCGAACGGCGAGCGTGAAGAAGATTCTCTCCGAACTGAAGTCCATCGCCGCGAATCAACCAGATGAATATCTGAAGTTCATCGCAGAGTACAACCGCCCGCTCAAAGAAGGCTTGTACAGCGACTTCGCGAACCGCGAAGCACTGCTCGATCTGGTGCGCTTCAAGTCAACAAAGGTTGAAGGCCTGACCAGCCTGGCCGACGTGAAGTCTCGCATGAAGGAAGGGCAGAAGAGCATCTACATCATCACCGGGGGTGGGGAGTCCCTGCTGCGTACGTCGCCTCTTCTCGAGATTTACAAGAAAAAGGACTTTGAGGTTCTCATCCTCGATGATGATTTCGATGAGATCGTCTTCTCCGGCATCGACAAATACGGTGACATCGACATCAAGGCCGTAAATAAGTCGTCCACCAGCGAGGACCTCAAGGAGGAATCGGAACCGAACAGAGAAGAAGCTTTGAAGCCGTTGCTCGACAAGCTGAAGGCTGCCCTGGGCGATCGGGTGAAAGACGTTCGCGCTTCCGTGCGGCTCGCGGACAGCCCATCGTGCATCGTCTCCGATGAAGAGGAGCCTTCCCTTCAGATACAGCAAATGCTGCGTGCCATGGGCCAACAGGATCTCCCTGCGCTGAAGCCGACGCTGGAGATCAATCCAGATCATGAGATCGTCAGAAAGCTCCTGACTCGCTCCGACGATGCCATCACACAAGACGCCGCATGGATGCTATTAGATCAGGCTTTACTCATGGAAGGAGCGCAGTTGCAGGATCCTGCTGCTTTTGTCCATCGTCTGAATCGCGTGCTGAGTCTTTCGCTATAACTGAGCGCCGCTCTAGCTAGAGCACGTTCCTGACTCGCGCAAGCGCTTCAGTGACTGAAACGTCCTATGCTTTCAGTCACTGAAGCCCTTTATGCTACGTCGACAAACTTCAAGCTGATCCATAGCATGGAGATTTGACCCATCATTTCGAAGAGAAAACATGAAAACACTGGGTGGAATCTGGCTGGATCGACGCCAAAGCACGACACTTCAGGATCAGCTCTCGCGCCAGATCAAGGAATTGATTCAGCGCCGCGATCTGAAGCCGCGGGAAATGCTGCCTTCAACCCGCGAGTTGGCCACCCAGCTCAAGCTATCCCGCAACACAGTCGTCTATGCATATGAACGACTGATCAGCGAGGGATATGCGGAGTCGCGGGCACGGTCTGGGGTTTTTATATGCTCGCTCGTCGCGCTTCCTCGCCGCTCCCGCGAGCCCGATGCACCGAAACGGGCAAAGCGGCTCGACGATGAGATTTCGTCGCCGTCAAGGGCGCTGCGGACGCCGGTCCCCTTTCGTCCATGTCAGCCGGATGTGACGCTGTTTCCACTGCCGCTATGGAACCGTCTGAGAGGTCGGGTTCTGCGCCAGCATGGACAGCAGCTGCTCCACTATCAGGCATCCTGCGTCGCAGGACTCCCCGCGCTGCGTCAGAGTCTGGCACGATACCTGACTGCTAGCCGTGGTGTGCACTGTGACTGGCGTCAGATCGTGATTACCTCGGGCTCCCAGCAGGCGCTCTACCTGCTGGCAGACCTGATTGTGCCGCGCTACGGCAAGAGTGTTTACATGGAAGATCCTGGCTATCTCGGAGCTCGGCTCGCGTGGCAGAACGCTGGTGCAACCATCCTTCCCGGAGCGCTCGACGAGCATGGTCTGAAGCTCCCCGCGTCAGATATCAAAGGCCTTTCACTCATTTACACCACACCTTCGCGACAGTTCCCAACGGGCGTTTCGCTCTCCCTTGGGCGCAGGCTGGCGATTCTGGATTATGCTGTCCGCAACAAAACATGGGTGATAGAGGACGATTACGACGCTGAGTTCCGGTACAACTCCGCTCCACTGCCGAGTCTGCAAAGTCTGGATGCAAATGATCGCGTGATCTACGTAGGCACATTCAGCAAGGTGCTCTATCCGTCGTTGCGATTGGGATACGTCGTCGTGCCGCCAAGCCTGTTCGACGCATTTCGAAAGATCAAACACCTTATCGACGATCACGGACCGCTGATCGATCAGGCTACGCTGGCAATGTTCCTGGAGAGCGGTGCCTTTCATTCACATATCCGGCGGTGTCGCAAAGCATACGCCGAGAGGCAGGCACTATTTCTGGAGCTCTTTCGCAACTCGGGACTCCCGCTGGAGTTTCGCGACACCGACGGAGGCATGAATCTTGTGGGGTGGCTCCCATCGGGAAGCGACGACTATAAGCTATCGTCCCGCCTGCGCAGCGGTGGTTTGGATATTCCGTCCATATCGTCCTTCTCGCTGCATCGTCGCGATCCTGGGCTTGTATTCGGATTTACAGCGTTTCACCCCAAGCGGATCAAGTCAGCGTATGAGGAGACTGCACGTCTGATTGCACAGGCTGTGTAAGTTCAGCCTGGCGCCGATAGTCAGCAGCCTTGCGCTCAGTTCCTGTCTTCCGCTTGCAGGGGATACCGCTTCTCCGTATAGCGAAACACGAAGTACAAAGGAAATCCAACGAGAATGAGCCCAATGCCGATAAGCGCCTGCTTGAGATCGACGATGAAGGTTGTCACCACGATTCCAAAGGACGCAAGGATGAAAAAGATCGGCGTCATCGGATACCACGGGCACAGATAAGGACGCTTCATCCCTGGCCTGCGATGGCGCAGCACAATCACAGCCGCAACAGAGAGCCCATAGAAGATCCATGAGGTAAAAACATACGACGTAAACAACTCCCGAAAGGATGCGAGGAGCGTAAACAGCATGGCCCAAAGGCCCTGCGCGACAGTCGCAACCACAGGAGCATGGGTGCGTCGACTGACCCGCGCGAACTGGCGAAAAAACAGGCCGTCACGCGCCATCGCAAGGTTCACCCGCGGCGCTCCAAGCATCACTCCATTGATCGCCCCCAGGATGGAGATGACGATGAGAATGCTCATCAATACGCCTGCCCCTGAACCCAGAACGTGTTCCACAGCGGTCGCTGCGACGCGGTCGCTGGCGCGCATCGAGGACGGCGAAAGAACCGCGTAGTAGGCGACGTTGGTGAGTAGATAAATTGCGGTCGTCAGAACGGTACCGATGAGCAGGCTCCTCGGCAGCGTCCGTCCAGGATCGCGGATTTCGCCCGCCGCAAACGAGATGATATGCCATCCGTCGTAAGCCCACAGCACGGCTACGAGGGCGATACCAATGGTGGTGGCGTGCACCGGACGCGCATGCGCAAACATATTGGCGTGCAGCATCGCAGGATTCCCCCGCCAATACAGCAACACAACCATAAGACCGATACCGGCGACCTTCACAACCGTCAGAGCGTTCTGTACGTGCTTTCCAGCAGAGACCCCAAGGCTGTTTACAACTGTGAAGAACGCGATACACAGAACCTGTAATAACTTCTGCTGCACAGGAGAAAGCCCCAACAAAGACGCCGTGTAAAAACCAATGGCAGCGGCCATGGTAGCAATGCTTCCGGCGTGTATCAGCGTCACAGCACTCCAGCCATACACGAAACCTACCGCTGGTCCGTAGGTTTCCGCGAGGTACACATATAAGCCGCCTGCAGACGGAAGCGCGGCTCCAAGCTCGCTGAGCGACAGCGCGCCGGCAAGACTGAGCAGGCCGCCAAGCGCCCAGATCGCTATGACCAGAGCTATCGAATCGACCTCCCGGGCAATGCTGCCGGCCATCAGAAAGATACCCGAGCCGATCATGATCCCCATAATGATGGAGACTGAATCGCCTAACCCCAACTGCCGAATCAGGCCGTTATCCTTGGGCGATAATGTTGCTGGCCTTTCGATAGTGAACCTCTCTCCGGCCAGCTATGAATCAGGCCTCGCTGCGATCACGGTTGTAGTCGAGTACCATCCTTGCTAGCTCGCGATCAGATCCATCCTCGGATTGTGCCAACCGGCAACCGACGGCCATTGCGTCTCTCTTCGGTTCGTCCTGGCCTAGTTTAAATTTTCCTTCAATCCGCTCAATCTCCAACTCGAAACCCATAATGTATGGCAGGCGTCGCGTAATCTCGGATGCGGGCACTTCGTCGATCTTCCAGCCGTCTTTGTACTGCGACTCCATCCGCTCGGTTAGCACCTCAAGCGACCGCTGAAGAGCAGCTTTGTCCTGAATCCTAACGCGACCATAACAATGCACTGCAGTGTAGTAGTACGTGGAAGGCATATCTCGTCCCGGATACCACGACGCCGTCACGTAGCTTACCGGTCCTTCAAAGATAGCGAGCGACTGTGATCGGGTCGAGCGCAGAGCAAGCGCATGCTCGTTTCCTTCTGCAAGATGACCGATCAACATTGGTTTGCTGCCAGACCTATCCAAAATGAGGGGAAGGTTCGTAGCATAGGGTCCCGTAAGTTCACCCACCGTCTCTTCGTTCACCGAGCTGCCATTGTTGACCAGCAAACCCCATGGGTAGGCTTCGATGAACGACCACAATTCCTGCTCTGCGCGTGGCTTCCAGCAGCTGCGTACAAACATTCGTAAATTGCTCCGGTAGTGCTTTGTAAATATCGCCCATCAACGATGGTGCTCAATAGACATTCAAGACACTACCGAAGGAAGTTGCAGCGAAAGAAAAAGCTTCCCCTAAGGCTGCAAGATACTCTGGATCGAGTAAAGGTCCAGAAATGAGATAAATCATAGGTCCAGAGAATTGGTCGATCTCCAGACGACTTCTCGCTCGTCTTCAGAACGACCACCCTCCCAATCAGACTCTGGACCCATGCTCCATGAGCAATCTGGCTCTTTACTAGAGCCACGACACGGCACATTATACGTAAATTCACATCACGTTTCACACGATGAAACACGGCTGTATCGCTTGGGTAGTTGTTTCGCTTCCTTTCAAGATACTGACACCTCGAAGCCTCAGAGGACGTGCCTCAGGAGATAGTACCCGCTCTATGCCGGCTGCATCGGCGCAGCTTGCAGATATACGACTCATATGGTCTTATTTACAAAACACTAAGGAGCGCTCCATGAAACATTCATACGGTCTTCCATTCCATTCTCAGGAATTGTCCACCCAACGCAACAGCGCCCCCCCATTTGAAGCCTCCCAGCGCACACTTCTCCCCAGAAAACGATACTTTCCAATCGTAGCTGCCTTGCTTTTTCCTATGCTCTTTGGCACCCTGGTGTTCGCTCAGAACGACAGTGGTAAGGCGGCTGCGGCGTGCAAAGTCGACACCGGTCGGCCCTCTGGTACCCTGAACGGCATCGTCCGAGATCAATCGCGCGGCATCGTGATCGGCGCAAATGTCAGTCTGACGTGCGGCAGCTATCGCCAGCAGACCCAGACCACGGCAGACGGCTCGTACTCCATCTCAGCGCCGCAAGGCAGCTACACCCTCGAAATTAGCTCCCCCGGCTATGAGCCGCTGCAGCAGCCAGTCGACCTGAGCACACCGGGCGAGCATAGAATCTCCCCAACCCTTGCGGTCGGTCAGGCCGTCAGCATCGTCTCCGTCACCGCTCCGGGTGGCTATGTGGCAACCTCATCGACGACGGCCACCAAAACCGGTGCTCCACTGATCGAAACTCCGCAAAGCATCTCTGTAGTCACACTGGATCAGCTTAGCCAGCGTGATGTGCAGTCCATGAACCAGGCGCTGGCCTACTCCGCTGGCGTCGGAACTGCGACCTACGGTGCCGACCCACGCTTTGACTGGTTCAATATCCGCGGGTTCGACGAGTCCACCTACGGCATGTTTCGCGATAACCTTCGCTGGCAAAGCGGACAGGTTGAAGGCGCAATTGAGCCCTACGATCTCCAGGAAATTGACGTGATCAAGGGGCCAAGCTCGGTCCTCTACGGACAGAATACTCCCGGCGGCCTCGTGAACCTTGTGACCAAGCGGCCTCCACCGGAGAGCTCCAACGAACTCATTGCGCAGTTCGGCAGCTACGATCAGCGCCAGATTCAAGGCGATCTCGGCGGCCCCATCGCCGGCAACAGTAACTATCTGTATCGTCTGGTCGGTCTGTACCGCGACAGCAATACCCAGGTAAATTACGTGCCGGACAACCGGCGTTTCATCGCCCCTGCCCTCACATGGGCGCCATCCAACACTACGACGCTGACCATCCTCACCGACTTCCAGCACGACAACCTCGGATGGAGCATGTTTCTCCCCGCCCAGGGAACCCTGCAATACAACCCGAACGGTAGAATTCCAACAAGCTTCTTCGTAGGTCAGCCAGGATTTGACTACTTCCACCGTCAGCAGTGGTCAACTGCGTATCTCTTCGAGCATCACTTCTCCAGGATTTGGACCTTCCGGCAG
This sequence comes from Acidobacteriota bacterium, assembly GCA_019351975.1. Classification (GTDB taxonomy): domain Bacteria; phylum Acidobacteriota; class Terriglobia; order Terriglobales; family Acidobacteriaceae; genus Granulicella. Next base: position 21,685 of record JABBOG010000017.1, read on the forward strand.
ACATTCCGCTACTCCCACATCGCGTTCGATGGTAATGACGCGTTTGGTGGCGGCTTTCAGGCAGACCTTCGCACTCTGAATCGTTATGGCTATTCCGATGCTTTAACGCTCGGTCTCGCGGCTGTAGATAACAATGCGTTCGCGCAGTTCATGACGGGCAAGATCAGGCATTCAGTTCTAGTCGGCGTTGATTACTCCCATGCGAACTCGCTCCAGATCAGTGGCATATCGGCAGCTCCTTCCATTGATGTGTATAACCCCGACTACAATCAGAAAATTCCGCCGCCGGTTCCCTACCTCAAGTCGAGCCAGCCTTCGTGGCAGATAGGTGTATACGCCCAGGACTTGATCAAGTTTACGCCCAAGCTGATCGCGACCTTGAGTGGACGTGAAGACTGGACCAAGCTCGTCACCAAGGACCGGCTCTTCGGCTCGCCTGATCAGAGTCAGAATCCCAGCCGCTTCACGGAGCGCGTAGGTATCACGTACGTCTCCAAGTACGGCATCGCACCGTACTTCAGCTACTCCACATCGTTCCTCCCAACCACAGGCGTGAACTACTCTGGGCAGGAGTTCAAGCCAACGACGGGAACGCAGTATGAAGGCGGCCTGAAGTACCAACCGCGCCACTCCAACAGCTTCATCACAGCGTCCGTCTACAACATCGATGAAAACAATGTGGAGTCGCCTGACCCAACGAATCCGCAGAACACACTGCAGCTCGGTTCGGTTCGGTCGCGAGGTGTGGAACTCGAAGGCGTGGCTAACGTGATGCATGGCCTGGACCTGCACGCCTCCTACGCCTACGATGACGAGGTCGTAACGTACACACTGCCAATCAGCGAAATCGGCAAACGTCCTGTGCTCATTCCAAAGGATCTCATCAGCTTGTCGGCAAACTATACCGTCTCGCAGGGCAGACTCAGCGGGCTGGGCCTGTCGGCGGGTGCACGCTACACCGGCACCGTCGCTGGCGATCCAGCAAACACATTTATCCTGCCCGGCTATACCTTGTTCGATGGCTCCCTGCAATACTACTGGAAGACGCTGGAATTTCAGGTAGCAGCGACAAATGTTGGCGACAAGATCTTTGTTCCCATCTGCGAGTCAGCCAGCTACTGCAACTATGGTGCTCGCCGCGATGTTATCGGAAACGTGCAGTATCACTGGTCCAACTGGCGTAAGCCATTTTAGGCACATCACAAGCAGGAGATACTCATGGAAGTTGATGCAATCTCAACCCGGCCAGTCGATCTCATTCTGTTGAACGGCAACATTTGGACCGGCGAAACAGATCTCTCATCTGCGCGAGCGATAGCAATCGCGGATGGAAAGATCATCGCCGTCGGCTCCGATGAAGCGATGTTAGAGTTACGCGGGTCGCACACTGAGGTTGTCGATCTTGCCGGAAAACGTACACTTCCAGGCTTCAACGATGCGCACGTTCACTTCTATATCGGCGGCGATACGCTTACGAGTGTCGATCTGCGCAACGTATCGAGCCTGGAGGAGTTTCGTGGTGAAGTTGCAAGTTTTGTCGCGACTCGCCCGCATGGGCAATGGGTTCTAAACGGAAGCTGGGACCAGGAGCGATGGTCGCCTGCCGTGCTGCCCACCTCCGCTCTAATCGACGACGTGACGCCGAATCATCCAGTCTGGGTGAACCGGTCGGATGGTCATATGATGCTTGCCAACCGGGTGGCAATGCAGCTTGCAGGCATCGACCGCAACACTCCGGATCTGCCCGGCGGCGAGATTGTTCGCGATGCAGATGGCAACCCAACCGGCATCTTCAAGGATGCCGCAAAGCAGCTCGTGGAGCGCTTGATCCCTCTGCCGTCTGCAACCCATATTCACAACGCAATCGTCGCCGCGCAGCAATATGCCCTTGAAAATGGTGTAACGAGCGTTCAGGATATGGGCGTCCTCGGAAGCCGTGGAGCTGAGACGATGGTTAAGGTTCTGCGAACCTACCAGGAGCTGGATCACGCAGGAAAGCTTCACCTGCGGATCTCTGCGCATCTACCGCTCGCCGATTGGCCGCGGTTGGCCAACGCTGGAATCATCGCAAACTTCAACACGGGGCGACTACAGCTCGGCGCTGTAAAGAGTTTCTCCGACGGCTCGCTTGGGTCCACCACAGCCTGGTTCTTCGAGCCGTATACGGACGCACCGCATACGTGTGGACTGCCAAGCGAAGAGCTCCATGATATTGAGGCCTGGTACGAAGCGCTTCGTGCCGCGGACAACGCAGGTCTACAACTCGTCATCCATGCAATCGGCGACCGTGCAAACAGCACGGTGCTCGATATGCTCGAGCGACTCGAGATAGAGAATGGTGCGAGGGATCGCAGGACGCGCATCGAACACGCGCAGCACCTCCGGAAAGAAGATATTCCGCGCTACAAAAAGCTCAACGTGATTGCATCCGTTCAGCCGTATCATTGCATCGACGATGGGCGCTGGGCCGAGAGGCGCATCGGCATTGAACGAACACAATCTACCTATGCATTTCGCTCGCTGATGGATGCAGGCGTACATGTAGCATTCGGCTCCGATTGGTGGGTTGCACCGATCAGTCCTCTGCTGGGAATGTACGCTGCAGTTACGCGTAGAACGGTTGACGGCTACTACCCCGATGGTTGGGTTCCTGAGCAGAAGGTCTCGATCGAGCAAGCCTTACGTGCCTATACGACCGAAGCTGCGTACGCCTCTGGCGAAGAGCGCACCAAGGGTTCGATCGCAGTCGGCAAGGTCGCTGATATCGTCATTTTGTCTGACGACATCTTTGCAATCGATGCCGTCGATCTGCCCAAGGTGCACGTCGACACAACGATCTCCAACGGTGAGATTGTCTATCATCGTCAACCTTCTTAAGCTAAAGCTCCACGCCAACAATCCCATGCGGAAGAAATGGATAGCTGAATGCATCGCCGCAGATTTCTGACTCTCTCCTCCGCGCTGATTGCGCAGTCATGGATCAAAGCCATAGCCGACAGCGGCTTTTGTGCGTTCGTCAAGCCACCGTTCACCAGGAAGATTCCGAAGCGGATCGTCCAGCTCGGGCGAGTCAGGGTCGATGAATATGCGTGGCTCAAAGATGCAAACTGGAAGGAAGTCTGGCGGAATCCAGCCAGCTTGGGCACACCGATCAAAGCGCACCTGGAGCAAGAAAACTCATACTCACAGAAGGTCCTTGCGCCTACCCAGAAATTGCAAGAGCAGATGTTCCACGAGATGTTGGCTCGCTCTTCGGGAGATGATCTGCCGCCTCCAATACAAGATGGACCATGGCTCTACTTCAACACATTTCCGCAGGGTGCCCAGCATGCGTCCTGGTATCGTCGGCGGAAAGACGGAGAGGGTGGTGATGAGCTGCTTCTGGATGGTGAGGCGCGCGCAAAGGGTCGAGCGTACTTCAACATTACGAACGTGACTCACAGCCCGGATCAAATGCTGTTCGCCTGGGCCGAAGATGCTCACGGATCGGAGAAGTTCCAGATCTTCGTCAAAGATCTGAAGACCGGCAAAATATTCCCCAACCCGATCCACGATGCATTTGGAGACTTCGTCTTCTCTCCTGACTCACAGTGGATCTTCTGGGTCTGGCGAAGTGAAAACAGCAGACCTGCAAAGATCTTTCGCAGACCTGCTCATGGCGGAATGGATACCCTCGTGTATGAAGAGAACGATGGCGCCTTCCTGATGTCCGTCTCCTGTACGGCGGCGAAGAGCTACATAATGATTCGTAGCTGGAACGCGGAGACGAGCGAAGTCCGGCTTGTCCCTGCACAGGCTCCTACCTCGGTTCCGCAGGTTGTGGAGCATCGAACACATGGCCTCATCTACTCCGTCGAAGACTGGAACGGTCGCTTCGTCATCCTCACAAACGCAGACGGTGCAGTGAACTTCAAGCTGATGTGGGCCGACGCTGCAAATCCTGGAAGGAAGAGCTGGAAGGACTGGATCGCGTATCGGCCAGAGGCCTACATCACAGGAATGCTTCCGTTCCGCAACTTCTTCGTGCGCATCGAGCGCGTAGATGCTGATGCCCTGCTGCTTGTCACCAAAGCGTCAACCATGCATGAAACTCCTATACGCTTCGACGATCCTGCGTACGCTGTAGCCCTTCTGGACGATCAGGAGTACAGCGCCTCAGACCTTCGCTATGTGTATCAATCCCCACGTCAACCCAAGCAGTGGATCGCATACGATGTGGAGACCAATCAGCTGCGAATGCTCAAGGCAGCCAGTGCCGGTACCGGCTTTGATAAAGATCGTTATGTTGTGGAACGAATCTTTGCTACAGCATCCGACGGTGCACGCGTTCCAATAACTCTCCTCCGCAGACGAGACCTGGTCATGGATGGCAGCGCTCCAATGTTGATGTACGGCTACGGCTCCTACGGATACTTTGTTGAGCCCGTATTCTCCGGCGAGACCTTCTCACTGATTGATCGTGGATGGGTCTACGCGATCAGTCACGTCCGTGGTGGTTCAGCGAAAGGATGGAGCTGGTTTCTCGAAGCCCGACGCCTGACGAAGAAGCGGACATTTACGGACTTCATAGCATGTGCCGAGAGCTTGATCGAACATGGATATAGCCGCAGGGGAAGGATCGTCATTCACGGGTTTTCTGCTGGCGGCCTCCTCGTCGGTGCTGTCAATAATATGCGGCCAGACCTCTGGGCAGGCGTCATCGCACAGGCTCCTTTCGTAGACATGCTGAACACCATGAGCGACGCCACCCATCCTCTTGTCCCCCTCACCCGGCCTGATTGGGGTGACCCTCTCGTAGACCCAAAGATCTACGACTATATCGCCAGCTACTCCCCTTATGAGAACGTCCATCGCACTGCCTATGCTCCAGTGCTGGCAACAACCAGTGTTGCGGATGACCGCGTTGGCTATTGGGAGCCGGCCAAATGGATTGCAAAGCTTCGCGACGACGATACCAGCCACTCTCCTAAGATGCTTCAGACTGAGATCGAAGGTGGACATGGCGGCGCAGCAGGACGGCTTGCGGTATTGCAGCAGACAGCTCTTTTTTACAGCTTCGCCGTTTGGGCCCTCACCCGTGACTGCCGACATCGTGCTGCATAGCTTCTCCGCTTCAACTCAAAAGAAACTTCGCTCGAGAAGGCAGGAGGTGCCTTTCCATGGGATTCAGCGATCGACCGCAGGCACTCTGGTGGCGTAAGGCACTGTTCCAAATCCACCTCTGGTTTGGCTTGTTCCTTGGCGCATACGTCATTCTTCTCTGTCTCACCGGCAGCATGCTCGTCTTTCAGCAGCGCCTGTTGAACGATGCCCCCCATCTGGGCAACGACCAGCTGCGCGGCCCCCTAAGTTATGGTGACATCGCGGCGATCGCCCTGAAGGCTCACCCGCACAGCACTCTCAACGACATCGACATGCGTTCTAACAACCGCCGCGTCGTCTCCATCGGCCTACAGAGTCACGCCCAGACTCTCGTCGTCTACATCGACTCCCTATCTGGCACCATCGTTGGGCAGGAGATTCTTCAGCACAAGCATCCAATCCTCGTTCTCGCCGAAGATCTCCACAATCAACTAGCCGCCGGCGCCCGCGGAGCGACCTTCAATGGCCTCGGCGGCATCATCCTCTTTGTAGTCTCGGTGACCGGAATCGTCCTCTGGTGGCCGGGCAAGAAAAACTGGAAGCGTTCCTTGAACGTCAAATGGAACGCCCGATGGCCGCGCCGCAATTGGGATATGCACAGCGCCTTCGGATTCTGGACATTCCCTTTGCTCGCCATGTGGGCGCTCAGCGGCGCGTACTTCATCTTCCCTAGCCCATTTCTCAAGGCGCTTGCCTACATCTCCCCACCCGCCGCCGCGCCTCAAATACCATCTCATTGGCGTCCGGGAGATCCAATCTTGCCTCTCGGTGCCTTCGACGGACAAGCCAAGCAGCTTTACCCGCTAGACCACCTCGCATACGTCTACATGGATACCCTTCGCCCCGGCGGGACCGTAAAGTTCTTCCTCTCCCCGCATCCGGCTGTTCCGCTCACCATCGATGAGGACGTGATCGTCTTCCAACCCGCCACCGGCCAGGTGCTGTCAAACGTCTCCAGTTCCCGCTGGAGTCTAGGTGAGCGCATATCCAACAGTGTGTACGCCGTTCACTTCGGCAACTTCGGTGGGCTCTTCGTCGAGATTACCTGGTCATTGCTTGGCCTTGTACCCATCCTTCTCACCCTCACCGGCTATTGGATGTGGTGGAACCGTGTGCTCAGCAAGAAATGGCGCCCCCGATCCAAATAACATCTAACTGCTAGCTCGGTGCAGAAGCATTGCGCCCCGCCCCCCCTTTGTCACCCTGCGCGAAGCCAAAACGACCGCACCGTCCCCCAGTACCTGCGGCAGAACACCGTC
>JABBOG010000017.1:28095-63997 GCA_019351975.1 Acidobacteriota bacterium
CCCCCCCCCCCGCGCTATCATCACCTCATGAGCCTCCTCGCTGCGATTCGCGAAGACACGCAATCCGTGCTCGACCGCGACCCCGCCGCGACCTCGCGCCTCATGGTACTGCTCTGCTACCCTGGCCTCCACGCAGTATGGTCGCACCGCATCAACCACTGGCTCTGGTGCCGTAACCTCAAGCTCATCGCACGCATCTCCTCGCAGTTCACCCGCTTCTGGACCGGTATCGAGATCCACCCCGCCGCCCGCATCGGCCGCCGCCTCTTCATCGACCACGGCATGGGTGTCGTCATCGGCGAAACCGCCATCCTCGGCGACGACATCACCCTCTACCAAGCCGTCACCCTCGGCGGCACCGGCAAATCCTGCGGCAAGCGCCACCCCACCCTCCGCAACGGCGTCTTCGTCGGTAACAACGCCAACATCCTCGGCAACATCATCATCGGCGAAAACGCCCGCGTCGGCGCCGGCTCGGTCGTCCTCCGCGACGTCCCACCCGACTCCACCGTCGTCGGCGTCCCCGCACATATCGTCTACGAGCGCGGCAAACGCGTCCTCATCACCGACCCCCACCAGATCAACGACCCACTCTCCGACGTCATCATCGCCCTCGCCGACCAGATCACAGCTCTCAAATCACGCCTCGATCTCCTCGAAACCGATCGGCTCGAAACCGATCTCCTCCAACCCCGCCCCACCACCTCTGCCACCCAGCAACCCACCCACGCCCTCACCGCCGAACGCGAAGAGAGCGCTCAATATCGCACCGAACAACTCGCCCGCTCCGAGTACGTCTCCATGGGTGAGGGTATCTAGCCTGGCTCGCCACTGCGCTCCGACACCACCGGAAACATCCCCAATCCCAACACCCCTTCTTCCTTGAGCGACACCAGACGCATCCACCGTGCCACAAATAGCGATGCCCGCTCGCAACGGCGAGCGGGCATCTCAAAAGTGTTGCGGGGCCCCTAAACGCTTATTGCTGTAACGCACGCGGCGTTCTGGCAGCCGACACTTCCGCTGCCACGGTACGCGGAAGCACACTCGCTGGCAGGGGTGAAGGTGTCACATAATGCGCGTACTTATCCTTCGAAGCTGGCGCTGAAAGCGGCCAGGAATATGGCGCGCTCAACGTATTTCCAAAGCCCATCCGCGGATATCGTCCGGCTGCAACCGCAGTCGTGTCAAAGCGCACATACGCATCTGTCTTTGCCTTATCCCGAGCCAACAGGTTTCCATCGCTCGTCAACTCAAAGCTATGTCCACCTGCTGCAAAACTCAGTGTCTGGCCGTCAAAAGCGCCGCGTACTTTTTCCGCTCCAGGCATCGGAGCCAGCGAAAGAACTGCAGTTCCCGTTCCAGGAACAAAGAAATACATATACCCATCGCGCTGAATCTCATAGTTGAGCTGGACCTTTGCGACCATACCATCGATCGTCAAGACGCCATCGCGCACTTGTGCCGTAATCAGTTTTGCAGGTACTTCATCGCGCATTGCTGCGCTCATGTTTGCTGTTGTGGTGCCCGGTTGGGCTGTTGTTGATGAGGCCGCTAGCATTCGCTGCGCCTGGCTTGTTCCAGCCATGCATACGATTGCCGCAACCGCCAACACTGAAGAATTCCTGGGAGAAAAGTGATACATAAAAAGGTGCCTCCGAATCGATACCTCGTGGGATATCGATCTACATGTATTTCACTACGTAGTAGCAGGCCCGGGAAGAGAAAACTGCAAGAACAGCAAACATCTTTGGTAATACCCCAGCCCTCCCATCGGTTTGAACCGTGTTTGGGTCTGGTTACATCAAGCCCGTGATTATCGATAGATTCTCGTAAAAACCAGAGCTTCAATACAAAAGTGGTGACAGGAAATCAGACGGTAGACGCCTAAAAGAGGTTGTCCGAAATGGTTACAAAAAACGTCGCCTTTAGCCGATATCTTTAATCTGCATGGCAACACGAGTTCCAAGCAGATTGATCGCGCGCAGCATCGCCGTATGCGGTAGCGGTCCCCCGCTCATCATCAACGTGACTCGCGACACTCCTCCCAACGCTTCACTCACCCGCCGCATCTTCGCCGCCACTGTACCCGCATCTCCCACAAAGAACGCACCCAACTCACCACATTGCGCGTCAAACGCCGCACGTGTCGGTGGTGGCCATCCACGCTCTTTGCCGATCCGCGCAAACGTCGTCGCATACGCGGGCCACAACGTCTCCGCAGCCTCTTGTGTCGTCTCTGCCACGAAACCGATTGCATGTACCGCCACATCCAGCGCCTCCGCTGCATGTCCAGCGCGTCGTCCCGCCTCGCGATACAAGTCCACCAGCGGCCGGAACCGCTGCGGCTCGCCGCCGATAACCGCCACCGTCAACGGCAACCCCAGCGTCCCCGCACGCACAAACGACTGCGGCGTTCCTCCCACACCCAACCGTATCGGCAGCATCGCCTGCATCGGTCGCGGCCACACTCCTTGCCCCGTCAACGCCGAGCGATGCCGCCCCTTCCACGTCACACGCGTCTCCTCGCGCAATCGCAGCAATAGCTCCAGCTTCTCCGTAAACAGCTCATCATAATGCTGTGTGTCATAGCCAAACAGCTGATACGACTCAATGAATGAACCGCGCCCCACAATGATCTCCGCACGCCCTTGTGACACGAGATCCAGCGTCGCAAAATCCTGAAACACCCTCACCGGATCATCCGAACTCAACACCGTCACAGCGCTCGTCAGGCGAATCCTCTTCGTCCGCGCCGCGGCCGCAGCCAGCAGCACCGCAGGTGATGATGCAATGTACTCCTCGCGATGATGCTCTCCAATGCCGTAAACATCCACGCCACTGCGGTCCGCGAGTTCAACCTCCTCAAGCAGTTCACGCACGCGCTCCCCTCCAGCCTCCGCCGCCGTGCGCCCCAACCCCACAACCGTCTCTACAAAGCTGTCAATGCCTACTTGCATAGCCATTCGATGACCCCGCATCACAACCCGACTCATCCGCGATCCTCGTCTCCTCCTGCAAAAGAGCGGCCGCCCATGTTCCAATAGACATGAAAAGGAACCTCTGAATTATGCCTCTGAACTGCGGAATCGTAGGTCTGCCCAACGTCGGCAAGTCCACCATCTTCAACGCGCTCACCGCTTCCAAAGCCGCTGCCGCGAACTATCCCTTCTGCACCATCGACCCCAACGTCGGCATCGTCCCCGTCCCTGATACGCGCATGGATCGCATCGTCACCATGGTCAAGCCAAACTCCGTCGTCCCCACCACCATGGAGTTCGTCGACATCGCCGGCATCGTCGAAGGCGCCAGCAAAGGTGAAGGTCTCGGCAACCAGTTCCTCTCCCACATCCGTCAAACCGACGCCATCCTGCACGTCGTCCGCTGCTTCTCCGATCCCGAAGTCATCCACGTCGCAGGCGGCGTGAACCCGCTCCACGACATCGACATCATCAACACCGAGCTCCTCCTCGCCGATCTCGACACCGTCGAGAAACGCCGCACCAAGGCCGAAAAAGCAGCCAAGAGCAACTCCGCTACCGCCGCGCAAAAGGCTGAGCTCTCCACCATCCTCAAGCTCCTTGAAGTCCTCAACGCAGGCAAACCCGCTCGCACCGCCGATCTCACCGACGACGAGAAGCCCATTGCACGCGATCTCTTCCTCATCACCATGAAGCCTCAGCTTTATGTCGCGAACGTGGATGAAGACGGCATCGCAAGCGGCAACGCTTTCACCGCGCAGGTGGAGCAGCGTGCTGCGCAGGAGCACAGCGAGGTAGTTCGCATCTGCGGCGCGATGGAGGCCGACATCGCGCAGCTTGAGCCCTCCGAGCGCGCTGAGTTTCTCGAGGCTGCGGGCCTTCAAGAGCCTGGCCTCAACCGCCTCATCCACGCTGCCTACCGCCTCCTCGGCCTGATCACCTACTTCACCTCTGGCGTACAGGAGGTCCGTGCCTGGACCATCAAACGCGGCACCAAAGCACCCGGCGCAGCAGGCGTCATCCACTCCGACTTCGAGCGCGGCTTCATCAAAGCCGACTGCTACGCCTGCGAAGACCTCTTCCGCCTCGGTAGCGAACAAGCCGTCAAAGAAGCAGGTCTCCTCCGCTCCGAAGGCAAAGAGTACATCGTCAAAGACGGCGACATCCTCTTCTTCAAGTTCAATGTCTAACGAATCACCTAGTGCATCTAAACCACCCGAAGTGACTTTCTGACTGCAGTGAGCCTATGGCAGACACCGATATAGACCACAAGCAATGGAAGCCAAGCGTCAACCCGTGGCTCATCGCGGCCACGGTCGCTCTCGCGGCGTTCATGGAGGTGCTCGACACCTCCATCGCCAACGTCGCCCTTCCCCACAATCGCTGGCGACCTCGGCGCCAGCACCGACCAGGGCACCTGGGTCCTCACCAGCTATCTCGTCTCCAACGCCATCGTCCTGCCCGCCGGCGCATGGGCCTCCAGCGTCATCGGTCGCCGCAACTTCTTCATGTCCTGCATCGCGCTCTTCACCATCGCGAGCTTCCTCTGCGGCATCTCGCCTTCACTGCCCATCCTGCTTATCGCACGCGTCATTCAAGGCGCGGGTGGCGGCGGTCTGCAACCCATGGCGCAAGCCATCATGGCAGACTCCTTCGACGAAAAGCATCGCGGCCAGGCATTCGCACTCTACGGTCTCGTCGCCGTTCTCGCTCCCTCCATCGGCCCCACCCTCGGCGGCTGGATCACCGACAACTACTCCTGGCGCTGGATCTTCTACATCAACATCCCCGTCGGCATCCTTGCCCTCGTGCTCGTCTCTCGCCTCGTCGAAGACCCACCCTGGATCAAGACCGACATCGCCAATCTCCGCAATCTCGATTACATCGGTCTCGGCTTCCTCACCCTCGCCATGGCCGGTATGCAGATCTTCCTCGACAAAGGTGAGCAGGACGCATGGTTCGCTTCGAACTTCATCCGCTTCTTCGCCACCATGTTCGCCGTCGGCATGGTCGGCCTCATCGCATGGGAGTGGAGCCGAAAAAATCCCATCATGAATCTGAAGCTCTTCAAGTACAAGAACTTCGCCATCTGCTGCCTGCTCATGCTTCTCGTCGGAGGCGTGCTCAACGCCGCAACCGTGCTCCAGCCGCAGTTCATGCAGGCCCTTCTCGGCTACACCGCGCTCAAGGCCGGCGAAGCCCTCACCGGCGGCGGCATCGCCCTGCTCATCGTCATGCCGCTCGCCGGATTCGCCACGGGAAAATTCGCCGCTCGCAACCTCGTCGTTATCGGCTTCGCCTTCTTCGCCTTCAGCTTTTACTACACCTCCACGCACACCACGCTCAGCCTCTCCTTCGGCGAAAACACCTTCCTCCGCATCCTGCAGATGGTGCCCATTCCCTTCTGCTTCATCGCCATCACCAACGCTGCCTACGTCGGCCTCCCGCGCGAAGCCTCCAACCAGGTCTCCGGCATCATCAACTTCGTCCGCAACGTCGGCGGCAGCATCCTCATCTCGCTCACCGGGGCCTTGGTCACCGATCGCACCCTCCTCCACGAATCACGCCTACAGAACAGCATGCAGCCCGGCAACATCGCCTACACCAGCCAACTTAACGGTCTCACCGGCGCCTTCATGAGCATGACCGGCAATCAGCACGGAGCACACACCCGTGCCCTGGCGTCGATCTATCAGCAACTCAACGAGCAGGCCAGCGTCCTCGCCTATGCAGACATCTACCGCGTCCTCAGCTGGGTCTCACTCCTTCTCATCGGCTTCGGCCTGCTGCTCAGCAAAAACAAACCCGGAGAAGGCGCACCCGCCGGCGAAGCCGTTCATTAACCTTCTGAGCCTGCAGTCCATAGCAAAACCAACCTGTCCTCCTGAGCGTAGTTTGGCGCAGCTCCTCGCTCCAAACGCAGTCGAAGGACCCCGAAGAATCTCACCCCGCGCAAGCCCTCTGACCCTTTCTGCTACATAGACTCAACAAGCTTCAAAATCAGAACGTCACTAACACGAAGCAGACGTCTCTGTTTGCCATCCCCACAGGGAATCTGCGTTTACTCACCTCTACCCAACGCCCGGCCACCTTGACTCACTTTGCCCACGCCGCAAGCTGTTGAGGCGTCCTGATCTCTTCCTTCAACAACTCATCGAACATCGCACGAGTCTTCAGTGCACTGAATGCTCCCGCTATCTCCGCTCCATTCTCTTCGTGCGGCAGTTTCACGATGTACGCCGGTCGGTCGTCGAACGTGCCTCCATGGCTGGCCCGCTGTTCCTCTGGTGTCCATCCGCTGGAGTTTTGCCACAACAACCTTGTACGCCACGAGTGGTCCCCCATGATGACAACCGTCGAACCATCCCACTGCCCACTTCGCTCCAGCATCGCGCGCACATGTGCCAGATAGCGATCTGCCAGGGCCAGGTTATCGATATAGTCCCCCCGCGCCTCAAGATGCCCCGTCTTACGATCATAGATTCCGTCCGGATGAGGTATCGGCATGTGCAGCAGCACAAAGTTCAGCGACTTGTCTTGCAGCATCGCATCTCCTGCAGCAACGATGTCCGTATAGTCATCAAGATGCCGTTGCGCACCTTCGATGTCCGTATTCCGAAACGGCGCCATCATGTTCGCGATCAGAGAGTTGCGCGCGCTCATATGATTCGGCATCGGAGACGTAAAGTTCCACACGCAGCTATCTAAAACCCCTGCGAGAATCCAGCAATAAGGGTTGTACCAACCCACAACGCCGTTCCTGTACCCATCACGCAAAGCATCGCCGAAAACCGTATCGTGTGCTTCGAAGCTCTTCCATCCATGTCCATGCGTAAGAAGCTGACCCGACGCGGTACTGCGTATGTGATCCATCGCCTCGCCACTGATCAACGACGGCATCACAACCTCCGTGCTGATCCCCGCCGGCACCACATGCGTGAACACCGTCGACTGCGCTGCCAGCCGATCAAACGCCGGAAGCTTCAATCCTTCCAGCCGGTCGCCATACACCTGCTGATACGAAAGCTCATCAAGCAGGATCCAGATCACCCGCGGCCGCGCCTCTCCAACCCGCGTCTCCACCGCACGATGGATCGCATCCTGCCCCAGCCCTCGCGCCTCATGCCAGAACCAGCATAGCTGCACCAGCATCACCAGCCCCGCAAACGCGATCCACCCCAGTGCCATCGCAATCCATGGCCGCACCACCACGAACCACCCGCTCAGAACGCCTCTGCCAAACATCAGCAGCAGCAAAAGCATCAACAGCAAAACACCTAGGAAGCTGCGATTGAACCAGTACGGCAGCGTCAGTCCGCTGGCATACGCGATGTCCTTCACCACAACCGCTGGCAGCAGCACGACAAGCGTCACCCACCAATACAACTGCACCCGGCGGTCATGTTGCACAATAAACAACAGGATTGCCTGAAGCATCCAGAACAGAACGAAATCCAGCAGCGCTGCCAGAAACAAGTTCCGCATCGGTCCGTTCCAGTGGTACACAATATTGTGCGACGGATTGATCAGCGGCCCACTCACCCAAAACAGGCACAGCGTTGTAACGCCCAGGCCAACCACCACCGGTTCGCGCAACGCTCTCGCCAAACGAGCATACGATCGTCTCGCTTGCGGTTCCGCTAAAACCGCGTCGTTCGTAGATTTGTCACACGTCACACCTACCTGCGCCAATTCCCTTGCCCTTCTTCGGAAATGCAAAGCGATCCGCCGATGCACCCGACGGATCCGAAACAAACATGGGAGAAAAAGCGCACCTGCATCCGCGTCTCGTGCGCAGCGGTAATTTCAGGCGAGCCAATCGCAAGATGAAGCAAGTCGTATGTGGCCGGTCTCTCTCAATCGCCGACCCTTCTAACGTAGACCCGAAAACGTCAGAAAGTTTCTGTGTAGAAATACTGACGCTCTCACACGCGTCCGAATCCATTCCAGCCTTGCCCGCGCAATCGCAGCCTGCCGTACCCAGCATGGTTCGCGCCACGCGGTTCCATGCCTTGCACAGCCATCGCCTGCATGACACTAAAAGCATTGGCGCATAAGGGGTCAAAGCAAATCTATGGCGAAAAAGAAGCTGCGCGTTGGCATTTTGTTCGGTGGTAAAAGTGGCGAGCATGAGATCTCGCTCCGCTCCGCTCGCTCCATCCTCAAAGCCATCGACCGCAAGAAGTACGACGTGGTAGAGCTCGGCATCACCAAGCAGGGCCGCTGGCTCCAGCAGGATGCGGCTCAGGCGCTGCTCGAAGACCAGCCCTCACAGTCCACCACACCCACCAACCAGACAGGCCTCTCCATCATCTCCGCCGCCGCCGAGCCGTCCACCGGCTCCGGCCTCGATGTTGTCTTTCCAGTCCTTCACGGCACCTTCGGCGAAGACGGCACCATCCAGGGCCTCTTCGAGCTCGCCGACGTCGCCTACGTCGGCTCCGGCGTCCTCGGCTCCGCCGCCGGCATGGACAAGGACGCCATGAAGCGCATGTTCCTGGCCGCCGGCCTTCCCCTCACGCCGCACGTCACGCTTCTCCGCAGCGAGTGGACCGCCGACCCGAAACGCTGCACCCGCACCATCGAAAAGGCTCTCACCTATCCGCTCTTCATCAAGCCCGCTAACCTCGGCAGCTCCGTCGGCATCAGCAAAGTCAAGTCGCGCAAAGACCTCGCCGCCGCAATGGACCTCGCCGCCGGCTTCGACCGCAAGATCGTCATCGAGCAAGGCGTCGGCGGCCCCGGCGTCAAGCCGCGCGAACTCGAAGTCGCCGTACTCGGCAACGACAGTCCCGAGGCCAGCATCGTCGGCGAGATCGTTCCCGCCAAAGAGTTCTACGACTACGAGGCCAAGTACGAGCTCAACGGCGCCGACGAGAGCGTCAGCATCATCCCGGCCAAGCTCAGCGCAGCCGACGCGAAACGCATCCGCGCCATGGCCGTCGCCGCCTTCCGCGCCTGCGACTGTGCCGGCCTCGCCCGCGTCGACTTCCTCATGGCACCCACACCATCCGCGAAGGGCGGCAAAGCCCAGCCCGCGCAGATCGTCCTCAACGAGGTCAACACCATGCCCGGATTCACCTCCATCAGCATGTATCCCAAGCTCTGGGCAGCCACCGGCCTCACCTATCCCAAACTGATCGACCGCCTCATCGAACTCGCCCTCGAACGCCACAAGGAAAAGCAGCTAACCAGCTTCTCCCGTTAACAAGGGATTACGATAAGCAGCATGAGTTCCACTCCCACCCTTACGCTGAACGACATCCTCGCGGCCCGCGAGCGCATCGGCACATCCATCTATCGCACACCCTGCGCGCGCTCCGAGATGCTCTCCCGCATGACCGGCCAGAGCGTCTTCCTCAAGCTCGAAAACCTGCAGATGACCGGCAGCTTCAAAGAGCGCGGCGCTCTCAATAAAATTGCCACACTTACCCCCGAGCAGGCCGCCCGTGGCGTCGTCGCCGCCAGCGCCGGCAACCACGCCCAGGGCGTCGCCTACCACGCCACTCAGCGCGGCATCCGCTCCGTCATCGTCATGCCGCTCACCACCCCGCTCGTCAAAGTCACCGCCACCCGCGGCTTCGGCGCCGAGGTCGTCCTCCACGGCGGCAACTACGACGAAGCCTGCACCGAAGCCACCCGCCTCTGCGAAGCCCAGGGCATGACCTTCATCCACCCCTTCGACGACCCCCTCGTCATCGCCGGCCAGGGCACCATCGGCCTCGAACTCCTCGAGCAGATCGACGGCCTCGAAGCCGTCGTCGTTCCCATCGGCGGCGGCGGCCTCATCGGCGGCATCGCCTGCGCCGTCAAAGAGACCAACCCCAGCGTCCGCGTCATCGGCGTCCAAACCTCGCGCCTGCCCTCCATGCGCGACGCCATCCAGGCCCACCACCCCGTCACCCTCGACCCCGCCACCACCATCGCCGACGGCATCGCCGTCCGCCGCGCCGGCGACGTCACCTATCCCGTCGTCGCCAAATACGTCGACGAGATCGTCACCGTCGATGAAGACGAGATCGCCAGCGCCATCCTCACCCTCCTCGAGCGCGAAAAAACCCTCGCCGAAGGCGCTGGTGCCACCGCCCTGGCCGCCCTCCTGCAACAGCGAACTTCCCTCCCCAAAGACATGCGCACCGCCGTCCTCGTCTGCGGCGGCAACATCGACGTAACCCTCCTCAGTCGCATCATCGAGCGCGGCCTCGTACAGGACGGCCGCCTCATCCGCCTCCGCATCCATCTCCTCGACAAACCCGGTGCCCTCGCCGACCTCACCCAGCTCATCGCCAAACACCGCGCCAACATCGTCGACACCCTCCACAATCGCGCCTACTACGGCGTCAACCTCGGCGACACCGTCATCGACATCACCATGGAGACCCGCGGCCGCGAGCAGGTCGAAGAACTCCTCGCCGCACTCACCTCCGGCGGCTATAAACACAGCCGCGTCCTGTGAACCGAGACGACCCAGCCGCACCCGGATGCATAGGGAACCACGTTTGCTATGTTCAGCACACAACGCCACCCGCTACGCTGCAAGCAGAGGTGTTTTTTGAAAAAGCTCGGGGCAATTGTTGCGTTCTTCCTGATGTGTAGCCTGATCCCAGCAGCCAAGGCGCAGATTGGCATCTATGGCATGGGCAGTATCGGGTTTCTCTCCTCCGTCAGCGACGGAAACGGTGCAAATGGCATCTTCTCCGGCGGCTTTCACGCCTATGGCGGTACCTTCGGCATCTACGACAATCTCGCCCACCTCGGCCCGCTCGCCTTCGGCGGCGATGGCCGGTTCTTCATCCAGTCCAGTGGCAACAACAACGCTTATGGCAATAAGCTCGACGGCGGCCTGGCCGGTGCCCGTGCAGCCATCTACAGCCACCTCATCCCCTTCTCGCCCTATCTGCAAGGAGAAATCGGCGCCGTCAACACCAACTACGGCAATCAGCCGCAGAACTCCACCAGCTTCGCCTACCAGATCCAGGGCGGCCTCGACTTCACCATCTTCCCCCGCCTCGATGCGCGCGCCGAGTACGGCGCAGGCCAGACCGGCGCCGTCTTCCCCGGCCAGCGTCAGGAGATGCAACAACTAGGCATTGGTCTCGTCTTCCGCCTCCCCTGATATCTCCCGGCACCGACCCTCGACGGCACACCGGCGATCTGGTATCAAAAGGAATGGCCTTTACCATCGCCGCCTTCTACCGTTTCGTCGACCTTCCCGATCCCGCAGCCCTGCGTGACGAACTCCGCAGCCACTTCACCGAAGCGAACCTCTGCGGCTCCATGCTCATCGCTCCCGAAGGGATCAACGGCACCATGGCGGGCTCCATAGAGACCATCGACAGCCTCCTCAACCTCCTCCACCAGAAAACCGGCCTACCCATCGCAGACGTCAAATTCTCCCGCTCCGAGCAGCGTCCCTTCGGCCGCCTCAAGTTCCTCGTCAAGGCCGAGATCATCGCCTTCCGCAACGCCACCGTCGATCCCGCGCAAGCTGGCCACTACATCGCACCAGAAGACTGGAACCATGTCATCGCCGACCCCGACGTTCTTCTCCTTGACACCCGCAACCACTACGAAACCGAACTCGGCACCTTCAACGGAGCCATCGATCCCGGCATCGAAACCTTCTCCGACTTCGTCACCTACGTCCGCGAACACCTCGACCCGGAGAAGCACCGCAAAGTTGCCATGTTCTGCACCGGCGGCATCCGCTGTGAGAAAGCCTCCGCCTTCATGCGCCAGGAAGGCTTCCCCGAGGTCTACCACCTCAAAGGCGGCATCCTCAAATACCTCGAAGACATCCCCGCTGAAGACAGCAAGTGGAACGGCACCTGCTTCGTCTTCGACCGCCGCACCTCCGTAAGCCACACTGACTTTAAAAAATAGAGCGTCTCGACCACCACCGCCATCGTCTCAGCATAGACAGCCAAACCTAAAGATCCTACCTTCTGCTTCATGACCGGTCCCCTTCCGCCTGTGGCTCTGAACGGTGCGCCCTTCGGACGCTCACAGCGTAACCCTCGATAGGCGCACCGGCGCGCGGACGAGAATTGACTGTGTCCAACAATGATCTTGAGTCCGCCTTCACTGTGGCGACGCCGTCCACGAAGCAACGACAAAAGCTACGCAACGCGCAGTCCGATCCTGTGCCGGTACGCTGATTGTAGATCGAGAGAAAATCAGGAGCCGAACACATTTCTTTTGGAAACGGCCTACAGTAGTAGCGAATCATGCAGAATTCCCGGGAGACCTTGAAAACCAATGCAGACTGAACGCCATCGCACAAACAGAGTCGGCTGGCTTCGTGCCGCCGTGCTCGGAGCTAACGACGGACTATTGTCCACCGCAAGTCTGATATTGGGCGTAGCGAGTGCGCATGGTACCCGCGCCAGCATCCTCGTTGCGGGACTGGCCGGGTTGGTTGCCGGCTCGATGTCCATGGCGGCTGGGGAGTATGTTTCCGTGCATTCGCAGGCCGATACGGAGAGCGGGGATCTGGAACGCGAAAAAGCGGAACAGATCGCAGATCCGGTTGGCGAACGGCAGGAATTGGCGGACATTTATGTCGAACGAGGCCTCGACGCCACTCTTGCAATGCAAGTCGCCACGCAGTTGATGGCCAAAGACGCCCTCGCCGCTCATGCTCGCGACGAGCTTGGTGTCACCGACGCCCTGAGCGCAAAGCCTGTTCAGGCGGCATTGACCTCGGCAGCCAGCTTCGCCATCGGAGCAGCTGTGCCTCTTGCCATATCCTGGCTATCCCCGGCTCATGTGCTCGTATATGCGGTCGTTAGTGTCTCACTAGTCTGCCTTGCCATCCTTGGGGGTCTCGCAGCACAGGTTGGCGGCGCTCCGGTGCTCCCGGGGGCTGGCAGAGTGATGTTCTGGGGCGCACTTGCAATGGCTGTAACTGCTGGCGTAGGAGCGCTCTTCGGAACCAAGGTCTAGATCTGCGACATACACCGACTCACACTACGTCTCAGGATGCGTGTGCCTGGAGATGCGCCAGCTCAATGCACCTAACGTCGAAGACCGTTTTCGTCTTCGAAACGCTTCTACACTGCTGACCTCTCCAGCCCATCACCAGCGGAATGAGGGTAGCTTCTCGAAACAGCCCCAGCTTTATACCCATAAGTTGGACAAATGGCCATCGTATGGTTTCTTCTCACCTCCCGCCGTCCGCGCAAGACTCAGATGCGCATGGGCATGAGGATGTAGCGGTACTTCACATCTTCATTCGCATCTTCCGGCCGCATCTGGCCCGCCGACTGCGCATCCTTGAACTCCAGCCTTACCTCACCCTGAACCCCTGTCGCACGCAAGAAATCCACCAGGTACGAGCTATTGAAACCCACCACAATCGGGTCATAGTTGTATGGCGTCTCGATAATATCCTCTGACTCGCCCGCATCCGTCGACTGCGCGCTGATCTTCAATTCATTCTGCTCCAGCCGGATCTTGATCGCCCCCGACCGCTCATCGGCAAACTGCGCCACGCGCTGAATCGACGCCATCAGATCCTCACTCCGCACGATCACAAACTTCGTATTGTCCCGCGGCAGCACAGCCTCGTAATTCGGAAACTGCCCCGTCAGTTTTCGACTGGTCAGCACCCTTCCGCCCACCTTGAAGAACAGCGTCTGGTCGTCGTCACCAAACTCCAGATGGTCTGCATCCGACGCCGCCAGCAGGCTCGACAACTCAGCCAGCGCCTTGCGCGGTATCAGCGTCTTCTTCTCGCCCGAGATCCCCTCCAGCGTCTCGCCGTGCTTCTCAATATGCGCCAGCCGGTGCCCATCCGTCGCCACCATCGCCATCGACTCCGCCTTCAACACCAGCAGAGCGCCATTCAGCGTGTACCTCGACTCCTCATTCGAGATCGCAAAGATCGTCTTCGCAATCATGTTGCGCAGCGCCGGCGACGAGATCTTGTAGTTCCCCACTGGCGGAAACTCCGGCACCTGCGGAAAGTTCGCACGCGCCATCCCCACCATCTTCGTGTTCGACCGTCCCGACCGGATCTGAACCCAGTGGTTGTCCATCAGCTTGATCGAAATCTCGCCGTCGCCCAGCAGCTTGATGTAGTCGTACAGCTTGCGCGCCGGAATCGTGCACGCGCCAGGCTTCTTCACCTTCGCCGCGCAGGAGGTCCGCAGCGACTGATCCAGATCCGTCGCCGTGATCGTCAGACGCCCCATCCCGTCTTCACCCGCCGTCGCTTCGAACAAAAAATTCGACAGAATCGGTATCGTCGTCTTGCGCTCAACCACCGACTGCGCTGCTGTGAGTTCGCGAAGAAGTTCGGCGCGCGAAACTGTGATCTCGAGATTCCCTGTGGCGGCGGCGATGTCAGGTGTGATGCTGGCGGTGGACACGGTCTTGTCTCCCTTGGGCTCCTCGCGCATTGCGCTGGAGGCGTTCCCTGTGCGGCGGTTGCCTTGATTTTAGGGTCTCGGAGGCCTTTCGTGCGAGATTCCTGCCTGTGAATTTCAGGGTGCCTCTTGTGGGGTGCACGTCTCAGCGTCTTGCACCACTCTCATCCTGCTCCAACGGACTGCGAGGTAAGAATGCTTCTATAAAACATGGTGAAAGGATAGATATTTCTAGTAGTAGTAACCGTTGTGCGTGGAAGAGTGGATAAGACGCCCATATCCGCATAAACACTCATCCCAACCACGGTACAAGCTTTCCAAAACCCGTCCCTTCTTTCAAGAACAAGTAGGAAGACCAGCCTCATCGCTCAGGTTTCGCATCTGCTTTTCCAACGTACCCACAACCTCCCTGCACAGCCCCTGAGAAATCATGCCCCCGGTTGTGCGGAGCAGGTCAGAAACACCATGAAACCAGCCCTTCACCGCAGCCGGTTTTTCTACAGCCCACGCACCATGGAGAGGAAATCCGGACATCAACGCACAACCACACGCGCGCAGTCCTTCGCGGACGTCTACGCTCGATTCCTGTGATTTGACTCGAAAAAAAAAGACGCGCGTCCCCACCACGCGTCCGTCTACCCGTCGCCGGGCCCATCCCTGCACTATCTCGATCCACACTGGAGAACGCGCAGACGCGCAACCCGCACCGCTAGGATCCAGTTGTCGGCCGCTACGAAGCTCAGTAGCTGCTGCGAGCGCCCTGCCGCCGCGGTGTGCGCCTGCGGTCGGGTCCGCCATACGAGCGCTCAACCGGGATTCGGTAGCCCTCCGGGTACAGCACAACGCACCGCCGCGGTCCCTCCCCCGAGCTCGCCGTCTGCAGCCCGGAGTCCTTCAGAAACATATGCAGCATCCGCCGCTCACGTGAGTTCATCGGTACGAACCGGAACGGCTCACCCGTATCCTCGACCTCATCGATCGCATCCTCGGCAGCCTCGCGAAGTGCCCGCGCACGCGACGCCTTGAAGCCGTTGGCGTCAAACGACACACGGTCATGGTCATCCGGCTCCAGCCGCAGCATCTTCGCCGCCAAATGCTCTAACGATCGCAGCAGCTCTCCATCGTTTGCCAGCAAAAGCTCAGTATCCGGGCCCTTGCACTCAACATAGATGTCCCGGCGTTCGAACCCATCCGGATCGGCGGCTCCGGCTCCCGCTGTAATGCGGTACTTCAGACTCAAACCACCGGTTGTGGTAACCAGCCGCATCAGAGACGCAACGGTCTCAGCAGCCTGATTAAGATCTTCCATAAAGCGGAATTCCTTCTGCGTAGTACGATATAGTGAACATAGAGATAAGGAATTTGAAGCGTAATGCAAATTCACAATCTCTCACTCTATTATCCCACGTTGTGAAAATCTTTCACGCAGAAGTGTGCGATGTCCGCAATCCCGTGGATGGCGATACGTCGTGCTGGGCCTTGACAAATCTGTTATTTCTTCCCTTGCAGTGTCTTCGGTGACGCGGCCCGCAGCACCTTCGGCGGCACCGTCTTCCGCCGCGCTCGCTGTGCGGCTATCTCCCGCATCTCGCGTCCCAGCGACGTTCGGTTCATCGCCAACTGCTGCGCAATCATCACTAAATTGCCGATGTTCCAATACAGCGCCAATCCCGACGCGTAATTCCACGTCATCCATCCCGAAAACGCCGGCATCATGAAGGCCATCATCTTCTGCTGCTGCGGATCAACCCCCGGCGACGGCGTATAGTACTGCGCCAGGAACGATGTAATCACCATCGTGATCGGCAGAATATGATACGGGTCGGCGGCCGCCAGATTCGGTAGCCAGAAGAAATGCGCCTGTCGAAGCTCAACCACTTTGGTCATCATCGTGAAGAATGCAAACAGCAAAGGCAGCTGGATCAACGATGGGATACATCCGCCCAGCATGCTTACGCCGTTGGCCTTCTGCAGCGCCATCACCTCGGCGTTCATCTCTGCCGCCTTCGGATCGGTCGCCTTCGGGTTGTTATACTTCGCCTTGATCGCGTCAATCTGCGGCTGTAACCGCTGCATCTTTACCGCCGACTTCATGCCCTGCACCCTCAGTGGCAGCAGCACAATGTAGATCAGCAGCGTAAAGAGCACAATGGCCCATCCCCATGAATAGTTATGCACGCCCGTGTCATACGGCGCAATCGCCGCATGCACCGCTCGCAGCCCAAGGAAAAGGTACTTCCCAATAAATCCAAAGAATCCAAAGTCCAGCAGCGGCTCCAACGTTCCGCCGTCCGCCGTGTGAATGCTCTTCAGCACCGAAACGTCCTTAGGCCCGACGAAGATGCGCGTCTCCGTATGTCCGGAGAGCGCTCCCACCGCCGTCCCCAGCACCGGCAGCAGCAGCGGCTTGTTGCTCTTCGACATCGTCTCGCCCGTGATATTGCTGCGCTTCACCTTCGTTACATCGATCTTGTGCGAGAACGTCACGACAGTCGAATCACTCGGCTGCGACGGCAGAAACACTGCCGCAAAATACTGGTCGCTGGTGCCCGCAAAGTCGAACGAGCCACTCAATGTGTTCCCGCCGATGACCTTCTTGATCGCAAGATGGTCCGTCTTTCCATCTTCATTCGTATCCACCTGCGCGCCCGCATACGCCATGGTCGTCTCCATGTCGCCCAGTCCCGCCGGCCACGCCAGCAGCGCCCGCACCGGCACCCCGTTGCGCAACACCTCGGTATTCGCGCGAATCACATAGTCGGAGCCAAACGTGAACGTCTTCGTCACCGCCAGATCGCCCGCCGCATACTTGAACGTCAGGCTTGCAGGTGCCTCCACCGTCCCCGTCTCCGACGCCACATACAGCGCATTCGCCAGCTGGTTCGTCAGTCCCGCGTCATACGTATAGAGCGAAAGCGGATAGCCATACAGTGCAGCCGCTCCATCATGCACCAGATCCAGCGGATGTCCTGCCTCGTCCTTGTACTTCTTCAAAATCCACGACGTCACCTGTCCGCCGCGATTCGAAAATGTAATCCGGTATAGTTCGTTCTCTACCACCGTCGAAGTCTGCGCTGCTGCCGCGAGCGCAGGCGTCGCTGCCACTGCTCCCGCGCCCGCCGGCGCCGTCGGAGAAGAAGCCCCGCCTGGCTCCGCAGGTGCTGCCGCTGCTGGCTGATGATCCGGTGACGCTGTCTGCGGATTGTGTGCGCTGCGCCAGTATTGGAGCCCGAAGATGACGCCCAGCATGACAAGCATCATAAGGAGAAACGAACGGCTGTCCTGGCTGCCGCCACCGCCCTGATTGGGATTACGAAACTCTGGCAAAAGGGATTCCTACGCTTTCCTAAGACTGCACCGTGCGCGCAGCCAGCTAACTTCTAATGGTAAATGGTGAATCTTCCTGCAGTGCGGCAGATGCAAGGCTTTAAAACATCTCGCTCGCAACAAACTTCCTCACTGCATCGCCTCTACGGCACCGGATCATGACCACCCTCCGCAAACGGACGGCAGCGTCCAAGCCGCCGCAGGGCCATCCACCCGCCCCGCCGCCATCCATGCCGCACCACCGCCACATACGCATATTCGCTGCACGTCGGCAGAAACTTGCACTGCGTCGGAGCAAACACATGCAGCAGCGGCGAAACCACCCGCTTGTGAAGCACAAGCAATCCCGCCGCAATCCGCTCCCGCCGTGCCGTCGATTCGCCGCCACTCACGGCCGCTCCACCGGCGCTCTGCTCGCTTCACCTGGCTGCGTGCCCGCTGTTCGCCCCATGGAAACCTTGCGATCACAAGCCGCCTGCACACTACGAAAGATCGTCGCCACTTCACGTTGCAGCGCAGGAAAATCCATTTCGATCACCACTCGCCGCGGATGCAGGATCACATCCACCGGAGCCGTGAGCAGCGGCAGCGCCGCACGTACTGCTTCGCGCATGCGCCGCTTGATCCGGTTGCGGTCTACGGCCTTGCCCAGCGCCTTCGGTACCGTCAGCCCAATGCGCGCGCCCGGCGTATCCGAGCGCCTGTCCGCACCGCGCAGCGCATAAAAATACGCGATCTGCTTGGCGAACTGCTTTCTACCCGCCTTATAGACAATCTGATATTCGGCATGTTTGCGCAGGCGATGTGTAGTTCCAGCAGTCGGCATCGGCTCGGCTCTCAGCACGTCTTTCAAAGGTTTGGCTCGACCCGCGAGATCTCGATTAGGCCCCGCTCGATCGCGGTGCAGCTTCTGTCATCTGCGCTGCAATCGATCGCGTCATCGGAGTCTGTTCTCCGCCCGTATGCTCCGTGGTCACTGTCTCAATCAGCGCGATCCACGTCTCTTCCGCAGCTGCGGTATTGTGCCTTACCCCTCGCCGCACAACAAAGAACTCACCCGCTCGCACAAGAACATCTCCGCCGTCGGAAGGCGCGCGGCCAATCCGCAGCTCCCCGCGCAACACCAGAAACATCTCGTCCTCATCAGCATGCGCGTGCCACGGAAACTCGCCCTGAACACGCGCTACCTTGATGAACTGATCGTTTACCTGACCCACGACCCGCGGCGACCAAAGCTCGGGGAGAGCACTGCACGCGAGATCGAGTGAGATCGGATGCTCTTGCATCGTCGTCGCCTGAGCTAGTCGCGGAAGCCAGCAGAAACGGCAATCTTGTGGCGACCCTTCGCACGGCGGCGGCTCAGTACGGCCGCACCGGCCTTCGTGGCCATGCGGACGAGAAATCCGTGGACCTTGCTGCGACGGCGACGGTTAGGTTGGAAGGTACGTTTCGGCATGATGTGTGTCCTGTCTCAAAGTGTCTGCTGGCTCTGCGGTGCTGTCGCCAATGCTGGCAACCAAACCTGCGGAAAGGCTCTCAAGTGGCCTGATTCCCGCTCCCGGCAGCAAGTCTTGAGTATATCCGAGTTGAGGAAAACCAGCAACGAAATACCGCTCGCCAACCCCACTCCCTCTTCCCGATTCGCGGTTATCGCAGCCCTTCATCAATTCTTCACAAAGGATGGTGCAACTCAAAAAAACTTTCTCCGATTGCCCCGTTTGGGCTGCCAAACATGCCGCTCGCGCGTGCTAGTATCGATTCCGTTCTGTTGTGTATGAAACTCTCGCAGTGGAGATTTCACGGGCCGATGTATGGCTTCATTTCATCCAGCACAAAGTTTGACGCTGGACTTCAAGAGCATCTACGATAGAAAACTTCGCGACCGCCCCTCCGTCGCGTCGCCGGTCATTGTTTGCACCTTTTTCAAGCACCTGTACGCAAACTTGCCTCCTGCGCCGAAGTTCCTACCGTAGCCTCTGCTCCAATGAAAGTAAGGAAGACTTAGACGATGTCATTTGTTCCAGTCCCGGCCGCCGTCCTGAACCAGTGGGTTCGTATCCTCGGTGCGCTCGAGAAGAAGATCAATCGCCAGAGCTTCGAGACCTGGCTCAAGCCAACCCGGTTCTCGCACATCAGCGGCCGAACCCTCAACGTTCGCATCCCCTCCGAAGAGTTCCAGCACATCGGCGACCGCTACGGCGATCTCATCGGTGAAGCCATCGACAACCTCGGCCTCGAGATCGACGAGGTCGTCTTTCAGGTTCCCCCTCAGGAGGCCCCCGTCCGCGTCCGCGAAGACGGCGGATTCGCTCCCCAGCCCACCCACAGCCAGAACGCCCCTCGCCGCTCCAGCGGCAATCCCCCGCCTGCTGGCCCGGAGCAGGCTCGCTTCGACTGGAACTCCGCCGCGCAGCTCAACCCGCGCTATCAGTTCGACTCCTTCGTCATCGGCAGCGGCAACCAGTTCGCTCAGGCCGCAGCGCAGGCCGTCGCCGAGCGCCCCTCCAAGGCCTACAATCCCCTTTTCCTCTACGGCGGCGTCGGCCTCGGTAAAACCCATCTCATGCAGGCCATCGGCCATCTCGTCAAAGCCCGCAACGCTCAGGCCGCCGTCAGCTACGTCTCCGGCGAAAAGTTCACCAACGAGATGATCAACTCCGTCCGTTACGACAAGATGATCGGCTTCCGCGACAAGTACCGTAACGTAGACGTCCTCCTCATCGACGACATCCAGTTCCTCGCCGGCAAGGAGCGCACCCAGGAGGAGTTCTTCCACACCTTCAACGCCCTCCACGAGCAGAACAAGCAGATCGTCGTCGCCAGCGACCGCCCCCCTAAAGAGCTCAACGACTTTGAAGACCGTCTCCGCTCCCGCTTCGAGTGGGGCCTCGTCGTCGACATCCAGCCCCCCGACCTCGAAACCAAAGTCGCCATCCTGCAGCGCAAGGCCGAGCTCGAACAAACCGTTCTCCCCACCGACGTCGCCCTCTTCATCGCCGGCAACGTCCGCACCAACGTCCGCGAGCTCGAAGGCGCGCTCGTTCGCCTCATCGCTTGGTGCTCCCTCCACGGCGTCGAGATCACCCTCCCCACCGCGCAGCAGTGCCTCAAGCAGTTCATCGACACCCAGGTCCGCAAGATCACCATCGAAGCCATTCAGCGCGCCGTCGCCGAGTCCTTCGGCATGCGCGTCGCCGAGCTCAAGCAGAAAAACAACTCCCGCCAGATCGTCGTCCCCCGCCAGATCGCCATGTACCTCGCCAAGCAGCTCACCGAAGCCAGCCTGCCCGAGATCGGCCGTCAGTTCGGCGGCAAACACCACACCACCGTCATGCACTCCATCTCCAAAATCGACGAGCAGCGCAGAAACGACAAGGACCTCAACCGCACCGTCAACAAGCTCATGGAAACCCTCGGCTAGACCTCAACGCTCCCAACCGAAACACAAGGCCGCCCGCAAAGGCGGCCTTCACTCCTTAACTCGTCTCATCGAACCCGGCTTTATCGCGCAAGTGCCAGCTTCATCCGCTCTCTCCCATCCTTCCATCGCAGGCAAGCCCTGCGCAAACGCATCGCCGGTATCTCAATGCCGTAGTACGACACCATGCCCACCGCCAGGATGCACACCCAGCTCCCCGGAAACCTGTCCCACCAACCGTACCGTCTAAACACCTCCTCCGCTCGATGATGCAGGAAGAATGTCTGCCATAGATACAGCGAATACGACATCCGCCCAATCCACATCATCGCTCCATGATTCAACACCCGTCCCGTCCCGCTCGATGGATTCCGCACCAGCCACAGCAGCCACATCAGCACGAAAAATCCTCTGATCGTCATGCCGACCGTCAGCTCCCAGTAATTCCCGAACACAACCGTCAGCGTCCCCAGCACACCAAAGATCAGCACCGGCAGCAGCCACACCCATCGCGTCGCTGCCGTGTAGATCCGTTCGAAGCGTTCCTGACCCTGTTGCAGCGCACCGATCGCTCCAAACATCAGCCCATCGGCCTGCATGTGGAACATCCCCATATTGTGGAACGCCGGCAGATACCTGTAGCTCAGCACCCGCACCACCGGCTCCAGCACCAGCACGCATACTGCCACACGCGTCGCCAGCCGCCGTCCCGCCGCACCCTTCCGCTGCCTCATCGCGCAGAACACCAGCACCGGCGGCCACAGAACATAAAACTGCTCCTCGATGCACAGCGACCACGTATGCTCCAGCGCCCACAGATCCACATGGTGACTGTAGTTCCTCGTCAACGTCATCGCCGCAAACAGCTCATGCGCATTCATGCCCGGCAAATGCGCCGAGACCTGTAGCAGCGTCAGAAACAACAGATACGCATAGAACGGTGGCAGGATCTTGAACGCGCGCCGCACATAAAAGCGGCTCAGGCTCACACGTCCCTTGTCTGCGTCTTCCTGTAGCAGCAGCGTCGTAATCAGGTAGCCCGAGATCACGAAGAAGATCGATACGCCCAGCGTCCCATCGCCCACCAACCGGTACGCAAACGGCAGATCCTTGTACAGCGTGTCGCGCAGCATCGTATGCAGCACAATCACCAGAAAAATCGACACCGCGCGCAAGCCATCCAGGCTTGGTATCTGTCGCCGTCGCATCAGGGGCCCATGCAGAACATCAGCCATTGAAGTTCACCAGAGGACACGCTCGACCAAGTGAAACGCAGCAAAAGATTTGGTTTTGTCGTCACTGGCGATCTTAGTCTCTTCGCGCCCCACGCATCCAAATATTTTTGGAGACCCGCCCTTGCCCCGCCCAACCCCTTCCGCGCCGCCCACCGACTCGCAGAAGGCCGCCAGCTCCCTTTCCTGGCTCAACTTCTTCCTCGCCGACATCCAGACCGGCGTCGGCCCCTTCCTCGCCGCCTATCTCGCCGCCAGCCACTGGAACCCCCGCTCCGTCGGCATCGCACTCACCTCCAGCGGCCTCATCACCGTCGCCATCTCCCCCTTCGCTGGCGGTATCGTCGACGCCAGTCACAACAAGCGCAGGCTCATCGCCCTCGCCACCTTCTCCCTCTCGCTCGGAGCCGCCTGCATCGCCCTCAGTGCCCGGCACGCCTTCATCGCCGCCGCGCTCGTCCTCCTCGGAGCCGCCGGTGCCTTCCTCGGTCCCGCCCTCGCCGCCATCACCCTCGGCATCGTAGGCCCCCTCGGCTTCGACCGCCAATTCGGCCGCAATCAAAGCTTCAGCGCCGCAGGCAACGTCATCACCGCCCTCGCCCTCGCTGCCGTCAGCTGGTTCATCGGCATGCGCAGCATCTTCATAGTCGCAGCAGCTCTCGCCATTCCCGTCTGGCTCGTCCTTCGTCACATTCGCCCGCAAGCAATCGATAACGACGTCGCGCGCGGTGACCCCTCCAACACCCGCGAGCCTGGCGGCTTGCGCCATCTCCTCAACCTCGCCGCCGACCGTACACTCCTCATCTTCTTCGCGTGCGCCTTCCTCTTTCACTTCTCCAACGCCGCCATGCTTCCCCTGCTCGGCGAGATGCTCGCCAAAGGCAACGCACGCGCCGCCGCTCCCTTCATGTCCGCCTGCATCATCGTCACCCAGTGCGTCATCGCCGTCTCCGCAGCCACCTTCGGCCGCCTCGCCGGCACCGTCGGACGCAAACCCCTGCTACTCCTCGGCTTCGGCGCGCTCCCCATCCGCGGCATTCTCTACGCCGTCACCCACCTCACCGGCGCGCTCATCGCCATCCAGCTCCTCGATGGCCTCGCCAACTCCATCTTCGGCGTCGTCTCCATCCTTCTCGTCGCCGACCGCATGCGCGGCAAAGGACACTTCAACCTCGCACAGGGAGCACTCGCCGCCTGCGTCGGCCTGGGAGCCGCCATCAGCAACACCTACGGCGGCATCCTCGCCCACCGCTTCGGCTTCCGAGGATCATTTCTCGGCCTCGCCGCCGTCGCTCTCCTCGCGCTCCTTCTCCTCTGGTTCGGCGTTCCTGAAACGCTCCACCGCAAGGCCCCGCTGCCTACATCGTGATGACGATCTTGCCCTTCGCACCCTTCTCCGCCAGCGCATGCGCCTCCGCCACGTCCGCCATCGGCATCACGCGGTCCAGCGGCAGCTTCAGCTTCCCCTCGTGGATCGCCTTTGCATAGTGCACCACCGTCTGCGGATCAGGCACCGCCATCATCGCATTCACCGTAACGGTCGGATGCAGCGACGCATTCGACGGCGGCCCAAGCACGCTGCCAAACGTCCCACCCGGCTTCACCTTCGCAATCAGCTTGGTTGCAATCTCGTGGTTCAGCGTGTCCGCCACGCCATCCACCGTCCCCAGTGCCGCAATCGACGCGTCATCCTCTACATCCACCGCTGCCGTCGCTCCCAGCGCCACCGCCTCGTGCATCTGCTTCTTCCGCACCCCCGCAATCACCTTCGCACCCATCTCCAGCGCCGCAAACATCGCGCATCGGCCCACCGATCCCAGAGCTCCCGTGATCACAATCGTCTGTCCCGCCTGCACCTTCGTCGCTCGCCGTATCAACTGGTCGCCCGTCAGCGCCACCAGTGGTACCGTCGCCGCGTCCGCAATCTCCATCTCCGCAGGAATATGCGCCAGCTCACTCACCTTCACAACGCACAGCTCCGCATACGTCGCATTCCCCAGGCCGAACACCAGGTCGCCAACGCTAAAGCCCGTCTTCTTGCTGTCCACGCCCGGCCCCAGCTCGCGAATCACGCCCGCGAAGTCTCGCCCGAGAATGCCTGGAAACTGCACCGGAAAGTGGTCCTTCGCCGCTCCCGATCGCATCTTCCAATCCACAGGATTCAGGCTCACAGCCTCCACCCGCACCAATACCTCGCCCTCGCCCGGCTTCGGGTCCGGCATCTCTTCCACCTTCAGCTTCGACGGACCACCATACTCATGCAGCACCACTGCCTTCATCGCGTCACCTCTGCTATTTTCAGATGCGCTCCGTCATCCTCACGGCTGTCGGCATCGAATCAAAGGACGAGGAGACATCATGGCACCCAAGAAAGCACCCAAGAAAGCCGCAAAGAAATCCCCCACACACGCCGCCGACAATCACGCCGAGCTCGACGCGTCCATTCAGGAACACCACAAAAAGCACGGCCGCGACGACAAAAAGCACGGCGACAAGAAGCATGACGACAAGCAGCACCGCGAACACAAAGACCTCCGCCGCGCCTACGAGCACCTCGGCCGCCTCACCGCGCTCGAAAAAACCCTCACCGGCCGCACCGTCAACCAGATCAAGACCCTCACCACCCTCGCCCAAAACGCCCTTCTCGCCGACGACCCAAAGAGCGCCGCCGATCTCCTCCGCGCCGCCGAGCATCTCGCCTTTGGCTCACTCGCCCAGAACTCCCGCGCCACCCGCCTCAGCGAAACCCTCGAAGCCGCGCTCAACCTCGAGCTCGAACACCTCACCGAAAAGGCTGCCGAGCACTGGGAAAAACATGACGGCAACCGCCCCGCTGCGATCGCAGAAATCTACACCTCCATGCTCGCCGTCGCCGACGCCGCTCACGTCAAAGGTGCCTATCGCCGCGCGCTCGAGTTCGCCCGTGGTGCCGAAGCCCTCGCCCACGTTCGCGGCCTCCCGCCGCACGCTGCCGCCCAGCTCGATCAAACCCGCGCGCTCAAACTCGCCGCCGACGAAGACGACTGACCCCTGCTACGCCCACGAGCAACGGCCCTTATCGCTGACCTGCACCCATCCTGCGTTTGATCTTCCGCGCTACGCCTCGACCCACTGCCGCCAGCCATCGCCCTCAGCCAACTCGCGCAGAATCCCGTACCGCACATGCACCAGCTTCCGTATGTGCGGTGCGAGCAGCGCCGCCGCCGCAACGCGCCCCAGCACCCCAAACGGCAGCGCAAAGTGCACCTCGTCGCGCAGCACCGTCACCGCCTCACCTGTCTCCAGCGCCACAGACTCGTCGAAGTAATGGTCATGCTGAAAAAACGCGAACCTCCCCTTCTCCTGGCTGTCCTGAAAGTACGCCTGCTTCGTAATCTCGTGATGATCCACGCGGAGGTAATGCGTGTGCGGCGCCTCAAACTTTGTAATCAGCGTGTGATGCTCCGTCGGCAGCCCAAACTTCCATCCCCGCCAATGCACGCGGCTGCCGCCCTTCACATGCCCAGCCGCGACACCATCCGGCAGACGGCTCTCCACCAGGTTCATCCCCAGCGTATTCTTCACCAGCTCCACCCGCGTCGAAAGCGCAAACACCCGCTCCATCGGCGCATGAATCACCGCCGTCTCAACAATCGGCTCTCGTACAAAGTCCTGCATACCAGCTAGTATGCTCCCGCCGCAGCGCATCGCAACAGCGAACAACCCGTCCGGTAGTCTAGCGCAAAAAGTAACGCCGCAGTGCGACCCCGCCAACGCCACATCACACCGCTGCCGCCAGTCCCCGCCTACAGCTCCATCGCATGCTCCGCAACCAGCCGCTTCGCCCGCTCCACAAACGCCTCCAGCGTCACGCTGCCTTCATCGCCCTTCGCTCTCACCCGCACGCTCACCGAATCCGTCGCCGCTTCCTTGTCGCCCAGGATCAAAATGAACGGCACCTTCTGCAGCCCAAAGTCCCGTATCTTCGACTGCATCTTCCCGTTGCTCGCATCCAGCTCCACGCGCAACCCCGCCGCCTCCAGCCGCTGCTTCACACTCTCCGCATACGCCAGGTGCTTCTCATTCGAGATCGGCACCAGGCCCACCTGCACCGGCGCCAGCCACATCGGAAACGACCCCGCATAGTGCTCAATCAGCACGCCAAAGAACCGCTCCACGCTCCCAAACAGCGCCCGATGCACCATCACCGGCTGGTGCGCCGCACCGTCCTCGCCGATATACTCCAGCTCAAATCGCTTCGGCAAATTGAAGTCGAACTGCACCGTGCTCAGCTGCCACAGCCGCCCCAGCACATCCACCAGCTTCACATCGATCTTCGGCCCATAGAACGCAGCCTCCCCTGGAAAGTTCTGGAAGCTCAGCCCGCGCCCCTGCAGCACGCCGGTGAGCGCACCCTCAGCATTCGCCCAGTCCTCTTCCGTGCCCACAAAGTCCGTGCCCTTCTTTGGATCCCGCGTCGAAAGCTCCACGCGATACTCCTTGAACCCGAACGTCTTCAGCACAGCCTCCGCAAAGTCCAGGCAAGCCTCAATCTCGCTCACCACCTGCTCCGGCGTGCAGAAAATATGCGCATCATCCTGCGTAAACCCGCGCACCCGCAGCAGCCCATGCATCGTCCCACTGCGCTCATACCGATACACATTGCCCAGCTCCGCATACCGCTGCGGCAGGTCCCTGTAGCTCTTCGGCGAGTTCTTGTAGATCAGAATATGGCCCGGGCAATTCATCGGCTTCAGCCGGTACTCCGCGTCATCCAGCTCCATCGGCGGATACATATTCTCCGCATAAAATCCCTCATGCCCGCTGATCTTCCACAGCTCCCGCCGCATAATGTGCGGTGTATACACCAGCTGATATCCTCGCCGCACGCACTCATCGCGCATCCAGTCTTCCATCGTCTTGCGGATCAAGCCGCCCTTCGGATGCCAGAAGATCAGCCCCGCTCCTGCCACCTCCTGAATGCTGAACAGCTCCAGCTGCTTGCCCAGCACCCGATGGTCGCGCGCCTTGATCTCCTCCAGATGCTTGAAGTGCGCCTCCATCTCCTTCGCACTGAAAAACGCCGTCCCATAAATCCGCTGCAACTGCTGGTTGTTCTCATTCCCCAGCCAGTACGCACCCGCAATCGACATCACCTTGAACGCCTTCACCCGCGCCGTCGAAGGCACATGCGGCCCCCTGCAGAAATCCGTGAACCCGCCATTCCTGTACAGCGAAATCTCTTCGCCCGGCTTGGTAAAGCGCTCAATGAAGTGAACCTTCATGAACTCGCCCTGCGCCTTGTACTCCTCCAGCCCCTTCTCGCGAGGCTCCTCCACGCGCACAAACGCCTCATCGCGCGCCACTACCTCGGCCATCCGCGCTTCGATCGCCGCCAGGTCCATCTCCGTGAACGGCACCTC
The DNA here is from genome assembly GCA_019351975.1 of Acidobacteriota bacterium. Classification (GTDB taxonomy): domain Bacteria; phylum Acidobacteriota; class Terriglobia; order Terriglobales; family Acidobacteriaceae; genus Granulicella. The sequence goes on from JABBOG010000017.1 coordinate 55,825, forward strand.
GCGGTACACGTCATAGAAGAACCCATTGTCCGTCGCCGGCCCATGCCCCAGCTTCGTCTCCGGAAACAGCTCCAGGATCGCCGTCGCCATCACATGCGCCGCCGAGTGCCGCACCACGCGCAGCGCCGCCGGATCACTCTCCTTCAGCAGCTCCAGCGCCACATCCTCCGTCAGCGGCGCACGCAGGTCCACCACCCGCGCCGCATCTCCCGCATGGCCCGAGTACATCGCCTCTTCCGAAGCCTCCAGCGCCGCCTCATTCGCCGTCGCCGCCACACCCCGCAGCGGCGTCACCCGCGCCACCACCACCGCCGCCGCCAGCCGCGGAGAAATGCTGTTCGCCACATCCAACGCCGTCGTGCCCGCAGGCACCTCGCGCACCGAACCATCAGGAAGCTGAATCTTTATCTCGTTGCTCACGCTTACCAGAATAGATCGTTTGCCCGCAATTTATAATCGCTACAGCAAGATTTGCTCAGGAGGCACCCCATGGACTGGTCCGCATGTGACATCGTCGAGATCAACCCCCGCAAGGTCAGCGGTGCCCCCATCCTCAAAGGTACCCGCGTTCAGGCCGACAGCATCGTTGAAAACTACCAGACCGGCTCCGACATCGAAGAGATCGCCGAAAACTTCGCCATCCCCGCAGCCTCGGTTCGCGAACTCCTTGCCTTCGCCGCCAGCACCGTACTAAGCATCGCCCAGTGTGAATAAGCTTTGACTTCGGCGGTTGCGAATCAATAGCGAAACCGGAGCTGCAAGTGGGATTGTAGAGCTATCACGCGCATGATCGCTTCACGAATGGCTGATCGACATGCCTCATTTCGCCGGCATGGCTCACCACCGCCGGTATCCTTTGTGTTACCATTCATCTGTGATTGAGCTCCAGTCCTATCTCGATCGGTTGGGGCGCAATCCATTTGAGCGATGGTATGAAGCTCTGGACGACCATACGAGGGCGCGGGTCGCTGTTGCGCTGGATCGCCTAAGCCGGGGAAATGTTCCTGCAAAGAGCGTCGGAGCGGGTGTGCTGGAGCTACGCATGGACTTCGGGCCCGGCTACAGGGTCTACTTCGGCAAGGACGGCGAGTTCCTCGTCATCCTCCTCGCCGGAGGCACCAAGCGGCGGCAGCAGACCGATATCGAAGCCGCCCAACAGCTTTGGCGCGAATATAAGCAGCGCAAACGGGAGTCTTAATGCCACTGACGAAACGCTTCACCGACACAATCAAGGCAGACCTACAGCGCAGCCAGGGATTTCGCCGCGCCCTTCTGCGCGAAGCCGTCAACTGCATGCTGTCCGGCGACGTCGACACCGGCAAGTCTGTGCTGCGGCAGTACATCAACGGGACGGTTGGATTCATCCAGCTTGGCGCGGATCTCGGCAAGTCGCCCAAGGCACTCATGCGGATGTTCGGTTCCACCGGCAATCCGCAGGCGCGAAACCTCTTCGAGATCGTCGCTCATCTCCAAAAGATCGACGGCACAGTCCTCGAAGTGATCGAACGCAGCGCCGCCTGAAGGGAGCTCAGGCGCGAGTCGCCCACAGCATCTCCCCAGGCTGCGACATCACCCCAGACATCGGCGATCTGACCTACGGGCACCGCAAGCCAGCCGCAGACACCCGCGGCCGGCTCACAGCGCACCCGCACACACCCCGCAACTCAAGCCTTGATGAACTGCACCTCGAGCGAGATCTGCACATCCTCGCCCACCAACACACCGCCCGTATCGAGCGCCGCATTCCAGCTCAGCCCAAAGTCCTTGCGGTTGATCTTCGTTGTCGCCGACAAGCCAATGCGCGTATTCCCCCACGGGTCCTTCCCCGGCGCGCTCGGCCCTTCCACCGCAAACGTCACCGGCTTCGTCACTCCATGCAGCGTCAGGTCGCCCGTCACGTTGTACGCCTCCGCGCCCGTCTTCACCACGCTCGTCGAACGGAACGTCATCGTCGGAAACTGCGCGTGATCGAAGAAGTCCGCACTCTTCAAATGCGTGTCCCGGCTCTCATCTCCCGTGCTGATGCTGGCGATCTCGATCCACGCCTCAACGTGGCTGCGTGTCGGGTCGCTGGTGTCTTCAATCAGCGTTCCACTCAGGCCGTTGAAGCTGCCTTTCACGTTGGAGATCATCATGTGCTTTACCTTGAACTCGGCGCTGGAGTGCGCCGGATCAAGCTTCCAGGTCGTGGTTTGGGGCGTGGTGACAGGGGTTGTGGACATGGCGTAATCCTTTCATGGTTAGTAGGTGAAGGTTGTAGGAGCGGCCATCCAGCCGTCCCGTCGAAGTACTTAGCGAGTTTGGTGTGCGGTTGTTGCCTTGTGCAGCGTCACCGGCACCAGCCGCTCCGTCAGCGGAACCAGTTGCGCGTCCAGCCACTGCGGTACACGCAGCGCCTCACCGAGCGTCTCAAGCGGCTCATCGACCGTAAACCCCGGAAGATCCGTCGCCAGCTCAAACAGTACTCCGCCCGGCTCGCGGAAGTAGATGGACCGAAAGTAGTCGCGCTCCATAATCGGCGATACGGCCAGATGTTCGCCAATCGTGGCCAGCCACGCCTTCTGGTCCTCGTAATCCTCCGCTCGGAACGCGATGTGGTGCACCGTCCCCGCGCCCGGACGTCCCTGCCGCGCCGCCGGATCAAGCACAATATCGACGTACCTGCCCAACGCAACGGAGTCACCCGCATCGCCATCCCCCGAAGCAGCGAACCGGAACCGATTGCCCTCTTCAGCGATCTTCCGGAAGCCAAGCAGCCCCAGCGTCGCCTCCGTCCGCGGCAGGTCGCGCTCCAGCATCGTCACGCCAAAGAAGCCCAGAATCGCGTGCTCCACCGGCACATCCGCAAATCGCGGTGCCCTGCGCGTCGGCGCGCTCGCATGCTCCACCAGCTCCACCTGCATCCCGTCCGGATCGCGAAACAGAAGCACCGTCACTCCCATGCGCTCTTCCTTGCGCTCCACCTCCACGTTCTTCGCCGCCAGTCGCTTCTCCCAATATCCGATCGATCCACGCGGTATGCTGAAGGCCGTCTGCGTCACCTCGCCCGCACCCATCGTTCCACGCCGCGCATGTTGCCACGGAAAAAACGTCAGTATCGTCCCCGGCGTCCCCGCATCGTCTCCAAAGTAGAAGTGATACGTCCCCGGATCATCGAAGTTGATCGTCTTCTTCACAAACCGCAGACCCAGAACGCCCGTATAAAAGTCCAGGTTGCGTTGCGGATCTCCAGCGATCGCTGTAACGTGGTGCAAACCTGCGATAGTTTTGGTCATCGGATTTCCCTCTGCAAATATGATTCGATATCGAAGTAAATGGATTCACAGAAAATCTGAGTTGTGCTTCACCCTCGAAGCATCTCATCAGTCGAACCCATGAAAGACAACCCTCACCACGACGACGCAACCACAGGCCCGAAGCTCTGGATCATCCTCGCCCGCGCCTATGGTTCGCTCGCAGCGTATGTTGAGGTCTGCATCGCTGCCGAAGGTATCTGCCTGAGCGACTTCATGGTGCTGGAGGTGCTGCTCCACAAGGGCCCAACCTCGATCTCCGGCATCGGAGAGAAGGTGCTGCTGGCTAACGCCTCCATGACCGCCGCAATCGACCGCCTCGAACACAAGGGCTGGGTAGCGCGGCATAGCTCAGAACACGACCGCCGAAGCAGGATCGCAGCCCTCACCCCCAGCGGTCGTGCGTTCATCTCCGATCTCTACGCGCGGCACGCGCAGGACATCGAAGCCGTGACCAGCGTTCTTACCGAGCGCGAAAAGAACCAGATGCGCGCGTCGCTCAAGAAGCTCGGTCTCGCAGCCGCGGAAGCAACCGCCCGGCGGCGCAGCTGAAGCCGAGACGTATGCTGCAACCGGCCCAACGTGGCCTTCCCCTGCCTCTGTCGTCATAGCTTCGATACAATGACACAGGCCCCAATCAGCATCACGGGGCAGGAGAACCCCCGTCCATGACCTGGTTCAAACGAGAAGCCCACGAGATATCCCCTACACCCGATCACGAAGTCCGCACCGAAGGCCTCTGGATCAAGTGCGAGCAGTGCCGCAAGCCCCTCTGGAAGGCCGACCTCGACGCCAACCTCCAGGTCTGCCCCAACTGCGGCAAGCACTTCAAATTCAGCGCCCGCGAGCGCATCGCTCTCCTCCTCGAACCCGGCTACGAGCTCGTCGACCTCGATCTCCGCTCCACCGACCCCCTCGAATTCACCGACCTCAAGCCCTACAAAGCCCGCCTCGCCGCCGCCCGGAAGAGCACCGGCCTCAACGACGCCATCCTCAACGCCGTCGGCAACATCGGCGAGCAGCCCGCCATCCTCTCCGTCATGGAGTACAGCTTCATCGGCGGCAGCATGGGTGCCGTCATGGGCGAAACCATCGCCCGCGCCATCGACCGCTCCCTCGACTCCCGCACACCGCTCATCGTCGTCTCCTCCAGCGGCGGCGCGCGCATGATGGAAGGCATCGCCAGCCTCATGCAGATGGCCAAAGTCTCCGCCGGCCTCGCCCGCTTGGACGACGCCAGAATCCCCTACATCAGCCTCATGACCGACCCCACCTTCGGCGGCGTCACCGCCAGCTTCGCCATGCTCGGCGATCTCAACATCGCCGAACCCGGCGCTCTCATCGGCTTCGCCGGCCCCCGCGTCATCGAGCAGACCATCCGCCAGAAGCTCCCCGAAGGCTTCCAGCGCTCCGAGTTCCTCCTCGAACACGGCTTCCTCGACGCCGTCGTCCCCCGCAGCCAGCTCAAATCCTACCTCGAACAAACCCTCCGCTGGATGACCCAATCCCGCTCGACTGAATCCCACCAGCCCGCCTGATCTGGAGGCTGGTACTGCGGAAATCCGGAACCCACATTGTCATCCTTCGCCGCAGGCGGAGAACCTGCTTCTTGCCCCGACGACCACTCTCGTCATCTGCCTCATCGCACGCGCGCCGCAAAATATCGCCGCTATCGCACCGCAAATGCTGTCATCTCGACCGCAGCCAAACGGCTTCATCGTTTGGCGCAGTCGAGAGACCTGCAGCTTCTTCGTGGAATGAGACCATGTCACCATCAGCGAATCGCTCTAGCCTCCCAACAGCAAGAGCAAAGCAGCGATAAGAGCAGAGACTGCAACCCCCTTTGTTTGTCATTCCCGAAGGGAATCTGCGTCTCTCCCCAGCACACCACCAAAAACCCCTCCACGCCACCACCCAGCCCAATCCCCTTCGCCTTGAAGGGGACGGGCTTCAAGCCCGTCCATCCAACCCGCGCATCCAGTGGCCTCAGCCACGGAGGGCAACCCATCCACCGCCTCCCGTACCATAAATCTCGATGATGCAAGCCACCCCCTCCCGCACCGCCCTCCGCGTCGCCCTCCGCCGCGCCGCCCACCAGCTCCACGACGCCAAACCCCTCGTCTTCGACGATCCCCTCGCCGTCCCCATCCTCGGCCCCGCCTTCCACGACGAGCTTCGCCGCACCCCCGACGGTGCCAGGCGCCCCTTCTCCGCCGGTCTCCGCGCCTACGTCGTCACCCGCGCCCGCCTCGCCGAAGACACCCTCGCCGCCGCCATCGCCACCCACCACACCCAGCAGTACCTCGTCCTCGGCGCCGGCCTCGATACCTTCGCCTGCCGCAATCCCTACCCCGCCCTCCGCGTCTTCGAGGTCGATCACCCCGCCCCCCACTCGTGGAAGCAGCAGATGCTCGCCGCCGCGAACATCACGCCCCCGCCCCCCGCCCACTTCGTCCCCGTCGACTTCGAGCGCGACTCCCTCCGCGCCCGCCTCCACGCCGCCGGTTTCGACGAAACCCTCCCCACCGTCACCGCCTGGCTCGGCGTCGTCCCCTACCTCACACCCGACGCCTTCCATGCCACCCTCCGCGTCCTCGCCCGCTTCCACCCCGGCAGCCAAATCATCTTCGACTACTCCCTACCCCGCGAATCCCTCCCTCCCGTCGAGCAGCTCATGCTCGACTCCCTCAGCGCCCGCGTCGCCCTCGCCGGCGAACCCTTCCAGCTATTCTTCACCCCCTCCCAGCTCGCCGAGCAGCTCGACCGGCTCGGCCTCCGCATCGTCGAAGACCTCGACGCCGACTCCCTCACCGCCCGTTACCTCACCAACCGCTCCGACCACCTCGCCCTCCGCGGCAAAGCCGCTCACATGTGCATCGCCGCCTCCACCACCCCGAATCCCTGACCTCCCCAACCGAGCATCCCGCCCACAAACTCTTCCATAAAGACAAGACCATATAGATAAGGCCATATAGACAAGACCAGAAAGACAAGACCCAAACAACAAAAATCTGTCATCCTGAGCGAAGGTTCGCGGCCTCATGCGAACCGCAGCCGAAGGACCCCGACGCACTCCACCCCTCCCCCCACCCTACGCACCTTTCTCCCCCCAATCCCAACCCGCACCACACCCACGCCCACGCCCACGCACTACACTAAAAGCACCATGACGTACGAAGAATCCCTGCAACACCTCGCCTCGCTCGGTCCCGAGCTCCGCGTCAGCCGCTCCCCCGACGGCGCCACCACCGCCCCGCGCAAGTTCTCCCTCGACCACATCCGCACCCTCCTCCACGCCCTCGGCGACCCCCAACACTCCTTCCCCAGCGTCCTCATCGCCGGCACCAACGGCAAGGGCTCCACCGCCGCCACCCTCGCCTCCATCGCCGCCGCCGCCGGGCTCCGCACCGGCCTCTACACCTCGCCCCACCTCCTCCGCGTCAACGAACGCATCCGCATCTCCTCAGACAATTCCGCCGACAACACACCCGCCCTGAAGGGTACCGGCTTCAGCCCGTACATTGACCCCGCCCCCACGCCGCGGCTTCAGCCGCTGAGGGACACTGCAGCCGCGAACCCAGCCTTCCCTGCAACCCCCCTCGCCGAGATCCCCGACACCGACTTCGCCGCCGTCTTCTCCATCGTCCACACCACCGCCACCCATCTCGTCGAGTCCTCCGACCTTCCCCACTACCCCAGCTACTTCGAGCTCCTCACCGCCATTGCCCTCTACTTCTTCGCCGAGCAGCGCATCGATCTCGCCGTCCTCGAAGTCGGCCTCGGTGGCCGCCTCGACGCCACCAACGCCGTCGATCCCCTCATCAGCATCGTCACCGACATCGGCATCGACCACACCGAATATCTCGGCCACACCATCCGCGAAATCGCCACCGAAAAAGCCGGCATCCTCCGCTCCGATGGCGTCCTCGTCACACTCTCCCAGCACCCCGAAGCCAACGCTGCCATCGGCGACGTCGCCATGCGCCTCAACGTCCGCGGCGTCGACGCCGTCCGCTGCCTCCCCCCGCGCGAAACCCTTCCGTCCGCCCCTACTCATCCCTCCGCCTCGCCCCTCGCCCGCAACCGCTACGATCTCTCCATCGAAGGCCAGGTCCTCCACGTCGATTCCCCCCTCGCCGGCCAGCACCAGCAGCGCAACATCGCCCTCGCCATCGCCGCCGCCCTCGAGCTTCGCACCAACCACCGGCACCACGGCCAGCCCTTCGACATCCCCAACGCCGCCATCGAGCAGGGCATTCGCTCCACCTCCTGGCCCGGCCGCCTCGAATGGATCCCCTCGCCCCACGGCCACGCGCCCCTTCTCCTCGACGTCGCCCACAACCCCGCCGGTGCCTGGACCCTCCGCGCCGCCCTCGCGCAGCTCCCCGCCACCACACCCCGCACCCTCATCTTCAGCTGCCTCGCCGACAAGCAGATCGATGAGATGGCCCAGGTCCTCCTTCCGCTCTTCGACTCCGCCTCCGGCGACCCCGACCGCGCCCTCGACCACGTCATCCTCGCCCCCATCCCCAACCCCCGCGCCGCCACCATCGACCATCTCCTCGCCGCCGCCCACCGCCTCGACGTCCCCGCGCACGCCGCCCCGCACCTCGCCGCCGCCCTCGCCCAGGCCCACGCCATCACGCCACCCCACGGCATCATCGTCGCCACCGGCTCCGTCTTCCTCGTCGGCGAAATCCGCGCCCTCGCCCTCGAAGAACCCCGCTAACCAACCACCCTCGTCGACCACCTCACCCAAACCCTCGTCGCCTTGAAGGGGACGGGCTTCAGCCCGTCCATCCCCCTCCCCAAACCCAGGGGCTTCACAGGCTGCGGAAAAACCTCTGATTTCGTCTTATTGCATTCCCTGAGCGGATTGT
>JABBOG010000018.1:0-19451 GCA_019351975.1 Acidobacteriota bacterium
TGGTGGGCACAGCAGGATTCGAACCTACGACTTCCACCGTGTGAAGGTGGCACTCTACCGCTGAGTTATGCGCCCGTTCGTACGATGACGAGGACTCGTGGAGCAACATGCTGATGGGGCACGGCTTCGATGTCTAAGGATAGCACTGAGCGGTGCGCTCGCCAACTCGTTTTGCCAGGTGGAGGGTAGGGTTGGTTCAGAAGCTACTGCTACAGGTACAATTACGGGCTGATGTCATCTTTTCGTCCAGATCGGGTGTTTGAAGGTAGCGATGCAAATAAATCGCGCGACAGCGACGATTTTGCGCAACCTACGGGCGGAGATGGTGTTACGGAAGATATGGGAGCGTTAGCGATCCATCCCGGAGTTCTGAACAACGCAGAGCGTTTGCGCGAGGCTCAAGCGCCGGATGCTGTGGCGATGACGCCTCAGGAGCAGGAGGCGCGGCGGCTGGCGATTGCTCGCGGAGATTTCTCCGGTCTGAGCGATGCAGCAGTGATGCTGGAGTTGAAGGCTGGAAATATGGCCGCCTTCGATGTGCTTCTGGCGAAGTATCGCAAGCCGATTGTGCACTTTATGTTCCGTATGGTGCATAACCAGGCAGTTGGAGAAGAGCTTGCGCAGGAGGTTTTTCTGCGCGTGTACAAGTCTCGGGAGACGTATCGGGCGGAGGCGAAGTTCAGTACCTGGCTGTATCGGATTGCGACAAATTTGGGCGTGAATTATGCAAGAGATCATCGACAGGAGCGGACTGCGTCTACGGTGTATCTGGACGAGACGGATGCCGAGACTGGAACGACGCCGGATGTAGCAGATGTGACGCCGTCGGCAGAGATGAATCTGGTGCGTCGCGAGCGGATGCAGGCGATTCGGAAGCATGTATTGGCTTTGCCGGAGCGGCAGAGGATGGCGGTGTTGATGCACAAGTATGAAGGCATGGATTACAAGCAGATTGGCGATGTGCTGAAGCTCTCGGAGTCCGCGACGAAGTCGCTTTTATTCCGTGCATATCAAACACTGCGAACGAATCTAAAGGATTTTGTGTAGGAACTGATGGTTCGCAGCGCCGAAGAATGTGGCACCCAAAGGGTAGTGAGATGAAAGACATGACGATGAACCTGAAAGCTGATTGCAAGACTTGCCGTAGTTATCTCCCGGATCTGTTGCTCGACGATGGCTTCCTCTTGCAGCATCGCGCGGTAGCGGAACATTTGCAAGCGTGCAGCGAATGCAGAACCGAACTTGAGTCCCTGCAGGCGGCGGTTGAGTTGCTGGATACCTGGAGTGTGCCGGAGCCTTCGACTTACTTCGATGCAAAGCTGCACGCGCGGCTGCGAGAAGCATCGGAGGCGGCGCCGGAAGGGTTGTGGAGCAGGTTGAGATCGTATCTGTTGTACAGCACAGAGCGAGGTGTGCGGCCGGTAATGGCTGGAGGACTGGCTCTGGTGTTGGTGCTAGGCGGCGGCGGTACGTTTTTAGGGCTGTATCAACATACGACGGTGCAAGCGCAGGTGTCGCCGACGGTGAACGACTTGAAGGTCATGGACAATAACGCACAGACACTTCAGCAGATGGACCAGCTACTTGACTCAGGCAGCGATGACGGATCGACTCCGCCTACGACGTAGACATATATGTACGGTAGGATGGTGCGTAAAGGTTCCATACGCTTATCGACGTTACAGCTGGTTGTATAGCTGGGATGAAGTTCGACAGGAATGCGATATAGACATACATTTCGCGGCTCGATGTGCTCGGTGCAAGCAGCAGCCTTCGTTCTGGTTAGCTGCGCAACGCTGGCGAAACCGTGCACCGCTGCTGTGATCGAGCGCGAATCTACGACAGTGATACAAGCGTCGGCAGGAGCGCAACAGGATGGGGCACCGATTGAACGGCGTCCGCAGCCGCCATCCCAGCCAGGGAGCGCAGGACCGAATCACCAATATAGCCAACCTGGTGGTCCGAGGGTGGGAGGGTTTCTTCGTCCTCACGGTGAGCACCTCGCGGAGTGGATGAATCAGCATCAAGGGATGACGCTAGAGCAGCAAGAGAGAGCGTTGGAGCAAGAGCCTGGATTTAACGAACTGCCAACTCCTACGCAACAGCGTATGCGTGGGAGGTTGGCGCAACTGAATGAGATGTCGCCAGCGCAAAGGCAGCGAATTATTCAGCATACGGAGGCTATGGAGCGGCTGTCACCGGTACAGCGCGCTGAGGTGCGACAGGCGATGCAGGTTTGGGGAGCGCTTCCGCTGGATCAGCGCAAAGCTGTGGGGCGAAGCTTTCGACAGCTACGACAGCTGCCGCCGCAGCAACGGATGAATGCCTTATTCGGTCCGCAGTACGCGTGGATGAATCTGGCGCAGCGTTCCGCGTTGACGCAGTTGATTCATGTGGCGCCGTTGCTGCCTCCGGATGAACACGGGCAGTAGAACTCATTCGCTGTGGATGTGAATCGGACGGCTGCGTGAAATGGTTTCTCTGGCAAAGGAAAGTGTTCTCATCTATCGATACTATTTCGGAGGTGGAGGGACGATATAGCGATGGGGTACGACGCCATGTCCTTCCAGAACGGAGTAGAAGTGATCGGCGGGCAGGTCTTTGATGATCTCTTTTGTGCCAGAGGGCCAGGTGATCTCTACCGTATCTGCTTTGGTGGCGGCTCCGAGCCCAAAGTGCAGGCGGAGATCGTTCTGGGAGATATAGCTTCCTCCGCTCAGAACTTCACCGATCTGCGTGAGGCTTCCTGAGGTGATGCGAATGCGTGCGTTGAGGGCAAGACGGTTGCTCTTTGTGCCGGCTAGTTCCAGGCTAATCCAGTGATTGTTCTCAGCGGATTCGGTGCGGAGAATCATGGGGCCGCCTTCGAGATTTTCAACGACAAGTTCGAGGTGTCCGTCGTTGAAGATGTCGCCGACAGCGAGGCCGCGGCTGATCTGCGGGACTTGAATGGCAGGGCCAGCGAGTGCACTAATATTGCGGAACTTCCCGTTATGCAGGTTTTGGAAGAGTAGTTTCGGCTCGCGATAGGCTGTGCCAATGGATTTAGTATCGACCTGAGGGTAGACGTGGCCGTCCACCTGCACGAAGTCCAGCCAGCCATCGTTATCGAGGTCAAAGAAAGCGTCGCCCCAGCCGACGTAGGGACTCGTTGCGGGTGCAAACCCTGCTTGGTACGAGACGTCGTTGAAATTGAGGTTGCCATCGTTGCGGAAGAGGGTGGTATACTCCTCGCTGAAGTGCGTGATGGCAATGGAGAAGCGCCCTGTGTGGTTATAGTCTCCGAGTGCGATGCCCATGTTGGCCTGCTCGCTGCCGTCCTGATTGAGTGCCGCTCCGGACTGGTAGGCCATGTCGGTGAACTTTCCGCGGCCGTCATTCTGATAGAGGTAATTGGGGCCGCCGTCGTTGGCGACGAAGAGCCCAAGCTTACCGTTGCCAGCAAAGTCCGACCAAATAGAGGTCAGGCCGAAGAAATGCTGGGGATCGTCTACGCCAGCCTGTTTTGAGACGTCTGTGAAGGTGCCGTCTCCGTTGTTACGGTAAAGATTATCGGGCGATCCGGGTAGGCCGCGAGGTCCACACTGTACCGGAATTTCGTGATACAAGCAGGTTTTCTTGGAGCCGAGAGTAGGAAGGTCTTTGAGGTTGAGGTCAACGTAGTGAGGGACGAAGAGGTCGACGAAGCCGTCGTTGTTGTAGTCGCCGAAGGAAGCGCCGGTGGCCCATCCGTGATCGATGCTAAGGCCAGCGGCCTTCGTGACGTCGGTGAAGGTGCCGTCACCGTTATTGCGGTAAAGAATGACGCCACCGAAACAGGAGACGAGGAGGTCGGGCCATCCGTCGTTATTGTAATCGCCGACGGAGACGCCCATGGCCCAGCAGGGGAAACCTACGCCGGCTTTGTCGGTGACGTCGGTAAAGGTGCCGTCGCGATTGTTGTGGTAGAGGGCGCTGCGCGCCTTTGTGCCGGCGAGCGCCATATCAACGTCGGGCGCGTTGGTGAAGTAGATGTCTGGCCAGCCGTCACGATCGTAGTCGATAAGCGCCACGCCACCGCTCATGGATTCGACGATATAGCGGTCTTCGGGGGAGGAGAGATGGTTGAAATGGATGCCAGTTTTCTCCGTGATATCGACGAGTTGAGGTGTGGCCGGCTGGACGGCCGGAGGACTGTGTTGGGCAAATGCACGAGCGAGGGCCGCTGAACAGAGGAGAATGACGATGGCTGCTCGCGATGCCATGGTTTTGCCTTGAGGTGTCTTCATCGTTGCAACCTATTCTAATGTTGCGGGCGAGGGGAGCGCTCAGGTGAGCGAAGCGCGAGACCGAAAATATTCTTGACAGACTTAGAGCGAAAGCGTAGAAATTTTCTGCTTCAGAAAACGATTTCCAACGTACGGTCAAAGCGAGCGAGCTGATTTGGCGCAGCGGGGGCGGGAAAGCGTTTTCGGGCAGGGCGATTTGTCGCGTGCTCGGCAGAGTGACCGCTCTTCTTCGTACGAGGGCTACTGAATTACAGGCAGGCGCAGGCACTTTCAGATTGCAGTAACGATGTGCAGCAACAAGACATAACGAGAGAGCAACACGACTTACTACTTTAAGGGGGATATTGTGATTCAACTTTGGTCCAGAGTTCATCTTGCAATGAAGCGCCGGTTGTCGAAGAAATCGTCCTTAGTAGGTTTGGCGGCCTGCTTTGCATGTATTTCGATGTTTCCAGGAGTAACGGGAAGAGCGTTTGCACAGGATAATGCAACCATCAATGGGACTGTATCGGACCCGAGCGGCGCCATGGTGCCTGACGCGGCGATTCGCTTGACCGATTCGGCGACCGGACAAGTGAGGAGTCTAGTCTCAAATAGTGTGGGAGCGTATCGTTTCCCCAACCTTGGTATTGGGTCCTACACGCTTACAGTGTCGGCCCCAGGATTTCAGAGGTACACAAAGACAAACATTGTCGTAAATGTTGCTGCGACGATTGAAGCAGACGTTTCTCTCACCGTGGGAAGCCAGACGCAGACCGTAATGGTAGCGGCAGATGCTCTGCAGGTTCAATCTGAAACGAGTGAGGTAAGTACTCTGATCAGTGGTCAGCAGGTTACTGAGTTGTCGACAAACGGGCGAAATATTACTTCACTTGCCGCGCTGGGCCTGGGTGTCTCGAACAACCTTCCACAATTTGGTGGTATCAACGCGTTGACCGCAGCAAACGGCATCAGCTTTGATGGTACTCGCGCAGGTCATAATATTTATCTGTTGGACGGCGGAGAGCAGAACGACCGCGGCTGCGGTGGGTGTTTCATGAATCTCCCATCTCAGGATGCTATCGCCGAGTTTCAAACTTTGGATAGTAACTATTCTCCTGACTATGGAATCGGTTCAGGCGGAACGATAGTGATGGTTATCAAGTCTGGAACTACCCACTACCATGGCGAGATTTATGAGTTCAATCGCAACACGGCTTACAATGCAGCTGATTATTTTAGTAAGTCGACACCTGAGTTTGACCTGAATGAACCCGGCGCTAACATAAGCGGACCTCTGTGGATTCCACATCTCTATAACGAAAAGAAAGATAGGACTTTTTTCTTCTGGAACGAAGAGTGGAGGCGGCTGATCGAAGGGAGTTCACCATCTGTTGTCAATACGATTCAAGCTTCAAATTTTCCTACGGCAGGTACAGCTCTTGCCTATACTGTTCCGACTGGAGGTACGGTGCCGGTTGTTCCTGAGACTTCGGACCCTGCGAAGCTTGCACTTTACACCGCTGACGGACTGACGATGGGCAGCCCGTTTCCGAATAACGTGATTCCTGCGAACCTTTTTGATCCCAATGCCGTGCTTGAGTTGAACGCTGGAACGTTCCCACGTCCGAACCACGGAAATGCGCAATATATTACATCGATACCGGCACCGAATAATGTACGTGACGACATTGTGCGCATCGACCATGCAATCAATAGCAAGATGCAGCTTATGGGGCACTATCTGCATGACACAGATCAGCAGACGTTTGTTCCTCCGCTTTGGGGAGATAGTACATATCCCACGGTCGGAACACTTATGAATAACCCTTCGTATTCAGTGGCTATTAAGCTAAGTCAAACTTACACTCCAAGCTTATTGAACGAGACCGCGTTTTATTACAGCGGCAATAAGATCACACTCACTCCGGTTGCAGTAGGTAAAGGTAATTCGTTTACACTGCCAAGTGATTGGTCAGCGACGAGTTTCTTCCCGGTGGCAAATAATGCCGGTCATGATTTTCCTGAGATAGACCTGCAAGGTACACCGCTGAATACCACGTGGAGCGAGTCGTATTTTCCATGGAAAAATGGTTATGAAGGATTTGAATACCGTGATGATCTTTCCTGGATCAAAGGTCATCACCAGTTGAAGTTCGGAGTAAGTTGGCTGCATGACTACAAGAATCAGCAACTGCAAGCTAACACGCAGGGAACGGCAGTATTCAACTCGAGCGCGTTTTCCGGCGACTCTTATATCAACTTTTTATTAGGTGACGCTTCAAGCTTCACTCAGTTGGAATCCCTCGCAACAAAGCATTGGGTCAATAATAATTATGGCTTTTATGCCAACGATAACTGGCACATAACGCCTCGCTTGACGCTTAATCTTGGTCTCCGATATGACGGGCTTCCGCAAGCTTATGAGCGTTATAACCAATTCGCAAACTTCGTCCCAGCAGATTACAACTTTGCATTGGGTAATCCTGTAAGTGCATCCGGCACGCTCACCCCGGGTTCTCTCTCGTTGTACAACGGGACGCCCTTCTACTTGAACGGGATCCGCGAAGCAGGGGTTGGAGGATTCCCGCGAGGTGGCGTACCCAGCAAGTACGACACATTTGAGCCGAGAGTTGGATTTGCCTATAGCGCAGGTGCTGATGGAAAAACAGTTGTACGAGGCGGCTTCGGCATGTTCTATGAGCGTGTGCAGGGAAACAACGTTTACAACGCCGCCTTGAATCCACCGTTTGCGTATCAGCCCTCTGCAACAAACGTTTACTTCTCGAATCCGAATACGAGTGCTTTGACCGGCGCGACGACATCGCAGACTTTCCCATCGGATTTGACCAATATTAAGTACAATTATCCACCTCCCGGAACGGCTGATTTCAGTTTGGGCGTTCAACGAGAGATCGCTAAATCGGTGATTGCGGTGGTGCAATATGTTGGTTCTCTAGGCTGGGACCAAGATGACGACAGACAGATTAATACGTTGCCATTGACGGACCCCAATAATGCAGCAAACCCGTTCGACGATCGAAAGGGTGTGGCGAATGGAACATTGAACGCGAACTTGTATCGCATCTTCCCAGGGTTTAGTGCGATCGATCAAGAAGAAAACGAGACGAACTTCAACTACAACTCGTTGCAGGCGGGGATACGCGTAGAAAATCGTAAGGGTTTCACGGTGCAGATTGCGTATACTCTCTCGCATGAACTGGATGAGGTGAGCGGTGATCTAGCGGTTCTGTCAGATCCTTTCGATCCGCACTACGACTATGGCTCTGGATCACTGGATCGGCGGAATATTCTGAATGCGAGTTATGTGTATGCACTGCCATTCTTCGAGCACAACAGGAGTCTTGCGGCGCGGGAGATTCTGGGTGGATGGTCGATCTCCGGAATTACTACGGTCGAGAGCGGTACGCCGCAGTACATCACTTATACGGGATCGGATGTCGTAGGGTTGGGGTGCTGCTTTACCAACCGCCCAAACTTAGTAGCGAAGGTGAAATATCCGAAGACTAAAGAAGCGTGGTTTACGACGGCATCTTTTGCGGATCCAGTAGCACCTTGGAACGGAGGCCCAAATCAAGGTTTTGGAAACGCGAGAAAAGATGCGGTGGTAGGGCCTGGACTCGACAATTGGAACCTGTCTTTATTCAAGGCAATCGCGCTTTCTGGTCATGGGATGCCGAGGATTGAGCTAAGATTCGAGACATTCAACACCTTCAACCATACTGAGTTTTCGGGAATTGATACAGGATCGCATGACCCAAACTTCGGACAAGTTACGAGTGACTATGGATCGCGCAATCTGGAACTTGGAGGCAAGTTTATTTTCTGATGTATTGCTTCTCTACCTCCGCGCAGCAGTGATGCTCCTGCTGCGCTTTTTTCTTATTGTGGAGTCAAGTTTGCATAAGAGGCTTCAAGCGGCGAAGATGCCAATGGTGAGAATTTGAAGCGGTTTGCCTATCTCGTGATGGCTCTAGTGATACTGTCTGCGGCAGCTATGCCGGGATTGTGCCAGAAGGTAAGAAACTGGGACGATCAGAGCAAAGAAGCGATGGCGTTCGAGATGCAGGGAAATGACAGTGAAGCAGAGGCGGCGTGGCGTGCTGAGCTCAAGGAGCATCCGGACAATGCAGATGCCTATGCAAATCTAGGGCTCATTGAAGCGCATCAGCAACGGTATAAAGAGGCGGTGCCAATGTATCGCAAAGCCCTCGCACTGAACCCGGCGATACCAGGGCTGCGGCTGAATCTGGCGCTTTCACTGTTCAAGTCTGGTGCGCTGGATGCTGCTGTACGTATCTTTACGGCCCTTCTCAGAAGTGAACCACCCTCATCTCCGGAGGCGCTGCGCTTTCAAACCTTGATTGGCCTTGCCGACTTTGGTCTCGGTAGATATAGCGCTGCGATTCCATATCTGAAGCTTGCTGCGGCAGGTAACGCGCAGAATCTGCCATTTCGGCTCGCGTTAGCGCAGAGCTGTTTATGGTCAAAGCAGTATCAGTGCGTGTTGGATGTCTATGCACAGATTCTGGAGTTGAACTCAGAGTCTGCGGAAGCGGACATGCTTGCCGGTGAGGCATTTGATGGGCTGGGGAATGACGCAGGAGCGTTGCAACAGTTTCGAGCGGCCGTGAAGGCGGATCCGCGGATGCCACATGTTCACTTTGGGTTGGGTTATTTGCTGTGGCGCTCCAAGGAGTTTGACGAAGCCGCGCAAGAGTTCAACGCGGAGCTAGCTATCGATCCAGATGATGCTGAGGCGCTGACGTACCTCGCTGATACAGACATTCATATGGAGATGGGTAAGAAGGCGACGCCCTTGCTCGAGCGCGCGTTGCGTATTGACCCTCAGTTAGAGTTGGCGCATTTGGATGTTGGCGTTGTGGATAGTGAGGAGGGCCGACAGAGCGAGGCGCTGCGGGAGTTCAAGGTTGCCGCGCGATTGAATCCGGGCGATGTGCAGGTGCATTGGAGGCTTGCACGGCTTTATAAGGCAGCGGGTATGAAAGGTGAGGCGCAGGCAGAGTTCGACAAGACTCGCACGATGGATAAAGAGGCCAAGGATCATGCGGCGCTCGTCAACCAGATGCATGAGGCCACGGTCAAGGGCCTTTCGCCGGAGGGAAGCCTGAGTGTATCTGTTCCCAATTAGAGAGTTGCTCCTGGTCTTCTTCTGTCGATGCTGAGCTGAGGCAAGAGGAATGCGTCAGCTCTTGAAGAAGTTTTTTGCAAGGAAGAGGACGTTGGCGGGGCGTTCTGCGAGGCGGCGCATAAAGTAGGGGTACCATTCGGTTCCGAAAGGTACGTAGACACGGACACCGAAGCCTTCGGCGGCGAGTTTGCGCTGTAAGTCGCGACGGATTCCGTACAGCATTTGGAACTCGAAAGCGCGCTTGTCGATGTTGTGCTCCGCGACGAAGCGGCGGAGGTCGTCGATGATGACTTCGTCGTGGGTGGCGATGCCGCAGAAGACAGGGCTGCTGACGAGGTGCCTCATGAGCTTGCAATAGTTGGTGTCAACGTCGAGCTTGGCGGGGAAAGCGATTGTTGCGGGCTCTTTGTAAGCACCTTTGCAAAGGCGGATGCGGATGCCTTGGGCGATGAGACGACTGGCGTCCTGTTCTGTGCGGAAGAGGTAGGCCTGAAGGACGGTGCCGACGGCTCCGGGATACTGCTGATGCAGTCGCTCGGTGAGCTGCAGGGTGGGCTCGGTATACTCGGAGCTTTCCATATCGATGCGGACGAAGTTTTGGGTGTGGAAGGCGTGGGCGACGATTTCGCCGACGATGCGCTCGGCGAGGGCTGGCCCGGCGGAGGGTCCACCGATGTCCATGCCGACCTGGGTGAGCTTGACGCTTACGTTGGCACGAAGTCCGCGGGCGGCGATTGCGTCGAGCAGTTGGTGATAGACTGCGGCGCTGGCTTCAGCCTGTGTGACCTGAAGGACGCTTTCACCGAGGGAGTCAAGGGAGACATCGATGCCTTCGGCGTTAAGTTGGGCGGCGGCGGCGATGGCTTCGTCGACGGACATGCCGGCCACGAAGCGGCGTGAGACGCGGCGTCCCATGGAGGAGCGTTCGGAGAAGGCGCGAAAGGGTTTATTGGTTGACAGACCGATAAAGAAGGAGCGTAGCAAACAGGAACCTCTGAAAGGAGCAGCGACAACTATTTTCGCATTTGGGATTGATGCCTGCGTGCATATAAGGCGGTACTCGCACAACAGACCCTGTCCAAGTTGGTTCTGGAGATAGAGCCTATTGGATGGAGGACATGAACACAACAAATTTCTGCTGTCTCGGTAATCTCGTGGCAAGGTGTTCTACCTGGAGATTGTTGTCGAGACTAGAGGGCTTTGAGGTGTTTAGCGTGTTCGACCTGGGGGGTGATCATGGTGCTTGTGTCGCGCATGGCTGCGATGGCTTTATCGTAGCGGCCGCGGAGGGAGTTGGCACGTATTTCGGCCATCTCTTCGAGCATTTTGGTGCCGTCTTTAAGGTAGCTGATGCGGCTGCGTTCGTCGTGGCCCCAGGTGACGGGGACCTCGACGATCGTGTACTTCAGCTTGCGTGCAATGAAGAGGATTTCTGGGTCGAACCCCCAGCGCTCGATGGTTTGAAGGCGGAAGATGGTCTGGGCGGCTTCGCGGCGGAAGGCCTTAAAACCGCATTGGGTGTCCTTGTAGGGCAAGCCGATCAGGCCGCGGGTGACGCCGTTGAAGCAGCGGCCAAAAAAACGGCGGTAGATGGGTTGGTGGACGGTTTGTTTTTGCTTATCGAGCCAGCGAGAGCCGATGGCAACGTCAGCACCGGCGTCAATCGCTTCGAAGAGGCGTTCGGCTTCTTCGATGGGGGCGGAGAGATCGGCGTCGGTGAACATGACGATATCGCCGCTAGCTTGCAGGAGGCCGTTGCGAACGGAGTAGCCTTTGCCGCGGTTTCCGGGATTGCGGATGAGCTTGACTTGAGGAGCGCGGGCCATCCAAGCCTGAATGGCGGAGACGGTGGTGTCTGTGGATCCATCGTCGACGACGAGAATTTCGGCGTCCCAGTGGCGATTCCCGACGCATTCGAGGACGCGCGCGAGCGTTGCGTCGATGCGAGCACTTTCGTTATATGCCGGAATGACGATGCTGAGGCGAGGCTGGGACATGAACTATTGAGACCTTTCGTTATGCCAGTGTATAAGCAGCGTTGGCTTTCCATTACGTTGTTGGCAAGTTTCACAACGTTAGGGGTATTTAGTGCTGTTGTTTGACGGTGCCTATAAGATAGACGCTCGTAGCGGGCAATTTGGACGTACGAATGTTGCAAGATTGTGCAAAGAAATTTGAGCTGATGCAAGGCGGTGGGGAGCATTGGAGAAACGAAAACAACTGGTAGACTCAGCGCATGTCGGATTTTATCCCGCCGCCTCCAACCCCCACGCAGCCACCTTACGTCCAATCGCCTGGCTCGACGAAGGAGTGGGGGTCGCAGGCAGTCGATTCATCGGAGTTTCGCGGTGCACCTCGGGGAGGCTTTGAGGCACCCCCGCGTCGGCGTTCGACGTGGTTTTGGGTTGCGATTACTACGGGAATTGTGGGCGTTGTAGTGATCGTGGTGTGCGTCGTTCTGGCGTCGACGGTTAAGAGTCTTATGACGGACTCGGGTGATGATGGGAGCTTCGACAAGGATTCGATTGCTGTGGTCGATGTGTCGGGTGTGATTGCGGATGCGGACAAGATCGACAGTCAGCTACAGACGTATGGGGACAGCGACGATATTAAGGCGATTGTGCTGCATATTAACTCTCCTGGAGGCGGGGCCGCGGCGTCACAGGAGATTTATCACGAGGTGCTGCGGGTGCGGCGGGAGAAGCATAAGAAGATTGTGGCCTCGGTGGAGTCGGTGGGAGCCTCTGGAGCGTACTACATTGCGTCGGCGTGCGACAAGATCTATGCAAATCCGGCGTCGGTGGTGGGATCGATTGGCGTGATTATGGAGTGGACGAACTACGGCGACCTGATGCGATGGGCGAAGCTGAAGAATGTGACGATCACGCGCGGGGACCTTAAAGATGCGGGCGATCCGACGCGTGAGATGACGCCAAAGGAAGAGGCATATTTTCAGTCTCTGGTGGACAACATGTATGGGCAGTTTGTGCATGATGTGGCGGAGGGGCGGCACATGCCGGAGAGCAAGGTTGCTCTGCTGGCAACGGGGCAGGTGTGGACGGGCGAACAGGCGGTGCCGCTAGGTCTGATCGACGCGCAGGGTGGCTATCGTATGGCGCTCGTCGATACGGCGCGATCTGTCGGGATCAATGGCGAGCCAAATATTGTGGAGCCGAGCAAGGAGAAACACGGCCTGCTTGCGTGGCTGAGCGGCAATGCGGACGATTTGTTTCCAAACCCGACGCAGATGTTGAATCATTCGCCGGGTTTTTATTTTCTGTGGAAGTGAGGCGGCCCGAGGGTGAATCGGGTTACGATAGACTTGTACGCGCGATACCCTTATGTAGTCGCGTGACCTTATGATGATGGAAAATAACGTGGTTGCGTTCCGCATTGGCAACCTTTCTTAAAAAGCCACGTCATTGTATGTAGACAGGGATTTTAGATAGGCTGAGGCGCGCCAATCATATTGCTTGCAGGAGGTTTCATGACGAAGGCTGATCTGGTGGATCACGTTACTGCACTTGGGGATCTTACGCGCCGTGACGGTGAGGTGATCGTCGAGACGTTGTTTGAGTCTGTGATCGAAGCGTTGCGGGCGAACGATAAGGTTGAAGTTCGCGGCTTTGGCAGCTTTCGTTCGCGGCAGAGGAAGCCGCGAACGGGACGGAATCCGAAGACGGGCGAGTCAGTGGCTGTACCGGCAAAGCGGGTTCCGTTTTTCAAGCCGAGCAAGGAACTGCGTGACCTGGTGAATCCGCCGGGAGCTGGGGAGAAGGCGCTGCACGGGAAGAGCGTTGTCGATCCGCACCATCCGCCTGCTATGTAGTTCGATACCGCGCTGAAATTATTTTGGTTCGATGCGCATTGTGATTGATTAGGATTGAGAGATATGAGCGAGACAATCGTAGAAACTTCCACGGAGACCGAAGCTTCGGGTTCGGGTCATGCAAGCAAGTACACGCGCAACCAGCCGTATTCGTCAAAGGTCCAAGTAAACCGGCTGCTCACGGGACCTGAATCGGAAAAAGAGACGATTCACATCGAGATGGAGCTGGAGGAGGGGATGGACTACACGCCAGGCGATGCACTAGGCGTTATTCCAACCAACCGCGATGAGGCTGTGCAGGCAGTACTGAAGGCGCTGGGTTTCGACGGCACGGAGCGCGTGCTGGATCATTACAAGGTGGAGATTTCTTTCCTGGAGGCGTTAACGTCTCGGTTGGGGATTGGAAAGCTTGCGCGCGGTAGCGTAAACCAATATGCGAAGTTGGCGGGGGAGAATGCGCCGGAGGCGTTGAAGGCGCTGACGGGACCTGCGAACAAGGCTGTGGCCGAAGAGTATGTCTGGGGCCGCGAGTTCATCGACCTGATCACGGAGTTTCCGGGGATCATCAAGAATCCTCAGGAGCTGTTCAATGTATTGCAACGGTTAACGCCGCGGATGTACTCGATTGCATCGAGTCAGGCTGCGCATCCGAACCAGGTGCAGTTGACGGTGAGGGTGGTGCGGTACAATTCGCACGGGATGGAGCGTCAGGGTGTTACGTCGGGGCTGCTGGGTGAGCGGGCACCGGTGGGAGAGATGCTGCCGGTGTTTTTGCACGAGAATAATGCGTTTCGGCTGCCAGAGGATACGAATGCGCCGATTATCATGATCGGACCGGGAACGGGAATTGCGCCCTTCCGGGCGTTTCTGGAGCATCGTGAGGCACTGGGACACAAGGGCGATAATTGGCTGTTCTTTGGGGAGCAGCGGTCGGTCTCGGATTATCTGTACAAGGAGCAGTTTCTGGCGATGCATGCCAGTGGGCTGCTGACGAAGCTGCATACGGCGTTCTCGCGCGACCAGGAGAAGAAGATCTACGTGCAGGACCGGATGCGTGAGAACAGCGCGGAGCTGTATGCGTGGCTGGAGCGCGGAGCGTACTTCTATGTATGCGGCGATGCGACGCGGATGGCGAAAGACGTGGAGCAGGCGCTGCTGGATACGATTGCATTGGGGTCGAATGGGACGCTGGAGCAAGCGAATGAGTACCTTGCAGCGATGAAGAAGCAGAAGCGCTACCAGAGGGACGTGTACTAAACGGCTGTTTCGTTGACTCGATGTGTAATGTGGTGCCAGGTACCGGGAGATACAGAGGGTGGAGCAGAGTCTGATGCTTGAAGAAGATTTGCTTCAGTGCGCGCTCGATGAGGACGCGCTGCGGGCTTATGTGGACGCGGCGTCGGTGTTGTGGAGATTGACGCCGGACGAGGTGTTGGGCCGAGTGATCGAGGCGGCGGGGCAGGGTCTTCTGTCGCTCTATCAACATGGGCCGAACGACAGGGCTGGGGAGCCTACGTTTGTGGACGTGAATGTGGATCGTCTAACGATGAAGGTGGTGGAGGCCAGGTGGGGTGGGGAGATCTTTCTTGCGCCGACAGAAAAAACAAACGAGCGGCTGAACACGGTGCGCAAGGCCCGGCAGCTTGAGGCTGTTGTAGAGGCTTGAGGTATTGGGTGGGGCGCAGAGTCCATTAGGGATGACAAAAGAAGAAAGCTGGCGCTAGACCGCTGCGGCAATCTGTTGGTTCGGCCTGATTTGGGCTATGTCGGGGGATGCTGGTGTTGTGCTAGACGCGGTGGTGGTCGGGACGCCAGGTGGCGATGCTGCGCTTGATCTGGTCGCCGGTCAGGTTTTCTGCGGCGGCGCGCTGGGCGAGAGCGGCGAGTTCGGCGTCGGGTGCGAAGCGCAGGGCGATGAACTGCGGGAGGGTGATGGCGTCGATGAGGCCGAGCTGATCTTCGGGCAGGAGGTCGGCGAGGCGGAGTTGCTCTTCGAGGCGGATGACGCGATCCTGTGCGCGGAGGGCGGACATGCGGCTGACGCCGGCCATGGCAAAGAAGACCAGAGACATGGCGATCCACCAGAGGTGCGTGTGCTCGAATGCGGGCCAAGCGTGGATGGTCGCGTAGATCGCGAAGATGAGGTTGAGCAGAAGCATGGGGATGATGAAGAAGTGAAAAGGCGGGTCGTAGCGCGCGTGGTGTTTGTAGGACTGTGGTTGAGCCATGAGGATGATGATAGCGCGGTGGTGTTGCGATAGGCTGAATGTATGGCAAAGAAACGGATTGGCGTGCATATAGGAACGAGTGGGGGATGCTTTACGGCGGTGCAGCGGGCGGTGGATGCGGGTGCGAATACGTTCCAGATCTTCAGCGCGAGCCCGAGGCAGTGGAAGGCGGGACCGGTGAAGCCGGAGGAAGCGGCGAAGATGCGCGCGCTGCGGGGGGATCTGGATGTGCATCCGGTGGCGGTGCATGCAAGCTATTTGATCAATCTGTGCTCGCAGACGGAGAGCGTGCGGGAGAAGTCGGTGGCGGCGTTTCGGGGTGAGGTGGAGCGTGCGCTGGCTCTAGGCGCGGAGTTTCTGGTGCTGCACCCGGGGAGTTGGAAGGGGTTGACGCGCGAGGAGGGGCTGCGGCTCGCGGCACAGGGAATCGAGCGGGCGATAGGTTCTTTGGGCGAAGGTTTGAAGTGGCAGGACCACGCGTTTCGGATTCTGATTGAGAATACGGCGGGCGCGGAGTTCTCGCTGGGCGGGAGCTTTGAGCAGGTGGCGGAGCTGGTGGAGCGGCTGCGGGCGTGTGCTCCGATGGGGGTGTGCCTGGATACGTGCCATACGCATGTGGCGGGCTATGACCTGGTGACGACGGAGGGGTACGAGGCGACGATGCGGCTGGTGGGCGAGACGGTGGGGTTTGAGGCGGTGAAGGTGTGGCACTGCAACGATGCGAAGGCTGCGATGGGGTCGAAGCTGGACCGGCACGAGCATATTGGGGAAGGGACGATTGGGGCGGCGGCGTTCAGGCGGCTGCTGCACGATGCGCGGTTTGAGGGCGCGGCGTTTATCGCGGAGACTCCGGTGGATGAGCCGGGCGACGAGATGCGGAATGTGATGGCGCTGCGGGCGCTCAGCGCAGGGTAGGATTGCGGGTGAAGGGTTCGTGGTTTCCCATTCATGCCGACGATAGGGCCGTCGGCATGAATGGGGCATCCTGCGGTTGTTCTCGAAAAGGACCAATGGGGATGGGCGACGTGAAGTTCATCGGGGTCCTTCGACTGCGCGATTGCACAGCGTGCAACCGCTTCGCTCAGGATGACGGCGTGAGTATGGCGTGCGGCATCTTGCGTGAAGTGTATGAAACATAGCGTGTAAGAGATGGGTGCGGTTAACTTTCTTTACAATCGGTGTATGCAAGAGATTGAGAAGAATGATGCGCAGGGTTTGGTAGGGCAGGCACAGGAGCCGCAACGGTATAACCCGGCGGAGATTGAGCCGCGGTGGCAGGCTGTGTGGGATGCGGATGCGACGCTGTATGCGGCGGAGCCGGTGAGTGGGCCGGAGAAGAGCTCGAAGCCAAAGTTTTATTGCCTGGAGATGCTGCCGTATCCCAGTGGGCAGCTGCACATGGGGCATGTGCGGAACTATGCGATTGGCGATGCGCTGGCGCGGTTTATGCGGATGCGCGGGTTTAATGTGCTGCACCCGATGGGGTGGGATGCGTTTGGTCTGCCGGCGGAGAATGCGGCGCTGAAGAATGCGACGCCGCCGCGCGCGTGGACGCTGAAGAACATCGAGCAGATGAAGGTGCAGATGCGGCGGATCGGGCTGAGCTATGACTGGGCCGGGACGGAGATTGCGACGTGTCTGCCGGAGTACTACCGGTGGAACCAGTGGTTCTTTTTGAAGATGGTGGAGGCTGGGCTGGCGTATCGGCGGTCGAGTAAGGTGAACTGGTGCCCGAAGTGCGCGACAGTGCTGGCGAACGAGCAGGTGGTGGGTGGATGCTGCTGGCGGCATGAGGACACGCTGGTGGAGCAGCGTGAGTTGGAGCAGTGGTTCCTGCGGATTACGAAGTATGCGGATGAGTTGCTCGATGGTCTGGACACCATGCCGGGATGGCCTGAGAAGGTGCGCACGATGCAGCGCAACTGGATTGGGCGCAGCGAGGGCGCGCATGTGGAGTTCCGCGTCAGCGGGATGTCGAACACGGCGGCGATCACGGTGTTCACGACGCGAGTGGATACGATCTTTGGTGCGACGTCGATTCAGCTGGCGCCGGAGCATCCGCTGGTGAAGGAGTGGGTGAAGTCGGATGCAGGGCTGGCGACGGCTGTGGCTGAGATGATCGCGCAGCAGAAGGTGGCGCGCGAGACCGGCGACATCGGCAACATTGAGAAGCACGGTGTGGCGACGGGGAAGACGGCGGTGAACCCGTTCAATGGAGAGACGCTGCCGATCTGGGTGGCGAATTATATTTTGGCGGATTATGGGACGGGCGCGATCATGAGCGTTCCGGCGCATGATGCGCGCGACTTCGAGTTTGCGCAGAAGTACGGCCTGCCGATTCAGCGCGTCATCGGCTCGCTTACCAGCTTGACGACTGATCTGCCCTTTGAGGATGAGGAGAGTGTAGCGCTGGTGGACTCCGGTGAATGGACGGGGAGGACGCCGGTGGAGGCGCAGGAGGCGATGGCGCGGTTCGCGGAGGAGCATGGGTTTGGGAAGAAGACTACGACGTATCGACTGAAGGATTGGGGGGTGAGCCGGCAGCGGTATTGGGGGACGCCGATACCGATGGTGTACTGCACGAATGGGCATGCGGACCTGAAGGCCGGTGGAGTCGTTGCGCTGCCGGAGAGTGCGTTGCCGGTGCTGCTGCCCGAGCAGATTGAGATTACGCAGGAGGGCGGGTCGCCGCTGGGGAGGGTTGCGGAGTTTGTGAACACGACATGCCCGGTATGCGGTGGGCCGGCGCGGCGCGAGACGGACACGATGGACACGTTCGTGGATTCAAGCTGGTACTTCTACCGGTATACGGATGCGCGGAATTCGGGTGCGCCGTTCGATTCGGAGAAGGCGAACTACTGGTTTCCGATCGACCAGTATATTGGCGGCGTGGAGCATGCGATTCTGCATTTGATCTACTCGCGGTTCTGGACGAAGGTGATGCGCGACCTTGGGCTGATCAGGAATGGAGAGCCTGCGGAGCGGCTGTTTACGCAGGGGATGGTGATCAAGGACGGCGCGAAGATGTCGAAGTCCAAGGGCAATGTGGTGAGCCCGGACTTGATGATTGAGAAGTATGGAGCGGATGCGACGCGGATGTATGCGCTGTTTGCCGCGCCGCCGGACCGCGACCTGGAGTGGCAGGAAGAGGGCGTTGCGGGGATCAGCCGGTTTCTGGCGAGGGTGTACCGGCTGACGGTGAAGTATGCCCCAATGGTGCGGGCGATGGAGAGCCGCGTGCGTGGGGACGAGACTGCGCCGGAGCAGTTTGCCGGGCAGACGGCGGATGGAGCGGCGCTGCTGCGGACGCTGCACCAGACGATTGCCAAGATCACGGCGGACTTCGATGGACGGTGGCACTTCAACACGTGCATTGCGGCGATCATGATCCTGGTGAATGAGATTTCGGCGGCTGAGCCGGCGATGGATGCGGGCCGGGTTTCGCGGGCGACGGTGGCGGAGTTGCTGCGTTCACTGACGCTGATGCTGACGCCGTTCGCTCCGTTTCTGGCGGCGGAGTTGTGGCAACAGATGGGTGAGACGTCAGTCGTATTTCAGCAGGCGTGGCCGGTGGCGGATGCGGAGCTGGCGCGGGAGAGCGAGATTGAGGTGCCGGTGCAGGTGAATGGGAAGCTGGTGACGGTGCTGAGGCTGGCGGCGGGAGTGGAGGAGGCAGAGGTGCGAGCAGCGTCGCTGGCGGATGAGAAGGTTGCGGCGCGGCTGGAGGGGAAGACCGTGGTGAAGCATATTGTGATTGCGAAGCCTTCGGGGACACTGGTGAATGTGGTGGTGCGGTGAGTCAGGGATCAGGGATGAGGGAACAGGGATTGCCGATTGCGCCGGTGCGCGGAACGCAGTCATTTGTGGGGGTGATGGGAGAGGTGTGGCGGCGGCCGTCGCTGACGGCGCTGGAGGTGCTGTGGCGGTGGAGCGCTGGGGGGACGGTGCTGGGGATGGCAGCGTTGAAGCTGTTG
>JABBOG010000018.1:19461-63948 GCA_019351975.1 Acidobacteriota bacterium
TGGTGTATAGGTTGGGGAGGATAGAGTTGTATGAGATGTGTGTTAATGCTGGGGATGGCAGCGTGGAAGCTGTTGCCGCGGTGGCGCGGCGTGCATCTGGATACAGGCGCGCTGGGAGCGATGACCGTGTTTCAGCCGGTGGCGGCGTTCCACACGATGGATGTGGCGACGAAGGCGACTGGCGTGGTGATGCGGCCGGTGGCGTTGTGGCTTGTGCCGCTAGCTATGGTGCTGTGGTGGCTGATGGGAGCGGTGGGAAGAAGCCTGGTGCTGCGGCGGTGGGATAGGGCGTTGCGTGCAAGGCCGATGGCGCTGCTGGCGCTGGGCGGGCTGCGGATAGGGTTGCTGGCGGCGGTGTGGGCGGCGTGGGTTTGGATGATGTTGTGGGCCGGAAGGACGGCAATCACGGGGCGCAGCGGTGATCCGAATGTGGTGCTGTACTGCACGATTGTGATCTGCGGAAGCCTGGCCTTGTATGTTTTGTGGGCGATCTTCAGCTGGCCGTTTCAGTTGGCTCCGCTGCTGGCGATGGAGCGAAATCTGGGAGCAGGAGCGGCGCTGGGAGAGGCGCTGCGGAGCAGGTCTGCGCGCGGCAAGCTGCTGGAGATCAACCTTGTGATGAACATCGTGAAGATCGCGGTGCTGGTGCTGGCGATGGTGTTCTCCGCGTCACCGCTTCCGTTTACGGAGGTAGCGACACAGACGTTTTTGAATACGTGGTGGTGCGGAGTGATTCTGCTGTACCTGGCGGCGCTGGATTATTTTCATGTGGTGCGGGCGGTGGCGTATCTGCGGATGTGGAGGGCGTTGAGGCCAGAGGCAGTTTTGCTTCCTTGAGCGATTTACACTTGTAACGTGGATACGATTGAAATGCCCGCCCTTGCCTCTTCGACGATTGTCATTCTGGATTTTGGATCGCAGTATACGCAGCTGATTGCTCGGCGGATTCGCGAGTTCAATGTGTTCTCGGTGGTGCTACCGTGCACGGTACCGCTGGAGCGGGTGCTGGCGCTGCAACCGGCGGGGATTGTGCTGTCTGGCGGCCCTTCGAGCGTGTACGACGATGCGGCACCGAAGGCCGATCCGAAGTTGCTGGAGCTGGGTCTGCCGATGCTTGGGATCTGCTACGGGCTGCAGTTTATGACGCACCATCTGGGCGGCAAGGTGGTGTCCGCGAATGCGCGCGAGTATGGGCACGCGGAGGTGCATGTGGAGGAGACCACAAAGCTCTTTCATGGCTTGCCGCAGACGCTTGAGGTGTGGATGTCGCACGGGGACCACGCGGAGAAGCTGGCGCCGGGGTTCAAGGTGACGGCTCGGACGGCGAATGCGATTGCGGCGATTGCGGACGAGTCGCGGAAGATGTGGGCGGTGCAGTTTCATCCGGAGGTGGCGCATACGAAGCAGGGGATGGAGATGCTGCGGAACTTCGCGGTAGACATCTGCGGGGCGAAGCAGGACTGGACGCCGGAGCACTTTATTGCGACGACGGTGGCGAAGATTCGGGAGCAGGTGGGGCCGACGGGACACGCGATCTGCGGGCTATCGGGCGGTGTGGATTCGAGCGTTGCGGCGGTACTGGTGGCGAAGGCGATCGGGGACCGGCTGACGTGCATTTTTGTGAACAATGGCGTGCTGCGCAAGGATGAGTTCGCGAAGGTGCAGCAGACGATGCGCGATGAACTTCATCTGAATGTAGTCGCGGTGGATGCGTCGGAGAGATTTTTGAGTAAGCTTGCGGGGGTGACGGATCCGGAGAAGAAGCGGAAGGTGATCGGTAACGAGTTTATTGCGGTGTTCGATGATGAGGCTGCGAAGTTGCTTGCAGCCGAGGCTGCGGGCGAGTCTGTGGCGTGGCTGGTGCAGGGAACGCTGTATCCGGATGTGATTGAATCGTCCAGTGTTCATGGGCCCTCGCATGTGATCAAGAGCCACCATAATGTGGGTGGGTTGCCGGAGGACATGAAGCTGAAGCTGATTGAGCCGCTGCGTGATTTGTTCAAGGATGAGGTGCGGAGGATCGGGCGCGACCTGGAGATGCCGGAGGAGATTCTGGAGCGGCAGCCGTTTCCGGGGCCGGGGCTGGCGGTGCGGATTCTGGGTGAGGTGACGCCGGAGCGCGTGGCGATTTTGCAGGAGGCGGATGCGATTTGTACGGCGGAGATCAAGCGCGCCGGGTTGTACCGGAAGGTGTGGCAGAGCTTTGCGGTGCTGCTACCGGTGAAGAGTGTGGGCGTGATGGGCGATCAGCGGACCTATGCGTATACATGCGCGATTCGCGCGGTGGAGAGCGAGGACGGCATGACGGCGGACTGGGCGGCGCTGCCGTACGAGGTGCTGCGTGCGATTTCGAGCCGAATTGTGAGCGAGGTGCGGGGGATCAATCGCGTGGTGTATGACATTACGTCCAAGCCACCGGGAACGATTGAGTGGGAGTAAGAATGCGAGTTGCGCTGCGCGTGATGCTACTGCTGCTGGTGGCTGCGGTCGTTGGGTGGATGGCGGCTCGTGGTGTGATGCACCATGCGGCGAACGCGGGAGCGATGGAGCCGGAAGTGCGGCTTTCGGGAGAGATGGCAGGGCTGTTTGCAGGGGGTGCTGCGGCGCTGTTGGCGGGCATTGCGATGGTGTGGCTGCGCAAGAAATCCTAAGCGGCTGGACGACGTAGACGACGAGGATAGACCTGCGGACATCTTGCGGAGGGTTAGCCTCAGGTGTAGATGCGTTTGCCGAAGATGGCGGTGCCGATGCGAACGGTGGTTGAGCCTTCTTCGATGGCGACGGTAAAGTCGTTGGACATGCCCATGGAGAGCTCGGTGAGAGAGGGGCAGAGGTGTTGATTTTCGTCGCGCAGACGACGCAGGGTTTGGAAAAAGGGGCGAGCGGATTCAGGGCTTTCGGAAAAAGGTGGGACGGTCATAAGACCGCGGATGTTGAGGTTCTGGAGGGGTTGGATTGCGGCGAGGAGCGAGGAAAGTTCGGTGGGGTCGATGCCGTGTTTGCTGTCCTCATGGGAAAGCTTGACTTCGATGAGGATGTTGAGGGTTTTGCTGAGGGACTGGGCGGCGGTGTTGAGGCGCTCGGCAGTCTTGAGAGAGTCGAGTGTATCGATGGTGTCGAAGATCTCGGCGGCCTTGGACGTCTTATTATTTTGCAGCGGGCCGATGAGATGGACGCACGGAGGTGTCTCGGACGGGGTGAAGATCTGGGCGAGTTGGAGACGCTTCGATTGCCACTCCTGGACGCGGTTTTCGCCAAACAGGCGGTGGCCGGCGGAATAGGCTTCGAGGAGCGCATCGGCGGGCTGGACTTTGCTAACGGCCATGAGAGCAACAGCTTGAGGATTGCGATGGACACGCGCGCAGGCGTCGGCGATTTCGTTTTGCAAGCGATGCAGGTTTTCGGAGATAGACATATTGATTCAAGTGTAGGCGCGATTGTTGCGGTGGCATACGGTCGGACTTTCATGGAATCGAATGGAGCGGTAACGTCGGCACGCAATCTTGCATCCAGTTTGTACAAATCCTCGTCATATAAGTGCTAAGGAAGAAGAAATTCAACCTGCTGCAAAAGAGGTCATGGTTTAGGTAGTCCGAGGATAGTTCAACGGAAGTGCCGATATTCAGGAAGAGCGAATCATTTATCAGGAGTCAAACGATGCATAGAATTGTCAATCTATCCGATCATGGACGCCGCAGTCCGAGCGGCTTTTACAGTTTCGCGCAGCGCGCGGCGACGCTTGTTGCGATGTTGGGCGCTGGAGTCGCGGTCATGGGAGCTCAGACGCCGGTCGCTGCAACGACGCAGACGGGCCTGCAGCAGAATAGCGCTCAGGTGCGCCCGCTGGTGGATTTCAAGGTTCCGGCCGGGGGTGCTTTGTTTTCAACGAGTGCGAGTGAGGATGATGCTTCATCAGAGGCGTCCGTGGTTTCTCCTCTGCCAGATTTTGCAGGTATGGTGCCCTATGCGGGAGGGCGTCAACAGGCAAACCGTGCGCGGTACCGGTCCGGGTTTACCAATGATGATGGGTCGAACAAGCTTATGGGTTATGTCGGCGCGGGTGCTGGAGTACCTGTGGGTTGGACAGATAAATACTGGACGCCGGGATACGCGATACAGGCTGGTGGCGGGTGGCAGTTCAGCAAGAAGTTTGCGGTGCCGATCGAGTTTGATTTCGATCACTTTGGGTTGACCTCAGGGAATTTACAGAACCAGACGACGGTGTATGACAAGTTGTTTGGGAAGGGCGCTGTGCGGGGCATTCTGGATGGCGGCAGCCATGTGATGTCGTTATCGATTGATCCGACATACAGCTTCCGTACGAATGATGCGCTGGGGGCGTATGTGGTTGGCGGTGTGGGTTTCTACCACAAGATTACTGACTTCAACGTGCCGTCGCTGGCTTCGTTCTGCGGTGGTGGTTATGGCGTTGGCGGCTACGGTTACGGCTACGGAGGGTTTGGCTACGGCGGCTACGGCTATGGAGGTTGCGGCACGTACGTAGCGAATCAGTCGATTGATAAGTACACGTCCAATGCTCCAGGATTCAATGGCGGCGTAGGTGTGACGTATCGCTTCTCACGCTTCTCTCATGAGCAGCTTTATGCTGAGATGCGCTACGTGTTTGTCGATGATTCGTATCGGCCTGGAATCACGATCTACAACGACAATACGATTACTGCGACGACCACCAACTTCTATCCGGCGAATAGCGAGCACACGGGCTATTTCCCGTTCAAGGTTGGTATTCGGTTTTAGCGAGATGCAAAGCTGGTAGAAAGGGAGTCCGCGCTATGCGGGCTCCTTTTGCTTGCGCAAGATACCTGTGGAGGATATCTGAAGAGTGAAACAGAACACACCGCAAGATTCATGCCGGTTGGCTGTTTGATTAGATGCCCATGGGATAGGGCTTTTCGTGGAGGCCTTCGCCTTGGGAGCTTCGGCGCTCGAAGAGGCCTTGAAAGATGCTGAGCAGGCCGGTGTACCAGTAGCCGAGGACGAAGAGAAGAAGGAACGGCACCGTGAAGTAGTTTTCGGTGGTGATGGCGTACCAGACGGTGGCGGCAAAATAGCAGCCGATGGCGAGTTCGATCCAGGGAATGATGCCGAGTCGCTTGCGGTATTTTTTTGCGTGGGACTTTTCACCTTTCTTCTGGACGGCATATTTTGGCGTGCGGGCGAAGGCGGTCTTGATGCCGAGGAGGGCTTCCATGACGGCCTTGGTGTTGGTGATGGTGAGGCCAACGCCGAGTGCCATGAGGAACGGCAGATAGAGGAAGGTCTTGTACCAGCTGCGGGGGAAGAGCTCCTTCTGGCTGACGAGATAAAAGCTGGAGACGGACATGGTGGAGGCCATGAAGAGAGGCAGGTCGATGAGCAGCATCTGCAGCGGCCCCTGCCAGGAGCGGATGATCATGGCGGGCATGAGGAGCACGGAGAGCACGATCATGAGCGGGTAGCTAATGTTGGCGGTAAGGTGATACCAGGCTTCGAGCTTCTGATGCTTGGAGATGTTGGAGCGCAGGATGCCGGGGAGGCTCTTTTTGCCGACCTGAATGAGGCCCTTGGCCCAGCGCGCCTGCTGAGTTTTGAAGGCTGTCATCTCTATGGGCAGCTCGGCGGGGCACTCGACATCCTGAAGGTATTTGAACTTCCAGCCTTTGAGCTGGGCTCGGTAGCTGAGGTCGGTGTCTTCAGTGAGGGTATCGTGCTCCCATCCCCCGGCTTCGTCGATGGCCTGACGACGCCACATGCCGGCGGTGCCGTTGAAGTTGAAGAAGACGCCGGCGCGAGAGCGGCCACCGTGCTCGAGGACGAAGTGGCCGTCGAGGAGGATGGCTTCGACCTGGGTGAGGAAGCTGTAGTTGCGGTTGAGGTGCGTCCAGCGGGTTTGGACCATGCCGACGCCGGGTTCGGCGAAGTGATGGACGACTTTGCGGAGCCAGTCGGGGGGAGGGACGAAGTCGGCGTCGAAGATGGCGAT
The DNA here is from genome assembly GCA_019351975.1 of Acidobacteriota bacterium. GTDB lineage: Bacteria > Acidobacteriota > Terriglobia > Terriglobales > Acidobacteriaceae > Granulicella. The sequence continues at coordinate 25,445 of JABBOG010000018.1, forward strand.
GAGCTCGCCGCGGGAGGAGCGGAGACCCTCTTCGAGGGCTCCGGCTTTGAATCCGTGGCGGTTCGTGCGATGAAGGTAAAAGACGGGTTGTGGAGCGAGGCCCTGAGTTCCGGCAGCGAAGCGGGCGACCATGGCGGAGGCGACGCTGACGGTTTCGTCGGTGGAGTCGTCGAGGAGCTGGATTTCGAAGCGGTCGCGTGGGTAGTCGAGGCGGCAGCAGGCATCCATGAGACGCTGTATGACGAACTGTTCGTTGTAGATGGGAAGCTGGATGGTGACGAAGGGGAGTTCGTCTTCCGCGAAGGTGGCTGCGGGCTGATCGGAGTGGGCTTCGTTGCGCTTGTTGCGGTAGTAGAGCCAGACGAGCTGATAGCGGTGGAGGCCGTAAAAGGCGAGGATGAGCATCACCAGAAAGTAGGGGACGAGAAGGCTGACGTCGAAGGCGTTCCAGCGATAGGCGTTGCGGAAGGTGTGATCCGCGTAGTGGGTCTTCCAATAATGGCCCAGGCCGCGCGAGGTGATGAGCATGGCGAGCGCATTGAGTTGGCTTAGCAGGGAACTCTCCGGACGTGACGTTGCTGTCGATTTTACGCGATGTTAACTGATTCTTCAGATCGAGATCGGGCTGTGCGGGTTGCCGCTGGCGCTGCGAGGCTAGTTCAGAAACATGGTGCGGTAGAGCGCGTCTCGCTGAACGGGCTTGAAGCCGGCTTCGCGGATGATGCGGCGAAGCTCTTCTTCGGTGGCACCGCCGGGCTTGTTGAGATGATCTTCGAGGAGCGCGGTGCCGACGTCGTTGGCGCCGAAACGGAGGCTCATCTGGAGGACCTTGAGACCTTGCGTCGGCCAGGAGGCTTGCAGGCTGGGGATGTTGTCGAGGTAGAGGCGACTGACGGCGAGGGTCGTGAGGTACTCGACGGCGGTGGGCTCGGAGGTATTGGGCGGGAGGATGGCAACGCCTGAGTGTGCTGTCAGCGGCGTGAAGGCGGTAAAGCCGCCGGTTTCCTGCTGCAGGGAGCGGAGGATTTCGAGATGGTCGATGCGATCGGTGATGGTCTCGCCGACGCCGAAGATCATGGTCGCCTTGGTGGGCAGACCTAGCTGATGGGCGGTGCGGTGGACGTCGACCCACTCTGCGGTGGTACATCTTTCGGGGACGGCGCGCTTGCGGATCTCGTCATTGAAGATGACGGCGGAACCGGCGATCGAATCGAGGCCGGCATCGCGAAGGCGGGCGATGATGTCGCGCAGCGAGAGGTGCGATGCAGCTACGAGCTTGAGAATCTGCGTGGCCGATACGCCGTGCAGCTGAGTTTCTGGAAAGCGCTGCTTCAAACCTTTGAAGATCGACTCGTAGTGGTCGAGGGTGACCTGCTGCGGAAGGGTGTCTGAGAGGAGCAGGCCAGTCGCGCCCATGTCTATAGACTTGCGGGCGCTGGCGCAGGCTTTTTCGAGATCTGAGCAGTCGACGAGGCGGGCGATAGTGTAGGTGACGACGTTTTCGGGGTGGAGAGAGCGGCGGAGGGCGTCGGCCTCCATGCCGATGCCGATGAGGTCGTCGGAGGCGAAGCAGTCAAGGGCTTGCTGGCGTGTGATACCCATGGAGCGATTTTATCCTTTGGCCGGAACGAGGGAGCGGACGGCGGAGCGGGCGTCGCGGATGAGGTCGGGAAGGCCGACGCCGCGGTAGCCGTTGCCGAGGAGGGTGAGGCCGCCGAGGGCGCGGATGTGGTCGTCGAGCTGGGCGATGCGATCGGCGTGGCCGACCTCGTATTGGGGGAGACTGCGGGGCCAGCGCTCGACGGCGGTGAGGCAAGGGTCGGGTTGGGGGAGAGGGCCGAGGATGTTGTCGAGCTGAGCGAAGGCGGCGGCGGCAATGGCGGCGTCGGTTTGCGGGGCAAGGAAGTCGGCGCTGGGACCTCCGAAGAAGACGCGGAGGATGCGTGCACCCGGGGGCGCGCGGTGGGGGAATTTTTGATCGACGAAGGTGGTTGCGAGGAGCTGGTGGTGGGGGTTTGAAGCGCCGGACTGAGGGACGAGAAAGCCGAAGCCGGGAGGCACGGTGAAGGCGGATGCAGTGCTCGCCGGCCAGCAGAGGGCGGCGAGCACTGCGGAGCTGGCGGTCTGCGGGATAAGGCCGGGGATGGAGGCGTCGCGCGGCGCTAGGAGGGTACGCGTGGCGTCGATGGGCGTGGCAAGGAAGATGTGGTGGAAGTGGCGCTTGCTCTTGCCGGGCCTACCTTTGACGGCGGGCGTGGAGGTGCGGAGGCACCAGGTATTGCCTTCGCGCTTGATGGAGAGAGCGGGGTGGTTGCGGTGGATGCGTTCTGGAGGAAGTTGGGCTGTGATGGCTTCGATGAGCGAGCCGAGGCCGTGGCGCAGGGTGGTGAAGATGGGCTGCTGAGGTTTGTTTCCGCGCGCAAGTGCCTTGGCTTGAAGGGCTGCGATGAGCGAGCCATGCTCGCGCTCCATGGCGACGAAGGCGGGCATAACGGAGTTGACGCTAAGGAGGTTGACGTCGCCGCCGAAGACGCCGGAGAGAAGTGGGGCACCGATCTTCTGGAGGACTTCGTCGCCGAAGTGGCGGCGGACGAAGGTGGCGACGGACTCGTCGGAGGTGTGGGCGGAGGATCTAAGTTGTTCAGCGCGCGTGAGTTCGGCGGCGTAGGCGGAGCGGGCTTCGGTGCTGAAGAGAGGCGAGTGTTCGAGGGAGGCGAGATCTTCGGGGACCATCATACGCATGCCGTCGGGCATGGGGAGGAGATGGTTGTCGATGAGGATATAGGTCTTGCGGGTGGCGTCGTTGCTGTAGATGAGCTGCTGTTCCAGGCCGAGTTCGATCGCGAGGTCGCGCGCCCAGGGTTTTTCGGAGACCCAGCCGTCGGGACCGCCTTCGAGGACGAATTCGCCGTCGTTCGTGGTTTTGCGGGCGGTCTTAACGGTACCGCCGACGCGATTACTGGCTTCGTAGAGCTGCCAGTCGAGGTCGGCACCGCGCTTGCGTGCGAGCTCCAGCTCATAGGCCGCGGAAAGGCCGGCGATGCCTGCTCCGACGATGGCGAAGCGCTTCATGATGCGGCGGCGACCGGTGTGGGACGGGGGCGCACGGGAGTGTCGGGAGGAGCGTTGGGATCGAGGCGTGTGGAGGGGCGGCTGAGTGCGTGGCGGATGGCGCGGATGAGGGTGGGTGAGTCGTTGAGGCTTGCGGCGCGCGAGAGCTGCATGCCGAGCGCGGCGGCCTGAGCCTTGAAGTCGATGTCGATGTCGTAGAGGATCTCGACGTGATCGCAGAGGAAGCCGACGGGCTGGAGGACGACGGCTTTGTGGCCGGCTTCTGCGAGGGCCTTGAGGGTGTCGGGAACGGTGGGGCCGATCCAAGGAGCGCCGGCGATGCCCTGGCTCTGGAAGGCGAAGAACCAGCCGTCGTCGGTGAGGCCGAGGGGGCGGAGGGCTTTGGCGATGGCGATGGCGGTCTGTTTGCACTCGACCGGATAGGGGTCGGGCTCCTGGGCTTGTCCGTAGTTCTGGATGCCGTCGGCGGGTACGGGCGCGCCGGGTCGGGCGGAGGGGCTGGCGGGGTTGCTGACGGTGCCGGACATGATGGTGCGGCAGGGGACGGCGTGGGCGGTGAAGAGGATAGGGACGCGGGTCTGGGTGGCGGCGCAGGCTTCTGCCCAGGCGGGCCACATGCGCTCAGCGAAGGCCTGGGCGAGGAGCGGCTCGTCGGCCCAGCCGGCGATGAAGTCGACGGTGAAGCTGTCGCCGACGGCTTCCATGAGAGCGCGGCGGTAGAGGCCGGTGGAGGTGCGGGAGTTCTGGGGAGCGAGGCAGAGGACGCGTGCGTGCTGGATGCCGTCGGACTTCATCTGCGCGACGACGTCGGCGATGTAGGGGTGCCAGTTGCGCATGCCGACGTAGACGTTCTGGCCGAGGAGGTCGCTGAGCAGGCGGCCCTGGAGGAGGGTCCAGCGAGTGAGCGGTGGGCCGTCGGGGAGGGGCTCGTCGCGGAGGCCGATCTCGGCGTAGCGGTGCTGGAGTTCCTGCACGACTTCGGCGGGCATGGGGCGGCCGCCGGTGACCTTGTGCAGGTAGTCGGCCATCTGGCTGAGGGTGTCGGGCGTGCCGTGGGCGAGAAGAAGCGTTGCGGAGGTGTTATCGGACATGGGTAGACTCCCCGGGGCGGGCTTGTGCTGAGGCTGCAGCGCCGAATTGCTTGACCCATTCGACGACGCGGATGACGTTCTCGACGGGAGTTTCGGGGACGATGCCGTGGCCGAGGTTGAAGATGTGTCCGGGGCGACCGGCGGCGAGGTTGAGGACCTCACGAACGCGGGCTTCGAGGACGGCTTCGGGTGCGAAGAGGGTGATGGGGTCGAGGTTGCCCTGGACGGCACAGCCGGGGCCGACGGCGCGCCAGCCTTCGTCGAGGGGGATGCGCCAGTCGAGGCCGATGACGTCGGCGGTGGTCTCGCGCATGGAGGGGAGGAGCGAGGCGGTATCGACGCCGAAGTAGATGACGGGGACGCCGAGGGCTTTGACGCGCTGGATGAGCTCGGTGGTGGGAGCGAGGCAGTATTGGCGGTAGTCCGCGACGGAGAGAGCGCCGGCCCAGGAGTCGAAGATCTGGATAACGTCGGCGCCGGCTTCGACCTGCTGCGCGGCGTAGGCGACGAGCACGGTGACGAGCTTCTCCATGAGGAGCGGCCATGCGGCGTCACCGGCGTACATGAGCTTTTTGGTGTGGATGTAGTTGCGCGAGCTGCCGCCTTCGATCATGTAGCTGGCGAGGGTGAAGGGAGCGCCGCAGAAGCCGATGATGCCGAGGTGGTCGCCGTCGTGGCGGGGAGCGGCGAAGTGGGCGGCAACTTTTTCGATGGCGTTGGCGACGTACTGGAGCTCGTCGACGCGGTCGGTGCGGAGGGACTGGATGTGTTCGAGGGAGCGGATGGGCGTGTGGACGACGGGGCCTTCGCCGGCGACGAACTCGAAGTCGAGACCCATGGGTGTGAAGGGAAGCAGAAGGTCGGCGAAGATAATGGCGGCGTCGACACCGAGGCGCTCGGCGGCGGTGATGGTGACTTCGGCGGCGATGTTGGGGGAGCGGCAGATTTCGAGCAGGGAGTGGTGCTTGCGGACGGCCATGTACTCGGGCATGTAGCGACCGGCCTGACGCAGAAACCAGACGGGTGTGCGGTCGACGGGCTGGCGGAGACAGGCGCGGATGAAGCGGCTGCTGCCTTCGGGATGCGAATCGAGGACGGCAGGGTGTTGTTCAGGCTGGATCAAAGTGGATGAAACTCCTGAAGTTAAGGGTAGCATCCGCGGTGGGGTTTTCAGGGTGTGCGTGAGATGCGGGAACGGGATGCTTTTGTGGGATGCATAGGCTGAAGCCGATTTGCGTGGGACATGGTAGCGGCGGGACGGTAGACTAGAAGGGGATGTCCATGCCGGCGAGATGCACGTTGGAGTTTGTAGCCGGAGCAGCGTCAGCCTGCACTTGAATCTTTGAGAGAAGAAGAGACACGAAACCTTATGCCGAATTACCTTGAGCTTCCGGTGGGTCAAAACTCGCCCGAGCTGGTGAACGCAGTCATCGAGATCCCCCTAGAGGGCATCAATAAGTACGAGTATGACAAGAAGCTGCATGTATTCCGTTTGGACCGTAACTTGTTTTCGCCGGTCCATTATCCGGGCGATTATGGATTTATTCCGAGCACGCTTGCGGAAGACGGCGATCCTCTGGACGTTCTGGTGCTGGTCGATGCGCCGAGCTTTACTGGATGTGTGCTTGAGGTCCGGCCGATCGGTGTGCTGGACATGATCGATCAGGGACAGCCGGATGAGAAGATTCTTGCGGTAGGTCACGGGAATCCGCGGTATGAGGATGTCAGCGAATACTCGCAGGTGTATCCGCATATTTTGAAGGAGATCAAGCACTTCTTCTCGATCTACAAGGACCTCGAAGGGAAGCGGGTTGAGGTGCGTGGATGGAAGGATGCGACGGCGGCGCGCGAGATTATTTCGAAGTCGCAGAAGGCGTTTGAAGCGAAGAAGAGCCAGGCCGTAGCGAAGTAAGTACAAGCGGTATGTGCGTGATGAGGGAAGCCTGCGAGTGGTTGAGCGCAGGCTTCTTTCGTTATGCGAGAGGTGGCTTTCGCAGGTACTCCGTGAGCGCGTAGATGAGTGCGCCGACGATGGCGATGGAGACGGAGAAGACGAGGGCGTTGAGGCCGAGGATGCGCTCATTGCGCGCTGCCCACAGGGCGAACGCGATGAGGAGCGCGGGACCGATGCCGGTTGCGATGGCGCCGATCGTGCCACCGGGGATTCGGAACGGCCGCGCGAGGTTTGGTTCACGGAGGCGCATCACAACGAGTGCAACGAACTCAAGAAGAAGCGACGCGCCGTAGAGTACAAGGTCGATGGAGATGAGGCGCTCGAAGGTGAAACGCAGGGCGAGGGCCCATACGACGGCGCACAGGAGAACGCTGACCCAAGGCACGCCGCGATCTGTGCGGCGCAGTAGAAGCCTGGGTAGAAGACCGTCTTCGGCAAGCGCGAAGGGGACGCGGGAGTAGCTCATCATGAGGGGATTGAACATGCCGACGCCGTTGATCATGCCGCCTGCGACGACGGCGAGTGCGAGGATCGGGCCGCTGAGGGTTCGTGCAGCGTCGGTCCATGCGCCGGTGGAGAAGCGGTCGGCTGCGAGACCGGCGAGACCGACGGCGGCGAGGGGAAGAATGTATGTGACGGCGACGAGGAGGGCGGCACCGATCATCGCGCGCGGATAGTTGCGCTGCGGGTTTTCGACCTCCTGTGCGATGGTGCTGGCGTTGTCCCAACCCATGTAGTTCCACATCGTGATGACGACGGCCCCGGCGAGATCTGGAGCGCTGACCGGCGCGAGCAGGGCGCCGGTGCCGTGGCCGTGCCACGACCACAAAGCGGCGGCGATGAGAACGACGAAGGGGGCAAGTAAGGCGCAGAAGAGCAGGATGGAGCCGCGTCCGATGCTGCGCGCACCGAAGAGATTCCACAGGACGCAGCCGAGGATGACGGCGAGAGCCCATGCGGTGCCGCGATATCCGGCGGTCCACGAGGGGGCGAACCGGCTGAGATAGAGAACGAAGATGGTGGGGTAGATGGCCATGTCAAAGACGCTGGCGGCGAGGGAGAGCCAGGCCTCCTGAAAGCCCCAGAAGCGACCCATGGCGCGGTGGACCCAGACGTAGTAGCCGCCTTCGGCGGGGATGGAGCTGGCGAGTTCGCCGACCATGAGGGAGGTAGGCAGGCTCCAGAGGATGGGAACAAGGGCGAGAATGACGAGCGCGCGCCAGTAGCCAGCCTTGCCGATGACGTCTTCGAGGCCGTAGGGGCCGCCGGCGACCATAAAGTAGGTTGCGGCGATGAGCGGCAAGAGTCGCATCCGGGTGGAGCGGCGTGAGGCGTTCCGAGAGTGGGGTGGTTCGGGCGTGTCTGCGGAGAGATGTATGGGGTTTCTCCTTGGGGGAATGCGCTCTTGCGAGAGGCTGTGGGTAAATCTTCGCAGATGCGACAGCAGATGTTTCCATCGGGGCGGTGTGGCAGGCTATAATCGTGTCTGACTTGCAGGAGAGTTGGCCGAGTGGCTGAAGGCGGCGGTTTGCTAAACCGTTATAGGATCAAAAGTTCTATCGGGGGTTCGAATCCCCCACTCTCCGCCATCCCTTTTGAGTCGAGGCATGCGTTTGCCTCACGTTCCCGGCGGAGCCATGCAGACCGCCTCAGACCGCATCTTTGGCGTCGCGACGTCTGCGCAGACATCTGAGAGTCGCATTGCGCTGCCTGATTTCCAGCGTTCCTATCATAAAAACTGCTCTGTAAGGGTATCCGCGCACGAAGCCTTGCTCGCGAACAAGGACCGATCGAACGTCCGTTTCCCAGCTTGCAGCGCTGCGGATGGTATGTGTCAAAATTCCGTCATGACTCTCGAGCCATCGGCGGTCACTGCTACAAGGTCGCAATGCCGAACTCCGCCGTAGCCGTCGAAGTACGCCGCAGGCTCGAGATTGAAGGTCATCCCTACCTCGAGCACGTCGTCCGACATCGGGTGAATTCGCGGTCTGCCGTTGGAGTTTGCCGCAGCAAAACCCACACCGTGGCCCGCCGCATGCTTGAACGCCGAACCCAACCCGTGCTGTTCCATGACTGATCGCACAGCAGTATCCACGTCGCGACCCAATACCTTTGGTCGGATGGCTTTCAACCCTGCTGCGCGAGCCTCCATGATCGCCTTAAACATCTCCTTCTGCCGCTCGGACGGCTCGCCCGTTGTGAAGGTTCGGGTGAGGTCCGTCCAGTAGCCGTCGGCGCAGGTATTGGCATGGATCATCACAAGGTCGCCCTGCTCGATCACGCGTTGACGTGTCCTTGCATAGGCCGCCGCCGCTTTGGCTGCGTTCGGCCCTGACATGCAGAAGAAGTACCCGTAGCTTCGTTGCAGCGGCAGCGCCTCGGACGTCTCTTCGAACGCAGCCTGCACCGTGGCGGCCACCTGCGTCTCGCGCAACCCGGCGGCAATGCACGCATTCGCTTTGGCAAATCCTACCGCAGCAACGTGACAGGCGGTCTGCATCACGTCAAGCTCTTTTGGCGTCTTTGCAGCTTTGAGTGTTTCGATCATCTCGTCGCAACTCTCAAACACCGCTTGCGGCAGCATCTGCCGCAGCAGGGTCAGAAGGGATGAGCGAAATTGACTTGATACCGCATAAGTCGCCGGCTGCATCCCTTCCTTCGTCAGTACGCCGATGCGCGCTCGCCCGAGCTCCTTGGTAGCAGATCGCAGCTTCTCCGCTAATTGGGCAAGTGGGCTCTCCAGCGTATGCAGCCCTGCTGGCTTGTAGGCAATCAACTTCGCATCCGAGGTTTTTTGCGCGATTTCCAACTCATCTTCTGGCAGAACAACCTTTACTTCTCCGTCTGAGTGAAATACCGCCACGCTAGCCCCCATTACCGGCCAATAACCCGTCAGAAGCAGCACTTCCGAAGCCGAGCTGCATATCAGCGCATCGTGGGAAGACGCCTTGAGCGCTTCCACCAAACGTGTCCGTCTCTCCGCATCAACTGCCATCTTGAGGCCCGCTTTCTGTAGATAGGTTCACCGCTGCGCGTGTGCGCGCCCTTGTTACATGGATGGCTTTTTATCGTAGGAAGATGTTTCTGTCGGCGTTTCGGCCATACGATCGCGCAAGAGAGATGATGCGCCGATCGGGTCTCTCATCCCGAGATCGTCCAGGACACAGAGATGGATCTCGGGAGGCCGGCGAGTCGTTATTGAGCGACAGCGATGGTTTGATTGCCTGTCCGTTTTCCCGCAGCGAGTGAAGATGCTCATCTGATAAGCAGCTGGCAAGCAGGTGGGCAAGCAAGCTCGGAGAGAGATTGATTCTCGCTATACGGATCGCTATAGTTTTGTTTGCTATAGAAACGATCGTCAGACGGAGCGCGAATGCAGCGGAAGAAACTACAGGAAAGATGGCTACTTCTGGTTCGTTCAGGAATGATCGGGATCGCGAGTTTTTGGGGGGCGGGAGGATTGCTGGCGCAGACGGCACGGTATCCGCCACCGGTGAAGTTTACGGCAGAGCAGGACCATCAGAACATGATGGATCAGCTGGGAATCAAGACGCTGCGCGAGGGTCCGAGCGGGGATGAGAAGGCCGCGAACCACGCGAACTACGATGAGTCGAAGGCGAATCCTTATCCTGATCTGCCGGACGCGTTGACGCTGGAGGATGGGAAGAAGGTTACGAACGCGGCGATGTGGTGGGACCAGCGGCGGCCGCAGTTGGTCGATTTATTCAGCAAGGATGTGTATGGCGAGGTGCCGAAGCATACGCCGAAGGTGACGTGGAAGGTGGTGGTGACCGATAAGGAACGCGTTGGGTTTCTGCCGGTGATTGCAACGAAGTTGGTGGGGCACGTGGACGACTCCGACTACCCGCTGATCCATGTGGACATACAGATGACGGTGGTGGTGCCGGCGAATGGGACGCATCCTGTGCCGCTGCTGATGATGTTCAGGAAGAGCGAATTGCCTGCTCCAGCACAGCCTCCGGAGCAGGATCTTGAGCGAATCAATGCCGCGGTAAAGGCGATGCTGGTGGAGCGCGATCCTTCGTTGCAGCAGGTGTTTGAGACGTATCCGGCGTATAACCCGATTGCGTCTCAGGAGAAGGATCCCTTCGCTGGATTCGCGGCGATCATGGCGGGTGCGGATCCACCGACGGACCAGCAGTTGATTGCAGCTGGTTGGGGGTACGCGGCGATCGATCCGGTGAGTATCCAGGCGGACAATGGGGCTGGTTTGACGCGCGGAATCATAGGGTTGGTAAATCATGGGCAGCCGAGGAAACCTGACCAGTGGGGGGCACTGCGGGCGTGGGCGTGGGGTGCGGGGCGAGGGATGGATTACCTGGAGACCGATCCGGCGATCGATGCGAAACATGTTGGGATTGAAGGGGTTTCGCGATACGGGAAGGCAGCGCTGGTGACGATGGCGTTTGATCAGCGGTTTTATATGTCGCTGATTGGGTCTTCGGGGGAGGGCGGAGCGAAGCTGAACCGCCGGAACTGGGGCGAATCGGTGGAGAGTTTGACGGGCGGCGAGTATTACTGGATGGCAGGGAACTTCATGAAGTACGGAGCTTCGGAGGCGAGTTTTGGAGCGATGAACGCCAGCAATCTGCCGGTGGATTCGCATGAGCTGATTGATCTCTGCGCGCCGCGTCTGGTGTTTGTGAGCTATGGGATTCCGGCGAAGGGAGACGCGAAGTGGTTGGATCAAAAGGGAAGTTATATGGCGGTGGTGGCTGCGCAGCCGGTGTATCGGCTGCTGGGAGCGCCGGCTCTGGGAGTGAGCGACGATTACAAGACGGCGGAGATGCCGCCGGTGAACCACGGGCTGCTGGACGGAAAGCTGGCGTGGCGACAGGATGACGGCGGGCATACGGATGCGCCGAATGTGAAATATTTCATTCAGTGGGCGGACCGGTGGATGGATTATCCGCCGAAGTTGCAGGGGAAGTAGAGGGCGTTTTGTCTTTTATGGGCTTTGAGGAAAGCTGTGGTGCCTCGCACGCAGCTTGTACGCGGATTTAGCAGTGCGCCCAGGGAATGGATCATGATTAAAGCACGGTGCCGGTGATGCAGCGGTGATCGCGGCGGGATGTGATCTTGGTCAGATTTGACTTACTTCGGCTTTAATTCTCTTCTCGATCTATTTAGGTACAAGTGTGCGATCTCGAACGTGAATGCGCTTTCTGGAACTTGTGGAGGCAAGGTCGCGCCGCCGGGATTTGTGAAGATCGGGTCAGCGGACGAGTGCGCTTGCCCGTCGGCTCGGAGCGTTGCAGGTCAGGTGTGGAAGACGGGCGTACTCAGCGCGGGGTTATGCGTAGCAGATAACATCACTCGAGGCCGAAACCAACGACTATGCCCGGGATTCGAACAGTTTGCCTGATTTGCGCGAATGGGAGACGCTTGAGCGCGACCCAAGGGTAAATACTGAATTACGCAGAAACCAAAATATTTCTCCATAAATTCATATAAATAAATAAATCAAGTCCGCGTTTTCTTTTTGAAATGTTTACATAGCTGGTTTTGATTGATTGGCCATTCGGTTGCTTATAACCGTCGCAGTCTACCTGAATTGTATCGGCCATCTTGACCTCTAAGAAAGATCTAGCTTGATTTGACTAGAGGGTTTCAAGTTTCGTCATCACCGCAAAGCTCAGGTGGAACTTATTTCGAGGAGTGCTCATGAAGGGTTTTAGCTTATTTGGTGCTACTGCAGTGATGCTGGCTGTGGCAGGGACCTCCGCTGTACCTGCATTTGCGCAGGTGGACACGGCCCGCATCGTCGGTATCGTAGAGGATGCAACTGGTGCCGTTATACCCAACGCAAAGATCGAACTCCACAACCCCGCTACAGGCCTTGACCGTACGACTACTTCCAATACCAAGGGTGAGTACCAGTTTCTCGCGATTCCGGCAGCCACATATGTAGAGACTGTATCCGCGCCGAGCTTCGCAGAGCACAAGCAAAACGTAGAAATCTCCGTTGGCGGCAGTCCCACCATCGTCGTCAAGCTCACGGCCGGGTCTGACACCAATGTTGAGGTGCAGGGTGGCAATGACGCCATCCAAGTCAACGAGAGCAACCCCGAAGTATCGCAGGTCATTACACCGAAAGAGATCATCGATCTGCCCAGCTTGAATCGCAATCCGTATGCCTTCGTCGCGCTGGCTGGGAATGTAACCTCCGATCCGGATGGCTCCACCACTCGCGGCGTGGGCTATTCCTTTTCGGGTCAGCGTTCGGCTGGCACAGAGATCCTTCTGGACGGCGTTGAAAATGAGGACAACTACGACGCAGCAGTGGGGCAAAACATTCCTTTGGACTCGGTCGAGGAGTATCGCGTCATCACCAACGGCTTCGACGCTCAGTACGGTCGCGCGGGCGGCGGTGTGGTGAACCTGCTCACCAAGTCGGGAACGAACCAGTTCCATGGCTCGCTGTATGAGTACAACCGTATCTCGGCTCTTGCCTCCAATACGTACTATGAGGACGCTGAGAACTACGCGAACCGGCAGTCTGGGTTGCCGAATAACCCTGCGGATCACTTTACCCGCAACCAGTTTGGCTACTCTATCGGTGGGCCGATCTTCCGGAACAGACTCTTCTTCTTCTCCAATACGGAGTGGAACAGAATTCGTTCATCCGGCCAGCAGCAATTTGAAGTGCCCACCGCAAGCTACATTGCTACGTTGCCTGCGAGCGTACAGGCATATCTCAATGCCAACCCGCTCTCCTCGTCGGCTCGACTCGGAGCGACTGTACCTGTAGCCGGCTTCACGAATAATCCCCTTCAACTCGTCACAGAGACCGCACCCATTAACGCTGGCGCAGGCGACCCAGTCAATGTATGGGAGACTCTCAACCGCTTCGACTACGCTGTCAATCAGAAGATCTCTATGTTCTTCCGGGCAGCAGATTATAACGCGGTCAACTTTCCTGGCTTCGTTTCACTTAGCCCCTACAAGGGATTCAACACCTCGCAGACCCAATTCAATCAGGCGTACCTCTATAACCTGACGTATGCGATCACGCCCAGCCTGCTCTCCAACAGCAAGGTCAGCTATAGCCGCCAGAACCTCAACCAGCCTTTGAGCGGAGCTCCGTTGCCCACGCTTTACCTCAATCAAGCCAACGTCGAGAGCACCGATGCGACCACCAACATTCCGATCGTCTTCCCGGGCTATCTTCCTCTCTCGCCTGGTGGTGCGATCCCCTTTGGTGGACCCTCGAATATCTATCAATTTATCGAGACGATGACCTACGTCAAGGGTGGCCACACCATTACCTTCGGCGGCGAGTTCTTCCAATTGCGCGACAATCGTACCTTCGGCGCGTATGAGAATGCGGTCGAGCAGGTATCGAGAAGCGGTACCAACTATGGAACAGCGCTACAGCAGCTGCAAAGCGGCGACGTGTACTCGTTTGAAGTTGGCATCGATCCTCAAGGCCAGTTGCCCTGCTCGGTAACTGCCGGATCCACCAGCTCCACCAATGGATTGGTTGGAAACTGCAACATCAACTTCCCTGCGAACTCACCGAACTTTGAGCGTGAAAATACCTTCAACGACGGGAGCTGGTTTGCAGAGGACACCTACAAAGTTACTGACCGCCTCACCCTCGACTACGGCATTCGTTGGGAGTATTACGGCGTTCAGCACAACCACAATCCAAACCTGGAATCCAACTTCTACCCGGGCTCGGGTGGGAATGAGGCACAGAATATCGCGGACGGCGTCGTTCTAACCACGCCGAACTCGCCCACACATGGTTTGACGAAGAAGAACCTCAACAACTACGCTCCGCGGCTTGGTTTTGCCTGGGATGTAATGGGAGACGGCAAGTGGTCCGTTCGCGGCGGCTTCGGTATCTCCTACGAGCGCAACTTCGGCAATGTCACATACAACGTCATCCAGAACCCGCCAAACTATGCTGTTGTTCAGTTGGTCAGCCCCGGAAAAACGCCGCAAGTACAGTTTTACGGCAGCAACCTGGGACCCTTCGCTTCGGCTACCGGAAGTGCGCAGTTGCCCCCAACCAGCCTTCGCGCCCTCGATCCTTACATGCCTACCGCGTACACGGAGGAGTGGCAGGGTTCCGTCGAGCATCAGTTGACGCCACACGATCTGATCGGCATCGAGTACTCGGGAGCGCATGGCGTTCACCAGTATGCCATTGCTGGTCTTAACGGCATTGGATATGGCACATTCCTCGGTAGCACGAGTGGTTATTACACCAATCGCTTGAACCATCAGTACAGCGGCGTCAACCAGCGGCTCGCCAATGGTTCCAGCGAGTATGAGGCTGTAAATATCCGCTACGAGAGCCAGAACCTCAGCCGCTATGGCCTGCAGATGTCGGTAAATTACACCTACAGCCATGCGATGGATAACCTGAGTTCCACGTTCTCTGAGAGTGGAAATAACTTCAACCTCGGCTACCTGAACCCCTTCAACCCGCGTCTTGACTGGGGCAACGCGGACTACGATGTGCGTCATCGCGTCGCGGTCGGCGGTGTCTATCAGCCGAAGTTCCTCGAGTTCCAGTCCAGCCGGATCGCTCATATGATCCTCGGTGGATTTGAATTTGCACCGATTGCTACAGCGCACACAGGGTCACCCTTCACCATCTATGACTGCACGAGCGGCGAAAACGCCTGCCCGCGCATCGCAGATGCACCGGACGTTCGCTTTCACGGATCGGTCGGAGCCTATCAGGGTGGTAACTCCTTCAACTACTTGCCTATCCCCGCCGATTCCCATAATACTTTCGTCAACTCGCAAGGCTACTCTGACTTTCCGGATACGCTTGGCGGCTACCAGAACTCGGGCCTGAGCCGCAACCAGTGGTTTGGACCGGGCGTCGTCACCTTCGACATGGGCGTATACAAGAACTTTGCCTTCGGTAGCAACGACCGCTACACGGTCCAGCTTCGCGGTGAGTTCTACAACGTTCTCAACCACAGCAACTACTACCCAGTTGTCTCCACTGCGGACTATGCAGAGGTTACCAACGTCAACGTCGAAAAGGGAACGCCAGGTGGTGGATCCCCCTCGTCGAGTGACGAACGTCGCAACACGCAGCTTGCTGTTCGCTTCCAGTTCTAACCTAACTGCACCAATCGAAAGGGGACGGGCATTGAGCCTGTCCCCTTTTGACCTTCTCGCATAGACTGGATGATCTTTTGTTGCGTTGGGATAGATTCACGCGAGAACGCCGCAGCTGGTCGCAGATGCTGGAATCTGGAGTTTGATGAAAAGCGTATGCATTGGATCACCCGTCGGTTGCCATCAGACGTCTCCGGATACGAATCGAACTTGCGATTTTAGCGGGCGTTTTTGTAGATCATCTGCAATAGTTCGTCATACATCGCCTGTCTTTGGTCGGCCGTTCCGCTGCGAATAGCCTGGGTGGCGCAGTGTGTGAGGTGGTTTCCCATCAGCGCGCGTGCGACGGCGCGAAGAGCCTCCTGTACAGATGAGACCTGGGTGAGAATATCAGCGCAGTAGCGATCATCCTCAACCATTCGCTGGATGCCGCGAAGTTGACCTTCGATTCGGATGAGCCGACGCAGGTTGGAGGCTTTAATCTCAGGGGCGACGCTGATCGCTTTGCGTCCGGTGTGGGCTGGAGCTACAGCGCAGGAGGCAGGGATACGCGACTTTGCTTTGGGCGCCATGTTCTTTGGAGTGGTCTTCTTTGTAGTCATCTGGTTCCTGTTCATAGCTTTAAACCGCGGAGACGAAGGCTGTTGGCGACGACGCTGAACGAACTGAGGGCCATTGCTGCGCTAGCGATCACCGGGCTCAATAGCAAGCCAAAAGCGGGGTACAGCACGCCGGCGGCGAGCGGGATACCAATGACGTTGTAGACAAAGGCCCAAAACAGATTTTGTCGAATGATCCTCATTGTCGCGCGCGAGAGGCCAATGGCAACTGCAACGCTGGTCAACTCGCTTCGCATGAGGGTCACATCGCCCGCCTCCATGGCAACATCGGAGCCGCTCGCCATCGTGATACCGACCTCCGCCTGCGCCAGCGCGGGTGCGTCGTTGACACCGTCACCCACCATTGCGACAATTCGATGCTGCGCCTGTAGTCGCTTGATCGCCTCGACTTTGCCTGCGGGAAGGAGGCTCGCAATGACATCGTCGATGCCCACTTGTCGCGCGATGGCGCGGGCCGTCCGCTCGTTATCGCCCGTGAGCATGATGACGCGGAGCCCCTCACGATGAAAGGCGCGAATGGCCTCGATGGAGGTTGGCTTCACGGTGTCTGCAACGGCTATCAATCCGGCAAGAGAACCGTCGATTGCAATCCATAGCGGTGTTTTGCCCTGCTCCGCAAGGTCTTCCGCGGCAGCAGATAGGTCATCGAGGAGAATCCTGTTTTCAAGCATCATCGCAGCGTTGCCAATGACTGTACGTTTGCCATCGACGATGCCCACCACACCGTGGCCGGTTTGCGATTCGAAACTCTCTGGCTGTGGAGGGTCCAGGCCGAGCTCTTGAGCATGACGAAGAACGGCTGCGGCCAGAGGATGTTCGCTGGCGCGCTCCAGTGAAGCTGCAATGCGGAGCATCCGGTTTTCCTGGCTGCGACCGTCGTACTCTGTGGTGCCCACCCGATCTCCCGGCGCGAGTAGAATATTCGTGACATCAGGTCTGCCTGCTGTGATGGTGCCGGTCTTGTCGACGACGATGGTATCGATAGTCTCAAGCTTCTGTAGGGCTTCGCCGCCTTTGATGAGCAGGCCGAAGGTGGCGGCTCGCCCCGTGGCTACCATGACCGCGGTTGGGACGGCCAGCCCCATTGCGCACGGGCATGCAATCACGAGGACGGTTACGGCGGCGGCAAATCCTTGCATGATACCCAGGTTCGGCGCGAAGATATGCCATGCAAAGAATGTCAGGATAGCGATGCCGAGGACTGTGGGAACAAAGACAGCGCTAATGTGATCAGCGAGCTTCTGTATCGGGGCTCGCGATCCTTGTGCTTCGCGGAGAAGCCGGACGATCTGCGCAAGCGTGCTCTCGGCGCCAAGCGTGGTGGCGTGATACTGGAACGATCCTGTCTGGTTGAGTGTGCCTCCTATGACGCGGTCGCTCGACGTCTTTTGAACCGGCAGAGATTCTCCGGTGAGCATCGACTCGTCGACGCTACTTCTCCCCGCGAGAACAATGCCGTCGGTCGGTACGCGTTCGCCGGGACGGACCAGAATGAGGTCATTGCGTTGGATTGCTTCAAGCGGCAGATCATATTCCGCGCCTCCGCGCAAGACGCGCGCTGTCTTCGGCTGCATCTGCACCAGCTTTCGTAAGGCAGCGGCAGTTTGGCTCTTCGCGCGGCTCTCGAGCGTGTTGCCCGTGAGCACGAGGCCGATGATCAGAATGCCCGCTTCGAAATACGTGTCGGGTGCGATTCCGTGAGACACAAAAAAGCCGGGCGCGATAGTCGCTGTAGCGGAGTAGAGGAATGCCGCTCCGGTTCCGAGCGCGACCAGTGAATTCATATCTGCGGTCTTATGCATCAGCGCGGACCACGCTTTTACGTAAAATCTACGTCCTGCCCAAAGGATGATGAAGAGAGAGAGGGCGAAGAGAGCCCAGCGTATGGCTCCGGGATCGACTGTGTACATCCACGGAAGTGCGCTACGCAGAGCTGGATCGAGTACGCGCATGGACCAGTCCACGAGCGGATCCTTTATGCCCTCGATGCCACCCGCACTCTTCATGCTCATGAGCGGCATGGATAGCACCATCGCGAGCGCGCCGGATGCAAGGCTCACTCCCGCCTTCAAACGAAGCTGCTCATAGTCAAGCCGCTGATCTTCGTCGTGCTTTTCCTGTTCTGCGAGGACCGATTGATCCAGTGCGGGCATCTCCGCGTCATACCCGACGCCCCGGATCGTATCGACAAGGGTGGTGGCGGATATCAACTCAGGATTGTAATCAACCGTGGCGTTGTGCAGCATAAGGTTGACTGTGGCGTCATGCACACCCGGTGCTCCCACCAATGTGCGCTGGATAAACGACTGGCATGCGGCGCAGGTCATGCCGCCCACAGGAATCGTAATCCGCTCCATCGTTGGCACAGAAGGCACGTCACTTAATGTCGCTTTCTCTTGCAGTGTCTTCGACATCGTGGCTCCTGTTTTACGATGCGAACTTCGCCGCGAAGCCGATGCGGTCTACTGCGGCGACAACCTGCTGTGCATCGGTCTTGCTTGTGTCGAATGTAACCTTCGCCGATCCAACTTCCACCAAGTTAACCGTTACTCCGTCAACGCCTTGAAGCGCATTTGTGACTCTGCGGACGCAAGCGGCGCAGTGCATGCCGTCAATCGATAGGTTGAGTGTCTCTGTCATCATTCCTCCATCTACATCAACCATAAGATGCCCCTACCCCCCTGGGGTATGCAAGAAAAAAGATAATTTAGGGTTTTAGATGCAGTCAATCAGCGTCGTACGATCTGTTGGGGAAGTCATTGGACTGAGGACGGAGCATTTAATGAGGGAACGCTTTTGGATCCAACGCGCCCTTCGCCGTGAACGAGTTGTGATGGCTCTTACGGCTGAGGAGTTCCGGCAAAGGTTTGCAGTTATTTTTTTGCACCGCTGACAAGATGAGCGACGCATTCAAGGCAGAGGTGCATTATCTCCAGGTGAACGGGATCCTGCACCGTGGCAATGAGCAGGATCCGCTGATTCCCGGAATCGCGAATGCTATCGTCGACGTGGTGTCGCGCAACTACTTCCGTCCAAACCCTGCGAATACTGGAGTCACATCCGCAGTCATCGATCCTGCTTTTCGGACGATTGTGGAGCGCAACACAGCGAACGGCGTGAATCCGCAATTGACCCGCGAGTGCATCGTATTTACTTGTCGTTCCTACAGCTTCGCCGGTTTACAAAAAGGTGATACGGGCAAGCGTCAGAGTGTCGTCGTCATCGAAAAACGGATGTTTCCTCCGCGAATGGCTGGAATAGCTTCCGCCGGATCTCCGTAGCATGATCCAGATGCTATCTTGCAGCACTGCAATCTCCGGCCATGATCTGCGCGAGATGCACGGCTCTACGTGAGCTGTTCTGCTTGATCTGCTCACGGCAGCTGAATCCGTTAGACACCAGCACGTCACCGAGAGCAGCGCTCCGCACGGCTGGAAGTAGTACGCGCTCTGCAAGCGTCTGCGAGACATCGAACTTGTCAGCTTCAAAGCCGAAGGGGCCGGCCATACCGCAGCAACCGGAATCGAGCAGGTCCACCTTCGCTCCGGTACCACGCAGCAGTCGAAGCTCGTCGTTCATGCTGAGCACGGAGTTCTGGTGACAGTGGCCGTGCACCACGATGCGGCTTCCGGACATGTCAGGTGGACGCCAACCGTTCGTGCTGCGCGTGAGCATTTCACTTAGCATGACGGTCTGCTGGCTTAGCCGGATCGCGCGCTGGTCGTTGGGGAAAAAATTGAGGAGCTCATCTTTAAAGACTGAAGCGCAGCTCGGCTCAAGCATCACAATCGGGATGCCCGCATGTATCTCCGCTGCAAACGTATTGAGGATCTCCAGGAGATACTCCCGCGCTTGATTGAGAAAGCCGAAGTCATACAAAGGTCTGCCGCAGCAGATATGTCGCGTAGGAACTTGGACGTGGTTCCCAGCAGCGTGAAGCACCTTCGCTGCCGCATGCAGCGATTCAGGCTGGAAGTAGTTGTTCCAGGTATCGGGCCACAGGAGAACCGTTGTCGCATCTCGCCTGGACGCGTGAGAGCCCAGGAAGGCAGATCGGAAGTTGCGCGGCGCAAGGACAGGAATTTCCCTCTGCGGCGCAACGTGCAACAGGCGCTTCAACGCATTGCTCACACGAGGCGCGCGCATCGGAAGATTTGCAAGAGCAGGCGCGATCGACCCCACATTGGCCCACTTGTCCATGAAGCCAAAGGCATAATGCTGCAGCGGATGGGCGCGCCCCTCATAATAGTGCGCCAGAAACTCAGCCTTCCATGTAGCCATGTCCACATTCACGGGACACTCCGTCTTGCAAGCCTTGCAGGACAGGCACAGATCGAGCGCCTCTTTAACCTCTGCATTGCGCCATCCATGCTTGAGAACGTCTCCTTGCATCAACTCCCACAAAAGGTGTGCACGCCCGCGCGTAGAATGTTTCTCTTCGCGGGTCGCGATGTAGCTAGGGCACATGGTTCCATGGTCGTGCTTGCGGCATGCACCGACGCCAACGCACCGCGATGCAGCCTCGGAGAACGAGCCTTGATCCGCGGGATATTGAAACCACGTATCCGGTCTCGCTGCCCTGTAGCCTGGACCCATTCGAAGATTGTCAGCAGGGTCGTAGACCGCAACCGGGTCGATCAGCTTGCCCGGATTCATGCGGTTGAGCGGATCCCACAAAGCTTTGAACGCTGCAAACGCCTGCATCAGCTCCGGCCCGAACATCTTTGGCAGCAGGGCTGCGCGCGCCTGCCCGTCGCCGTGCTCACCAGAGAAGGATCCGCCATACTTCAGTACGATGTCAGCGGCTTGTTCAATGAACCTGCGATACGCTGTAGCCCCTGCGGCAGTCTTGAAATCAAAGTTGATGCGGAGATGCACGCAGCCTTGGCCAAAGTGGCCGTACATCGGAGAGCGGTAGCCATACTGCCCCATTAATGCGAAGAGTTCGCGTAGATAGGCTCCGAGCGCAGCAGGTGGCACCGCAGAGTCTTCCCAACCCTCCCATCCATGCTCTTCACCCGGAATGAAGACCGATGCTCCCAGGGCAGACTCACGAACTCGCCACACACGTGCAGCATCTTCCTCGGCGTACACGACGACAGATGGGGCGTGATCGAAGTTCGCTGCGGCGCGGATCAGCGCGTCGGCTTGCTCATCGGCTTCCGCAATGGAGCCCGCACCTAACTCGCAGAGAAGAAATCCGTTTCCGGACGGCAGCAACTTCAAATCGTCGATCGCGAGGTTCTTCTTACGCATGAATTCGACGAGAAGGCCATCAAAGCCTTCGAGCCCAATCGGCTTGAAGCGCAATACCGCTGGAACGTGATCGGCTGCGATGAATGCATCTGGAAAGCCCAGCGCGATAAGTCGCCGGTGCTGCGGGCTCGGCTTCAGCTCGCATGTGGCTTCCAGGATCGTGACACACGTCCCTTCCGTACCGACAAGGGCGCGTGCAACGTTGAAACCATTTTCTTGGAGTAATTGATCAAGGTTGTAACCGGAGACCCGGCGAGGAATATCTGGGAATCGTTCACGGATGAGGTCAGCATAGGAATCGCGCAGCTTCTTGAGGCCCGCATAGATCTCGCCCTTGCGGCCACCAGCAGCAATAATCGCGGTAAGTTCATCGTCGGTCGTCGGGCCAACCCTCATGCGGGTGCCGTCATACAGCAGAACCTCGAGAGAATGGATGTTGTCCACGGTCTTTCCACCCATCAGCGCGTGGACGCCGCAGGAGTTATTACCGATCATGCCGCCCAGCGTGCATCGGCTGTGTGTGGCTGGATCAGGGGCAAAGGTGAGCTCGTACTCCTCCGCAGCATTACGTAGATCATCGAGCACAATCCCAGGCTGCACGCGTGCGACGCGTTGGATAGCATCCAACGCGATGATGCCGTGCATATACTTTGAGAAATCGAGGATAACCGCCACATTGCAACACTGGCCGGCGAGCGAAGTGCCTCCCCCGCGCGATAACACCGGTGCGCCGAATTCACGGCAGGCTGCGATCGTCGCCACGACATCCGCGATGTCCAGCGGAAGTACAAGACCGATAGGAACCTGCCTGTAGTTGGAGGCGTCGGTTGCATATAACGCCCGTGTTCCGTCATCGAAACGCACCTCGCCCCTTACCGTCTGTCGGAGCCGCGCAGCAAGCGGCACGGCGGAATCGAACCGCTCATGTGGATGAACAGCCGGCGCAACTTTCGTCGCGTTCAGCACGTTGAATGGCGAGGCAGTTTTCACGGAGATAGCTTCCTGATGCGCCTCCAGTGTCGAAAGGGGGCATGCATGTTGAGCATAAATCAGTCCGCGAGGGACCGCGCCGTCGCAGCATGATCGGCGTGCTACCGCCCACCCGCGTAACAAGCGCGGCATATCTGTCACGTAGAAGCTAGAACTGTAGAGTTTATGGCGGAGAGTGAGGGATTCGAACCCCCGATAGCCTTGCGACTATGTCTGATTTCGAGTCAGGTGCATTCAACCGGGCTCTGCCAACTCTCCTGCACATTTAGTTTATCTGAAATGAGGTTCTCAGTGAAGCTCGAGCTTCTTCAGTCCCGCGAGAGTCTTCATCCTTTAGCGTTCAAAACTCGGTGGAATCTCTTCGCTGATCTGCGCACCGGTCACATGAATATCAAATCCAACGAGCAGCGAAGCAATGCGGTCGTCTGTAAAACCTCGTTCCCGCAACAATTGGATCTCGCGCGCAAGCGTCGAGATGACCTGTCCCGCTTCGAGCAACTCGTCATCTGCACCGGCTGCTGCGCGAAGCTCACGCGATGCGGTTGCAACTTGATCCAGGGTGTATCTCTCTTGCATGGTCACGTTCCTCTTTTCTCAAGCCAAAGTACGTCGTCAAGTGTCGCAATGCACCGCATACCTAGAAGAGTACACTGAGGTTGCGAACGACGCCTGTCAGGAGAGACCATGATCGTCATCGATAACGAATTTGTTGACCTTGAGACGCCGACCGGCCCCATGCGCACCCATATCGTGCGTCCAGCAGCGCCGGGCCGCTATCCGGGCATCCAGCTCTTCTCCGAGATCTTCCAGGTGACCGCGCCCATCCACCGCACAGCCGTGCAGCTCGCTGGCCATGGGTACATCGTCGCAGTGCCAGAGGTCTATCACGAGTACGAAGCTGCTGGTACGGTGCTCAAGTACGATCAGCAGGGCTCAGATCGAGGCAACGCCCTGAAGACTACCAAACCTGTGCAAGCCTACGACGACGACGCGCGCGCTGTCCTCGGACACCTTGCAGCGCGTGAAGATTGCACCGGCAGGCTGGGCGTTATGGGCATCTGCATGGGGGGGCACCTCGCCTTCCGCGCCGCTATGAACCCCGACGTACTCGGCGCCGTATGCTTCTATGCTACCGACATTCACAAAGGCGGCCTCGGACAGGGAATGCACGACGATTCCATGGCCCGTGCTGCCGAGATCAGAGGCGAGCTGCTCATGGTCTGGGGCCGTCAGGATCCTCACATACCGACCGAGGGCCGTATGAATGTCTTGGAGCATCTCAACCGCATCGGAGCAAGACTCAACTGGCACGAAGTGAATGGGGCCCACGCCTTCTTGCGTGACGAAGGTGTTCGCTACGATCCAGAGTTGGCGCGCTCTATGTTCGGTCTGGCGCTGGATCTCTTTCACCGCACCATTGCGGTGGGCGGTTGACCTCTACTCGATAAACCGCCTCAGCCATGGATTTTCTGTGTGCGTTAGCTCCAGCGTCGTTCCGTCGAAGACGATCTTCCCTTCGTTGAGCACGAGAAACTTCGTGCCTGGATCGATACCGCCATCCGGAATACTTACCATCTTTTGCTGCACCGCATCGTAGCGGTGCGTCGCCAGCGTGAAGGCGTCCTGTAGCCGGTGCGTAATGAGCAGGCAGGTCGTGTGCGATACATCGCGCTGTTTCACGATCAGCTCGATGATAGTGTTCGACGTGATGGGATCGAGGCCACCGGTAGGCGAGTCGTACAGGATCAGGTCCGGCTGGCTAATAATTGCGCGCGCAATCGAAACGCGCCGCCGCATTCCGCCGCTTAGCTCCGAAGGAAACTTGTCGATCGCCTTCTCCAGCTCCACAAATTGCAATGCCTCAATGACACGCGCATGGATGGTCTCCGGTGCTACATGCTCCTCGCAGAGCCGATATGCAACGTTGTTCTCCACGCTGAGCGAATCAAAGAGCGCGCTCTCCTGAAACACCATGCCAACGTGAGCGCGCATCTCGAAGATTTCGGTCTCTGTCATCTCTCCGAGTGACCGTCCGAAGACAAAGATCTCACCGCTGTCCGGCTCCAGCAGGCCATTGGCAAGCTTCATCAAAACACTTTTGCCACAACCCGCAGGCCCAAGCAGAATACGCGTCTCCCCATGCATCACAGCGAAGTTGATTGAGTCCAGCACCGCCGGTCCGTCAAATCGAATGGACACATCTTTGAACTCGACCATAGGTTTTCCTGAGCTCAAAAACTCCTGCATAAGCGGATTCAGGACACTCTCAGCCATGCTACCTTCCGAAGAATCCGATCATCAGTTGTGTTACGAGAAAATCCGTAAGAATGATGAACACAGAAGACGCCACAACAGCCTGCGTGGTTGATTTGCCTACGCCACTGGTGCCGCCAGTCGTCCGCAAACCGTAATAACATCCAACGGTCGCGATAATAAACCCCGAGAACAGCGGCTTGACAAGCCCTTCAACCACATCCCCATGGGCAAGCGACATGTACCCGGTGTGGAAGAAGGTCGCAGCATTCAGCTTGAGCATCGCCACCGATACGAACGCTCCGCCGGCGATGCCGCATGCGTCAGAGATGATCGTCAGGAAAAAGAGCATTACTACAGTTGCAACGAGCCGCGGCGTCACGAGCTTGCGAATTGGGTCCGTACCCAGCGCGCGCATAGCATCAATCTGCTCTGAAACCTTCATAGAGCCAAGTTCGCTCGCCATGCCGGAGGCATTACGACCCGAGACCATGAGGCCGGTCAATACCGGACCAAGCTCTTTTACCATAGAGAGTGTCACCAACTCCCCCGTCATATTGACGGCCCCAAACTCCTTCAACGAAACCGCTGCCTGTAGCGCCAGAACGCATCCGGTGAAGAATCCGGTTAGCACCACAATGGGAAGTGAACCCGCTCCAATCGAGTCCATTTGCGTAAACATGTCCGCCACATAACGCGGTCGCGAGAAGAGGTCGCCGACGGCGCGGGCGCACAGCAGGGAATAATCCTGCACCGATGCGACAATCGACTTGACGTAAGCTTCTGGTGATACAAATCTCATGCGTTCGCTTGGCTCAGGGTATCAGATGCTCCTGCCCCGCCTTCGGGTCGCATTCTCTATGCCTAACTTACGCTGAGATGAGAAAATATATTCATGACCCCTGTCGGAGCTGAATTCGCTGCGCGAAGTATGAACGCGGCCGTTTTGCGCGGAAAGGAAGATCTGCGCATCGAACGTGTGCCCGTTCCGGAGGCGGGCCCAGGGGAGCTCATTATCCGTGTTGGTGCAGCTCTCACCTGCGGCACGGACCTCAAAGTCTATCGCCGCGGATACCACGCAAAAATGCTCACGCTGGACAGGCTCTTTGGCCACGAACTCGCCGGAACCGTCCACGAGATCGGCAGCGGCGTCACGTACTTTTCCGTCGGTGATCGCGTTGTTCCGCTCAATTCCGCTCCCTGTGACACCTGCTTCTTCTGTCGCAACGGACAACAGAATCTCTGCGAAGATCTGCTCTTCAATAATGGTGCCTACGCGGAGTTTATCCGCGTCCCGCGCCGCATCGTTGGGAAAAATACACTTCACATCCCGGATGCAATGCCCTTTGAGCATGCTGCTCTCACTGAGCCACTTGCCTGCGTCATGCGCGGACTGGAAGAGTCCAATGCCCACGCCGGTCAAACCGCCATTGTGCTCGGAGCAGGTCCCATCGGCCTGCTTTTTATCCACGCTGCCTCCCTGCAAGGCCTGCACGTCATCGCTGTCGTCAAGCGCAAAGATCAAATCGCCACCGCAAAGCATTTCGGTGCGAAGCAGGTCATCCGCATCTCAGACGTCTCCGATCCGGTAGCCGCGGCGCGCTCACTTACGCCCGAAGGGAGAGGCGCAGACGTTGTATTTGAAGCCGTCGCCACACCGGAGTCCTGGCAATGGTCCGTTAAAATGGCGCGTAAAGGCGGCGTGGTCAACCTGTTCGGCGGACCGCCGGCCGGCACCTCCGTAGCATTCGACACGAACCTTATCCACTACTCCGATCTCACTCTTAAAGCGAGCTTCCATCACACCCCGGGAACAGCACGCCGTGCCTTTGACATGCTCGCCTCCGGCCAGTTTCTTTGCCAGGACTTCCTCACTGGCGTGGCCACAATCGAAGACATCCCGAACGTATTTCGCAGCATGCTCGCGCGTCCCGCCGAAGGTATCTCGCCACAGATCAAAACCGTTATCTTTCCGCATCCCACAGAGGCTGCAACAGTGCCGCACACGGCTGAAATCCGCGTCCAGGAGCTCGCATGACATCGCTGGTTCATGCGGAGATCGCCAGCAATGACGCCCTGATTGGCGCGCCTGAGGTCTACCGCACGCCATCGACACGTCCCACGCTCGCCGAGGCCCAGGCATGGTGCAGCCATCTTGCGACGACGCACTACGAGAACTTTCACGTCGCCAGCTTCTTTCTTCCCGCAGCCCTTCGGCCCCACTTCCACAGCATCTACGCCTTCTGCCGTACCTCCGACGACCTCGGCGATGAAGTCCCCGACACCGTCATCGCCACACGACTTCTCGCCGAATGGCGCGCGATGCTTCATCAGTGCTTCGCGCACCCTGGTCAATCACGTCATCCAGTGTTCGTTGCGCTCCAGCCCACCATCGCATCCTGCGATCTTCCCATGCAGCCCTTCGACGACCTCATTTCCGCTTTCGAGCAGGATCAGAGCTACACCCACCACGCGTCGTTCGAAACCCTTGAAGCGTACTCACGCTACTCCGCCAATCCCGTCGGGCGGCTCGTACTTCTCGTCAGCGGTTACGGTTCCGAAGAACTCATGCGCCTCTCTGACGACATCTGCACCGGCCTTCAACTCGCCAACTTTTATCAGGACATCGTCGAAGACCGCGCTCGTGGCCGCCGCTACATTCCCGCCGATGCCATGCAACGCTTCGGCGTCACCGACGAGCAACTTATCGCACGCCGCTTCGACACCAACGTTCGTGCGATGATGCAGTTTCTCGTCGCCGACGCACGCGCCCGCCTCACCCGAGGCCAGCGCATCACGACCCTCGTCTCGCGCGATCTCGCCGCAACGCTCCAGCTTTTCGCCAGTGGTGGCCATGCAATCCTCGATGCTATCGCCGCACAAGACTACGACACGCTTCGCTCCCGCCCTGTCGTCACAAAACTCGCCAAGCTTCGCCTCCTCGCTGGTGCGCTACTCGGCAAGATCTCCTCCGTGCTGCCGACGCAATCATCGCCCAGAGAAAGCTCGCGATGAGGCCGCCGTACCCTCCAGCACTCTCCGCCGCCTATGCAGCGTGTCGCGCAATCGCCAAACGCGAGGCGAAGAACTTCTACTACTCCTTCCGCGTCCTTCCCCAACACAAATCAGACGCAATGTGTGCCGTTTACGCTTTCATGCGTAAGGCAGACGACCTTGCCGACGACGAAGCACTTTCACTCGAAGGTCGCCGCGCGGCGATGGCCGCTTGGACGGCGTCATGGCGCGCCTCACGCACAACTTTGTCAACAGATCCCATCTTTCTCGCGCTCAACGATACCCAGCGGCGGTTCAGTATCTCCGATGACCTTCTCGAACAGCTCGTGGCTGGAACGACTCTCGATCTCCAACTCGACCCCGAGGGCGTACACACACGAACCATGCAACTACCCGACGGCACACTGCGCGTCGTCCAAATCTACGACACCTTCGCCGCGCTCCATCACTACTGCTATCTTGTCGCCTCCGTTGTTGGCCTCGTCTGTATCCGCATCTTCGGCTACTCCGATCGCCGCGCCGACCAGCTAGCCATCGATACCGGCATAGCCTTCCAACTCACAAACATCCTCCGCGACATCAAGGAAGATGCCGAGCGTGGCCGCATCTATCTGCCCGCCGATCTGCTTCGCGATCACAACGTCGATCCTTCGCGCGTCTTCACCCTCTCACTCGGCGAGGCGCCCCGCGCCAATGAACTCGCACTCCTTCGCGGCCTCGAGCTCCACGCGCAAACGCTCTATCGCAGTGCTCAGCAACTGATCCCACTGCTCGATTCCGACGCTCGTCCCTCCATGCGTGTCCTTGTTCGCATCTATCACAACCTCCTCGACCGCATCGCGGCGGATCCCGCCGCTGTCTTCCGCGAACGCGTCGCCGTGCCGACATCGAAGAAGCTGAGCATCCTCGTTACAGGCATCCTTCAATCCGCCACAGCACGGCTCTTCGGATGAGCAATCCCTCAACCACCGCAAGCTACGACGTCCTGATCATCGGCGCGGGCCTCGCTGGTCTCTCCGCAGCCGTGGCGCTCTCCGCCTCGGGCGCGCGCGTCGCTCTTCTGGAGCGCAAGCCCTACGTTGGCGGACGTGCTTACTCCTACGCCCATCCCGCGCTCGACGAAGTCATCGACTCCCAGCATGTCCTGCTCGGCTGCTGCACCAATCTCATCGACCTTTGTAAGCTCTCCGGTGCCGATCGCCACATCCGTTGGTATGACAACATAACCTTCCTCGAACCCGCCACCGACACCGCACCCACGCGCCGTAGCGACATCGGCCCCAGCATTCTCCCATCGCCAGGCCACGCGTCACTCAGTTTTTTGCGCGCCTCCATGCTCTCGCTCGCAGACAAGTCCCGCATCGCCATTGGCCTTCTCGAATTCCTGCGCGGCTACCCCGACACCGACGAAGAACCCTTCTCCGCATGGCTCCAACGCACCTGCCAGACCGATCGCGCCATCCGCCACTTCTGGGAGCCCGTCATCGTTGGTGCCCTCAACGACGCATTCGACCGCTGCTCGACGCGCTACGCCGGCCAGGTCTTCCATGAGTCCTTCATGAAGTCAGCGCAGGGCGGCCGCCTCGGCATTCCCACGCAGCCGCTCTCGCAGTTTTACAGCTCCGTCGCCCACTTCGCCGAGCAGCAGGGAACTGCGCTTCACCTCCGCACCAGCATCGATACCATTGAACGCTGGAACAACAATCAATGGCATGTCATCGCGTCCGACGGCTCCGCCTATCTCGCACCCTACCTGCTCCTCGCTCTGCCCTTCGAGCAGACCGCGCGCCTGCTCTCCACGCTGCCCCGCAGTTCGCCGCAATGCGCCAGCATCCTTGCTGACATGGCCCACTTCAGACACGCGCCTATCACCACCATTCACCTCTGGTTCGACCGCCACATCACCGATCTCGATCACGCAGCATTGCTCGACACGCGCATCCAGTGGATGTTCAACAAGTCTCGCATCCGCCGCTACGAACCAGGTTCCCCGGCACAAGAAGGCCAGTACCTCGAACTCGTCATCAGCGCATCCTTCACCGAGCTACATCAGGGACGTGAACAAATCCTTCACGCTGCCATCGCTGAACTCACCCGCTTCTTTCCACGGATCCGCGACGCCGGCATCCTCAAATCCGGCATCCTCAAAGAGGCGCGCGCAACCTTTTCTGTGGTGCCGAACCTAGACCGTTATCGCCCTCCCGCGGACGCGCCTGGAAACGGCCTCTACCTTGCCGGAGACTGGACGCGCACCGGTTGGCCTTCGACAATGGAGGGCGCCGTTCGCAGCGGACGTCTCGCTGCCCAAGCCATCGCAGCCGCAGCAGGGAATCCCACAACCTACCTATCCGCCGACCTCCCGGCCGCTGGCCTCATGCGCCTGCTTTAGCGCGTCAGCAAAACCACGCCGACAGCCATGAATCCCGTCGCCAGCCAGCGGCGATGATCCACACGCTCGCCTAAAAACAGCTTCGCCGCAATCGCATTCCCGATGTATGTGAACGACGCGATCGCGGGTGCTGCCAATGACAGCTCTGCAATGCTCAGCGCAAATAGCATCGCGAAAAAATTCAGCGCCATAAAGAATGCCCCCATCACGAACTTTCCACTCGTCAGCACCGCGCGCACCGCGCCGAGGATCCCACTGCGTTCCCGGATCGTATCCAGATCGCCAAGCTCGCGCACCCCAGCCGCGATCAGCACCTCACCCGCCACCGCCACTGCTGCCACAAAGGTAATCGAACTCCAAACGTGGAACGTCCGTGGATCGATCATCGCCCCGCTCCAGCGTCCATTTGATCTAACTCTGGATGCTCCGTCTTCGACGGCCCTCCGGCCACAAAACCCACAGCGCATACGATCAGGAAAATCCCCGCCCACCGCGACAGCGACATCTGTTCATGCAGCCAGAATCGCCCCAGCAGCGCAATCACAACATACCCAAATGCGGTCGCAGGCATCACGAACGTCAAATCAGCCCAGCTCAATGCAGTCGTGTAGCACGCAAAAAAGCCGATCAGCAGCACAATCCCCGCATCGACAAAGGGGTTGAACAACGCATGCCACAGCAGCCCAAGGTGGTGAAGATCCACATGGCCCACCTGTCCCATACCGCGCGAAAGCAATGAATCGCCCACTGATGCCGTCAGCATGATGGCGATAAGCACAGCGTACTGCGACGGTCTCAGAGCATGTTTCAACGGTGCGCCTTCAGTCTTCCGGTTGCTTATCTCGCTGCAAAAAGAAAGGTGGAGCAGATTCGCTCCACCTCCGCATTCGTCGAAGGCTCCTAAGCGTTCATGCTCACGCTCTCCTGCTGCTTGAGCGCGTTCTCTTCCTTCTTTGCGCGGGACGCCTTATTCCGCTGTGAACGCAGCTTCATGAACGCCTTCGCCTCCACATAAAGCCGAGGCACATCGCGGTTTACCACAGCTTTCCAGACTACGCGGAACGCAGCCTTCGGACGGAAGTAGTATTCGTCGTAAAATTTGTGCACCATCTCCATTACATATTCGGTGGGCAGCCCCGGATACTCGATGTGCGCCATCTGATGGCCGCCGCCGTCTTCCATCTTTTCGTTCGTGATGAAGTCGTTGCGCTTGGCATAGTCATAAAACTCTGTGCCAGGATACGCATGTGCGACGGATACCTGGATGGTCTCGCAATCCAGCGTCTTCGCAAAATTAATCGTGTTGCGGATCGACTCTTTTGTCTCTCCGGGCAGACCCAGAATAAAGTCAGCATGGATGATCAGCCCAAGGTCATGGCAGTCCTTGACGAAGTCGCGCGCACGCTCGACCGTCGCACCTTTTTTGATGTTCTTCAGAATTTGAGGGTCGCCCGACTCAAAACCGACGATGAGCAGGCGGCAACCCGCCTCCTTCATCGCCTTGAGCGTGTCGCGGTCGGTCGTAACACGCGATGTGCAGCTCCACGTAATTCCAAGCGGCTTCAGCTTCTCGCACAGCTCGATCGTGCGTGCCTTCTGAATATTGAACGTATCGTCGTCGAAAAAGAACTCCTTCACGTGCGGGAAGTTCTGCTTCGCCCATGCCATCTCCGCTGCGACGTCGTCGGTCGAACGCTTGCGCCACGCATGGCCGCTGAGCGTCTGAGGCCAAAGGCAGAACGTGCACTGCGCAGGGCATCCGCGCGTCGAGTACAACGAAATATACGGGTGCAGCAGAAACGGGACGTTGTAGCGCGTCACATCCATATCGCGCGCATAGATCTTCGTCGCCCATGGCATCGCGTCCAGGTCTTCCACCTGTGGACGGTCGGGGTTGTGCTGAATCACACCGCTGGCGTCCTTGTAGCTGATGCCGAGAATCTCATTCAAAGGCTTTCCGTTCGCAAACTCCACCACCGAGAAATCGAACTCTCGGCGACACACAAAGTCGAGCACCTCGCACTCATTCAGCGCGCGATCCGGGTCCGTCGTTACCGGAGGTCCAACGAAGCAGATCTTGATCGTCGGGTTCGCCTTCTTGATCGCGCGCGCCAATCCATGATCGCCAGACCATCCTACCGTTGACGTGAACAGCACGAGGAACTCAAAGCCCTTCGCGATCTCAATGGTCTCCTCCGCGCTCACATGGTGCGGCGGTGCATCGAGCAGCTTGGATCCCTCCAGCATGCCCGCCGGATAAGCCAGCCAAACCGGGTACCAGTAGGACTCGATCTCACGTGTCGCGGGCCAGCGGGAACTGGCACCACCATCGAAGTTTTCAAAAGAAGGCGGATTGAGAAGAAGCGTTTTAAGAGGCATAATAATAACTCCAGTTTACCACTTTGTAACGAACGGTAGTGCGTAGATCCGTACCCGATTGAGTTCGCTCGATGCAATCAGGCCACTTCCTTCAGCGCATTCTCTTACTTGGAGCGTTCAGCGTTCTCAGCGGCTTACAGTCGGCGTCGCCAGTCGGCTCTCATTGGACAATGCCATCTTCAACCACTCATCTAGACGGCCATTCTGGCGCAGAAGGTTTACCTTCGCTTGATTTACCTGGAACTGCGCATTCAGCAGATCAATCGTGCGCGCACTCTCCGCAATCCGCGCCTTCTCTTCATCTTTTGGCGTCACCTGCTGCGGCCCCACGTTCGCGTTGTTTGCAGTCTCCTGCGCAAGCACCACATTCAGTTGCTCCTGCGCAAGATCCCGATCAATCTCCGCCAGATCACTGTGGGCCGCCAGCTCCATCGCACTATGTCGAAGCTTCACGCGTCCTTCCAAAAATTGGTTGCGCTGATCTTCGGCCTCAAAGTGCGCCCGCGTTGCTTCTGCAATCGCCTCATTTGCTTGGTCTTGATGGTGCCGGTCATAAATTGGCAGGGTTAACGCGATGCCGACGCTTACAGCGTTCTCGCTCTTCCCGATAAAGCCGGGGTAGTAGGTCGTATAGGAGTTCTGCGCCGTGTCGATTCTGCTGTAGTTCAGCTCAAGGCTCAACTGCGGCCGCAGCCTGTAGCGTCCCACGCCAAACGCAAACTCCTGCTTTGCGCGTGCACTTGCCATCGCTGCCTCAACCGCATAACCATCCGGCCGATCACTATCTCCGGCCACCGCCTGCACGGTCGGCAGATCCGGAATCGACTCCGGAACCGCATTGATCTGCCCGCTGGGAAGTCCAATTGCGCGCGAAAGCCTATCCGACAGCACCGCAATGTCATCCTCGATCTGCAACTTCTGTAGCTCGATCTCCTTCGCCGTACGCTCTGCCCGCAGCAGTTCCAGTCGAGTATCCTGCCCCGCATCCAGCCGGTCCTGCACAATAGCCACCAACCGCTGCGCAAATCCATACTCATCCAACATCGCAGCTTCACTGCGCTCATCCGTATCCAAATTCAGGTACGTCGTTACGACATCTTCTTCCACTTCATTCGACGCATTCTTCAGTGCCAGCTTCGCCGATGCAACCCCTGAAGCCGCCGAGCGGATATTGTCGCGCTGCGAAAAGTTGAAAAGCAACGAGTCGCTTGAAAGACTGAAAACTGTGGGCAGTCCAGTCGGCACGCCGAACCCTTGCCCATACCCCACGTTCGCCATGATGTTCGGAACATACACATCCCTTGTCCCGTCCAGCGCAGCCTGTGCCTTCTGCACCGCCGCCTCCGACATCTTCACGCGCGGATCATTCCGCAGTGCTAGATCCACCGCCGAACTGAGCGAAATTTGCCCCTCTGCGCCAGCGGCACATCCGGCCAGCAGAACTACGCAGATCGCTATTTTCGCCGTCAATCGAATCCTCTTTCTCTATCGTTCAACTTACCCCCAGACAACCTTCCACAATGTCACAACTGCTGTAGTGCCTGTCTCGCCGGAGCATATCCCGACGCGAGCTTTAGCGCATCTCCAAACTCGATCTTAGCTCCACTCACATCGCCGTCTGAGGCCAGCAGCTTTCCAAGCATCACATCCGCCCGCACCACAGGTGCCGCATCGCTCTTCGCATCTCCGGCCAGATACTCGCGGAATGCCTTCAGTGCGATCTTTGGCTCGCGCTGCATCTGATCCAATAGCGAAGCGGCATCGACGATCGATGGCCCTTTGTTCTTGTCCAACGCCAGCGCCTTATTCAGCGCCTCAACAGCCGCGTCGGCCTCCCCGCGCTTTATGTAGTACGCTCCAAGATCATCCCATGCATCCGGCCGGTTCGCCACCGCTACAGCCGCTTTGAACTCGCGATCGGCCGTGCCGTAATCCTTGCGCTTCTCCGCCGCCAAACCATCGATTCTATGCGCCTCCTGCGGTAATGTCGCACGCACACTTGCAGCAAGTGCCACGGCTTTCTCATTGCCGCCACCCACAATGGCCGGTGCCTTAATGTAGAACTCACCCAGGTCATTTACCGCCGCGCCATTATGCGGATCTAGCGCCACAGCTGTCTCAAACGCATCCTTCACCTTCCTTGCCAGCGTGAAGCCCGTTACAGGGCCAGTCAGATTCGCTTTGAAACCATAAGCCCGCCCCATCCAATCCCACGCCTCGCTGCTGCGAGGCATTGCTTGCACGGCAGCCTCGCACGCGGAAACAGCTTCATCCTCGTGCTCCTCCGCGTAATAGCTACGGCACAAGAGAAGGCAAGCCTCACCATTCTTAGGATCGCTGGCAAGCGTAGTTTGTAGCGATCGAATCGCGTCGTCGAGATGACCATCCATCAGGGCTCCATGTGCGTTCTCCAGCGCCGCTGGAACTCGCTCCTCACGCGTCTCAGCGCCACACGCTGCCAGCGTCAAACTTGTGCATAGAGCGATCAGCAGAATCAAGCGCAATGCTGTTAAACCTTCGGCGCTGCACCACGGTCTGCCGCTCATCTTCAAACACATCCCGGAACATCTCTCCTACGGTTTGACCTTTACGTGTAGACCATTGCTCAAATCTGTTTCGCTGGTTGCCTGCAGCGCCACCACATCGCCTTGTCCCAGGCCGCTAAGTACCTCAAAGCGCGTCAGGTTTGTAACGCCAGCCACCACCGGCGTCTTCACAAGCCGGTCATCCACAACTCTGTACACAAAGTCCGTAGCGCCCTCCGTGTGCAGCGCTTCGCGCGGCAAACTGAGCACGTCCTCATGCCGAAGCTCCGTTACCGTCACCGTCACGTTCGTATTCGGCAGCAGATCGTCGTTGGCATCGTCCACACTAATCAGGCACTCGCCAACATTGCGCGTCCCACCGTACGCAACGATCGTCGTCGGTGCTTGCACGATACGTCCATGCCACTCCTTGTCCGGCTTCGCACCCCACTTGATGGTCACGGTTTGGCCATCCTTCAGCAGACCAATCTCCGGCTCATCGAAGTAGGCCTCAATCTGTAACTTTTTCAGGTCCGCAACCTGGATCAGCGTTTCGCCTGCCTGTACGAACTCATACTGTTTCACCGGAAGGGCGTACACGGTCCCCGCAAACGGTGCGCGGATATCGACGCCCGCAAGCACGGCACGAGCAGCATCAACCGACGCCTCCGCCTCCGCAACCTGTGCCTTCTGCGCACTCAAGTCCGACGCCGAATAGCGGCTCGTCTTGCGCTGCTGTATCTGCGCCACGCGTGATTGCGAAGCGCTTAGACGCTGCTGGGCCTGCGCCACTTCATTCGCCGATGCAGCACCCTCGGTCTGCAGCTTTTGCAGCGCCGCAAGCGCACCGCTCTCCTGCTGTACTTGTGTCATCGCAGCGTTCAAATCAGCTGTCTGCGAAAGCCGCTCATCCTGCGTCCCGCCCTGTTCCATGGCCTTGAGCGCAGCTTCGCTTGAAGCTAATCCAGCCGTCGCCGTCGCCAGGTCTTTGCGCGCCATGGCGTCGTCCATAAGCACCAGTTGCTGGCCCTGCTTCACCTTCTCGTTTAAACGTGCGAAGACCTGGTTCACCTCACCAGGCATCGGTGCATGTGCCTCAAAATCTTCGAGCGGAATTACGCGTCCGTTTGTTGACTTCGTTCTCGTCAGGTTCTGACGCTCCATCTTCGCCACTTCGATGGTCACAACTCCATGCTGACTTCGAACATACAAAAACAGCCAAAAACCTGCTGCCAGAACGACAACAAGCCATACCCACCCGTACGATCTATTCGAACTTTGTTGAGCCATATGCAAAGAATCAGTATATAAGACGCAGCAAGAGTTCTTTACGAGTCAATACTTTTGCAGGTGTCCCAACGGACATACTCTTCCATCTCCATTTGCTCCGCCGAACGCATCGCCACAACCTCAAGCTCCCAACCGCCCGTTCCCTGAAACCAGTTTCGCTTAAGCCTGTAAGCGATATCTAGGCGGTCCCCCTGTGTCCACGCCTCATTCCTCGCAACCTCGACCCAGTCCGTCCTTCGGCTCCACGCCATCCCGCCAAAACGCGCACCATCGTCATCTTCAACCGCCAGCCTCAGATGCTTCTCCTTCACCACCTTCAGTGCTGCCGTCAGCCGTACACTCCTGCTCAAAAATAATGGCTCTGCATTTGATCTGCCGAAAGGTCCGAGCTGCTCCATTGCGCTCAAAAACTCCGGCGTCAGCTCGCTCAGCCGCAACGCCGCGTCACAGCGCAAATCATCCAGTACCACCCGACCCGCCTGCGCCGCACGCGCCAGCCGTGCCAGCCTCTCGCGCAGCTCGGGCACCTTCTCCGACCGCATCGTGAATCCCACCGCAAACGCATGCCCGCCAAAGCGCAGCAACAGCGGCTCCGCGTTTTCCTTGTGTGCCGCCGTCAGCGCATCCAGCAGATGGAATCCGCCCACCGATCGGCCCGAACCGTACGCCTGGCCGTCCTCGTGCGTCACCACTACCGCGGGCATCCCTGTCCTGTCCACCACCCGAGAGGCCAGAATCCCAATCACCCCGCGATGCCACGCCGTCCCACCCTCAGCGTCATCCAGCACAAAGCACGCGGGCAAATCGCCCCTCATTGCCGCGATCTGTGCCTCGATCAATCGCAGCGCCTCCGCCTCCGTCGCCCTCCGCTCGTCGTTCAGGCGATGCAGCTTTGCCGCCAGCTGCTTCGCCTCCGCGTTGTCCTTCGCCAAAAACATCGCCACCACATCCGACGCAATGTCCATCCGTCCCGCTGCATTGATCCGTGGCGCAATCCGGAACCCCACATCCGTCGCCGAGATCGGCCGTGTCACATCGATCTGAGCCAGTTCCATCAGGGTCTTCAGCCCCATCTGTGAAGGCTTCCGCAACTCCGCCAGCCCAATCGACGCGATCGTCCGGTTCTCCCCCGTCAGCGGCACCGCATCTGCAATCGTCGCGATAGCCAGCAGCTTCAG
This sequence comes from Acidobacteriota bacterium, assembly GCA_019351975.1. Taxonomy (GTDB): domain Bacteria; phylum Acidobacteriota; class Terriglobia; order Terriglobales; family Acidobacteriaceae; genus Granulicella. The sequence continues at coordinate 62,565 of JABBOG010000018.1, forward strand.
AAACGAGGGCAGCGTCTTCTCGCGCAACCGCGCAAGCTCCCCATCGTCATTCGCTGTGCTCTCCAGCAGTGCCTGCGCCAGCTTGAACACCACCCCCGCGCCACACAACTCCTTATATGGATACCCGCATCCCGGCTGATTCGGATTAAGCACCGCAACCGCATATGGAACTCCCTCAGCGCCCTCCGGTAGATGATGGTCAGTCACGATCAAATCCAGTCCTAGCCGCTTTGCCTCCGCCGCCGCCGCAAACTCACGAATCCCCGTATCTACGCTCACCACCAGCCGAACGCCTTCCGCCGCTGCTGCTTCAATCCGCGCGTCCTGCATCCCATAGCCCTCGCGAATGCGGTGCGGTATGTGGTACCGCACATCAGCGACGACACCCATCGCCGCCGCCGCCCTCTCCAGCGCTGTCTTCAGCAGCACCGTCGCAACCGTTCCGTCCACGTCATAATCCCCATAGATCAGAACGGGTTCATGTCGCTCCAGTGCCAGCCGCAGCCGCCCCACCGCCGCACCCATCCCCAACATCAGATGTGGATCATGCAGATGCCCCAGCGCTGGCCGCAGATGCGACCGCGCCACATCCGCCGTTACTAGCCCACGGCTCACCAGTAGCCGCGCAATCGCCTCCGGCAGACCTAATTCATTTGCCAGCGAACGCGAGACCTCGCACGCCTCAGACGCAACCACCCACCTTCGTTCCATGTCTCCGCGATCTCTGCGCCAGGATTCTGCCTGGACCCCATCCTGCGCACTCGGCCTCTCACCCACCCCGGCACCTACTCTTCGTCGCCGTCATCCATAATGATCTGGCCCAGATCCGACACTGACTCCATTAATTCCTGAAACATGTCGTACCACTCCGTCGCCGTCTCATACAGAAAAATTACGCCGCCCTGTGCAAAACCCAGCTGCAGGTAGCCTGTTTTGCCAACGTGCTGCATCAGCCCCTGCGCCTCGCTCAGATCTCCAGCGTCGGCATCGGGGTAGTTCTGCTCGCGCACTTCTCCAATCAGCGCAGCCACATCCTCCGGCTCTAGAATTACATCGCTCATTGTGATGAATGGCGCATTCGCTGCCTTTGCGTGCTCTACAAAATCCTTCCAGCCGTCTACATCATCTTCTTCAAACAACACCGTCGGCACATCTTCCGGCACAAAACTCTTCATCCGCCGCATGCCATGGCCGGCGATAAACGCCACCATGTCGTCTTTCACCGCTGTCAAATCATCGAATCCCATAGACCCTTATTCTCGCAGAAGTTTGCCTCTTCTGACGTGGCAATCTGCGTCCGTCTCTTGCGAATTGCACGGCGTCCTGCCGCTGCGTGCTACCCTATCTCTGCCCATGATTTTCTCGAAGGATTACGTCAGCTACC
>JABBOG010000019.1:0-50257 GCA_019351975.1 Acidobacteriota bacterium
AAGGTGCGGAGGCGGTCGATGGCGTTGGTGGATTCGGTGAGGCCGTCGAAGGTGAAGTTGAGTTGGTGGCGGTAGGGGACGCTGAGCAGAAGGAAGCGTATGGCGGAGGCGCGATGGCCCTTGAGGAGGAGGTCGCGGAGGGTGTAGAAGTTGCCCTCGGATTTGGACATCTTCTTGCCTTCGACGAGGAGGAAGCGGACGTGGAACCAGTGGCGTGCGAAGGGTGTGTGGGCGGCTGCGTCGGGCTTGCCCTGCCAGACGGCTTCGCTCTGGGCGATCTCATTTTCGTGGTGGGGGAACATGAGGTCTTCGCCGCCGGCGTGGAGGTCGAAGGAGTCGCCGAGGTATTTGGAGGCCATGGCGGAGCACTCGATGTGCCAGCCGGGGCGGCCGGTGCCGAGGGGAGTGTCCCAGGCGGCGTTGCTGGCCTGGTCGTCGGGCTTGGTGGACTTCCAGAGGGCGAAGTCGCGGGCGGAGTCTTTGTCGTACTCGTCGAGGTCGACGCGGGCGCCGTCTTCGATGCCGGAGAGGTCTTTTTTGGAGAGCTTGCCGTAGGCCGGGAAGCGGGCGATGCGGAAGTACCAGCTGCCGTCTTCGGCTTTGTAGGCGATGTCTTCGGCGGCGAGGCGTTGGATGAGGGAGACCATGCCGTCGATGTTTTCGGTGGCGCGGGCGATGTGCTCGGGGCGCTCGATGCCGAGGGCGTCCATGTCTTCGAAGAAGGCCTGCTCGAATTTGGCGGAGTAGGTGCCGATGGGCTGGCCGGCGGCGGCGGCGTTGCGGATGATCTTGTCGTCGACGTCGGTGATGTTCATGACGTGCTTGACGGTGGTGATGGTGGCGTCGCCGACACCGAGAAGGCGGGCGGTGCGGCGGAGGACGTCGACGTGGAGGAAGGTGCGGAAGTTACCGATGTGGCCGTAGTCGTAGGTGGTGGGGCCGCAGCAGTAGAAGCGGAGAGCGTGGCCGTCGGAGGCGTAGAGCGGTTCGATTTTTCCGGAGAGGGTGTTGAAGAGTTCGAGGGCCACGCGATGTTCGATGCCGCTGGGCGAGGCGTGGGTGCGCGCTGCCACAGGCTACTTTCTGCTGTGTTTGGTACAGCTTTGATTTTAGCTGAGATGGCGGGGTTGGGGCTTGGGGTCAGCGCAAGGGTGTTTTGTGGCGGAAAGGTGCCGCAGGGTGAGGGCGGGGTGGAAGGTGTCGGGGTCCTTCGGCTGCGCGATTGCAAAGGGCGCAATCGCTACGCTCAGGATGACAGGTTTGGTTGTGGGTTTGGGGAGGTGCGGGTTTGGAGTGAGGCGGAGCTGCTAGCCAGGCGGAGGTTTAGCCGAGGCGGAGCTGGGGGGTGGGTTCGAGGGTGAGGGGGGCGAAGTCGCGGGCGAGGAGCTTGGGGAAGGCGGCGGCGGCGATGGTAGGGAAGGCGATGGGGAGGTGGCGGCGGGCGGCTTCGGCGGTGAGGGTGCGGCGGAGCTCGGAGTTGGCGGCGACGCCACCGCTGACGAGGATGCCGCGCGCGCCGAAGTGGGCGGCTGCGGCGAAGGTGGTGCGGGTGAGGTTTTTGACGACGGCGTGCTGGAAGCTGGCGATGAGGTTGAGGGTGGGGGCGTCGAAGTGGGTGAGGGCGGCGGCGAGACTGGCGGGATCGGAGGGTTTGGCGTGGCTGAGGTTTGCGGCGCGGAGGGCGGCTTCGCGATGTTGGATGGCTGGCTGCATGGCGTGGAGTTCGGTGTAGCGGCGGACGGCGGTTTTGAGGCCGGAGAAGGAGAGATCGAAGCGCGTGGCGGGAGTTTCCTCCGGGGCTGAAGCCCCTTGTGCGGGGTTTGCGATGGACGGGCTGAAGCCCGTCCCCTTCAGGAAATCCGCGATGGGGAGATTCACGGAGCCCGCGGTGGGGAGATTCACGGAGCCCGCGACGGGGAGGCTGTGGGCGAAGTCTTTCAAGGCATCCGTTGCGCGGAGGGCGGCGAGCTCGCGGGCGAGCTTGGGGGCGGTGTTGCCGGTGGCCTTTTGCTTGATCTGGGTGAAGGGAAAGAGGGCGGGGTCGGGTGTGCCGTGGGTGGCGAGGGCGTCGATCCAGGGGCCGCCGGGGTAGGGAAGGCCGAGGAGCTTGGCGACTTTGTCGAAGGCTTCGCCGGCGGCGTCGTCGAGGGTTTTGCCGACGTTGCGGTAGCGCCAGGTCTGCTGCGGCGTGCGTGTGGCGAGGTAGAGATGGGTGTGGCCGCCGCTGACGACGAGGGCGAGGAGCGGGCTAGTGGAATCCCACATCTCAGAATCGAGATGTGGGGCACCCGCACCCGGATGCTTTGCTTGCATGAGGACGGCGTGGATGTGGCCTTCGAGGTGGTTGACGGCGATGAGCGGGACGTTGGCGCCGAAGGCGAGGGCTTTGGCGAAGGTGATGCCGACGAGGAGAGCACCGGCGAGGCCGGGGCCTTCGGTGACGGCGATGGCGTCGAGGCCGCTGTAGGGCAGGGGCGAGCCGAGGGCGGTGCTGGCGCGATGCATGGCTTCGCGGACGACGGGGAGGATGGCACGGAGGTGCTCGCGCGAGGCGAGCTCGGGGACGACACCGCCGTAGCTGCTGTGGATGAGCTGCGAGGCGACGACGTTGGAGAGGACTTCGGTGTGGCCGTCGGGGTCGCGGCGGACGACGGCGGCGGAGGTCTCGTCGCAGGAGCTCTCGATGGCGAGGATGAGACCGGAGGGCATGGGTCTATCGTACTAGGGAGGGATTAGTGGTTAGGGATTAGTGATTAGTGGAGGCGGGAGGAGTGGCTGTGGTGAAGCGGGCGGCGTATGAGGCGGCGGTGGGGGTGGTGCGGCGGCTGAGGGAGTTGGGGTATGCGGCGTACTTTGCGGGGGGGTGTGTGCGGGACCTGCTGCTGGGGGTGGAGGCGAAGGATTTCGATGTTGCGACTTCGGCGACGCCGGAGGTGGTGCAGGCTGCGTTTGCGCGAACGGAGGCTGTGGGGGCGCACTTTGGGGTGGTGCTGGTGATGGATGAGGCGGGCGGTGGCGGACAGCCTTGCCCTCAGGGGCTGAAGCCCATCTCTTCTAAAGGTGATGATGTACGAGCTGAAGCTCGTACCCTTCAAAGCGGACGTATTGTGACGGAGGTGGCGACGTTTCGGCATGATGGCGCGTACAGCGATGGGCGGAGGCCGGATGCGGTGCGGTTTTCAACGGACCCGCGCGAGGATGTGCTGCGGCGGGACTTCACGATCAACGGGCTGCTGCTGGATGTGATGGCGTATGAAGCGGGTGGCGCGCTGGAGGATTGCGTGCTGGACTTTGTGGGTGGGCGGGGGGATTTGGCAGCGGGGACGGTGCGCGCGATTGGTGCGCCGGAGGTGCGGTTTGCGGAGGACAAGCTGCGGATGCTGCGTGCGGTGCGGTTTGCGGCGCGGCTGGGGTTTGCGATTGCGCCGAGGACGATGGAGGCGATGCGGGCGCAGGCGGCGGAGGTTGGGGTGGTGTCTGCGGAGCGGGTGCGCGAGGAGTTGACAAAGATTCTGACCGAGGGTGGAGCGCGGCGCGGGATGGAGCTGCTGGATGCGAGCGGGTTGTTGGTGCAGGTGCTGCCGGAGGTGGCGCGGATGAAGGGCGTGGAGCAGCCGCCGCAGTATCATCCGGAGGGCGATGTGTGGGTGCATACGCTGATGCTGCTGGAGCATCTGGATGCGGAACAGCGGGCATGCGGCGGTGTGAGTGCGACGCTGGCTTGGGGGATGCTGCTGCACGATGTGGGTAAGCCTGCGACGTTTACGCCGCCTGATCCGGCGAAGGCGGGCGACCGGATACGGTTCAACGGGCATGTAGATGTGGGTGTGGCGGTGGCGCGGGTGATTCTGACGCGGCTGCGGTTTCGCAACGAGGATTGCGAGCAGATTCTGGCGCTGGTGAAGCACCACATGCAGTTTGGCGATGTGATGCAGATGAAGCAGTCGACGCTGAAGCGGTTTTTGCGGATGCCGCACTTTGAGGAGCATCTGGCGCTGCATCGGGCGGACTGCTTGAGCTCGCATGGGAGGCTGGAGATGTACACGTTTGCGAAGGCGCAGATGGAGGCGATGGGGGAGGAGGAGATTCGGCCGAAGATGCTGGTGGATGGAGGGAATTTGATCGCAGCGGGATATCGGCCGGGGCCGCAGTTTCGGGTGATGCTGGAGGCGGCGGAGGATGCGCAGTTGGAGGGCGCGGTGACGACGCGCGAGGAGGCGATGGCGTGGGTGCGGGAGCGGTTTGGGGAGGCGGTCAGGTAGAGCAGATTCGAGCAGATTCGCTCAGGGTGGAGTGGTTTCGTTCCATGTAGAAGCTGCAGGTCTCTGCACTGCGCCAAACGCTGAAGCCGTTTGGCTACGGTCGAGATGACAGTATTTCGCTATACCGCTGATGGCTACGTTGCGCTAGAAGAGGCGGCGAGGCGCTGGTCGACTTTACGCTGAAGGGATTGGGCGTCGAAGGGGGCGCGGACCTTGGCGTCGTTGTCGAAGTAGACGAAGACATCGCGGGGATGGCAGGGAGCGGCCAGCGTGCTGGCGCAGCGGCCCTGGGCGGCGGTGCCGGTGGCCCAGGCGACGACGCGGTCGGCCCAGAGGTCGAGGGCGTCGTCGCCGTAGCCGCTGGCGTAGAGCTCTTCAGAGCCGTGGAGGCGGCAGTAGACGAAGTCGGAGGTGATGTCGAAGAGGAGGGGCCAGGCGACGGTGTCGGCGACGACGAGGCCGATGTTGTGGCGGCGAAGGAGGTCGATGCATTCGGGCGTGGCGAAGGTTTCGTCGCGGATTTCGATGCAGTGGCGGATGGGCGTGGTGGGGGGAATGTCTGCGGGGAGGTCGGTGGTGGAGCGGCTGTTGAGGCGCGCGTCGTGGAGTTTGGCGAGGGATGCGGCGTGGGCGAAGGTGCGTGGGAGGAGATCGAAGAAGTCGGCGAAACGGATGGCGTCGAAGCGCATTTGCGGGGCGAATTGCCAGAGCATTGGTCCGAACTTGGGGCCGAGTTCGAGCAGGCCGCTGGCGAAGAAGTTGGCCAGCGGCTGCTGCGCGTTGCGGAGCTTGAGCATGTGGGTGATGTAGCGCGAGCCCTTGATGGCGAAGACGAAGTCGGGCGGCGTGGAGGCAGACCAGAGACGGAAGCTGGAGGGCCGCTGCAGGGAGTAGAAGGTGCCGTTGATCTCTACGGAAGGGAAGGTGTCGGCGGCAAAGTGGAGTTCGTTGCGCTGGGGGAGTTTGGGCGGATAAAAGATGCCGCGCCAACCGGCGTAGCGCCAGCCGGAGATGCCGATGCGAATTGTTCCGATTGACGCCATGGGGAGAGGCATGTGTTGTAGTCTGCCTTGTAGGTTGAGATGCAGGGTAAGCGGTTTTCTGCGCGGCGGCATCCAACGAAGTTTTAAGGAGCACTATGTCCAACCTGAAGCCTTTGATGAATACGCCGCGAGCGTTTGAGCCGGATACAACGATTCAAGTGGATGGATTTGGGGTGTCCGCACAGCGCGGGGAGCCGTTGATTGACGCGCTGAATCGCGCGGCGACGATGCGTGGCGCGAACCCGGTGCCGCAGGTGTGTTATCTGCCTGCGATGGGCGCGATCGGGTCGTGCGATACGTGCATGGTGGAGGTGAATGGGGAGCTGGTGCGGTCGTGCGAGGCGCTGGTGGCGGCGGACCAGGACGTGCGTACGAAGAGTGAGCGCGCGAACATCGCGCAGAGGGATGCGTTTGACCGGCTGCTGGAGAACCATGAGCTGTATTGCACGGTGTGCGACAACAACAACCAGAACTGTACGGTGCACAACACAACGGCGGAGCTGGATGTGAAGCACAATGCGCGGCCCTATCGCAAGAAGGGGTATCCGCAGGACCACTCGAATCCGTTTTACAGATATGACCCGGAGCAGTGCATTCTGTGCGGACGGTGCGTGGAGGCCTGCCAGAATGTGCAGGTGAACGAGACGCTGACGATCAGTTGGGACCGGGAGATGCCGCGCGTGATGTGGGATGGCGGCGAGATGATTGAGGGTTCGAGCTGCGTGAGCTGTGGACACTGCGTGACGGTGTGCCCGTGCAATGCGCTGATGGAGAAGGGGATGCTGGGCGAAGCCGGATACCTGACGAACACGCCTGCTAAGGTGCTGGATACGATGATCGAGGTGGTGAAGGCGGTGGAGCCGAGCACGGGATATCCGCCGATTCTGGCGCTGAGCGAAGTGGAAGCGGAGATGCGCAACCAGCGGGTGAAGCGCACGAAGACGGTGTGTACGTACTGCGGTGTGGGATGCAGCTTCGACATATGGACGAAGGAGCGGCACATTCTGAAGGTGGAGCCGGCGCATGGGCCGGCGAATGGGATTTCGACGTGCGTGAAGGGCAAGTTTGCGTGGGAGTTTGTGAACTCGCCGGACAGGCTGCGCAAGCCGCTGAAGCGGGTGAAGTCGCAGAGTGAGGCGGCACCGAGCCAGGAGACGTTTGTGGAGATCGAGTGGGACGAGGCGATCCAGATCATCGCGGACAGGTTTACGAGGATCAAGACGGAGTATGGGCCGGATGCGCTGGGATTCATTGCGTCGTCGAAGTGTACGAACGAAGAGAGCTACCTGATGCAGAAGCTGGCGCGGGCGGTGATTGGAACAAACAATGTGGACAACTGCAGCCGCTATTGCCAGACGCCAGCGAGCAAAGGGCTGTCGCGCACGGTGGGATATGGCGGCGACTCAGGGTCGATTGCGGACATTGAGATTGCGGACCTGGTAATTATCGTTGGGGCGAATACGGCGGAGAGCCATCCGGTGCTGGCGACGCGCATCAAGCGGTCGCATAAGCACCGCGGCCAGAAGCTGATCGTAAGCGATCTGCGGCTGAATGAGATGGCGGAACGGGCGGATCTGCACATCAAGCCGAACCCTTCGACGGATGAGGTTTGGCTACAGGCGGTGACGAAGCATTTGATCGATACGGGGCGGCATAACCAGGCGTTCATCGACCAATGGGTGGAGAAGTGGCCGGAGTTCCAGGCGTCGCTGGAGGGCTACACGCTGGAACACGCGGAAGCTGTGACGGGGATCCCTGTGGCGCAGTTGGAGGCGGTGGCGGATGCGATTGCGGCGGCGAAGAACGGCGTGTGCATTCTGTGGGCGATGGGTGTGACGCAGCACTGCGGAGGGTCGGATACATCGACGGCGATCTGTAATTTGCTGCTGGCGACGGGGAACTTCAAGCGGCCGGGGACGGGAGCGTATCCGCTGCGCGGGCACAATAACGTGCAGGGAGCGAGCGATTTTGGATCGATGCCGGATGTGTTTTCGGGCTATCAGAAGGTGGATAACGAGGAGGTGCGGATGAAGTTTGAGGCGGCGTGGGGCGTGTCCCTGCCGGTGAAGAAGGGGCTGGACAATCACGAGATGATTGAGGCGGCGCACGAGGGCAAGCTGAAGTCGATGTATATCAAGGGGGAGGATACGATCACGTCGGATGCAAACGCGAACGATGTGGCGAAGGCGTTTGGGGAGCTGGATTTTCTGGTGGTGCAGGATATCTTCTTCTCGGAGACGTGCAGATACGCGGACCTGGTGCTGCCGGCGTCGCCGTCGTTGGAGAAGGACGGAACGTTTGTGAACACGGAGCGGAGGATTCAACGGCTGTACCAGGTGTTTGAGCCGCTGGGGGACTCGAAGCCGGACTGGAAGATTATCCAGATGATTGCTGAAAAGCTGGGCGGGGCGGGTGGTTGGAAGTACAAGCACCCCAGCGATGTGATGGATGAAGTTGCGAGCCTGACGCCGATTCTGGAGGGCGTGAGCTATGAGCGGCTGGAAGGTTACAAGACGCTGCAGTGGCCGGTGGCGAAGGACGGCACGGACCAACCGCTGCTTTACACGAAGGAGTTTCCGCTGCCGGGCGGGAAGGCGACGTTCCATCCGCTGGAGTATGTGGCTCCGAGCGAAGAGACGACGAGCACGTATGACTTGCACCTGAACAATGGTCGGCTACTGGAGCACTTTGAGCAGGGCAACATGACGCTGCGGGTGGCGGGGATCAGTGAGATAACGCCGGATAATTTTGTGGAGGTGTCGCCGGAGCTGGCGAAGGAGCGCGGCGTGGAGTCGGGCCGGTGGCTGCGGTTGGAGAGCCCCTACGGGACGGTGCGGGTGCAGGCATTGGTGACGAACAGGGTGCAGGGCAAGCAGATGTATATGGGCATGATCTCGGTGCTGGACCCGGTGAACAAGCTGACGAGTTCGCATGTGGACCGGGCGACGGATACGCCGGCGTACAAGGAGCTATCGGTGAGTATGACGGTGCTTCCGGAGATGGGGCGAAATCCGCTGCCGCGAAAGAACTTCCGGTATGGGACACGAACGCCGACGGATGGCGTGCAGGTGGAGAAGAAGCGTGCAAGGGCGGATTATCATGTGCCGGGAACGAAGGCTGAGGACCGGCTGGTGATGATCAAGACGATGGAGCCGGTGTAGGTAAAGCAGGGATCAGGGAACAGGTTTTGGAGAGAGGTGAGAGATGGCGCATCCGATTACGTTTAAACCGCAGCCGGTGGATTTTCATAAGGAGTTGATGCGGCGCGTGGATGAGGCTCCGCGTGAGCATGCCGAGGCGCTGCTGGTGCTTTGGGAGATGCTGCAAACGTCGCACGATACGGGGATGCTGGAGCTGGCGAAAGGGTTGATGGGCGGCAAGGACATCATCGCGGGCAAGCTGGCGGAGGCGGCGAACCTGCCGGAGAGCGTGAACGCGATTCGGAATGGGATTGCGCTGGCGCGGATCCTGGGTGAGCTTGATCCGGCGATGCTGCAGCGGCTGGCGGATGGGTTTGGGAAGGCGGCGCAGCAGCAGAAGCAGGAGAAGGAGCCACCGAGTCTGTGGCGGCTGTTTCGGCGATCGACGTCATCGGATGCACGGCGAGGGTTGTCGTACATGACGAATGTGCTGACGGCGCTGGGGCGAGCGACGAGAGAGTGACGCGAGTGCAAGAAAAAACTTTCTGCGAGGCCGCAGGCGGGGTACACTGCCGACAATCTTGCATTGCACTCTCAGGAGGAATTGAACGATGGAACACCGCTTGGAAGCTGACGCACGCGTTTCGGAGGGCAGGGGACTTTCGCAGGTAGAACGTGTGGTGGATACGTTCGTTGCACCGAGCAAGACGTTCACGGATATTCTGCGGAGTACGAGCTGGTGGCTGCCGTTTCTGCTGATCGTGATCGTTTCGGCTGCGACCGCGTTTGCGATCGACAAGAAGATCGGCTTCGAGCATGTGGCGGAGCATACGATCCAGCAGAACCCGAAGGCAGCCGACCAGATGGCACAGCTCACGCCGCAGCAGCGCGCGATGCAGATGAGCATCGCAGCGGTGTTTACGAAGGACCTGACTTACGTTGGCGGTGTGCTCTTTTTGGCGATGGCGGCCATCGTGGCATTGCTGATGTGGGCGAGCTTCAATTTTGGACTGGGGGCGAGGACGACGTTTGCGCAGAACTTCGCGGTGTTCTTTTATGCGTATCTGCCCCATTTGTTTTTGGGGATCCTGAATATCATCTTCATCTATGCGGGCGTGAATACGGAGAACTTCGACATCAATAATCCGGTGGGGACGAATCTCGGGTATTACATGACGGACTCGGCGCAGTGGGTGAAGACGGGGCTGAGCTTCTTTGATGTGTTCGGGCTTTGGTCGCTGGCGCTGCTGGTGATCGGGTCGGCGATTATTACGAAGAAGAGCAAGGGGCAGGTGGCGATTGTGGTGGTGGGATGGTGGGTGCTGATGCTGCTGCTCTTCACGGGGCTGGCGGCGGCAAAGGGATAAGAAGAAAAGCCCCGGCGTTGGCCGGGGCTTTTTGGATTTGGAGCGTTGAGAGCTACTTGAGGAACGCCAGCAAGGCCTTGTTGACTTCGGTGGCGTGCGTCCAGTTCAGGCCGTGGGGACCGCCTGCGACGACGTGGAGTTGCGCCCCGGGGATCAGAGCGGCTATGCGCTTGCCGGTGGCATCGATGGGGAGTATCTGGTCGCTGTCGCCGTGGATGACCAGTGTCGGCACCTTGATCTGCGCGATGTCGCCGCGGAAGTCTTCGAGCCATGCGTCGACGCAGTTGAGGAAGGCATGATAGGACGAGGCGGAGGCGATGTTGAAGCTGGCGTGAATGGCAGCGTCGGAGATGTCGGTGCCGCCGACCAGCTTCTTGTTGTAGAAGTTCTTGAGGAAGGCGTCGAGGAAGTCGAAGCGGTCGGCCTCGATGCCCCGCTTGATGCCCTCGAAGACAGCGGGGTCGATGCCCTCGGGATTGTCGCCGGAGTGGCGCAGTGCGGGCGGGATGGCGGACATGAAGACGGCTTTGGTGACGCGGCCGGAGTGGTTGTACTTGCCGAAGTAGCGTGCGACTTCACCGCCTCCCATGCTGAATCCGACGAGGGTGGTGTCGTGGAGGTCGAGCGCTTCGATAAGTTCGAAGGTATCGCGGGCGAGGGTGTCGTAGTCGTAGCCGGTGCTGGGCTGTGTGGAACGGCCAAAACCTCGGCGGTCGTAGGTGATGACGCGATAGCCCGCCGCAAGAAGAGCGGCGGACTGGCGCTCCCATGAGGCGCCGCTGAGGGGCCAGCCGTGGACCAGGACAACTGGCTTTCCGGTGCCGCGATCTTCGTAGTAGATCGCAATGTCTGTGTTGTTTTCCTCGCCAACTTTCAGATAAGCCAATGTCGTTCTCCTTTGCTATGGATGCAGCATAAAGGCAGAAAGGCCCGGCGGATTGCCGGGCTCGTCTGCATTTACGAAAGATTCATTCTACTCCGCGCCCCAGCGTTTGAAGACGAGCGAGCCGTTGGTGCCGCCGAAGCCGAAGCTGTTGGAGAGCGCGTAATCGACCTTTGCGGCCTGTGGCTTGTTGGGGACGTAGTTGAGACGGCAGGCTGGGTCTACGTTCTCGAGGTTCATGGTGGGCGGCACGATCTGATGCTGCATGGCGAGGATGGTGATGCCGGCTTCGAGGCCGCCAGCGCCGCCGAGGAGATGGCCGGTCATGGACTTGGTGGAGCTGACGAGGAGCTCGTGGTTGCGCGCGCGGTCGCCGAAGACGTTCTCGATGGCCTGCGATTCGAGGGCGTCGCCGAGAGGTGTGGAGGTGGCGTGGGCGTTGACGTAGTCGATCTTGTCGGGTGAGATGCCAGCGACCTTGAGTGCGTTCTGCATGGCGCGGCGGCAGCCATCGCCTTCGGGAGCCATGCCGGTCATGTGGAAGGCGTCGCCGCTCATGCCGTAGCCGATGATCTCGGCGAGGATGTTGGCACCACGGGCCTGGGCGAACTCCAGCTCTTCGAGGATGAGGATGCCAGCGCCTTCGCCGCAGACGAAGCCGTCGCGGTCTTTGTCGAAGGGGCGGCAGGCGTGGAGGGGATCGTCGTTGCGCGTGGAGAGGGCCTTCATGGCGGCGAAGCCACCGACGGAAAGCGGCGTGATGGCAGCCTCGGCACCGCCAGCGATCATGGCGTCGGCGTCGCCGCGCTGGATGATGCGGAAGGCGTCGCCGATGGAGTGCGCGGAGCTGGTGCAGGCCGTTGCCGTGGCCTCGTTGGGGCCTTTGGCTCCGTACTTGATGGAGACGTGGCCGGCGGCGAGGTTGATGATGGACGCGGGAATGAAGAACGGCGAGATCTTGCGCGGGCCACCGTTCATCAGAGCGGTGTGCTCGCGTTCAATGACGTCGAATCCGCCGATGCCGGAGCCGATGTGGACGCCGACGGCTTCGCAGTTCTCTGGCGTGACCTGCAGGCCGGAGTGATGCATGGCCTCCTGCGAGGCAGCCATGGCGAAGTGGATGAAGCGGCCCATCTTGCGGGCCTCTTTCTTCTCGATAAAGACGTGAGGATCGAAGTCTTTGACTTCGGCGGCGAAGCGAACGGAGTGGCCGGTGAGATCGAATGCAGTGATCTCAGCCATGCCACTCTTGCCGGCGAGCAGGCCCTCCCAGACCTGCGAAGCGGTATTCCCGACTCCGCAGAGGAGACCCATGCCTGTTACAACGACACGACGATGCAGCATTTTTCTCCCATTCCCCCGTGCGTTTTACTTGCCCTTCTGGTGCTTTTCGATGTAGTCGGTAGCGTCTTTGACGGTCTTGATCTTCTCTGCATCCTCGTCAGGGATCTGGATGTCGAAGGCTTCTTCGAACTGCATGACGAGCTCAACGACATCGAGCGAATCGGCACCGAGGTCTTCCTGGAAGCTGGCGCCGGGAGTCACTTCGGCTTCGTCCACCTGAAGCTGCTCGACAATAATCTGTTTAACCTTCTCATCAACTGCTGCCATCTTGAGATCTCCTATGAAGTATTGCGTGAGCGTGGGCGGGCGCTGTGTGAGCGCTGCCCGATTGAGTGCCCCAGTGTGAAAGCATACCGACGCGTCCGAGCGAAGTAAAGACGGGAAATGAATGAATGGCTTATAGAGAGGAGGCAAGGACGGTGGAAAGCGACCGGATTGGTGGAAACTCAGGTATATTAGCGTGAATAGTGGCTCGGTGGAATGGGCTGGGCGCGGAAGGATCAGTATCAAGATTAGTGGAAAAGTCTGTTTCTGGTGCGGTTCAACGATCTTCCGGCGGGTTAATCGCGCGGGATTCTGGCAACGCCGCGTGCTGAGTTCGCTGGGGTGGTATCCGTGGGAGTGCGTGAGTTGCCGCAGGAAGAAACTGATTCGGCGGGACGGGTAGGGTTGCGGCGGAGCGGTTGGGCTTAGCGGCTACACGTCGTCGGAGGCTGCGAGCATGGGAAGAAAGCCATCGAAGCCGGCGGATGACGAGGATGGCAGGGCGACGTCAGCGGCATCCTTGCTGACATCCTTGAGCGTTTTATTGATGGCGCGTGTGCGTGTGCCGATCTCTCGAATCGTGTTTTGAACGGTGCCCACCTGCTTGTCCATCTTGTCCATAAGACCACCGAACTTGTCGAATTCGGTTCTTGCCGTGGCGAGGACGTTCCATACCTCTCCACCTTTTTTCTGGAGGTTGACGAGGGCAAAGACCATTTGGAAGCTGGTCAGGATGGCGGAGAGATTGCCGGGCCCTGCGATCATGACGTGGCACTGCTGCTGGATGTCGTCATGGAGGCCGTCGCGGCGCATGACCTCGGCATAGAGGCCTTCGGTGGGCAGGAACATGATCGCGTGCGGCGTCGTGATGGGCTCGTTGATGTATTTGGAGCAGATGCGTTTGGCTTCCGTCCGGATGGCGTTGTCGAAGGCCTTTCGGGCCGTGGCGATATCAGCGGAGTTGCCGGATTCGTAAGCAGATTCGAGGCGGTCCGCGGTCTCGCGTGGGAACTTGGAGTCGATGGGCAGAAGAACCTCTCCGTTGATGCCGGGAAAACGGATTGCGAACTCGACGACTTCCTGGGTGCCGGGGCGGACCTGCGCGTTGCGGATGAACTGGCTGGGAGCGAGCATCTGCTTGAGCAGGTTATCGAGCATGGCCTCTGCGAACTGGCCGCGGGATTTGACGTTGGTGAAGATGCGGGAGAGGTCGTCGACTCCGGCGGAGAGTTTGGTCATTTCACCGAGGCCGGCGTGGACTTTGGTGAGCTGGTCGGTGACCTGGCCGAAGCTTTCGGTGAGGCGTGTTTGCAGGGTTGTGTGCAACTTTTCGTCGACGGTCTGGCGCATCTCGTCGAGCTTCTTTTCGTTGTTCCGGTTGAGGGTGTCGAGGCGGGTTTCGACGGCGGAGCGGAGTTGGTCCTGGTGCGCGGTCTGGGCGGCACCGAGCTGGTCCAGGCGGCCGTGGAGAGCCTCGCGGCTGTCAGTCTGGTGGCGGTTGTAGTCGGCGACGAAGCGCGTGAGGCGGTCATTGAGGGTGTTGAGTTGCGCGTCGACGGAGGTTTTGAGGCGGACGGCTTCTGCGGTGTTGTCGGCGCGGAAGTTGGCGAGGCCGGAGCGAAGGGTTTCGCCGAGAGTGCTGATGTTGCCGAGGACCTCGTTCCGGAGCGCGGCGCTGGCGTTTGCGGATTCGCCGCGGAGGTGGGAGAGTTCGGCGCGAAGGTGCTGGTCGAGCGCCTGGGAGCGGGCGTCCAGGTGGGTGAACTGCGTGGGCAGATCGGAGGCGAGAAGCTGTGTGAGACGAGGGTCCTGGGGCTGCTGTGCTGCTGTAGGACGGTGAAAGAGGAGCGCCAGAAGTGCGAGGAGGGCCAGGATCTGGAGGGCGATGAGGGCAACGATCATTTCGGTTTTCCTTCGCTTTGGAGCATAGCATTTTGGTGTCGGTGCCGTGGGATGAAGCGGGCTGCGATGGAAAAGGTTCGCTGCCGTTTGGCGCTTATGGCGAGTTGGTGATTGAATAGGGGAAGAGCAAACTGTGCTCGCAAAGGTACTACGCTTGCGCCTATCCGCCGTGACCCGCCTTCTTCCTGCTGCCCTGCTGCTTTGCCTGCCGTTTGTGCCGGCCAAGGCGCAGACGTCTGTACCACCCAATCAAGTTTCGCACTTCCGCGACACGTCGATGCTGGTGCCGCCGCCGGGAGCGAAGGTTGCGATCATCGAGTGGGAGGACCTGGAGTGCCCGGCATGCGCGCATGCGTTCCCGTTTGTGCACATGGCGATCGACCACTATCACATTCCGCTGGTGCGCTATGACTTCCTGATTCCGGGCCACATGTGGAGCAGGGAAGCGGCGATCTATGCGCGATATCTGCAGGATAAGGTCTCGCCAGAGCTGGCGACGCAGTATCGCCGCGAGGTGTTCGCGTCGCAGTTCAAGATTGCGAGCAAGGACGATTTGAACCGGTTTACGCAGGAGTTCTTTACGAAGAACGGCAAGCAGATGCCGTTTGTGATCGATCCTTCGGGCGAGCTGGCGCGGCAGGTGAATGCCGACGTCGCACTGGGTAACAAGCTTGGGCTGACGGAGACGCCGACCATCGTGGTGGTGACGCCGAAGGGATGGATCCAGGTGAAGGATGTGTCGGACCTGTATCAGGCGATCGACCAGGCAGAGGCGATGATGGCGAATACGCCGGCGACTCCAGCGGCGCACCACGCGGCGGCCAAGAAGTAAGTTTTTGAGTCTGGAGAGGCCGCCTGCAAGTGCAGGCGGCTTTTTCGTCTTTGGGGATGATTGCGCTAGGTGGGCCAGATGCGGAGGGCGAGATCGGCGACGCGGTTGAGGGCGTCGCGCGATTGACCGCTGCTGGCCTGCACGGCGATGCCGTTCATGACGCTGACCAGGAAGAGTGTAAGTGCTGCGACATCGGTGCCTGCAGGAAGGTCGCCATCGCGGAGGGCGCGTTCGAAGCGGTCGCGGATCTGGGTGGTGCCGCCGTCGCGGAGGTTGGCCATATCGTCGCGGATGGATGCGGCTTCGGCGCTGGCAACGAGTGCTCCGTGGACCCAGAGGCAGCCGTTGGGCGTGGCGGGATCGGTGGCGTTGGCGACGGCGCCGCGGAGGAGCATCTCGGCGACCTGGCGTGCGCGCGGCTGGCCGAGGGCGCGGCGGATGTAGCGCCCGGGGCCCGTGCCGTAGCGCTCTACGGCTTTGCGGAAGAGGGTGGCTTTATCACCGAAGGCAGCGTAGAGGCTGGGGCGGTTGATGCCCATGGCGGAGGTAAGTGCGGTGATGGAAGAGCCCTCGTAGCCGTGCTGCCAGAAGACGCGCATGGCGGCGTCGAGCGCCTGATTGCGGTCGAAGGAGCGGGGTCTGCCTGTGCGCGATGGAGGAGTGAGGGGTGAGAGGCTCATAAGGACTCATGTAGGCGCGGCGCATGGGGTTATAGAACTGATGAGTACAAAAGGGTATCGGGTGAGGTTCGCGTGATGGGAGACTGTCGGGCCGAGACCAGTTCAGGCGTCTTTGGCGTCTTCGTACTCTTCGTGCCAGGCCGTCTGGATGGCTTCGAGGATGCCTTCGGTGGACTTTGTGGGGTCGCCGACGAAGCCTGGGAGCTGCGTGACCCACTTGTGGAGGTCGGTGAAGCGGACGGAGTAGGGGTCGGTGTCGGGAAACATCTCTTGCAGCTGGATGCCAATTTCGAGGGCGTCGGTCCAGTCGATTTCATGTGCCATGTGTTACCTCCGAAGCTACAGTTTACGTCGGCGGCGGGTGCGCGCGATAGAATGGAGTGTGATGTCACATGAGAGCAAAGCACTGAAGACAGCGCCGGAGCGGGCGGAGGTAAAGCGCCGGATGCCGGCGCGCCGCCGCATGATCGCAGCCAGCCGAAAGATGCGTGAGTTAGGGTCGATTGCGTCGGCTGTAGCTGGAACGTCGCACCCGTATATGGCGCACATTGTGCCGATGCGGCGGTGCAACCTGGCGTGTACGTACTGCAATGAGTTCGATGATGTGTCGAACCCTGTGGATGTTGAGGAGATGAAGCGGCGGATCGATCATCTGGGGAGGCTTGGGACGTCGGTAATTACGATCTCGGGGGGCGAACCGCTGTTGCACCCGGAGTTGGACGATGTGATCCGGCAGATTCGGAAGACCGGCGCGATTGCGGGAATGATTACGAACGGCTACCTGCTGATGCCGGAGCGGATTGAGCGGCTGAACAGGGCCGGGCTCGACCACATGCAGATCTCGATTGATAATGTGATGCCGGATGAGGTATCGAAGAAGTCGCTGAAGGTGCTGGACGCGAAGCTGCGGATGCTTGCGGAGCATGCGGATTTTCATGTGAATATCAATTCGGTGGTGGGCGGTGGAATTGCCAATCCTGAGGACGCGCTGACGATCTCGAAGCGCGCTCTGGGGCTTGGGTTCAGCTCGACGATTGGGATTATTCATGATGGAAGCGGGCAGTTGAAACCTCTGGGTGAGCGCGAGCGGATCGTCTGGGACGAGGTGCGGCGGCTGACGCGAAGGAGCTATTCGCGGTTCAATGGCTTTCAGGAGGCGATTGCGAACGGACTGCCGAACGATTGGCGATGCCGCGCGGGGTCGCGCTATTTGTACATCTGCGAGAACGGGCTGGTGCATTATTGCTCGCAGCAGCGGGGGTATCCGGGTGTGCCGCTGGCGGAGTATCAGACCGCGGATGTGGCGCGCGAGTTTTTGACGGAGAAGTCGTGCGCGCCGAATTGCACGATCAGCTGCGTGCATCAGGTGAGCTTCATCGACCATTGGCGCGCGCCGCAGCGCACGACGATTACACCGGGGGGAGCGGCGCACGGCGCTGATGCGGGGCTGGTGCAGATTCAGTGAACAAACGTCAGCGCTAGATGCGGTAAGGCATATTTGCTACAGGTGTGGTGCGGGCCACGGGCATATCGGGGTTCGCAGGCGGCGATCTGTCACTGTAGAGAATTCACGCCGAACCTTCATCGCTTGTTTAGGTCAGGCGTCGACCTCGGCCAGGAAGAGGGCTTCTTCGCTGAAGAGGTTCATAACGTAGTTCGTACCGAAGGGCAGTCTCCGTTCGATTGCGAAGAACGATTTAGTCAGCCACCCTGGGGTTTCGCGGGGGAAGATCATGATGAGTATTCTGCGTGGGACCAATGCAGGCACGGTTCATTGAAACCAGAGCGCGTCTCTTGAGGTGATACTGCGAAGGAGAAAGTCGTGCGGGTCGCGAGATATGGTTCTCGCGTTGGAATATTTTTACGTCCTTGAAGCCAGCGCGCTTGACTGTCGAAGAGAGATCATCCGGGTTGGTTTTCCAAGGATGGCCAGAGTCGAAGTACACCAGATCCAGGGGGTGTATCCGCGGCTCGTTGTTTCCATCGTGCTGAGCGGCAAATCTGTGCACTTTCGGCAGGAATGGCGTGCCTGCCTTGCCTGCCATAGGTAGTGTCGAAAGCAGGCAGCCACCCGGGAGGAGCAATCTGGCAAAGATGGCGAGCATTTCGTCTGGATCATACAGATGCTCTAAGGTGTGGTTTGAAAAGATCAGGTCATAGCTGCGATCAAACGATGCAAGATGTTCGCAGATATCTCCCTGGAGAAACTGCATGCCGACCGTGCTGCCTAATTTTGGCAGCCGTGCATCGTGATAGTCGATCGCCATAATCCGGGCGTTCGGTAAGACTGCGCGAAGAAAGATTAATTCAATACCGTTGCCACAGCCAATCACGAGAACACTCTTGGTTTCGCGCGGTACGAAGTTGGTCTCCCACTCGAAGTCATCAAAATACATACGCTTTTCATTGTCGGGTATTGCGATCTGATCGAGCAGTGATTCCGCGCGACTCTGCTCGGCTGCAGCTAACAAGGTTTGTTCGTGTTTGAGTAGGCAGGTCTTCGTGTTTGGTGCTGTAGGCCGAAACTTGACTCCTTTTGCAATGGCCGATCTTCCGAGCTGATTCATCTCAGGGTCAGGGCCTTGCGCAAAGGGGTATCGCTGCAGGTAGGCTTGTAGCTTGGGGTTATCCAAATGAATTTGGATGGCCGGCTGGGCACCATGTGAAGGGTCTCCCGCGTCTGCTTGCAGCTTTCCTGGCTTGAATGACATATGAACGCCCATGGTATCAAGTCTAGAGTCTTCCATCCGTTAAATTTACCCAATATCCTGCTCTATGCCGACGGTGAGTTAGCGGGTTGGCTGTTGGAGATCAAGAACGATGAGGTCATCGGCGTCGTAGAGGTGGCGGCGGGTTTGGATGAGTTGATTGTATTGGCGATAGCTGGCGAGACGAATCTGGGCTTCGCTTTTGATCCACTGCGTTGTTGAGGGGTTGGCAAGCTCGGTGACCTCGCGGGTCTCGACGTCGGACATGGTGGATGGGGTGAAGCTGAGCGCGAGATAACGGAGATGGTGGGCGAGCAGATAGGCAGCGAGGGCGTTGCCGTCGGAGCGGCTGGGCCAGCCGGGGGGAAGGCTGGCGGCGCCGGGAATGTCGGCGATGTTGATGGAGCGGGAGCGGAAGTTGAGCAGGAAGGGGTAGTCGACGGTGGCGAGGGTATGGTCGGGTCCTTGAGGAATGGCCGCTTCCATGTCGGCATAGGAGCGGACGGTGGCGGAGGGGACGATGTGGAAGTCGGTGAGACTGTCGCGTAAGCAAAGGAGTGTGGCCTGATACTCGTGGGTCCAGGAGTTGAAGCCGATGTACATGGCGAGGCAGACGCAGAGGACGGCGCTTGCGGCTTCGAGCAGACGCGGGCGCAGGGTTGGGTGCAGGTTGTACCAGTGTGCAGCTGCGAGATACAGCAGAAGGATCGCGGAGAGGATGGCGGGGTAGTTGTAGCGGCGAACGGAGTCTCCGCCGGTGGCGAGGCCGACAAGGACGGAAGCGACAAGTGCAGCGGAGGTTAGCGCGGCGAGGACGCGGGTGCGCTCGTCGGGCTCGCACCAGAACCACTCCACGAGGAGAACAGCGAGCAGCGGCATGTTGAAGATCATGACCTTGACGATGGTCTTCAGCGAGTTGCCGCCGGATGGAGACGGAAACAGGCCGTAGGCGCTGTACTGGTAGCCTTTGCCGAGCAAGGGGTAAAACCATGTGCCGGACGCAGCGTGGCTGGCGATCATCCACGGGAGCAGGACGATGAGGCAGCCGAGTGAGGCGAAGACAAGGGTGCGGAGGCCTGCGGAGATGCCGCGGCGGCGCGCATGCAGGAGGGCGATGAAGACGAAGAAGAGAACGCCGTGAGGGAGATAGGTGGACTTGAAGGATGCGATGGTGGCGGCGGCAGCTCCGAGCAGAAGCGCTTGCAGCGTGCGGCGCGATTCGAGTTCATCGAGATCGGAGGCAAGAAACACCAAGCCGCAGAAGAGGGCGTAGGGAAGAACGACGAAAGTGAGGTTGAACTGTAGCTGCGGTGTAAGCAGAAGAAAGAGGATGAGCAGGGCGCGCTGTAGCGGATTCAGGCGAAAGACGGCACCGAGACCGACGGCAACGAAGACGACAAGGAGCAGGCCAAAGGCACGGTCAGCCATCTGGATATCTTCGACGGGTAATTCGGAGAGGATGAGGGTCTGAAGGAAGTAATTACCGCCGAGTGAGGACATGACGCGCCGCTCGCTGAAGGGGTCGGCTGCGTACGCGTGGAGGGCGGCCATTTTGACGGGGGCTGCGAGGTAGAAGTTGTAGTCGTCGTCGTGCTGATAGTAAGACGTGTGAACGCTGGCGCCGAAGCGAATGAGGAAGACGCAGGCGGCAAGAAATAGAACGGGCCGGGTCCAACTCGAGCGCGGAGTGGAAGGATGTTGGGTATCGACTCGAGCGGGGACCAGCGTGGGACGGATGAGTAGAAAGCAGACTACGCCGACGGCGATGAGCGCCAGACGCGCGGCGGGGCTGATACCTTGAGTGAGATTCAGGCAGCCTCCCAGAAAGACGAAGATGCTGAAGCCGGCGATGGCTGCGAGGGGTAAGGAGGGCTTAGGAACGCGTAGCAGTCGCAGTGCGGCAGTGCCCCAGCCTGCGATGGCCAGGAAGACGATAACGGCCCAGCAAAGAGCCTCAAAAAAGTGAAGCAGCGATGTGGAAGTCACTGATCTCCCCCGTGGATTGCGGTGAAAGGACCTTTGAAGAGACGACCGCAGCGATCATGCTTAAGGGCACAGGGCGGTGCGGCATGGGAGCTATGCATGGGATGAGCGTACGGTGTTCCGACCGCATGACGGCAGTTGGATGCTTGATCTTGTAGAGTTATGTTACGTGCGTCTTTCCCTGCCAACTCGAGTTCCCCTGCCAAAGGTGTTTATCTTTGCGTCGGTGTTCTTCTTTGTTCAACTGTTGGAGCATACCGATTTCATCTTCTGTTTGCTGTATTTTGCGTTCTTAATTTTGACAGCTGTGGCGTTCAACCTGGGCGATGGTTTTACCAGGCTTAGCGGTGCGTACGTCTTTTGGTATTCCTTGCTGATTGTAATCGTTGGGGTAACATGGAAGGCTGTCATCGGCGAACCGGGCGAGACGAATCTGTATTCGCCCCTGCTGGATATGTCCCTGTATGTCGCGAGCATGATGATGCTGGCGTTGGTGGCACTGGTAAATAAGAAGGTCGACGTGCGTGGTATGGGGCTTGGCGGCGGCTTTAGTGTGGGAGAGTTGAACTATACGTCCGCGGGGCTGGGGTGCTGCGTGCTTGGCGTCGGGATTATGCAAGCGCAAGTTCTGTTTGGTCAGGCCCCTGGTGGCATTGTCAGCGCCCTCGTCCAGATTAATGTTTTCCCGCCGTTGGGAATCATTCTGTCGACCATCGGTGCGATTAAAGACAGTGGCGGGCGGCGGGCATCCAATTACATCAATATTTGCGCCATGTCGTACATGTTCTATTACGGGCTGATCGGCTTCTCGAAGCAAGGGATGTTCACGCCTTATGTCTGCTGGCTGGTGGGGGCCTTCTATGCGCGACTTAAGATCCGACCCATTCACATCATCACTACTGGTGTATTTTGGTTCATAGCGTTTAGTTTTCTGGCCCCGCTGTCGTTAGCGCGTGATCTTGTTGAGGGTGTATGGGACCCAACCGTGCGGCTAGAAATCATTGGGTATCAGCTGACGCATTGGACTCAGTTTAAAGCACATGTCGCTGATTTGAACCAGGAGATGGTAGCGATGGACGGTGGCGGCAGCTATTACAGCACACCGCAAAGCTCACTGATCCAGCGGCTAAGCATGATCTCCCCGGATGACGCCTTACTTACATATTCTGCAAAGGGCCATTTTGAGGGGATCGAACCGGTACTGCAGTACTTTGCGAATGACCTTCCTCATTTCATCCTGCCTAACAAGCAAATCACATTCAGTGGAAACTACTACGATCACGAGATGGGGCGTGGGCTTGCCGCCGACGATACATCAACAGGGATCTCCTTCAGTCCGGTGGCAGAGGCGTATCACTGCGAGGGTTGGGGTGGCATCTTCTGGCTGTTGCCGTTGCTTTGGATCCTTCTATTCACGAGTTCAGATTTTGTAGTGGGGGACATGACGAAATATCCGTGGGGGCTTTTGGTGGTGGTCTGGTTCGCACACTCGGCACCGGAGACGATGCTGGGAGGCATGATTTACTTCGTGGGGTACGGTAATTTTGGAATGCTCTTCGCCATCATTGTTGTAACCAGGTTCGCTCCTATCATCGGTACGCTGTTTGGGGGGAAAGCGGTTCCGCATGTAACTTCGCCGATGCGTCGCCTGCCTGCGTTGAGCAGGTCATGATTGCGACGAGCGGCCAGCGTATGTGGAGAATCGCCACACCTGCGCTACTATGAAAGCTGTCCATTCGACGATGGACGAAGCTCTTTGCCCCCATGAATAAACTGATCCTTGGAAATCTCGTATACCGCCCGCTGCGCTCAGTGATCAGCGGACTAGCCGTCGCTATCGAAGTGATTATGATTCTGTCGGTTGTCGGAATCTTTTACGGCCAGCTGAATGGCAACCGAACGGAGACGACGGGAATCGGCATGGATATGATTGCGCATCCAGGCACGGCCAGCGCCCTGATGAACACCAGTTCGGCCTCAGCGGACGTACGTGTTGCCGATGTGCTGCGCAAGTTGCCGCACGTCGAAGTTGTCGCGCCGGTTTACCTCAAGCTGACGACCGGAAGTACGCTGGAAAACGTGTATGGCATCGACTTCAACAGCTATAACGCACTGCGTCCGTTTGTATTCCTGAGCGGCGGCCCGTTCTCGAAGCCGTTTGATCTGATTATCGACGACCTGCAGGCAAAGACCGGGAAGGGGCTGAAGGTTGGCGATCAGGTGAAGCTGCTGAATCATGCATTCACCATCTGCGGCGTTGTTGAACATGGCAAGGGCGCGCGTAAATATATCCCGCTCGAGACGATGGATGCGCTTGAAAATAATCCGGGCAAAGCCTCCATGTTCTATCTTCGGACGCAGGATGAGCCGAAGTATCAGAGCGATGTTCGCAAGGAAATTCTGGCTACGGATGGGCTTCAGGATTGGAGCGTGCAGACGATTCAGGATTATCTCGAGGCGCTTACACCGTCCCATCTTCCGGGCTTCAATATTGCGCTGGATGTCATCATAGGAATCGCGACGGTGATTGGATTCCTTGTCATCTTCCAATCGATGTATACCGCAGTGATGGAGCGCACAAGGGAGATAGGCATTCTCAAGTCCCTCGGAGCGGGGCGTCTTGCGATCGTATCCGTGGTGCTGCGCGAGACGATGCTGCTCGCGATTCTCGGTACAACACTTGGAGTCGTCTTTACTTACATCTTGCGTGATACGTTACAGGCACGGTTTGCGACGTTGAGCTTCCAAATTACATGGGAGTGGGTTGTAAAAGCAGTTGTGATTGCTCTGTGCGGGGCATTATTTGGTGCGCTGTACCCAGCGCTGAAGGCTGCTCGCAAAGACCCCATCGCTGCGTTGGCATACGAGTAAGCGAGAGCAGTAGCGAGTGTTCCGTATAGAGGGGTTGCGAATAGAACGATGTTGAAGATCTATCGGAGCTTTGTTGCTGTATTTGCTGTTTGGTTGCTGGGCTGGATGTGGGTGTCATGGCCTGCTATGCAGGACGACGCTTTCATTCACCTTCGCTACGCGGCGAACCTGGTTCACGATCACATGATTTCGTACAATGGTGTGCATCAGGACTATGGGACATCCAGCCTCTTGTACGTATGGCTGCTCGCTTGCTTGTATCGACCGTTTGCTTCACCTGTTCTTCCGCGAGCGGTCTCAACGTTTTTTCATCTGGTCTTGTTCGGCGGTCTTGTTTGGGGGCTTGCCAAGCGACTTCGTCCTGCGCCCAAACTGGCGTGGATGTTTGCGCTGCTGCTTCTTGGTATCTTAGCGACACCGATGTCTGTCCGGTGGTTGGACGACGGGATGGAGACGTCCCTCACACTTTGCATGGTAGCTCTGGCCGCATTTCTCACCTCGAAGCTATGCCATAGACCTGAGGGCACGTGGAGAGAATCCGCAGTGCTATTTCTGCTGGGATTTATTGCAACGCTTACACGTGTTGAATATCTGCTCTTGTTCGGTATCGTCAGTGCAACGCTGTTCTTCGCGCCGAGCGCTCGTCCCGCCTACACAGACCTAAGCACCACAAATGTAAACCGATGGGATTCGCGCTTTCTACGGCGCTGCGTTTCGCCCCTGGCGGGAAGCCTTATAGCTGCGTCTATCATCTTCTTCACCATGCACTCGCTGGTTCCCGATACCGCAGTCGCAAAAGCGGGAGGATTCAGTGGATGGCTCGGAACGCTCGATGCCACTCTGTCAGTTTTTGAAAGTTCGCTTTCGTTAGGGGCGCTCTTCGTTATCTTTTGGCTTCTCACGCTTGTGGCAATTGTCGCCTTCAAGCGCAGAATGACACTGCCAATCCTGCTCGTGAATAGCCTTTTTCCAATCACCATCTGCCTCGCAGCTATTCGCGGACAGGAGGTGCAAGGGGTTCGCTACTTTATTTGGACTCTGCTGTATCCGGTGCTCTGGAACACACTGGAGTGGCGATGGAGCACACCGACGGACGCAGTGTTTCCTGCTAAGCTGTTTCGGCTCTGCGCCTATGGCGTTGCTTTGCTTCTGCTGGTGCTACAGCCGATCGAATCGAAGCTGCTATACAGAGAGTTTCGCTTGCGCAAGGAAAGTCTCATGGCGTTGCGAATGCAGCACTTGGAAACGCTACGTCCGTTGAAACTTGTGGCCTATGACATCGGGTATATCGGGTATTTCACGGGTTCACAGGTTTGTGATATGGCTGGATTGGTTAACGGTCGGGAACGAGCACTCCTTTCCGCTGCGCAGCGAGTCAGGATTTGCGCTGATGAAGATCCGCAGCTCGCGTTTCTTACGAAATCGGGCATCGGAACGTTGAATAACGATCTATCGCTCAAGGATTGGTCGGTGTGCTCAGCCTACGATTTAGCCAACCTGCGCAGTTCAGATGTGCATTATCTGATCGCGGCCCCCGGCGTTGCGGCTGAGGTTTGCAGCGCGGCGGATGGTACTCCACATCCGGTCGCACCGTTGCTGCAGCCATAGCGTTCGCACTTGCGGGGCGCACTTTCTATAATGCGTAAACGTACTTGTACTGATTCGCGCCACGAGCGGGCTCGCCGCTTGGTGCAGGGATGCTGTTTTCTTGCCGATGCCCCATGCCTTCGCACGTCAATCCGCTACTGATGGTCCTCCGGTTGCGGTTGAGGCGAAGCGGGGTCGCGCCTGGTCTACTGAGCGTTCTACACGCATTGTCGCCGGCGTGATGCTGGTCGTTGCGGCGGTCTTGTTTAGCGAGCATTTTTTGCATCTCTCGGCGGACTTTCCCAATCACTCGCCGTGGGTTGACTGGTCGAAGTATACGGATGAGGGATGGTACGGGGATGCGGCCATCCGCCACTACCTGAGCGGCCATTGGTACTGGAAGGGAGACTTCAATCCGGCGGTGGCGCTTCCGGTGTGGCCTGCGCTGGAGCTGCTCGTCTTCAAGTTCACCGGCGTCTCTGTGGTGGCGGCGCGGGCGCTGACGGTGTGTGTGTTTGGGGCTACCCTGGCTGCGTTCTACTGGCTGCTTCAGCGTGGTGCGAGCGGCGTCTCGGGGGCGCGACGGCCGCTTTCCGGACCGATCGCAGTATTGCTGATGTGTGCGAGTCCGATGCTGTACGTGTTCGAGCGCATGGCGATCCTCGAACCGTTGCTGATCGCGTTGACGGCGTTTGCTTTAGTTGCAGCTTCTGTCATGCGGCCGGTGCGCCTGCGCGAGCGTGGCGCTCCGGGGCTGCTGCCTGCGGTATTGCTTGCGCTGCTGCTGCCTGCGATGGTGCTCACCAAGACGACCGCAATCTGCTTGTTTCCAGGGGTGTTTTATATGGTCTGGGCGCGCGCAGGGTATCGAACTGGACCTGCGTTGAAGCTGGCTCTGCCATCAGCGCTCGGAGGCGTAGCGCTGTGGTGCGCCTACTTTTTCCTGTATGTGCGGCCGCGCTACCTGGAGGATTACCGGTATCTGTTTTCGGCGAATGCATATACCGGAATCGAACTGGAGCCCGCGTACAGGGTCGTGCTGCATACGATTGCCGACGGCGCATGGATCGGTGGCCTGCTGTACGTAAGCTTTTTCGCGGTGCTGGCGCTGGCGCTCTTCTGGCGGCCAAGGCTGCTGCGCAATCCGCTGTTCCCTTCGCTCCTGCTGTGGATCGCCGGCTACTTCGCATTTCTTGCGTACCACAACAACCTGCAGCCGCGATACTACACGGTGGTCGCTGTGCCGATCACTGCCGTGGTGGCGATGGGGCTGGATGCACTGCGCGGAACGCGCGACGGGCGCACCGGTGCGCTGCTGTCTGCCGCTCTGGTGGCGGTCCTCGTGCTTGCCATTGCATTGCCGGACGCGGTGCAGCAGATTGGCTATGTGCTGCACCCCACGTACGAGTTTGAGGCCGCGGCGCAGGGCATCAAGCGCATCGTGCTGGCGGATAAGACGCGCTCCCATCTCATTCTTTCCATCTCCGGCTCTGACCTGACGCTAATGACCGGGTTACCGTCGATCGACGACGACTTCGGTACGTTGGATCTGGATGTTCGCGTGAAGCAGTATCGTCCTGGGTGGTATGCTGCGTGGAACGATGTGGAGGACGATAAGGCTGACGCGCTCACGCCGCTGTATTCGATGCAGCGTGTCGCTGCGTTTCCTGCGTATGATGACCCGGATCGCAACCTGCTGATCCTGTACCGCCTGAATCCTGTGAACGACGGGCCGCCACACGCAGGCAGGCACCGCATGCGGCGTCGCATACGCAAGGCGCTGGCTACGGCCCTCGGCCAGCAGCCCAGTAACGATCAACTGCAGCACTGAGTGATGTTCTGTGAAAGTGTCATACTGCCGAATGATCTCTTTGCTGGAAAAGTGCGCAATTTGCGCAATCTAGGGCGTAGATTTGCGGTACTATAGTCACATTCGCGACATCTCCTGTAACTTTATTGGTGGTTACGCCGTCGTGTCTTATATGTTTTATCCCACAACAGGTATCAGACAGGTAGTTGCTTAGTGGCCTTTTCAGAGTGTTGCCATGTACTACATCGACGGCGGGCGTATTGCCTGGCGCTTTGTTGTCTGTGGCTGCAGCTGTCGTATCGAGCGGCGGATGCAAGCGGCATCGAGGCTGCGGGCAACATCGACGCTGCAGCGGCTTCGGAGGTGACGTCTACGTTGAGCGGGAGCATCTCTGATCCCTCCGGCGCGAAGATTCCGTATGCCACAGTGCATGTGGAGAGCGCGACGATGCAGCGCGACACGACGACCGACGCATCGGGCCACTTTAGCGTGCAGTTGCCACCGGGGAGCTACGCCGTCACCGTAGCCGCGCATGGCTTTAGGACCTACAGCAGGGACGTAGTGATCAAGGGCAAAGACGACCGGGCCGCCTTCGATATGCAGCTTTCGATTGCAACGGAGAAGGAAGAGATCACGGTTCCGCTGAACAACGACGAGAGCACCTCCGCAGACGACAATAAGAGCGCGCTGGTCTTTAAAGGCGACCAGTTGAATACTTTCTCCGACGACGACAGCATGTTTCAGCGGGAGATACTGGCGTTGGCGGGTGCGAATGGACTGAGGCCTCCTGAGATTCTGGTGGATGGGTTTTCCAACGGGAGATTCCCGCCAAAGAGTGCCATTCGAGAGATACGCATCAATCGGAACCCGTACTCGGCTGAGTACGATCAGTATGGCGCGGGACGCGTGGAGATCCTGACCAAGCCGGGCGCAGAGCAGTTCCATGGAAACTTCAACGCAGCGGGAACGGACAACGTCTTGAACGCGCGCAACCCGTATGCGCCCACCGAGCCACCGTACTACACGCTGAACCTTGACGGCAATCTGAGTGGACCGATCAACCGCAGGACATCGTTCTTCGTGAGCGGGGTCTTCAACGATCTACAGAACGATGCGATCGTGGATGCGATTGATCCAGTGATGCTGACGCCGCTGACGGAGGGCGTACCGGCACCGCAGCGGACGCAGACGTACAGCGCGCGCGTGGACCAGGGCGAGACGATGAACAATACATTCACCGGACGCTACGAATTCAACCGGGTAAGCATGACCAACAGCGGCGTCGGTCTGCTGGTTCTGCCGTCAGAGGGGTTGAATCTTGCGACGGACACGCAGACGCTGCAACTTACGGACACGCAGATCATCGGATACAAGACGATCTCCACGGCTCACTTCCAGTACCTTCGAACACGGCAGGAGCAGAAGCCTGCGAGCACGCAGGCGACGGTGGTGGTAGAGGGCGTCTTCAACGGCGGCGGCAGCGAAGCGCAGGCGCTCAGCGATAACCGCGACCAGTACGAGTTTCAGGAGTTGGTCAACACTGCCCACGGCAAACATTACGTGCGCATGGGGGGGCGATACAGGCTGTTGCGCGATGCGGACTTTGAGACGGCAAACTACAACGGCCAGTTTACGTTTCCGGATCTGGCAACGTACAAGCTGGCGCTGAGCGGCGAGACCCCGGCGCAGATCTTCGCCAATGGCGGGGGTGCGACGCAATACAATCTGACGGGCGGCGACCCTAACGCCGTCGTACTCACGGGCGATCTTGGCGTCTTTGCCGAGGATGAGTGGAAGCTGCGCTCAAACTTCACGCTGGACTATGGATTTCGCTTTGAGAGTCAGACGGCGGTTCCGGACCATGTAGACCCCGCGCCGCGCGCCGGATTTGCGTGGGCCATCCACGGCAAAAAGAAGGGGCCCGCGATTCTGGTGCTGCGCGGAGGCAGCGGCATCTTCTACGACCGTTTTGCGGCGGCAAACATCCTCACGGCGATACGCCAGCAGAGCGGGACGCGACAGCCGGAGTACTTCGTTCAGAACCCCAACTTTTATGAGCAGTACCTGAACG
Organism: Acidobacteriota bacterium; assembly: GCA_019351975.1. Classification (GTDB taxonomy): domain Bacteria; phylum Acidobacteriota; class Terriglobia; order Terriglobales; family Acidobacteriaceae; genus Granulicella. Next base: position 28,748 of record JABBOG010000019.1, read on the forward strand.
CGCCGCCACCGGTGAGCCTGCTCAACGCGCTGCCGCCGACGATCTACAACATCAACCCGCACCTACGGACGGAGTATGGCATCTTCAGCGGCTTCACTGCCGATCGCAGTCTGGGTAAATATGGCAGTGTCAGCGCGGCGTATGTTGTGGTCCGTGGCGACCACCAATACCTTTCGCGCAACATCAATGCGCCGCTACCCGGAACCTATAACCCTGCCAACCCTGCGAGCGGCGTTCGACCCTTCGGCGGCGCGCAGAACATCTACCAGTTCGACTCCGGCGGCGTCTACAAGGGGCAGGTCATTTCTTTGGGTTCGCAACTGGCCTTCGGCAAACGGGTCACGGCGTTTTCGCTCTACAATTACAGTCTGACGAACGCAGATATTACGACCGCGACGACGTTCCCGTCGAACTCCTACAATCTGGCGCAGGACTATGGCAGGGTGGCGCAGCCGACGCAGCAGTTCTTTGTCGGTGCCTCGGCGCAGCTGCCTTTCGCGATCAGCGCCAATACCTTCATCTCGACGCAGGGAGGTGTTCCGTTTAACATCACCACTGGGACGGACTTGAACGGCGACACGATCTTCAACGACCGTCCAGCATTCGCGACCAATACTACGGCCAATTCCATCGTGTACAAGACGCGCTTCGGCACGTTCGACGCGAATCCGCAGCCCGGCGAGAAGATTATCCCGATCAACTACGGGAACTCGCCCAATCTGGCATTTGTGGAGATGGACCTGAGCCGCGCCTTCAACTTCGGCCCCAGGCCGCCGTCTCCTGCCACCCCAGCCGGGAAGACAGCGCCACGGCCCGATCCGCCCTACGCCCTGAAGTTCACGGTCGAAGCGGATAACCTGCTGAATCATTTGAACGCGGGAACGCCTGTCGGTGTCTTGAGCTCCCCCTTGTTTGGGCAGTCGATCTCGCTCAACCCTACATTTCTCGGAAACAACGTAGGCAACTCGTCCAATCGGGCGATCATGCTGCGATGCAACTTCAGCTTTTAGAGGTGATGTTGTCTCCTTTGATCGTCGGCGCGATCAAAAGAACGTTGACGGCCAAGCCATGTCTCGCATATTCTGAATACTCGCGTAGTCTCGCGGCTGTGCCTTAGTGTGCCTGACTTTCGGGCAGCGGGCATTGTAGCCAGACATCGAGGTGAGTCTAGCGGGGCCGGGCACCTTTTCAAAGAGGTTGTCGGCAGCCGAAGCACCCACTCCCCAGCCGCTTGCAGCTAGATCCAGCAGTACGATCCGGCGTCAGGCGCTCTGTGCGCTCAACTGAAACTTCGGCTCAACCTGCGCGGACATGGTGTCTGCGTTCGTTCCGCCGCCTAACGGCAACCGCTGCAACCCTCTTCGCGCTTCAAGCCGCGCAGCAGATCTACGAAGACGGCAGAACCAAGGAGTAAACCAGATGAATCTGAATCAGACGACAACGATCCCCAGCGGCAAAGACATCAAGCGCAAGTGGTTTGTGCTGGACGCTTCCGGCCAGACGCTCGGACGCCTCGCCTCCCACGCAGCCAGCGTTCTCGCGGGCAAGCTGAACCCGCTCTACACGCCATACATTGACATGGGCGATCACGTCATCGTTATCAACGCCGAGAAGATTCAGGTGACCGGCATGAAGGCCGGCCAAAAGCTGTATCGCCGCTACACTGGTTTCCCCGGTGGTCTGCGCGAAGAAGAGTACAGCAAGCTGCTCGTCCGCCGTCCGGAAAAGATTCTCGAAGAGGCGATCAAGGGCATGCTGCCCAAGAGCAAGCTGGGCCGACAGATGGCGACCAAGCTCAAGGTGTACAAGGGCGCCGAGCATCCGCACCACGCACAGCAGCCCTCCGCCATGGAGTTGCACCGCTCCGGAACACCGATGGAACTGCACCAGAAGCAGGAATTGCACCGGAAGCAGACGGCCTAGGAACTCAGATCTTCGCTTGCGGTTGAAAGCTAACGGCAAGCAGCACATGCGGCATAAAGTTTGAGGGGCTTAGCCCCGGTACTACAAAGAGGATTCAACATGGCAGATTTGATTCAGTACTACGGAACCGGACGCCGCAAGAGCGCGATCGCACGCGTCTTCCTGCGCCCCGGATCGGGCAAGTTCACCGTCAACGGCAAGCAGTTCGACGAGTACTTTGTTACCCCGGCGCAGCGCGTCGCTGCAAAGCTCCCGCTCGGCATCGCAGACATCAACGAGACCTTCGACGTTCTGACCACCGTTAAAGGCGGCGGCGTCAATGGCCAGGCCGACGCAGTCAAGCTGGGCATCGCACGCGCGCTCATGGAGTTCAACATCGAGCTGCGCAAGACGCTCAAGGCCGGGGGCATGGTCACGCGCGATTCGCGCGGTAAGGAACGCAAGAAGTATGGCCAGAAGGGCGCTCGCGCTCGCTTCCAGTTCTCCAAGCGCTAAGGAGCAGGGATGAGGGAACAGGGATTAGAGATTCGCCGATGCAAATGGCTCTCCCTAATCCTTAATCTCTCATCCCTCGTCCCTCGCTTCGCACCACCCAGCCGCAACGCGTGGCTGGCAGGAACCTAATCTCCCTTCGGGGATCTCAATCGCTTCACGTCGCAGCGCAAGCGATGCCACACACTAAGGAGCCTCTATGGCCAGCATTACGATGAAGGAACTGCTCGAAGCCGGTGTCCACTTCGGCCACCAAACCAAGCGTTGGAACCCCAAGATGAAGGAGTACATCTTCGGCGAGCGCAATGGTATTTACATCATCGACCTGCAAAAGACGCTGAAGATGTTCAAGGAAGCGTCCAAGTTCGTCACCGATCTGACCTCGACCGGAAAGTTGATTCTCTTCGTAGGCACCAAGCGCCAGGCGCAGGATGCTGTTGCGGAAGAAGCCAAGCGCGCCGGCATGCCGTACATCAACAGCCGCTGGCTGGGTGGTCTGCTGACCAACTGGGTGACCGTGCAAAAGTCGGTCAAGCGCCTTGCAGAGCTCGATGAGATGTCCACCGATGGACGCTATGAGCTGCTGACCAAGAAGGAAGTCATCAAGCTGGAACGCGAGCGCAAGAGCCTGTCGACGAACCTTTCGGGTATCAAGAACATGAAGCGTTTGCCGGACGCGATCTTTGTGATCGATTCCAACAATGAGGCCATCGCCGTAGCCGAAGCACGCAAGCTGGGCATTCCGGTCGTGGCTGTCGTCGATACCAACTGTGATCCGACGGTGGTTGACTATGTCATTCCTGGTAATGACGATGCCCTCCGCGCCATCCGCCTCTTCACCACGAAGATCGCGGATTCGGCTTACGAAGGCACGCAGATGATCTCCGACAAGGCGTTCGCGAACGAGTACGACGAGGTTCGTCCGCTCGCCGTCGAATCGCACTTCCTCGGTGAGGACGGCGATGATGCGCTCTCTGAGGTCCACGAGTCGGCTGGAACGGCCGAAGCGTCGATCGAAGACATTGCGGATGATGACAACATCGACCTCGCTGCGGCTTTGGGCGGCGGTATTCGTAAGGCACCGGTTGCAGCCGATACGGAGCCGGACGTGGAAGAAGCAGAGGTTAGCGCCTAAATTCTGGCGAACGGGGGTTTTACATCTCCGTTACAGCCGCATTCTAGAATGATGGCGCGGGCCCAGGCCCGCGCCATTTTCGCAAAAACTGCACGCGCTACCGCGCTGCCCCAGCACCGAGAAGGGAACTATGTCCACCACTGAAGCTGTAAAGATCGACGCCAAGCTCGTCAAGGAACTCCGCGAAAAGTCCGGTGCCCCGATGGGCGACTGCCTCAAGGCATTGCAGGAGGCCAAGGGCGATATGGAGCAAGCGTTCGTTGTGCTTCGCAAGCGCGGCATGGCGTCGGCTGCGAAGAAGGCAAGCCGCTCCACGAACGAGGGTGCGGTCGGCACCTACATCCACGCTGGCGGAAAGATCGGCGTCCTGCTGGAACTGAACTGTGAGAGCGACTTCGTTGCCCGCACGGAAGACTTCCAGGAGCTGCTGAAGGATATCGCGATGCATATCGCTGCGGTAGATCCGCGCTACGTCGCGAAAGACGAAGTGACTGAAGCCGACCTCGAGCGCGAGAAGGACATCTACCGCGCGCAGGGTGCCGCCTCTGGCAAGCCAGCGGAGATCATCGAGAAGATGCTCACCGGCAAGCTCTCCAAGTTCTATGAGGAGTTCTGCCTGCTCGAACAGCCATTCATTAAAGAGTCATCGCTGACGATCGGCCAGTTGATCTCGCAAAAAGTCGCGAAGCTTGGCGAAAACATCAGCGTCCGCCGCTTTGCACGCTTCAAGATCGGCGATCCGAGTTTTTCGGTCGCCTCGGCCAAGGTTCAATCTTCTGAAGAACCCGCTGCATAAGCTGTTATCGGTGCTATCACAAAGCCCAGGGATTTCCCTGGGCTTTGTTGCGTGTACCTACTCCTTGTCGTAGATCAGAGTTTTTTGTTCGCTGCTTGGCCGGGTAGCCTCGTTGCGGCCCACCCGTGCATGTAATGGTTCGATTGGCGAAGGTGGGATACGCTGCGCCGTTACATGCGAAATCATAACTGATGGATCCGTCCGAATAATCCAACGCACCATCAGCCTTTTGAGTAACGGAAAAGGTGTCGCCGGTGAAGTTGCTTTTGGCATCATTGAGCTTCCAAGTACCATTCCACGGCGAGGTCGAAGCAAGGCAAGGCAAAGCGGCAGCGGCACAAAATAGAGCCCGCGCACGCGCAATACAGACCTTTCGGCATTGGCAATCCCTCCGCTATTTTTGGATGCTTCTACTACGACAAACGCGCAGCGCGACGCTTAAGACCGCTCCAATGAACGTATGTGCAGGGGTATGTCGGAAAGGTACTTTCCCCGTAAGGAACTTGTGCCTTATCCTTTTACTATCGGTGCTGTGTTGTCCGAGGTGTATTGATTCATGTTTGACTCTGTTCCTTTGATGCCACATGCCGTTTGCTGGCGCGCTGATCAGCGCCTGATCTGGGTAATGGCAGTCACAAATGCAATCACCTTTATCAGTTACGTGAGCATTTGCGCGACGTTGCTATTTCTTGCCCGGAAGACGAGGGCAGCGGCATCGCGTGATTGGGGATACTTCGCCGTCGGATTCGCGCTATTTATCGTGGCGTGCGGATCGACCCACCTGATGGAGGTGGTGACCACCTGGGTACCATGGTTCTGGATCGATGCTACAGTCAATGCGCTAACTGCGGTGCTCTCAGCATGGGTTGCGTTTATGCTGATACGGCGAGCAGGCGCGATCCATTTTGGCATCAATGACTATGCCAGCAGACTGCTGAATACGGAAAAAGAAAAACGCCAGATGCTGGACAGCCTGCTGGCGGCGCAAAAGCTTGAGGAATGGAGCAGGATGTCTGCCGCGGTTTCGCATGAAATCGCCAATCCGCTCGAGGCCATCCAGAATCTGCTCTATCTGGTGCGCTCCACCGATGGTGTAAGCGACGAGATTGTGCAGCTGACCCAGACCGCCTCTGATGAGGCGGACAGGGTGCTTACAATATCGCGTTCCACTCTCAGTTTTTTCCGCCAGGGTACGCAGCCCGAGGTAACCGATCTGCTTGTCGCCGCGGAAGGCGTGCACTTTCTCATCGACGCCGCGCTGCATCGACGGGAGATCAGCTTCGAGCGGCAATCCAGTGGTGACACCAAAGTTGAAGCACTGCCCGGTGAGCCCCGCCAGGTGCTGCTCAATCTTGTACGCAATGCGTACGAGGCCACAACCAGGCCAGGAGCAAAGGTCTCCGTGACTCTGACGGGTGCTGAAAACGGCGTCGAGATTATCGTAGAAGACCAGGGATCCGGCATCGACGCGATGATTCTCCCCAAACTCTTCCAGTTCGGCGTGTCCAGCAAGGGAGAAAATGGCAACGGCATGGGACTCTGGGCGGTCAAGCAAATCCTCAACCGTCACGGCGGCAATATCCGCGTGTACTCTGAGGTCAGCAAAGGAACACGATTTATTCTCTGGTGGCCGCGGCGCTTTCTTGCTCCAAGAGAGATCATCTAGCCGCACCTTATTGGTGAGCTGCCATCAGCGTCATGAACCGTTGGAACCCTTGCCTCTGAGCCGCAGCGTTTGCGGCGTCGGCGTCCGGCGCTTCTCCCGCACGCATAAAGCCATGCCCCGCACCGGCATAGATCACCGGTTCATAGACCTTTCCGGCAGCCTTCATGTCCGTTATCGTCTGCGGAACCGTGGCGGAGATTCTTGCGTCATTGCCTGCATAAAACCCATAGACCGGGGCCGTGATGTTTTTCATCGCAGCAGCCGGTGGCGGTGGCCCGTAGAACACAAATGCAGCAGAGAGGTCACGCCGATGCGTGGCGAAGAGAAACGACTTGCCGCCGCCCCAGCAGAAGCCCGCCACATTTAACTTACCGTTCGATGCCGCGAGATTCTTCGCGTAGTCTGCGGCAGCATCCAGATCGCCAAGCACCTGCGCGTCCGGCAGCGAAGAAACAGCTTTAATGACGGCACCCTGATCCGGAAACGCCGCTGTACCGCCTGGCTGTGCCACGACGTAGGGAGCACCGGCAGAATTCAGAGTTGCCTCCATGTGGGCGTGATCCATGGGCGCTGGAGCGGCCGCCGCGCTGGTCTTTGTTCCGGGCGACGACGACGAAGCGGGTGCTGCCAGTCCGCTGAGAAGATCCGGCTCGACGACAATATAACCGGACGCAGCAATCTGATCTGCCATCTCGCGGGCCCAGTCGCTCAGGCCGAAGATCTCGTGGATCATCACCACCGCTGGCGCTTTGTCCTTCACTTCAGGATAGACGACCCACGCCTGCAGCCTTCGTCCACTCGGCTCCGTGATGGTGACATACTCTCCATGACGCGGGCTGTTATCCAGCGCAGCCTTCGCCCAAGCCTGCGCCGAGCATGAAAGTGAAGCCGCAACTGTTGCTAGAACCAGACCTACCGAAAACGTCACAACGGGGAACAGCTTTCTCACTCGCATCATGCCAGCGAGTCTACGTTGCGCCGCCACCCTTCTGCAATGCAAAAGTGACAGGGCTCTTCAGTCTGGTCTATACGGTGGCTGCGAGCGTCTCTGCAAGTTCTCCGACGATGGGGATATGGTACCGCTCGCCCTTGCTTGCCTTGATGATGGCGATCAGCCAGAACACAAATAGCAACAGCCCCAGCACGGCGCGGATCATCATGCCAATGGTTCCCATGAATCCGAAGATGATGCTTCCGGCCATCTCTACCAGCGTCAGCACAATGCACTGCCACGAGTGAAAACGGATGAAATCGTTGTGCTTATAGGGCTCGATGACAAGAAAGATCAGCGCCGGAATGAACGTGATGTACGCAAGCGCCGCGATCGTGTTCGTCGATGGACCTGCAGCCTTTGTGTAGGGTGGATACTGCGTCGGAGGCACATAGCCCGGGGGTGGATACCCGCCAGCGGGCGGAGGGTAGTTCGGGCTTGGCGGTCCCCACGCAGGATCGCCCGATGCAGCCGGTGGAACTTCTCCAGGCCCTGTTGGAAACTCGTCCATGAGCTCACCCCATTCCATCTGCGAATAAAGATGCGATGCCGCATTTGTATCACGACGGGATACCTACTGGAACAAGTTTTCCCCCAGGGTTGCTCGCCGTCCGCGCCCTATCGATTGTCGAACATGCTGCCAACGATCCCGCCCAGCACGGCCGCCGTTCCGACACTCTTTGCGTCGTTATTCCCGGACGGAAGATACGGCTGCAGCGCATGGGCCAGATTCGCGAGCGGCAGCGTCTGCAGCCAGACGCGCCCGGGACCTGTAAGCGCGGCGAGAAAGATACCGTCCGCGCCGAAAAACATATTCCGGATGCCCTGAATGCGTGTGATCTGGAAGCTCACACTGGCCTGGAATGCTCCAACGTGGCCGGGATGGACGCGCAGCGTCTCACCGGCCTGAAGATCGCGAACAACCACCTCGCCGCCCAACTCCAGCCACGCCGTTCCAACGCCAGTCACCTTCTGGAGCAGGAAGCCGTCTCCGCCAAAGATACCGGCGCCAAGCGACTGCTGAAAGCCAACACTGAGCTGAATCTGCGGCGTCGCGCAAAGGAATCCGTGCCTGTGAATCAGAAACTCGTGGCCGGGACCCACCTCAATCGGAAGGATGTGGCCAGGAATCTTGGCCGCAAACGCAACCTCGCCGGGATACCCTTGCGCTGTGTACTCGGTCATGAACAGGGTTCCGCCGCCAGCAACGCGCTTGATTGCGCCAAAGATCCCGCCGCCGCCGGCCATCTGCGTGTGTGTGGTCATCGCGATGGTTTGAGTCATCCAACTCAGCTCTCCAGCCTCGGAGATCAGGCTCTCGCCCGGCTGTAGCAGCGCCTCCAGTACCGGCATGGTGGATCCCACAATTCTGCTTTGCATCCTGAAGTCCTCCCCCTTCGCTGTCCAGCTCATCGGATTGCGAAGTGTTCCACCATATCCTACGATAGTCAGATCGTCGAAGTTCCTCCGCATGCAACAAAAAAAAGGCTATCGGGCATGTGAACTCGCCCGATAGCCTTTTCGTTTTGTCGCCAGTAAGCGCTCTGGATCATACGGTCCGCGCGCTTCCCCGATCTACCAGTAGGTAAAGTTCATGTTGTCTGCGTACAGGGTGTACGGCGACTGCTTGACGTTGCCATCCATCTGGAAGTTGACCGTCATGCCGTACCAAACCTGCGGAACGGAGAATGGAGGGACAGTTGTATTAATGTTGTTGACGACGCCATTCACCGTGATCGTTTGGTACAGAAGGTCGTTATTGGGTTCCCGCTGAACCTGAATCACGACATGGTTCCATGCCGCGTTGTTCAGATTGCACGCCACGCCGGTGGAGAACCAGTGCGCATGCACGTTATCCCAAATGTCCCAGGACTGATCGCCGAGGTGGTTGCACTGCGTTCCCCATTCCATACCAATGCCGTTCGCATACCAGTTCACGTCCAGCTCCAAGGATTGCGTGACCGACAAATTCGTCACATAGACCTCGGTGTCCAACGTGAAGTTGTGGATCGCAGGGAGGATTAGGTGCTGTGCATCGTTGAGCCCCTGTGTATTGCCCTGTCCAAGCACCGGATTCGAGAACAGCACATCCGAATAGGGCGTAACGCCACCCAAATTGAACTGCGTGGAGTTACCGCTCAATGACACCGAACTATTGTTCTGATTCATCGACCAGTTCACCTGGTTATTGCAGGGTGCATTGCAGATATTGTCCAGCGGTGCCAGTTCGCCCCACTGATTCCATCCACTCAGGCTTTGTACGTTGTAAATGGTCTTGGACGCTGCGCCGCCAACCGTAAGGTTTACCTGCTGCTTCGTGACGCCTCCGCAGTTGTCCCAAGCCTGTACGACCGTAGTATGGCTTCCCGCGGCCAATGCAACCTGGGCACTCAGCTTGGATCCAGGCCCCTGGTACATCAGATTGTTGTCAACGTACACGCCTGTCGCTGCGACACCCTTCGCGCAGCTGGAACTCGCTGTCGCTAGGAACGCCGTAGGTGAGGAAACTGTGCTGCCGCTGAGCGGCAACGTAACAGCAATGCTGTCCTGTGTTGCCGATGCTACGTTTAACTGCATCGGTGTTAATGTTGCGCCGCCACAGTAATCCCATTCCTGAACCGCAACGTTGTGCTTGCCCGATGCAAGGGGCAGGCTGGTATTGAGCTTAATGCCGTCAACAACATATTCCAGCTTGTTATCGACGTAGATGCCCATGCTCGCAACGCCCTTCGAGCACGTCGTTGTGTTCGCTGTCGCAGAAAATTGTACGGTGGAGCTCACTGTTTGTCCGTTGGTTGGGCTGCTGACGAGAACTGTTCCTGAGGCAGGCAACGCCAGCGCCAGGGGAAGCATCATAAGGAAATAGGAATAGATTTTCATTCGTGGCCTCTTGGGTGGTTTTGGTCTGGGAGGCAGATTGAACCGGGTGGGCTATGGGTCGCGCCAGTTGCTCACTCGGCTTATTTATTCTCCGGGCTGTTCCAAGGGCCAGACACAGTTGCATCTGGCGCTGCTTCGACAGCCTCTGGTGTATTTATCGGCAAAGGGAGATACTTCGCCGCACTCAAATTACATCGCTCGCACTCTGTGGTGTCTGAGCGGTTTAGAAGCCTCGTAGGCTTCCTCTTCATGACCCGACTGCTTGAATCAGGTGAGACAACTAAATTGGCTGTGTCTGCATCATAGCACTCTGTCGCCTATAGCCGTCAATTATTTCAAGAACTTCGCCCTTTAGAATGTGTCGTCGCGCGAATCATCGACGACGCCCCGCTTCTTGATCCGCCATCAGCCTAAAAATACTTCAACAGACTCCTTTTGTTGTTACAGTTTGTTCATTTCTTATCGAATCGCCGCGACACGTCTTACACTATTGTTCGAACGTATCGATCGTGGAGATCAGCCAGCATGGCGGCAAGCAGATCAAAGGCATCAACCTCTAGCGGATTCCTGAAGTTCATTCTCGGCTTCATCTTTGCTTTTGTCGTTCTCTTCGTAGGCGCATGGATCTATCTCAAATTCGGTAACCCTCCTGTCGCTGTTGCAGATACCCCATTCCCGTACGAGAAGCAAATCGTGCACATTCCATTGAACGCACGCATCGACCGCCAAATGCAGCAGCCGCCCTATGGCATCAGTGAAGATGTTTACGAAACGGGGGCGCAGGTCTATCAAACCCGTTGTGCCTTCTGCCACGGCGACCCCGGCGCTCCCGCCATCGACGCCAAGTGGATGTACCCGTCTGCTCCCCAATTGTGGAAAAAGCATGCAAATCGCGACGTCGTCGGCGTCAGCGACGACGAGCCCGGTGAGACCTATTGGAAGGTAAAGAACGGCATACGTCTTACGGGTATGCCATCGTTCGAGCACACACTCACCAACGACCAAATGTGGGACGTTACCCTGCTTTTGAAACATGCCAATGAACAACTCCCCGATCCTGTCATTGCTTTGCTGAAGACGAAATGAGCCGATCTGCTCCTTTCGATAGGAGAAGGATGTGCTTGAGGTCAGCGGCATGCGACAGAATCGCTAAGTCTATCTCTGCTCTTGTCCTCGGCACCAGGCAACACACCCTGTACACTGGTCGATAGCATGTACAAAAGAATCCTCCTCAAGCTCTCCGGGGAAGCCCTGGCCGCCGGCCGTGGCTTCGGCGTCGACGCAGTCTTCGTTAGCGCAGTCGCAAACGAAATCGCCGAAGCCGCCCGCTCTGGTTGCCAGATTGGCATCGTCGTTGGCGGCGGAAATTTCTTCCGCGGCGTCGCCGAACAGGCCATCCACATGGATCGCGTTGCTGCAGACCACATGGGCATGCTCTCCACCGTCATCAACGCCATTGCGCTTCAGGATGCTATCGAGAAGACCGGCATTCACGTCCGCGTGATGAGCGCCATCCAGATGCACCAGGTGGCGGAGCCATACATCCGCCGCCGCGCTGTGCGTCATCTGGAAAAGGGCCGCGTCGTCATCTTCGCCGCCGGCACCGGCAACCCTTACTTCTCCACCGATACCGCCGCCAGCCTCCGCGCCATGGAGATCGGTGCCGAAGTGCTGCTCAAAGCCACCAGCGTCGACGGCATCTACACCGCAGACCCCAAAAAAGACGCAACAGCCACCAAGTACGACCAGATTACCTACATGGACATCCTCAAGCTTGGCCTACAGGTCATGGATACGACCGCGGTTTCGCTTTGCAAAGACAACAACTTGCCTATGATCATCTTCTCCATGCGCGAGCGCGGCAACATCCTCCGCGTCATCGAAGGCGAAAAGCTAGGCTCCCTGGTGACAGCGTAGCGTTCAAACATCCCATCCCTTTGAGTAGCATAGAGAGGCCGCCGCGTTGACGCGAAACTGCAAATTTATCCTCTTCATTCTTGGATTGTTCGTGGTCGCTGTCGTTGCCTTGACGAGCTCAAGCGGTACAGATATCACATCTTCCTACATCAGCTGTCGTCTTGTTCTCACGGGCAAAGCTGCACATTTGTATGCCTACGATCCGACCTCCTTCAATGCCGTGTCAGACAAAGTGTGGCTCCAGATTGCCGCATCAAAGGGCGTCAACCCACGTGTAGTGCTCTCGCCGTTTGTGCAGACGCCGCTGTGGCCGTATATCCTCCAGCCACTCTGTGCCGGAATGTCATTTCCAGCCTTCAATCTCTTCTTTGAGATCGTTCTTGCAAGTTGCTTCGCAGCACTCATTTGGCTTACGGGTCGGCACTGGACCTACAAGTTCTTCACGCCGCTCTGGGTTTCGTCAATCTGCGTTCTATGGATCAAGGCAGATCCATTGCGCGATGCTCTACAACTTACGAACACGCATGCGATTTTTTTAGTGCTAACGCTGCTCGCAATCCTCTGGGCGCGGTCAGGAAAACCAATGCTGGCTGGTGCCAGCCTTGCTATGGCCGCTGTCGTGAAGATTACTCCCGCAGTCTTCCTAATCTATTGGTTGGTGACGAAGCAAAAGAAGGCCGCTGTGAGCTTCGTACTTTGGTCTGCCGCTCTCTTCATCATTACGGTCGCAGCATCCGGTAAGGTCATCACGCTAGATTATCTTCACAGCATGTCCCGCGTTTCGCATATCTTGCTGCTCTCCGACGGCAACCAATCGTTGGCCGCATGGTGGATGGGATATAGATATCCTCCATCTTGGGTGATGGGCTTCCGTAGCTTACCCATGCCTGCTGCCTTGTCCATGATTAGTTCTCTCTTTGTCGTATTGTCTGCAATCGTTGGCGGATACTACGACCTTCGAGTCTCGCCATTGAACTCTAAAGTGCCACCATACGGGGCTGTGATCGCCTTCATTGGCGCCACAATTTTTACGCCCATCGCCTGGGGCCACTATTACATCCTGTTGGTTATTCCGATGATTCTTCTCCTTGACGATTACCTAAGAGACCCGTCCGTTCCGCTAATAGCGTGTCTCGCCGCCATTTTCCTTTTGGCAAATACAAAAGTTTTGCTGCGCCAACTCCGCTATCTGCACCTGCCAGCTTCGCACGTTGAACGCGGAGAGTTTTACGCTGGCTTAGTTGCTATTTTTTCCATGCTCTTCCTTTTCAAACGAAGACTCCAATCTTCCGCTCTACCGACAAACTCGGCTGTGAACTTGTGATTTAGTTTACTTCTTAAGTCTAGCAAGCTGGCATGGGTGACTATGCCAATCCTGCGGCACAAAGAATAGTCAGTGTTTCCGGGCCGATGTAGCGTTTTCCGCAGACTGCCGGGCTTGACAGCTTTTCGCCGTCCGCTTGGTCGCTCGTGTCCCTTCTATGCAGTAGCGGAACCCGTTTCAGACCGTCCAACCTGCCGCCGTCTCCACCAGCCGCCGATCGCCTTCTGCGCAGGATGCTCCAACCACTTGCGTACCGCTATCGCAAGCAGCACCACAAAAACATACGATATCCACGGATCCAACTTCGCTAATCCCATCCGTTCCCAAACATGGTTCTTCTGCAGCAGGATGAACACGTTGAAGTGCAGCAGATAAAGCGCATAGGTGGAAGTACCGATCGCTACCAACGGGCGAACCGCGAAGATGCGCGCCAGCGGACTCGGCCCTGAAAGCCCTAGGATGATCGCAGCAAAGATGGGGGTCAGCAGCCCACCGTGCACCATCACGTACGGCATCTGCTGCGCAAGATGATAGGCTGCATACCAAAATCCAATGAAGCCTGCGAGGCCAACGATGACCCTTCCGCGCACCCCCAGCTTCGCTGCTTCGTGGATGCGCCCAAGCGTCAGCCCTGCTAGAAACGTGCAGAGGTACGGCAGCGGCGTGAACTTCAGCGTATTGATCCAAAGTCCATCGCTGTACCGGTCGGCGGCGTGCCCAAAATGGTCAGGATCGTGAAACACATAGATGGTATGCGGAATCAGCCCCACGATCCATAGCGCAATCCCCAGCGCCAGCAGTTTGCCCGTACTGCTGGGCCAGCGCAGCCGCAGCAGCCACGGAAACGCAATGTACAGCATCACCTCGCAGGACAGCGTCCATGTCACCGTCATCCAGAACGTCGCCAGATGTGGAAAGATGCCTTGGATCAGCAGCGGTGTTGCAATCGCTCCCATCCAGAAATCGGTGTGCGACCGCACCTGCCATTCCGTCATCAGCATCGGTATGGAAATGAGCATCGTCAGCGCATAGACCGGATACAGGCGCGACAGTCGCGCCATCCAGAAGTCCGGCGCGTTCATCGGCTGCGGTCGCCCCGCATAGTTATACGAGAGGATGTACCCCGAGATCAGGAAGAAGAAGCTGACGAACACGTACCCGATGTTAATGATCGGATACAGCGTGAACGACGGATGGCTCGTCCACGTAAGCCCCGGCGGCGTAAAGTGAAACAGCAGAATCGTGATCGCCAGCAACGAACGCAGTCCTGTGAGCGCCGGAAGCGCAGGTTTCCGCACGTACCGCGTAGGTTGCAGCTCACCGGCAGGCTCGCCGGTAGAGGTCGGTGCTGTCGCGATCACTGGCTGCATCTCCCCTTGTAGGACGCCGTCCGCAGCCACGAGGTTCCATCCATCACACCCAATCTAGCGAACATCGACATGCGAAAATCCCAGCCCTTCCAGCATCGCCGTCACTGTCGACTTCGCGTTCTTCGTCGCCGCATCCAGAATGCCGTCGCTCAACGCCGCCTGCTGCAGCTGCCCCTGTGCCTTCTGCCGAACCAGCGTCTCCAGGTTTGGATCGGCCTTCACAAACAGCCCCGTATCCCGTGCATACACGCGCGACTTCTGCTCATCAATCGTCGTCAAAAAGATCTGCGACGGTGGCAGCGTCAGGCGGATCGAACGTCCCTGCGGCCCTTCCGTAATTTGCACGCTCTCAGGCTGTAGTTTGCTCATGTCCACGCCCGCGATCGTCTGCCCGTGCACAATCATCAATAGCTTGTCGCCCACCAGCGCATCCGGCAGCACAGGGTTCGATTCACTGCCCTCCACCACCGTGTCCAGTGAGTACACCACTGTCTCCAGCCGGTTCAGCCGCTGCACCTTCTCCACCACATCCGGCGCGGAGACGATATTCAGCGGACGTCCCGTAATCATCGCAGCCAGCTTGCCCGCCACGCCCGACCGCGCGTGATGCACGAACACGCCCAGCGCCACCGCGCCCAAAACCAGCGCCAGTATCACGCCGAAGAACGCTCCCGATCCACGCTGCTGCCCAT
The DNA here is from genome assembly GCA_019351975.1 of Acidobacteriota bacterium. Taxonomy (GTDB): domain Bacteria; phylum Acidobacteriota; class Terriglobia; order Terriglobales; family Acidobacteriaceae; genus Granulicella. Next base: position 43,934 of record JABBOG010000019.1, read on the forward strand.
AGCTATACTGCATCGTCATAGTTGTTTCCTGACTGTGATCGCTACGCCTGTACCTCGGCGCCGACCGCCGTTTCAGCCGTCACCGAACCTCGATTTGCATAGCTCGCCTTCACGAAATCACGGAACAGCGGGTGCGGCTCGAGCGGCTTCGATTTGAACTCCGGATGAAACTGGCAACCGAGGAAGAACGGGTGGTCCGGTATCTCCACAATCTCTACGTACGTCGCATCCGGCGTCGTTCCCGTCAGACGCAGACCGCCGCCCGTAAGCAGCGCCTCATACTCGCGGTTGAACTCATAGCGGTGCCGGTGGCGCTCACTGATGTTGGTCGTTCCATATGCCTTCGCGGCCAGCGAGTCTGCCTCCATCACGCACTCCCACGCCCCCAGCCGCATCGTTCCACCCATTTCTTCCACGCCGATTAACTCGCGCAGTTTGTAAATAATTCGGTGCGGTGTCGCCGGATCGAACTCGCCCGAATTTGCCTTCGTTAAGCCGCACACATTGCGCGCAAACTCGATGCACGCCGTCTGCATTCCGAGACAAATCCCGAAGTAAGGGACTTTGTTCTCACGCGCATACCGGATCGCGTTCAGCATCCCTTCGATGCCGCGCTTGCCGAACCCGCCCGGCACCAGAATTCCGTCGAAACCCGCCAGTTGCGACTCGTACCCCTCCACCTCGAGTCCCTCGGCCTCCACCCACGTCACCTTCAGCTTTAAGTTCGCGTCCAGCGCACCATGCACCAGCGCCTCCTTTAACGACTTGTAGCTGTCTTCATACTCCACATATTTCCCAACAATGCCGATATGTACCTCATCCTTCGGGTGGTAGGCGCGGTGCACAATGTCCTCCCACTTGGACATATCGGGCTCCTTTGTCTCCAGCCGCAAATACTTCATCGCCAGCGCGTCCACGCCCTCCTTGTAGAAGTTCAGCGGCACCTCATAGATCGATGGCACATCCCGCGCCACCACCGCCGCAGCCTCCTCCACATTACAGAACGCCGCAATCTTCGACCGCATCTCCCGCGGCACGGCGCGGTCCGCACGGCACAGCAGAATGTCCGGCTGGATACCGATCGACAGCATCTCCTTAACCGAGTGCTGCGTTGGCTTGGTCTTCAGTTCCTGAGCCGCCGCAATCCACGGAATCAGCGTAACGTGCACAAAACACGTATTGTCGCGTCCCAACTCCTGCCGCATCTGGCGAATAGCCTCGAGGAAGGGAAGCGACTCAATATCGCCCACCGTTCCGCCAATCTCCACGATCGCAACATCGCAATCCGCCGCCACCTTCCGCATCGCGCTCTTGATCTCGTTGGTCACGTGTGGAATCACCTGCACCGTCTTTCCGAGATAATCCCCGCGCCGTTCTTTCGTGATGATCTGCTCGTAGATGCGGCCGGTTGTCAGGTTGTTATCCCGACTCAGCTTGGCGTGGGTAAACCGCTCGTAGTGACCGAGATCGAGGTCGGTCTCCGCGCCGTCGTCAGTCACAAAGACCTCGCCGTGCTGAAACGGGCTCATCGTTCCCGGATCGACGTTCAGGTACGGGTCGAACTTCATCAGGTTCACGCGCAGGCCGCGCGCCTCCAGCAGGCAGCCGATGGAGGCTGCTGCCAATCCCTTGCCTAAACTCGACACAACTCCGCCGGTCACAAAGATGTACTTTGCTGACATTGCCGCGACCTCTTTTGATGGGTGGTTTTGGTTGTGCTTGGTGTGCACAACCAAGTATATCGCGCCTCCTGTGGAGATGTAGGCTATTTGCGCTATCCTCTCCAAATGAGCCTCCTCCAGCTCACTCTTTCGCTCGAATCCCGCGCCTACACCGCGCTGCGCTCCTTCGCCGACCGCAAATCCAGGCTCCCGCCACACCTGCTCACCGGCCAGCGCGGCGAAGACGCAGCCTTCTTCCACCTGCGCTCCCTCGGCTACACCGTCGTCGCCCGCCGCTGGCGCACCGAGCGCCTCCCCGGCGACCTCGACCTCGTCGCCTGGGACGGACCCACGCTCGTCATCTTCGAGGTCAAGACCCGCACCGCACACGACCTCGCTCCCGCCGAGACCCAGGTCGACCACCACAAGCAGCGCACTCTCCGCCGCATGGCCGGAGCCTATCTCCGCCAGATTCCCGAATCCCACCGCGATGCTGTCGTCCTCCGCTTCGACATCCTCTCCGTCTACCTCCTGCCCTCCGGCAACGAGTTCGAGCACATCCGCGACGCCTTTCCCCGTGCTCAACCCGCTACCTCATCCTGGCGTTAGACAACTCGCACATCCAAACGCCCTCTCTTCGGTGTCTAATACCTTGAGTACGAACGCTGCACGAGACCCACGCACAAGGACGCCACGATGAGCCTGATGGATGCACCCTCCTACGACCCCACCCGCGACAACCGCCGCCGCAACGTCATCATCGGCATCATCATCGCCATTCTGCTCTTCGGTATCGTAGCTTTTTCCGGATACGTCTCCGGCCACGGTTGGCTCTACACCAATCTACCCTACGAAAGCCGCGTCAACAGCTTCTTCAACGCGCTCCAGGACAAGGACTACAGCAAGGCCTACGGCATCTACTACAACGACCCCAACTGGCAGCAGCACCCAGATAAATACAGCAGCTACCCCCTCTCGCGATTCACCACCGACTGGACCAAGGACAGCCCCGTCAACGGCCCCATCACCGAGCATCACGTCGATAAATCGGTCACCGCTGGCAGCGGCCGCTTCGGCACCGGCGTCATCGTCGCCGTACGCGTCAACGGCGACCATAAGGTCTTCATGTACATCAATCGCGCCGACAAGACCCTCACCTGGCCGGCGCCCTACGTCTTTAAGTACGGCTCGTAACCCCGTTCCGAGGCCGATCTACGTCTATGACAGCAGCGTCTCTGTCGCTGCCGTCGTACGCCCGCGCAGCCACTTGCCCGACACCATCACAACTCCGATCATCAGCACGGACGCCGCCAGCGGAACCCCCAGTCCAGCTCGCAGCGAGTGCGTCCATGTCGATGCCGCGCCCGTCGCCAGCGGCAACATCGACGCTCCCACGCCCGCGATCGCAAACACCGTCGAGTTCTCCTTATGCCGCAGCGCCGCAGCAATCAGTAGCGGATACACCGGCCCCGCCGCCACGCCCAGCAGCGCCGCCGCAGCCATCGTCACCCATCCGGCAGGCCACGCGATCAGCAACGCCAGAGCGGCGCTCATCGTAATCATGCTCGATCCCAATACCCATCGCTCCGGCCAGCGCGCCGCCCACGGCGTAGAATGCACAATCCGGCTCAGCAGCGCTCCTACCCAAAGAAACGTCGCCGCGCCAATCGTAATCCCCAGCGAATCGCCAGCGCGCTGCGCATACGACGTCAGCCATCCGCCCGCCGCCGCGTCCACGCCCGTCGCTCCAAAGATCAGCACCAGCAGCGGCCACGGAACCTCGCGAATCCCGCTCTGCAACATCGACCGCAGCGACGTCGACGTCGCTGCTGCAACACTCCCCGGCCGCTCCACCCACATCGCCCACATTGCAGCCACAACAAAGAACACAGCCACTGCCGCCAGCACATGCTGCGCATGCAAAATCGCACTCGCCTGCGTTACCACAGCACCCTTGGCCGCACGCAATGCGATCCCCGGCCCCAGCGCCGCACCAATCGCCCATATCAGGTTCAGTCGCGTCATCTCCAGCCGCCGCTGGGCAGGGAAGCGCTGTGACAGTAGCAAGCTGATCGACGTCATCGTCAACGACAAACCGGCACCGTACAGCGCAATCGCGGCGTAAGCGGACCATTGCCCAGCCCATGCCACGCACAGCGCTCCAACCGCCGTCAGCACCGCGCCGCGCGCAACGGAAAAGTTCATCGTTCCCCGCGCGCAGTACGATCCCACCGTCCCCATCGCATAAAACGCAAACAGCAGCAAGCCGCCCCGGGTATCGTCCATCGACCATCGCCGCAGCAGCAGCGGAAGCACAGCCCCCGGGATCGTCAACGCCACGCCCGTCGCCGCAAACCCGACGTAGAGCGCCACTTTTGACGAGCGATCCTGCCACAGTCTCTGACTCACCATGCTCCACCCGCTAAACAGGCACCCGCAGCGCCGCACGCTCAACGCCGCCTCACCCTGCAGCCATCATTTCAATTCGTTATGGTGGGCCCGGAGGGATTTGAACCCCCAACCAAGGGATTATGAGTCCCCTGCTCTAACCGTTGAGCTACAGGCCCTGCCAGATGCTGCGCACACACCTACAGACTCGATCCCGGCGCGGGTGGCAATCCTCTGATTGTATGTCGTCGAGCTTGCAGGACAAAATGACCCACGCTCTCGCCCAATTTACCTTCCGAACAGCCCTTTCAGCAGCCCTGCCGGACTGCTCTGCTGCTTGCCCGAGCCCAGCAGCCCGCCCGTCTCCTGCTTCACCAGCGCGCCCACATTTGCGGTGATCGAAGGATCGGTTGTCGTTCCCGTAATCGTCAGCGGAATCCCGTTGCTTGCAGCACTGCGCGAGTTATTGCCGAGCAATCCCCCAAGCGCACTCATCGCCGTATTCGCAATCGATCCTAGTGCCGACTTGGAGCTCAACGTCGCCACCATCTTGAAGTCCAGCACTCCCGTTGGCGAGACCGTTCCGCCCCCCGTCGCCGTTCCAACCTGCGGCACATCCGCATAGATATTCGTAATCTGCGTCATCTGCGGCGAAGAGTTCACATCCGCGCGCAGCGTCTGGATGTCCGTCCCGCCCTGAGTCCCGCCGAACGGATTCAGCCCCTGGATCTTCGATCCCAGATTGAACGCCGCAAGCTGCGTATTGTCCACCTGTATCGGCCCCTGGATATCCGTAGCTGTCGCCGGTCCCGTTATCGCAAGGTTCGCCGTCAGCGTGCCGCCCTTCAGGCTTGATCCGCTCGGCACGTTGATCCCCACTGCGGGCAGCAGCTGCTCCACCTGATCGATCGGCAGATGTGGCGCTGATAGATGCATGTTCAGCACCACCGCCGCCGTCGTAAATTGGAAGGTTCCTGTCACGCTCGTCGCCACCCCTCCCGTGTGGATGGATAGCTCCGACAGTTGCCCCGTGCGCGATTGGAGATTATCCGACACCGCATAATCCACATCGACCGGCTGCTCCACCGGCGATCCCGCGCGCACCAGTTGCAGGTGCGTCGCCGTCACCTTGCCTGAGCTCGTCAGGTTCGTACCATCCGACGCCACCTTCGCACTCACATCTGCGATCATCGAAATGCCATCATTCGCAGGCACCAGACCCGCAGCCACCGGGTTCAACTGCTTGAACTGAAGCTGCGCATGGAACGGCGTTCCCACAGCGTTGGTCTGCGAGATCGGCCCCGCGTCACCGGACATCTGCATCGACCCCGGCCCAGGCAAACTCGCCGTCAACTTGAACGGAAATGAGTGCTCATACGAAAACCCATTCACCGTCAAATTCACCTCCGACAGAACAACAGGCTTGCTTGTCGCAGGCACCGACGACACCGTCGCCCTTCCACCTTCAATCTCGAACATCCCCACTGTCATCCCTGGCATCATGCTCTGCGACGACGCATTCGGCTTGCCCGAACTCCCACCCAGCGTGGAAAAGTTCCACTTGCCGCTCTGCGACTGAATCAGTTGAATCTGCGGCTCTTCCGCAACAAACTTCGTAATCCGTATCTGGTGATGCAACAGGAGCGCTCCGGTCTCTACCCCGATCTTCAGCTCCTGTGCCTGCAAAAACGGCGCGGAACCATACGCAGGATCATCCGCGATCGAAATCTGGTCCGCCGTCAGGCTCCCCGTGAACAACGAAAAGCTCAGATGCCCCAGCGTGACCTTGCGCCCCAGCGCGCTCGAAAGCTGCGCCTCAATCTCCGGCCGAAACGTATTCGCATTCACAAACAGCGGCACACACACCACCGCCAAAACCACGAGCACCACCAAACCGACTGCCACTTCTACCCAACGCTTGTGCATCGATCATCTCCGTTCCCGACAAAATAATACGCCCGCACTGGCGAGTGCGTTTCCACCCGCGACGCAGCAAAGATCCCACCACCAGACAGATCGCCTCAACCCAGCTTCGGCACCGTTCCCGGCGTCGTCCCCGTATTCCCAGGCGACGATGGATTCAACTGTCCCTCAGACTTCTCTGCTGCACCCGACGTCACCTTCGTCTCACCCTTACCCGCCGTCGCTGGCGTGTCGCCCTTCGCTCCCGAAGGCTGCGCCTTCGCTCCACTCTCATGTCCCGCAACGCCACTCGTTTGCTCGTCAGCCATCACGCACCTCAGCGCGTTTAGATGCATATAGGTTCTCGGCACAG
>JABBOG010000019.1:50267-63530 GCA_019351975.1 Acidobacteriota bacterium
CCCCCCCCCCCGCGTGTCGCAAAAAAAAGCCCTGCGGAATCTTCTCCGCAGGGCACCCAGGGTCAGCGTTGACGATGAGCTACGTCCATTTACTGGCTGATCGCCATCACTGAGTTCGTATTGTCGTCGTTGAAGTAGATCTTCTGAGTCGCCAGGCTTGTCCCGCTCGTTGCGATCCCAAAGATCGCGCCCGCCGCATTTGGATCCACCACCTTCGTCCCAACGACCGCCATCATCGAAGGCGAGATCTCGACCATATTGTTGTCCCCTGTGTTGCCTACGATCAGGTCGCCGTTGTACAGCAGTGCCGAGCTGACCGGGTAGTTCAGCGGGCTGCCCGAGAAGATCACCTTTGCATTCGCCGCATTGGGTCCGCTGAATGCAAACGAAGCCGCCGTCCCCATGGAATACGTTCCTCCCATCGACGACGACGCGGGCATGTATGTGATCTTCACCCCACCAGCTACGTACGTCGAAACTCCGGAAAACGCCAGCACGCTGTCCGTATCGCTCGACACAACATAAAGCGTGTCGCTGGACGGATCATACGTAAGCCCCGCCGGTGCCAGAATCCCATACGTCTTGCTCACCGAAACAGGGAAGCCCGTAATAATCTTCGTGTACGTTGCAGGCGATGCAGAGACCAATCCCTGCACGATCGATCCATCGCCAGCGTCAGAGATGTAAAACGCCGAAGGCGCTGTCATCGTGCTCCCCATCGGCTCCGTCGGCGAGCCAAAAATCTGTCCCCACGGCTGATCCCACATATAGCTCGACGTCACCGCCGTCGTCACCGCGCCCGTCGGCGTTACCACCGGATTATCGTTCGCCGTATACGCGGCCGCCCAGATAAATCCTTTCGTCGGATTCAGCGCCAGAGCATCGCAACCCTGCAACGATGCGCTCTGCGCAATGCGCACGGGCATCGAGCCCGGCATCGGCTTCAGGTCCTCCACCGTCGTTCCCATCCCCACGCCGCTGCTCGAGCTGCTATTGAAGTTGCAGACAATCAGATCGCCGGGGCTGATGACGAGACTGCTTGATCCCACCGTGCTCGTGTTCACCACGGTGCTCGGTACAATCGCCAGACCATACGGATTCGTGTCGCCCACACCCGGAGCACCCGCAGCGCCGCCCGCGTCCACCGTTGATCCGATCGTCACCATCGTTGCAAGCTGAGAAATGACTGACGCCGGCATCGTCGTTGTCGTCGTTGTTGTCGTCGTACCCATGGATGACATGTTGCTGCAACCTGTCACCGTAACGAGAGCGAAAGCGAGGCATAACGCCTGTGATTTCCGTGCGTACATAAAGATCTCCTGTTGAAGTTCGCTGTGGCCCGTGGAGTTAAACTCGTCCGACGCAACAGCAGCCGAACTCTCACGTCACGAATCATAGGAGCCGCAATCGACACTGCACCAGCGGGATTTTCGCCGCAGGACCTTCCGTATTCGTCCCACAGAAATTCGCTGTGCAAATGGATTGCATCGCGCAAAACGCCCGCGAACATGAACGAAATTGTCATCTAGACGCAGCGAAGGGCGAACGCCGCAGCGCCCGCCCTTCGCACTTCTTCCCGCCATTCCTGCTGTTACTGCTGCACAGCCTCGATATCCAACTCGATCTTCACAGCATCGCCTAGTACCGAGTCGCCGCTCTTCAACGCGCCATTCCACGTCAGCCCGAAGTCCTTGCGGTCAATCGTCGTCGTCGCCTCAAATCCGCGATGCACACTCTTGCCGTCCATCCCTGGCTCTTCCTTGCCCGGCTCATCCAGCTTCAGCACGACAGGCTTTGTCACCCCGTGCAGCGTCAGGTTTCCGTTCACGTTGTAGTGGTCGCCGTCCTTGCTCACGCTCGTGCTCTTGAACGTCATCGTCGGATACTTCGCCACATCGAAAAAGTCCGGGCTCTTAAGATGGTTGTCGCGCGCCGCCACGCCCGTATCCACGCTGCTCACATCAATCGACGCTTCCACGCTCGACTTCGTCACATCCGTCGCATCGAACTTGATCACTCCCGAAATCCCCCGGAACGTTCCATGCACCGTGCTGATCGACATATGCTTGATCGCAAAATCCGCCTCCGAGTGCGCCGGGTCGATCTTCCAGTCCTTCGACTGCGCGCTCATCGCTCCCGCGCTTGCTGCCAGCACCATTGCCGTAACCCAGCCTGCCGCACGTATCTTCATCTTCATTTTTCGTTCTCCTGTGTCGTTTCGAATCAGTTAGTGGCATTTTGATGTCCAACGCGATACAACAGTTTCAGTAAATTCTTCATCACGCGCTGCGTCGTCTGTCGCAGCTCCCTCGTCTCACAGGTACACACAGGGAATATCAGGTATCCATGACGCAAATTTCGCTCAAGCACCTTCTGCAATCGCTGGCCCTCACCCTTTGGACTGCCACGTTTCTCCTCGCCCCTCTGCCAGCGTCCGCGCAGGCAGCGCCGCAAGCCGTGCAGCCCCGCATCTCCGCGCCCATCGAAAGCTCCAGCCGCGTCGTCCTTCCCGGCACTCGCCCCGTGCGCGCCAACCCCGCCTTTGACGTCGGCGCGGTCTCTCCCTCCATGAAGCTGCAGGGAATGTCTCTCGTCTTCAGCCGCACCGCCGCCCAGCAGACCGCTCTCAACGCCCTTATCGCAGGTCAGCAGAATCCCGCCTCGCCCCTGTACCATCAGTGGCTTACCCCATCCGAGTTCGGCGCCAAGTTCGGCGTAGCGGACGCCGACATTGCCGCCGTCGAAGCCTGGCTCGAACAGCAGGGCTTTACCATTGACTCCGTTCCACCCAGCCGCAATCGCATCGACTTCTCCGGAACCGCCGGTCAGGTCGCCTCCGCCTTCAACGCGCCGCTGCACTACTATCAGACCCCCGCCATCGGCAACCAGCCCGCCTCCACCCACTACGCGCCTTCCACCAACATCTCCATCCCCTCCGCGCTCGCCTCAACCGTCGTCACCGTCAACAATCTCTCCAGCTTCCGCCCGCGCGCCCAGAGCCGCATCCACCCCTCCGCGCGCCCCAACTACACCGTCGCCGGAAACCAGTACTACTTCCTCACGCCCCTCGACGTCGAGACCATCTACAACGTCAAGCCGGCCTACAGCCAGGGCTATAACGGCACCGGCCTCACCATCGCCGTCGTCGGCCAGTCGCAGATCGTCGCCACCGACATCACCACCTTCCAAAGCCTGCTCAGCCTCACTCCCAAAGCCCCCGGCATCTTCCTCGTTCCAAACACCGGCACCTCCGTCGTCTCCCCCGGCGACGAGAGCGAATCCGACATCGATCTCGAATACTCCAGCGCCATCGCTCCCGGCGCCACCGTCAACTTCTACTACGCCGGCAACAGCACCAACACCAACGTCCTCAGCGCCCTGCAATACGTCATCGACAACAACAGCGCCCCCATCATCTCCATCAGTTACGGCGACTGCGAACTCGATACCTCCAGCACCTCCATCACCGCCTTCGACGGCACCCTCGCGCAAGCCGCCACCCAGGGTCAAAGCGTCATCGCCTCCGCTGGCGACGACGGCTCCACCGACTGCGCCCCCGACACCAAACTCACCACCGCGCAGCAGCAGTCCCTCGCCGTCGATTACCCCGCCAGCAGCCCCTACGTCACCGCCATGGGCGGCACCGAGTTCCTCGCCGCCGACGTCACACCCGTCAACTCCATCTACTGGACCTCCGACACCAGCACCTCCTCCGACCTCATCGACTCCGCCATCTCCTACATCCCGGAGCAGGCATGGAATGATGACGCCGCCAATCTCACCGGTCTCTCCCAGGGCCAAAGCCCGCTCTCCTCCGGCGGCGGCGGTGCCAGCCTCTATGAGACGCGCCCCACATGGCAGACCGGCGTCCCGGGCATCCCCAGCGGCACCACCCGCCTCGTCCCCGACATCTCTCTCGACGCCTCCCCCAACAACGCCAGCTTCCTCTACTGCACCAGCGACTCCAGCGTCTGGGCCAAAGCCTCACCCGCCAGCGGCAGCACCCCAGCCCTTCCCGCTCAGACCGGCAGCTGCGAAAACGGTGCCTTCAGCGCCCCCGCCGGCTCCACCGGATACATCTACTACGACCTCGCCGGCGGCACCAGCTTTGACGCCCCCATCTTCTCCGGCCTTCTCGCCGTCATCAATCAGGCCACCAGCAACGTCAAAGGTCAGGGCGTCGTCAACCCCACCCTCTACACCCTCGCTTCCAATGCCACCACCTACGCCTCCTCCTTCCACGACATCACCACCGGCGGCAACGAGTGCAACGCTGGAGTCACCTACTGCGGCATCGGCCCCCAGACCACCGACTTCCAGGCCACCACCGGCTACGACGAAGCCACCGGCCTCGGCTCCCTCGACTTCACCAACCTCCTCGCCGCCTGGCCCGGCAGCACCTCCAGCGGCGGCGGCACCTCCTCCAACGCCGCCTTCACCATCGCCGCCGCTGCCGTCACCGTCACCGCTGGCTCTTCGAACAGCGGCACCATCACCATCACACCCACCGGCGGTTACACCGGCACCGTAAACCTCTCCATCTCGCCCACCACCCTCAAAGATGGCTGCGTCACAATCACGTCGTCGGTCTCCATCACAAGCACCACGGCCGCAACGGCGAAATACACGATCGACACCAGCTCCGCCAACTGCTCCACGACTGGCGCAACCTCCGGCGCGCGCAGCCAGCATGTCCTCAGCCTTGGCTCCCATCCCTCCGGCCCATCGCCCTGGAAGTCGCTGCCCGTCCCAGCAGCCTTCGCCGGCGCGTTTCTCGTCGCCTGCTTCCGCCGTCGCTCGCGCCTGCTCCGCGCCGCTCTGTCTCTCGGTCTGCTGCTCGTCTTCGCATTCGCTGGTCTCGGCCTCACCGGCTGCAGCGGCGGTGGCACCACAACAACCACCACAACAACCACCACAACAACCACCACCAACACACCTCCCGCCACCTATAACTTCACCATCACCGGAACCGACAGCAAAACCTCGACCCTCACCAGCACCGTCGGCGTCGGCGTCGTCGTCAGCTAGCCATCCACCAATGCTCCCCATGCGGCTCGCAACGCCACACTCGAGCCCCAAAGGCAACCGCGCCCTATCGCTTCACCTCTAACCTCCCTGTTGGGGAGCGCAATATCGCGTCTCCTCCGATTAGCGTCGCCACGCGCCGCGTCAGGAGATTCGATGGTTCCCCAAAACAACATGACCCGCCGTTCCGCACTCTTCCTCGCTGCGGCGGCCGCCGGAGCAGCCCTCACACCCTCCGCTCTCGCCACGCCTCCGTCCGCCTCAGACCACCAGTTCTCGCCCCCGCCCGCCGACGTCCAGCACGACCTCGACGCGATTCTCCAGGCCAAAGGCAAGGTCTCCGACGGCATCTACTCCATCGGCATCGACCGCAACGACATCACCGACGTCACCCTCAACGGCGTTTCCATCACCCCTGCGTTCGCCCTCGGTGGCGGCCTGTACTTCCAGCAAAACTCCGACGGCACCGCCACAATGAACGGTGACTTCTGCTTCAAGGCCAACGAACTCAATCCCGTCATCAAAACCCTCATCCAGCACGACATCTTCGTCCAGGCCGAGCACCAGCATATGTACGACTTCACTCCCATCGTCTGGTTTCTCCACTTCCGCGCCCACGGCGACGCCCGCCGCATCGCCAAAGGCTTCAAAGCCGCCCTCGCAACCACCTCCACGCCCTTCCCGCAGACCGGCCCATCCAAGCCACCCACCTCGCCGCTTCCCGCCGACCAGATCGGCAAGATCCTCGGTGCCAAACCCTCCATCCACTCCGGCGGCGTCGTCAAATTTAATGTGCCTCGCGCCGAGCAGATCACCCTCGGCGGCGTCCCCGTGAGCCCCTATCTCAACGTCGCCGCCCCCATCGCCTTCATGCCCCACGGCGGCGGCCAGAACGCGGCCTGCATCCCCGATTTCGGCATGATCGCCTCCGAGATCAACCCCGTCATCGGCCTCATGCAAAACCACGGCTGGGACATCGGCTGCCTCTACAACCAGGAGACAGACGAGCACCCCCAGCTCTACTTCTCCCACCAATTCAAAACCGGCGACGCCATCCAGCTCGCCCACGAAGTCCGCGCCGGTCTCAACCTCACCAACTCCAAATTCAAATCCTCCTAGCGAGGCGCACTTAACGTCGTAGGTAGGCCCTTTTAACCTCGTAGCGAGGTGGTCTGGACCTCATAGCGAGGCGCTCTGGACCTCATAGCGAGGCCCTCTGGACCCCATAGCTACGTGCTCCTGACAAAGCGTACAAACCTCACCGCGCACCAAATGTCCCTACCGCGAACGGGACGGCCGCGCGCTCCCAGCCAACTTTCTCCTATGCATCGACTTCAGCGCCGAGGCGCGCATCCCTGCCTTCCCTCGGCGCAGCAAGCGCCTCACCCCCCCCTCGCCGCCCCACCACTGAAACGTTAGCCGTGTAGACCTTTGAGACACGCCGCTTTTCCACCCCCCAGCCCACTTTTCCGCCTTCACCGCCCTTGCGTCCGCGCCGTCCTCGCCGTAGTCTTAATTCATCGCGTGTTCACACGACAATAACCCGCGATTCACGCGGCACTCCCGAAGTTTCCACAGCAAAACCCCAGAAAAACCGAACTTCACGGCCCATTTGCCCTTGCTGGGGAGTATCAAAGTAATCACCACTATATGTAGTTGTTTTATACTTGACTCGTACCACATGCGGCGTTACTTTCATCCTTACCCGCAGCTCTGGTGCAGCGCTTGCCCTCTGGGCCACACCGCCGACAACGACCTGTCGCGGCGACCTGACTGCGGTTGAAATCGGCCCTTCACCAAGCCGCACCGCCCCATCGATTCACCCATAACCCGGACCCCGGTCCCACCCATTTCCGTTTCACCCGAGAGGTGCATTACCCATGGCAAAGACATCCCAAACCGCAGAGCAGACACCAGAGCAGACCTCCACCGCCACCCACGCCGCTCGTCGCTCGAACCCCGGGCTGCACTTCTCCCGCCACTTCACCAAGCCAGGCGTCAACCCCTTCGACGAACTCACATGGGAGTTCCGCGACGCCATCATCCAGGACTTCAAAGGCCGCCTCGTCTTCGAGCAGAAGGCCGTCGAAGTCCCCTCCGACTGGTCCGTCACAGCGACCAACATCGTCGCCAGCAAGTACCTCCACGGTGAGATCGGCACCCCAGCCCGCGAGAACGGCGTCCGCGCCCTGATCTCCCGCGTCGCCGAATCCATCCGCGACTGGGGCATCCGCGACGGCTACTTCGCCACCCCCGAAGACGCGGACATCTTCTTCGCCGAGCTCACCCATCTCCTCGTCAACCAGAAGTGCGCCTTCAACTCCCCCGTCTGGTTCAACGTAGGCTGCGACCGCCTCGAACCCAACTCCGACGCCCAGAACTGGCACTGGGACGCCGAGCAGGGCAAGGTCGCTTTTTCCGTCACCGGTTACACGCGCCCGCAGTGCTCCGCCTGCTTCATCAACTCGGTTCAAGATTCGCTCGACTCGATCCTCACCCTCGCCAAGACCGAAGGCATGCTCTTCAAGTGGGGTTCGGGCGCAGGCTCCAACCTCTCCGCCATTCGCGGCAGCATGGAGACCCTCTCGGGCGGCGGCACCGCCTCCGGCCCGCTCAGCTTCATGCGCGGCTTCGACGCCTTCGCCGGCGTCATCAAGTCCGGCGGTAAGACCCGCCGCGCTGCAAAGATGGTGGTGCTCAACATCGATCACCCCGACATCGAAGACTTCATCCAGTGCAAGGTCAAGGAAGAGAAGAAGGCCTGGACCCTCATGCAGGCTGGCTACGACGGCTCCGGCCCCGACTCCGAAGCCTTCACCAGCATCTTCTTCCAGAACGCCAACAACTCCATCCGCGTCACCGACGAGTTCATGCACGCCGTCGAGACCGACGGCACCTTCACCACCCGCACCGTCAAAGGCAAGGAGCCCGTCAAGCAGTACCGCGCCCGCGACCTTATGCACCAGCTCGCCGAAGCCACATGGCAGTGCGGCGACCCCGGCATGCAGTACGACACCACCATCAACCGCTGGCACACCTCCAAAAACACCGATCGCATCAACGCCTCGAACCCCTGCTCCGAGTACATGTTCCTCGACGACTCGGCCTGCAACCTCGCCAGCTTCAATCTCATGAAGTTCCTCACCCCCGGCGGTGCCTTTAACATCCCCGCCTACCGCCACGCCATCGCCATCGTCACCACCGCCATGGAGATCATCGTTGACGCGGCCGGCTACCCCACCGAGCAGATCAGCAAAAACTCGCACGACTACCGCCCCCTCGGCCTCGGCTACGCCAACCTCGGCGCTTTATTGATGGACCGCGGTCTGCCCTACGACTCCGACGCCGGCCGCGCCTACGCTGCAACCCTCACCGCCATCCTCTGCGGCGACGCCTACGCCCAGTCCGCCCGCCTCGCCGCCACCGCTCCCGCACTCGGCGCAGCCACCCCCATCACGCAGCAGACAGAGATCACCGGCGGTGCATGCCCCGGCTTCTACGTCAACCGCGAGCCCTTCCTCGACGTCATCCGCATGCACCGCGCCGAGGTCAACAACATCGACCGCAGCCTCAAACCCAACGGCTCCTCCAACTACGAGGACGCCGCAGGCTTCGTCGCCCCCCAGCTCGCCGAGCTCAAAGCCGCCAGCCAGAACGCATGGGACACCGCCCTCACCCTCGGCGAGCAGCACGGCTACCGCAACTCCCAGGTCACCGTCCTCGCACCCACCGGCACCATCGGCTTCATGATGGACTGCGACACCACCGGCATCGAGCCTGACCTCGCCCTCGTCAAGTACAAGAAGCTCGTCGGCGGCGGCATGATCAAGATCGTCAACAACACCGTCCCCGGCGCCCTCTTCAAGCTCGGCTACAAGCACACCGAAGTCGAAGGCATCGTCAACTACATCGACGCCACCGGCACCATCGAAGGCGCGCCCTCCCTCAAGCCCGAGCACCTCGCCGTCTTCGACTGCTCCTTCAAGCCCGCCAAGGGCACACGCACCATCTCCTGGCTCGGCCACGTCAAAATGATGGCCGCCGCCCAGCCCTTCCTCTCCGGCGCCATCTCCAAAACCGTCAACCTCCCCAACGACTGCTCCGTCCAGGACATCGCCGACGCCTACACTGAATCCTGGCGTCTCGGCCTCAAAGCCGTAGCCATCTACCGCGACGGCTCCAAAGGCACCCAGCCCCTCAACGTCTCCGCGCAAACCGACGCCGACAAGAAGGGAACCGCCGTCTCCGCCGAATCTAAGGCCGCCGAAGCCGCCGCAGCCAAACAGGTTGTCATCCTTCGCGAAGCGGAGGACCTGCTTCACCAGCAGCTCCACGCCTCGCAGCAGCAGCTCGCCGCCGCCCACACCCACATCGCCTCCCTCGTCGCCGCCACCAGCCAGAACTCCGACGCCCTCGACGCCCAGGCACCACCCCGCGCCGTCCGCCACCGCCTCCCCGCCGAGCGCGCCAGCATCACCCACAAGTTCGGCATCGCCGGTCACGAAGGCTACATCACCGTCGGCCTCTACCCCAACGGCCAACCCGGCGAAATCTTCGTCCGCATGGCCAAAGAAGGCTCCACCATCTCCGGCTTGATGGACTCCTTCGCCACCGCCATCTCCCTCGCCCTCCAGCACGGCGTGCCCCTCAAGGTCCTCTGCGAAAAATTCGCCCACACCCGCTTCGAGCCCTCCGGCTGGACCGGCAACGAGCAGATCGGCTACGCCAAGTCCATCATGGACTACCTCTTCCGCTGGATGCAGCTCCGCTTCCTCTCCGGCCAGCAGCTCGACCTCTTCGCCAACCTCAAACCCTCCTCCGCCACCCCCACAGATTTGTCATCCTTCGGCGAAGCCGGAGGACCTGCTTCACCGTCTTCCGGCGCAGCCTCCGCAAGTTACGAGACCCCCGAACCCCACACCATCCTCGGCGAAGCCTTCGAGCACAACGACCGCACACCACCCCAGCAGGGCATCGCAAACGAGCCTCAGGCGCTGATCTCCAGAGACCTCAACGCCCGCTCCGGCACCAACCCCAGCAACTTGTCATCCTTCGCCGCGCCGGGGTCCCCGGCGAGCGATCTTGGCTCGTCGGGGTGGTCAAGCGGAGGACCTGCTTCTGACATCCTCGCCACCGAAGACCGTGGCCTCTTCCACACCGCCACCGCCATGAAGTCCCTCTACGACATGGGCGACGCCCCCAGCTGCTCCACCTGCGGCTCCATCATGACCCGCAACGGCTCCTGCTACCGCTGCATGGAATGCGGCTCCACCTCCGGCTGCTCCTAGGGTCCTGCGCGGACGGCGATCCGCGCTCCGCGCAAAAACAACAACAAAGCCCCGCCGCAAGGCGGGGCTTTCTGTGGCCGATCCACAAGTACCCGATGGGCTAAACCATCGGCAGCCTTTTCGGAGTTCTGAGCAGACGCCACGACGGCTTACGTCTGTGGCGTTCGCAAGTATCACATTTAGGTGGAAAATCACCTGCTGTTAACTGAATCTCATTCAAAGGAAGCCCGTGGAAAGTTCGGCAATGTATACATCCATACCAGCCGGGCAGCTCCACTGGCTCTGTAGGACTGTAACCCCACGCTTTGCCGTGGTATCGAGCGAGCTTCTCGGATAAAAAATCTTGAGTTTCGACGCTTAAACTCTTTATTTTCAACTTTTCTAGATTTGCAAGCGCGCTTCTCGGAACAGGAAAGATAAGCGAAAACTGAGCTAGGCAATCTCCAACGAGGCCGTCCGTGGGATCGTACACACCGAAAAGATCGTCGTAACCGCTTGTCTGTGAAAACAGAACTGAGCGGGAAATCTCGTCTTCTGGAACGTCGTTAAGAGGTTCAAGGGGAATAAAGGAAAGAAATTCGCATGAATTTATATCGCAAGTCGGAGTAACACACATCGCAAGCACGGGGGTTCGCACTATTTCAAATTTTGCAGTCCCATAATCATCCCCTTCCATTTTGCCAATCTCACCAGCAGCAGCGTTTATGGCGGTTATACCTCGGGCTTCATCCGTACCAATCCTCCATGGATCTACAGACGCTTGGTTATCAATGTCAACCTCCGTAAAACGGGGAAAGGGGATATCTTCAAAGATGTCCCCTCTTGCGAAATCGAGATTATTTGGTCCGTAGAATCTCTGTCGAGCTATTGCCAATTCACACCTTCCGCCCTGGGATCACGGCGAAGCTACGGCTTTTGAAACCTACTGCACGCCTTTGCGGCTGCAATGTTCGCAAAGGCGCTGCATTCTCACCGTCACCTGACGCACTCCGGCGTTTGCCAAGAGTGGTGCCTCTAAGCAAACGAGGAGCGCCTTGCCGAGCGACGGGAAATGTACTACTAGTCACGACATGCTGGGCAACAGCGTTTACAGCCAAGTTGCCAACGTGCACGGCGTTCTGGGTATATTCGGGACGCACCCCCCAAACACGCTGGATTTCTTTGCCTTTCGATGGCAACTCAGGCACGACAGCGAGAACAATCAAAATAGGCAAAATCATATTCAACTCCGATCAGTTAGATCGTTTTAATGGCTGAGCAATTTTAGCGGCCTCGACCCGCTTTTGGATTTCCAATAACGACTTTGTTAAAGAGTCAAGTTGGGTCGAGTTCATTAGCACTTGTAGATCAAATTGAAAATCGGATGGAACGCCAGCCTTTGCTTCATCCTCACTCTTTGGTAGAAACGTTCCGAATTCTAGAACAAACTCGTTAGGAGTAGTGCTGATACGAACAACGTTTGCATAGACCCTTTTGGGCTCGCTCATCTAATCACTCCTGTCCGCAGCTTTCTTGAAGCGATCTTCATTTTACACATCTGTATCGAATGATGACGAGTAGGTTCCGCTCTGCCTAGGCCGGAGTTCAAACATAGCTCACCTCCACGCATCTCCGATCGCCATCACGGGCGTCGAAAGGGATCGCCTTCAGCGTGCCATACAACCCAGCAACCCAGTGGTTTTAGCCGCTGAGGGTTGCTGGGTTGTATGGCGATCCCCACCCGAGCAAAAAGCCACGGCACCTTCTTCATCACCACCCAAACCCACAACCGCCGCCGCCTCTTCCAACACCCACCCACCGCCGAGCTACTCCTTGAAACCCTCCAGCGCTATCGCCGGGCAGCCCTCTACAAACTCCACGCCTTCGTCGTCATGCCCGACCACCACGACCCTCCGGAAGGGCCAGGCTTCAGCCGGGCCAAAAGCCCCGGGCCAAAGGCCCGTACCGCTCTGCCGAAGGCCGGAGTGCAGCCGCAGGCGGAACGACCAACCTGCCTTCCTCCGCGCCACCCATCATCCCCGCTAAGATAACGAAATGGCGCACCCTCCGAGAACCGCCAACGCCGGCACCTTCTTCGTCACCGCAATCACCCACAACCGCCGCCGCCTCTTCCAAACCGACGCAAACGCCACCCTCTTCATCCAAACGCTGCAACACTACCGCGCCGAAAGCCTCTACAAACTCCACGCCTTCGTCGTCATGCCCGACCACATCCACCTCATCCTCACCACGGACGATCTCGCCACCGCCATGCAACGCATCAAAGGCGGCTTCTCCCGCAAACTCGCCTCAAGCTTCCCAGCCTGGCAGCGCGGCTACGCCGACCACCTCATCCTCAACCGCGACGACCTCCTCACCCACCGCCACTATCTCCACCACAACCCCGTCCGCGCCCACCTCTGCCAGCAGCCCGAGGACTACCCCCGCTCCTCAGCCTTCTGCTCCCCACGCTCCACCTGATTCCTCACCCGCCGGACGGCAGCCACTGCGGCCAGCCCCAAACGCTGCAACTCTAGCGCGCAATCACCTCAACCCCGCATTTAAGCGCACCAATACGCACCAAAATTGCACCCCGCGCTAGACTGCCTTCCGCTGAAACGTCGTCTTCTTCGTATTCGAAAAAGATTCCTTCGCCTTAAACCCCGCCGCCGACGCTCCAGGAACCGGCTTCGCACCGTTCTTCCCATGCTCAGCCTTCTCGCGTAATGCCTGTAGTTTCTGCGCCTTACGGCTCAAGCCGCCAACCTTCACGCCGCCTGCCTTCGGTATAAAATCGCTCATACATAAATCCTCTCACACCCACCCCTCCCACGCACCAGTTGACTTGCCTCAAACTATCCGCGAAAATGAGGAGTCCCTCCAAAGAGTGGGCCTGTGGCGCAGCTGGGAGCGCGCTTCCATGGCATGGAAGAGGTCATCGGTTCGATCCCGATCAGGTCCACCAAACAAC
>JABBOG010000020.1 GCA_019351975.1 Acidobacteriota bacterium
AACCACGCAAAAGCCGCTGCAAAGAATCAAGCTATATACCTTTGGCTAATCAGCTCTAGGGCCGCAGTGATCAGGAGATGCCGGGGTCGCCGATGGGCATGCCGGGTGGGGCTTCGATGGGCTTGGCGGGGGTGAACCGGGCGGGATCGCGCTGGAAGTTCTGGATGCGGTCGATCATGGCGGCGCGGTGGATGGCTTCGGCGGTGTCGGTGAGGGGTGGGGCAGAGGTCCATTGCTTGAGCAGGTCGTTGATGTGGGAGAGGGCTATGGCGCGGGCCTGGGTGGAGGCGGCGGGGTTGACGGCGAGGGCGAGCATGGCTTCGAGGGCGCGGAATTCGACAGCGCGAGCCACCTCGGAAGACATGGAGTGGCCGGCTTCGGGGCGCTGCGCGACGGTGGTGGAGATGGATTCGAGGACGGAGCGGAGCGCGGGGCTGGCGGGGACGCGCATGTGGTACTGGACGAGTCGGCTGGCGCGGGCGGGGTCGAGGAGAACCTGGAGAGTTAGGTCGGCGGCGGACTCAGCGGCGGCGATGGGGTCGAAGGTGAGGCCGGTTTCGGAGGGGAAGGATTCGCCGGTGCGAGGGTAGCCGGGAGGGACGGGCGGGAGGATTTTGAGCAGCGATTCGGGGAGGGTGAGGGTCTCGGGGGTGAGGGTCTGGAGGACGGCGGTGAGGGCGGCGCGCTGGAGCTTGGGGTCGACGATTTCGGGGTTGGGGAGGCCATCGGGATTTCCAGAGACGGGGCGCTCGTTGTAGCGGTAGTCGAGGCCACCGATGACCTTGATGGTGGCTTCGGTCTGGTAGCGGTGGAAGAGATAGATGGGGACGAGGGCGAGTTCGAGCTGGGACATGGGCGTGCCGGGCGGGATGACGTCGGGGCCGAAGTTTTTGAGGGCTACGGCGCGGATGGCGAGGATGCGGGTGAGTTCTGTAGCGGGGTCAGCGCCGTTGTCCCAGAGGTGGGCGTGGGGCTGGGCGGAGCCGAAGGGGCGGGCGTCTTCGTCGGTGATGTAGAGCTGGCCGGAGCGGTCGGCGGTGGTGAGGATGTTGTTGATGGCGGTCTGCTCGGCGGCGGGTGTGGTGTGGGGGGAGAACTGGCGGTAGCCGTAGTCGATGGCGACTTTGTCCCAGTCGCCGATGTGGTCGGCGTAGGCATGGGAGAGGTCGATGTGGCCGTTGGCGTCGAGGAGGACGTGAGGGTGGGGGTAGTCCATGACGGAGTCGGACTGGGAGATGCTGGAGGCCGCGAAGTTGTGGGCGAGGCCGAGGGTGTGGCCGGTCTCATGGGCGGCGAGCTGGCGGATGCGGGCGAGGACCATCTGGAGCATGGGGTTGTCATGCGGATCAGTGGTGCTGGGATTGTAGCCACGCTTGTACGGCGCGAGCAGACCTTCGGCGATGAGGTAGTCCTGGCGGCCGCGCAGAGAGCCGAGGGTGACGTTGCCTTTGATGATCTCGCCGGTGCGGGGGTCGGCGACGGCTTCACCGTAGCTCCAGCCACGGGTGTAGCGATGAACCCACTGGATGATGTTGTAGCGAACGTCCATGGGGTCAGCGTCGGCGGGGAGGATGTCGACGCGGAAGGTGTTGGGTGCCCAGCCGGCGGCCTGAAACGCCTGATCCCACCAGCGTGCGCCTTCGAGGAGAGCGGAGCGGATGGGTTCGGGTGCGCCGCGATCGACGTAGTACTGGATGGGGGTGACGGGCTGGCAGGCGGTGATGCAGTTGGGGTCTTTCTTGATGAGGCGATGGCGGAGGATGAAGCGCTGGGTGACGTCGGCACCGAGCGGGGCGGTTTCGTCGCGGAACATGAGGGGGAAGTAGCCGGAGCGGGGATTGAAGACGCGCGGGGTGTAGCCGGGAGGTGGGAGTTGGATGAAGGAGTGGCGCTCGCGGAGGGTGATGGCGCGGGGATCGGGGGTGACGTCGCGGACAAATTTGCCGTGCGGAGCGGCGTCGGTGATGAAGGTGAGGGTGGCTTCGACTTCGGTGTTTTTGGGGAAGGCTTTGGTGTCGTCGAGGGCGATGGTGGAGCGGGAGGGGTCGACGTGGTAGGCGCCTTGTTTGAGGTTGGCGAGGGTCTCGGAGACACGGTGGGCGTCGTGGAGGAAGAAGTCGGTGGCGTCGACGAGGACGGTACCGGATGAATCTTCAGCGGCGACGGTGAAGCCCCAGAGGACGGACTCGGGGAAGGACTGGGTGACGGCGAGTTGCTCGGCGGGGTCGGTGGAGGAGCTGCGGAAGTCCTGATTGGACTGGATAAGGAGGACCTTGGGGCCGGTGCGCTCGAAGTGCAGGATGCGGCCCTCGGAGACCTGGCCGCGGTCGAGGCCGAGGTCGTTGGAGCCGGTGCCGAAGGGAAGGGAGTCGGTGTAGAGGAGGTCGGGGGAGCGGCCGTCGGAGTTCAGGTGAGGGACTTCGAGGTAGAGCTTGCCGGTAGCCGCGTCCCAATCGAGAGGAAGGAAGCCGGGGATGTGGCGCATGGCGGCGGTTTTGGCAGCGATGGTTGGAGTGGCTTGCGGGGTCTGGGCGTAGGTGAAGGCGGGTGCAAGAAGCAGGGCCAGCAGAAAACGTGCGCGCATGGACATTTGTACCACGCGCAGACGTTAGGGAAGCTCTGATTCGGTCTGAAGCATGTCAGCCCGGGCTGAAGCCCCGCTACTTTTTGTGGAGTTACAGACGGGCTGAAGCCCGTCCCCTTCGAGCCAGCGAATCAATCAAAGACTTCTTAGAGATTGAGGGAGTGGAGGTAGGTGAAGCTCGCCTGGAGGCTTTGCAGGGGCGGGTTTGGGGAGCCGTCCTGATCGACGAAGAAGTAGCGGATGCCCTGAGCGCGGGCCTGCTCGAGGATGGGACGCCAAGCGATGGTTCCGCTGCCGACGTCGGCGAAGTGGCCGGGCGGCGGCTCCTGAATGTAGGAGGTGTGGGCGGATGCGGTGCGGTCTTTGAGGTGGAGGAGATGGATGCGATCGCGGTACTTGTTGAGCATGGAGAGAACATCCTGGCCAGCCTGAATCGCCCAGTAGCAGTCGATTTCTAGGCCGAGGAGATGGGGGTCGGTGTTGTCCATAAGCAGGGTAAAGAGGTTGGTGTGGTGGAAGGGCGCGAACTCGGGGTTGGCGTTGTGGAAGGCGAGGTGCATGCCGGCGGAGCGAACGTTCTCGCCGATACGGTTGAATTCGGCACCAGCGCGCTGCATGGCTTGGGGAGAGGCAGTGTATTGCTTTGGGATCTCGGGGCAGACCATGTAGGTGAGGCCGAGGTCGGAGGCGTACGGGATGCGGGATTCGAGTTCGGCAAAGTGGAATAGGCCGGAAGGAGCGGTGAGGCCGGCGTCTTGAACCATGGTGCGGAGCTGCTTTGCGGGAACGGTGTATTGCTGCCAGAAGAACTCGACCTGGGTGTAGCCGATGGCGCGGATATGTTGCAGGGCGGAGGGCAGATTGAGTGCAGCGAGCTGGCGAATGGAGTAGAGCTGGACGCCGTAGGACTGGACGCCAGAGGGATGGGATGGGGTGTTTGCGAAGGCTGGGGCGGGCAGCGGAAGTCTGCTGGCGGTGGCGAGAGATGCGATGCGGGCGAAGTCGCGCCGGTTGAGGATCATGGTGTCTCCGAAGTTGGGTGCCGCTGCGCGAGCTGCTCTTTGGATGTGCTTAGCGGACGTACTTAGCGGACGAAGAGGAGATAGACGCAGAGGGCGAGGCCGGCGAGGGCGAGAAGCATGGCGACGGCGATGGCGGTGCGAGAGGCTCGGCCTTGAAAGGGCTGGCCGGATTGGAGCTGGCGGACGAGAGCGAGATGGCGGATGGTGGCGGCGATCTCCATGGCAACGCCCATGCCGACGAGAGCGATGCCGAACCAGAGGGAGAGGCCGGTGTGGGCCTGCAGGGGGAGGTGCTGGTTCATCTGGAGTTCGCGGAGGAAGAGACCGAAGCGCGCGACGACGAAGCCGAAACCCATGAGAGCGAGGCCGGTGCGTAGCCATGCGAGGTAGGTGCGCTCGGCGGCGAGGAGATCGCTGGGGTTCATGTTGTTGGGCATTGGGGTCCTTGTTGGTGCGCGAGCTAGGACAGGATAACGCAGGGAGCAGGGTGCGGGGGTAGAGAAGCGGGTCCTCCGACTGCGGCGAAGGATGACACGTTGTGAAACTGGTGCGAAGGACGATAGAGGAGATTTGGGCGGGGTGGATGATAGAGGAGATTTGGGCGGGGCCGGAGTTGAGGGGGTGGATTAGGGGATGGATTGGATCTCGGAGAGGATGCCGTCCCAGAGGTTAAGGCGGGCCTGGATGGCGGATTCGGCGGCAGTGGCTGCTTGTTCCCAGAGGTCGGCGTTGGTGGCGCAGAGGTCGGAGACCATGCGGAGGGAGAGGGGACCGTGGTCTTCGCCGTCGACTTCGATGTGGCGTTCGAGGTACCAGAGGAAGGTGCTGAGCTGGTTGGCGTGCTGGGTGTTGAGGTCGCGGACGAGGTTGCGGAAGATGTCGGGGATGACGTCTTCGCGGCCGAAGGTGAAGGCGGCGGCGAGGGCGGGAAGGCTGCCGGAGTGGATGATGCGGAAGGTGGACTCGACGAAGGCGCGGGCGTGGACGGGGGCGTTGACGGCGCTGAGGAGGACGGACAGGGGGGCTTCGCGGATGATCTCAGGCGGGATGGTGGCGAGGCCGTCGAGGAGGGAGCGGATGGGGGTGGTGTCGGCGCCGGCGTCGTGCATGGCTTCGAGGTAGAGCTCGAAGTGGCTGATGGGACGGCCCTGGAACTCGTCGGACTCTTCGCCGAGGACGATCTCGTTGATGAAGCGGCGGCTGGCGGGGAAGGGCGAGGGGAGCCAGGGGACGCGGGTGCAGGTGAGTTGGGACTGGAGGGCCTTGAGGAGCGACATGAAGTCCCAGACGGCGAAGACGTGGGACTGCATGAAGATGCGGAGATGCTGCGGGGTGCGGATGGAGGCGTAGAGAGGGTGCGCGGTGAGGCGAGCGCGGAGTGGGGCGAGGCGGGATTCGAGGGTGTGGAGGGCTTCGGCGGCGTCGGTGGTGCGTTGGGTGTCGATAAAAGTGCTCACGTCACTATTATCCGATGGCTGGAGGGTGTGGGGGGCGAGAGTGGTGGAGGAGTTTGGTGCGGTGAAAGCGCGGCACTGCGTATGCTGGGTGTGCGGTGCGGTGAGGTGAGCGTGGTGGCGAAGAAGGTTGTGGTGCTGGGCAGCTTTGTGGCGGATGTGGCGTTTCGTGCGGCGCGGTTGCCGACGTGGGGCGAGACGCTGATGGGGAGTGGGTTTGCGTTGGGGCCGGGAGGCAAGGGGTCGAACCAGGCGGTGGCTGCGGCGCGCGCGGGGGCTGCGGTGGCAATGATTTCGCGGTTGGGCGAGGATGCGTTTGGGCGGATGGCGATGGAGATGTGGGCGGAGGAGGGGATCGACGCGACGCGGGTGGGCAGTGGGAATGTGGCGACGGGTGCGGCGGCGATTCTGATAGATGAGGCGCGCGGGGAGAATGCGATTGTGGTGGTGCCGGGGGCGTGCTTTACGCTGTCGGCGGAGGATGTGGCGGCGGCGGGCGATGCGATATGCGGTGCGGCGGTGCTGCTGACGCAGTTGGAGCTGCCTGTGGCGACGGTGGAGCGAGGGCTGCGGATGGCGCGGGAGGAGGGCGTGGTTACGGTGCTAAATCCGGCACCGGCGCTGGCGTTAGAGGACGCGGTGCTGGGGTTAGTGGACTTTCTGATTCCAAATGAGGGCGAGGCGGGGCTGCTGACGGGAAGGGTGGTGGAGTCGGCGGCGCAGGCGGAGAGTGCGGCGCGGCAGTTGATGGAGCGGGGTGCGGGGTGCGTGATTGTGACGATGGGAGCGAAGGGTGCGCTGGTGTGCGAGCGGGATCAGGCTGCGGTGTTGGTGGAGGCTGTGGATGCGGGCGCGGTGGTCGATACGACGGGCGCGGGGGATGCATTTTGCGGGGCGTTTGCGGCGGCGATGTGCGAGGGGCGGACGGTGGTCGATGCGGCGCGGTTTGGGTGCGCGGCGGCGGGGATTTCGGTGACGCGGGTGGGGACGGCGTTGTCGATGGCGCGCAGGGCGGAGATAGAGGGTATGCTGGCGGGGAGGTGAGAGCGATGGCCGAGCGGGCGGGCGTGATGCGGGGGTTGACGGCGAATCTGGTGGTGTTCGTAGGGCTGCCGCTGGTGCTGAATGGGGTGATCTTTGGGTTGGGGTGGCAGCGGCCGAGTGGACCGCAGCCAGGGCTGCCGCCGGGATGGGTGGTGGGGTCGCTGTGGCTGGTGCTGTTTGCGGGGATGGGCGTGGCGCGTTGGCTGCTGCTGCGGGCACGGGCGGGGGCGGAGTGGGTGAGTCTGCTGGCGCTTTTGTGTTTGCTGTATCCGCTGTATACGGCGGGGCTGCGGAATGATCGTGTGGGGCTGGTGGGGAATGTGGTGACGCTGGTGGTTGCGCTTGGCGTGGCGGTGTATGCGTTGCGCAGGGTAAGGGTGGCGGGTGCGTGCGTAGTGGCGGTTTGCATGTGGCTGCTGTATGCGGCGGCGGCGACGGCGTATGGCATCTGGCGGTAAGGCTAGGGTTAGCTGGCGGCGAAGAGGTTGGTTTGGATTGGTTCGGTGGTGGGGATGCGGGTCGCGGGCTTTTTGCGATCCCAGGTCTCAGAAGCGAGACCTGGGGCACCCGGAGTGTTGCTGGTGCTGGGAGTTTTGCTGGGGTCGAGGGTGCCGCTGGGTCTCGGAGGGTGGCTGGGGTTGGGAGGGTGCGGGGTGTAGGCGTCGCGGGTGAGGAGGGCGTCGGTGGAGCGCTCGCCGAGGTGGTGTTTGCGGCAGAGGCGGCGGATGGTGGAGGCCATGCGGTTGCGGTAGGCGGGATCGACGAAGTCGGCGGCGGCGAAGCGGCGGTTGTAGTCGTCGAGGAGATGTGGAACGTGCTCGCGAACGAAGCTCAGCCAGGTTGGACGCGAGCACGACTTGAGGAACAGCGGATGGGCACCGAGGAAGCTGGCACCGGCGGCGGCGGCGCGGGTGGCGATGGCTTCAAGCTGCGGGAGGCTGTCGTTGATGCCGGGGAGCAAGGGGGAGCAGAGGACGCCGGCGGTGAGACCGGCGGCGCGGAGCTTGCGGACGGCGGCGAAGCGGAGGTCGGGGCGCGGTGCGCGAGGTTCGAGCTGGCGGGCGAGGGCGGAATCCGTGGTGGTGATGGTGAGGTGGAGGACGAGGGTGTTGCGGGCGGCGATCTGCTGGAGGAGGTCGATGTCACGGGTGATGAGGGAGGATTTGGTGATGAGGCCGATACGGTAGCCTTGCTGCTTGGCGAAGACTTCGAGGATGCTGCGGGTGATGCCGACGCGGCGTTCGACGGGCTGGTAGGGGTCGGTGGCGGTTCCGATGGCGATCTCGTCGGCTGGGTTGATGCGGCGGAGCTCTTGCTCGAGGAGCCAGGCGGCGTTCTCCTTGAGGTAGATCTCGTGCTCGAAGGCGAGGGCCCAGGGCTGCTGTGGGATGTTGTGGGTGCCGACGGGCGGGGTGGTGATGGGAGCGGGCTGGAGGAACTCGTGGGTGTAGCGGGCGTAGCAGTACGTGCAGCCGAACTCACAGCCGCGAAAGGGGTTGATGGAGTAGGCGAGGGAGAGCTTGCGGCGGGAGACGGACTTGTTGAGGATGGAGCGGGACGGCAGGGAGCGGAATTCGATGAGGTGGCCGTCGTCGGCGTGGGTGGATTGGGCGGCGAGGCGGGCGAGGCCGGTGGGACGCGGGGCGTTGAGGATGGGGAAGAGGGTGGTGGTTGGGGTGGTGTTTAGTTTCGCCATTTATTCGCCTCAATGGAGATGAGATTAGGCGGGGTTGGAGGTTGTGTCATGGGGTAGTTGGAATTGAGCCTGGATGGAGGCGGCGAAGAGTGGGAGTGCGGGCGGGTGGAGTAAGCTGTTGCTATGAATGTCGCGCTCCAAGAGACAGAGCTTCCTGTGCGTCTACGCTTCGAGCAGCCGGTTTCGGACGAAGAGCTGCTGCAGTTTTGCGAGCGGAATCATCTGCTGCGGGTGGAGCGCGATGCGAATGGGGAGCTGATTCTGATGTCGCCGACAGGAACCGACGGTGGAAATGCTGAGCTGGATATTGCGACCGAGTTGAATCTCTGGGCGAGGCAGGATGGACGAGGACGGGCGCTGGGGCCAAACTCTGGTATCAGACTGCCAGACACGGCGGTCCTTGCGGCGGATGCAGGTTGGGTGTCGTGGGAGCGATACAACGCGACTGCGGGGCAGTCGGGATTTCGGGAGTTTGTGCCGGAGTTTGTCATCGAATTGCGTTCGGAGAGCGACCGGTTGGCGGATGTGCGCTCCAAGATGGAGCGGTGGATGGCCTATGGGGTGGAAGTTGGCTGGCTGATTGATCCTTCGCGGAGGGTGGTGGAGGTGTATCGGCCGGGGCGTGAGGTTGAGGTGGTGGAGGGTGGGAGTGTGGTGGAGGGGGATGGGCCGGTGGCGGGATTTGTGCTGGAGTTGGGGATGGTTTGGGGGTAGATTTCCACTTGACCCGCCTTGCACCCTGGTTTATGCTCTGCCGCAGAACGATTCTAAAAAGCCCTGCCACGCCGCAGGGCTTTTGTTTTTAAAGAATACATCCATAGGACAAGAGGAGACGATGCTATGCCGGTTTACGTTTTTCGCGAAGGAGATTCGAACATATTTAAGATTGGGCTCACCCGAGACCAGGATGTTAGTCCTAGACGGCGACAACTTAATAGTGGAAGCTCCGCAGGTCTTCGAGAATTCGAAGTAATCCACACAGATAAGCCAAGTGAACTGGAAGGGTTCCTACATAGCCTGCTCAAGCATCGGAATATCAAACGCCATGGCGGCAAAGAGTTCTTCGAAATGATGTCAGAGAACCACATGCGTGAAGTTCTAAATCTGGCGGGGCCAATGTTCCAACGGAGCCACTTTGCCTCAAAGTCTGTTAGTTCGTTCGAGAAGCTGCAGTGCGAAGGGAGCATTCGTAAAGCAAAACAAACCGACCTCAAACTTGTCAGTAGGCTACGTGAGATAGAAAAGCGTCTTTGGGAAATCGAGGATGAGGCAGTCTTCCTTAGGTTCGAGATGGAAATGATCGAATGTGAACTCAAGGCCAGCATCGGGGATGGCCCAGGTATCGACGGCGTCGCGACGTGGGAATCCGCTGTCGTAAGAAAGTTCTGTCTGCCGCTTTTTCAGGAGCGCGAGCCTGATATTTATCGCCGAGTTCTTGAGCGTTTCGCGACTCTAGATATTAGCGTCTGGCGTGAGCAGGAACCTCAGCTCTATCAGGAGATCACGGGTCGCCATCCTAAGCTGGACGTAACCTCTTGGAGACTACAAGACAGTAGATTGTACAAACAGATGCAGACCACCTATTTCACTCCCACTGTCACGCGGAAATTCGTGATGCTCGCCTGAAAGGGCTTCAACCCCTGTTGACTCCGTACCCGCCTTCCGGCATACTTAGAAGGTTGTCTGTGCTGCGGTGCGGATGAGTCGGGACCACGCCCTTGCGGAACGGTGCATGATGGGGTGGGAGACGAGGGAAGACATGCCAAAGAAGCTATCCAAGAATATTACGAAGGCGCGCGCGCTTGTGGAGCAGCGTCCTTATACGATCGGCGATGCGATACCGCTGTTGCAGAAGGCGCATTACGCGAAGTTCGATGAGACGGTTGACCTGACGATGCGGTTGGGCGTGGACACGCGGCATGCGGACCAGATGGTGCGCGGAACGGTCGTGCTGCCACATGGCCTGGGCGGAAAGAGCAAGGTTGTGGCGGTGATCGCGTCGGGCGACAAGGTAAAAGAGGCTGAGGCTGCGGGCGCTGAGTTTTTCGGCGGCGAAGAGCTGGTGGAGCGGATCCAGAAAGAGGGTTGGACGGACTTCGACGCTCTGATTGCGACGCCGGACATGATGCGCTCAGTGGGCCGGCTGGGTAAGGTGCTCGGACCGCGCGGCCTGATGCCGAACCCGAAGACGGGTACGGTGACGACGGATGTTGCAGCGGCGATCCGCGAGATTAAGGCCGGTAAGGTCGAGTTTCGAGCGGACAAGACGGCGCTGGTGCATGTGCCGGTCGGCAAGCTGTCGTTCAGTGTGGAGAAGCTGCAGGAGAATGCGCTCACGGTGATCTCGTCGGTGATGAAGGCGAAGCCTTCGGCGGCGAAGGGCAAGTATGTGAAGCGGATCATTCTGAGCTCCACGATGGGCCCTGGCATTGAGCTTGAGGCTGCAGTGGCGGATGTGGCGGCGAAGTAAGGGCAGC
Source organism: Acidobacteriota bacterium (assembly GCA_019351975.1). Classification (GTDB taxonomy): domain Bacteria; phylum Acidobacteriota; class Terriglobia; order Terriglobales; family Acidobacteriaceae; genus Granulicella. The sequence goes on from JABBOG010000020.1 coordinate 10,278, forward strand.
TTCCAGGTAGCAGCTTTGAGCTGCTGGCTAAAGACTGATGAGATTTAGATTTGCTCCCGTGGAGCGTTTAGGCCCGGTGAGATACAGATTGAGCTAGCGGCTCCCGGCTGAGGTTCAGCCAGAAGCTAAGAGCTAGAAGCTAGAGGCGAATTTTATGGCATTGACGAAGGCGAAGAAGAACGCGAAGGTAGCGATGCTGGCGGGCGAGCTGCAGAGCTCGACGACGGCGATTATTGGGACGTTCAAGGGGCTGACGGCCTCGAAGGACTTTGAGCTGCGCAAGGTGATCCGGGCGGCGGGCGGAAGCTACCACGTGGTGAAGAACAAGCTTGCGGCGAAGTCGGCTGAGGGCACGAAGGTTGAGGCCGCGCTGCAGGGGCTGAAGGGCGTGAGCTCGGTGGCGTACACGTCGGGCGATCCGGTGGCGCTGGCGAAGGCGCTTTCGACCTGGGTGAAGGATAATGCGGAGTTTACGTTCAAGCTGGGCATTGTTGACGGCAAGGTGATCACGGTTGAAGAGATCGACTCGCTGGCGAAGCTGCCGGGCAAGGAAGAGCTGTTCTCGAAGCTGCTGTTCCTGATTCAGTCGCCGGCACAGCGTTTGGCTACGGTGATCAATGCGACGGGGCGGAACCTGGCGGTCGTTGTGAATATGGCGGCGGAGCAGGGCAAGTTTGGAGCAGCCGCGGCGGAGGCGCCGAAGGCCGAGGAGTCCAAGGCGGATGCGCCGGTGGCGGAGACGCCAGCGGAGCAGGCTGCGGCGGCGCATGTGGAGGAGTCGGCGGCTGGAGAACAGCCTTCGGGCGCGGCGGAGCCGGAGAACGGAACGGCATCGCAGGCTGGCGAGGCTGCGGCGAGCGAACCGGCAGAGGGATAACAAGTTTCGTCGCAATGTTCACGAGGTGCGCAGTCTGGGCGCAACGGAAACCTTGTGAAGGTGCGGCAGCCTGAGGCGGAAGATGGCTTTGGGAGAATCAAATCAGTTGTAGTGAAATTTAGAAGTACATTGGAGAGAATCATGGCGGACATTCAGCAGTTGGAAGATCAGATCGTTAGCCTCAGTTTGCTTGAGGCGTCGGAGTTGGTGAAGAAGCTTGAAGAGCGCCTTGGCGTTTCGGCTGCGGCTGCGGTTGCAGCGGCACCTGCGGGCGGCGGCGCTGCTGCTGCTGCACCGGTGGAAGAGAAGACCGAGTTCACCGTCATCCTGAAGGATGCTGGCGCGAACAAGATCAACACCATCAAGGCTGTACGCGAAGTGACGGCACTGGGTCTGAAGGAAGCGAAGGACCTGGTTGACGGAGCTCCGAAGCCGTTGAAGGAGAACATCTCGAAGGAAGATGCAGCTGCTATCGCGAAGAAGTTCGATGGCGTTGCGACAGTCGAGATCAAGTAAGCGCATTTCTGGGGAGATGATGCGGGCGTGAGTGCTTGTTGAAATCCTCCAGTTGCAGCCGAGGCCGGTTTGCGGTATTCTCTTTCATGGGAGACTTCCGTAGCTGCCTCGGCGCAGTGCATGTCGGGAAGTTTCATCAATTCTTCGTTGATTCACGATGTAGTAGCGCTAGGTTCACTTCGAACATTCGGCAGCTTATAGATTTATCCGGTTCATCCTGGCAATGCGAAGCAGGTTATGGAGCCGGCCATCCTGTGGTTCGAGCGGCGGGTCCGCAGGGTGCAAACGTGCGACAAGCGGCAAACGTTGAATTTCAGCGAATGGGCTGGAAGTCATGGGCGGCGATTATCCATCGTTTCTGTATCAATACACTCACTTATAGCGAATGTGCGCTCTACGGGCATGGTGCCCCGCAGGGCGCTTTCGGCGCTTCAGGGGAGTAATCGGTTTAAGGGGGCGGTTCCATCTGTTGCGCAGGTGCGAGCCAATCCCGATGTGGTCTTTGTAGCAGATTGAGCAGTGATCTGTCATGAGCTGGTTGTAAAAAGTTTCCACCCCGCAGAATGCTTCGCTGGGGTTTGTTGTACGCGCTTCAGGTGCTGTCTCTGCGAGGAGAGGCGGTGCCGGAACAGGCGCGCAGAGAGTCCAACGAGGAGGCCGCACGGTGCGGTCCTTCTCCCTTCCGAGGCTGGTGTCCCATGTGGGTGCTATTCGGGGGGCCTCGAGCCAAGTAACAGGCTAGCTAAACGTAACAGGAGAGAGCATGTCGAATCCGAACAATCGCGATACAAACATCGCAATGCGGCCAATCCGCAGCCGTCTCGACTTTTCGAAGATCCCTACAAGTATCCAGATTCCCAATCTGATCGAGGTGCAGCGCCGCAGCTATGAGCGCTTCCTCCAGATGGACAAGCTGCCGCAGGAGCGTGAAGACAATGGACTGCAGTCGGTCTTTACCTCGGTGTTCCCGATCAGCGACTTCCGCAATGTATCGGAGCTGGAGTTTGTGGATTACTCGATCGGCAACTGGGAGTGCAAGTGCGGGTATTTGAAGGGGTTGAACCACTTGCGTACGGCTTGCACGAGCTGCGGCCACATGGTGATCACGGACCCGTTCCATCCGGGCGATGTGCTTTGCAAGTTCTGCGGAACGTACAACAAGAACACGCCAGATTTTTGCACCAAGTGCGGTGACCCGGTGGGGTTGCAGCTGAAGTATGACCAGGCGGAGTGCGAAGAGCGTGGGATGACGTACTCTGCGCCGCTGAAGGTGACGATCCGGCTGAAGATCTACGACAAGGATCCGGAGACGGGCGTGAAGAGCCTGCGCGATATGAAGGAGCAGGAGGTCTTTTTCGGCGATATTCCGCTGATGTCGGCCAATGGCACGTTCATCGTCAATGGGACGGAGCGCGTGATTGTTTCGCAGCTGCATCGCTCGCCGGGTGTGTTCTTCGAGACGGCGAACAATCGCACGTACTTCCTGGGCAAGATCATTCCGTACCGTGGCAGCTGGGTGGAGTTCGAGTACGACCAGAAGAACACGCTTTATGTGCGTATCGATCGTAAGCGCAAGTTCCTGGGAACGATCTTCCTGCGCGCGCTGGGTTTGCGTACGGACGAGGAGATCTTGAAGACGTTCTACACGGTGGACACGATTGGCGTGAAGGACGGCAAGTATACCTGGGCGGTGACGCCTGAGGGAACGCCGACGAACCTGACGGGCACGCGCTCGGCTGTGGCTGTGCACAATGCGAAGAAGGAAGAGATTGTACCGGCGGGCCGCAAGATCTCGGCTTCGGTGCTGAAGGCGCTGCGTGCAGCGGGAACGACCGAGGTTGAGGTTGAGACCAGCGAGTTCGACGGAGCGATGATTGCTGCGGACGTGATCGACATGGGCACGGGCGAGCTGATGTATGAGGCGAATGCGGAGCTGACGGCGGACAAGCTGCACAAGATTCTGCAGTCCGGCGTGACGAGCTTGCAGGTGTTCTTCCCGGAGCGCGACGATGTGGGCAATATCATCTCGAACACGTTGCGCAGGGACTCGGTACGCAAGCCGGAAGAGGCGCTGATCGAGATTTATCGCAAGCTGCGTCCGGGCGATCCACCGACGTTGGATACGGCGACGGCGCTGTTTGAGGGCATGTTCTTCGATCCGCGGAAGTACGATTTCTCGCGCGTAGGGCGGCTGAAGTTCAACATCAAGCTGTATGAGAATCAGGATCCGAGCGGTCTGGACAAGCGTACGCTGACGTCGGAGGACTTTTACGGAACGATCCGTTACCTACTGAAGCTGCGCAAGAACATCGGCAATGTGGATGACATCGATCACCTTGGCAACCGCCGCGTGCGCGCGGTGGGCGAGTTGATGGAGAACCAGTTCCGCATCGGTCTGGTGCGCATGGAGCGGGCGATCAAGGAGAAGATGAGCGTGTATCAGGAGATGTCGACGGCGATGCCGCACGACCTGATCAACGCGAAGCCTGTGATGGCGGCGATCCGCGAGTTCTTTGGATCGAGCCAGCTGTCGCAGTTCATGGATCAGACGAATCCGCTGTCGGAGATTACGCACAAGCGGAGGCTGTCTGCCCTTGGGCCTGGGGGTCTGTCGCGTGAGCGCGCGGGCTTCGAGGTGCGCGACGTACATCCGACGCACTATGGCCGCATCTGCCCGATTGAGACGCCTGAAGGTCCGAATATTGGACTGATCTCGTCGCTGTCGTGCTTTGCACGGATCAACGAGTATGGGTTCATCGAGAGCCCGTATCGCAAGGTGAAGGACGGCGTTGTTCTGGATTACGTTGCGGTGACCAATGCCGGGGAATCCGGTCTGCGTCAGGGCGACTTCCTGGAGATTGCGGAGTCGGTGAAGCAGAACGCCGAGCTAAAGAAGGCGGGCAAGCGCACGATGGATCTGGAGCCGTTCAGCTTCTATCTTTCGGCGTGGGAAGAAGACCGTCACACGATTGCGCAGGCGAACATCGGTCTCGATGAGAACCTGAACATCGTGGAGGACCTGGTGAATGCGCGGAAGGCCGGCAACTTTGTGCTGGTGCCGAAGGCTGAGGTCGACTACGTTGACGTGAGCCCGAAGCAGCTGGTTTCGGTGGCTGCGTCGCTGGTGCCGTTCCTCGAGCACGACGATGCGAACCGCGCGTTGATGGGTGCGAACATGCAGCGCCAGTCGGTGCCGCTGTTGGTGGCCGAGGCTCCGTTTGTGGGTACGGGTATGGAGGGTGTGACGGCGCGCGACTCGGGCGCTGTGATCCTTGCCAAGCGTAACGGCATTGTGGACTCGGTGGATTCGGAGCGCATTATTGTGCGCGTCGAGGGCGAGCATCATCCGACGCAGTTGTCGCGTGAGGTTGGTTCGGACATCTATCAGCTGACGAAGTTCAAGCGGTCGAACCAGAACACCTGCATCAACCAGAAGCCGATTGTTCGCAAGGGCGATCGCGTGGTGAAGGGCGAGGTGATCGCGGATGGACCGTGCACGGAGCAGGGCGAACTTGGGCTTGGCCGGAACGTGCTGGTAGCGTTCATGCCGTGGCGCGGGTACAACTTCGAGGACGCGATTCTGATCTCGGAGAAGCTGGTTCGTGAGGACTATTACACGTCGATCCATATTGAGGAGTTCGAGATCGAGGCGCGTGATACGAAGCTCGGGCCGGAAGAGATTACGCGCGATATTCCGAACGTGTCGGAGCACGCGCTGCGTGATCTGGACGAGTCGGGCATTATCCGGATCGGAGCAAAGATCGGGCACAACGATATCCTCGTCGGCAAGGTGACGCCGAAGGGCGAGACGCAGTTGACGCCTGAAGAGAAGCTGCTGCGCGCGATCTTTGGAGAGAAGGCCGGCGATGTGCGTGATGCTTCGCTGACGTGCCCTCCGGGTATCGAGGGAACGGTTGTGGATGTTCGCATCTTCTCGCGCAAGGGACAGGAGAAGGACCAGCGCGCGCTGCTGATCGAGCAGGAGATGGTTGAGAAGCTGGAGCGCAATCTTGCGGACGAGATTCGTATTCTTACGGATGAGCGTTTGAAGCGGCTGGAGAATATCCTGGGCGCGAAGGAGGTGCTGGCTGACCTGCATGATGAGCGCACGAACAAGAAGCTGCTGACCAAGGGCGACATTCTTAGCCGCGACATCATTGAGCTGATCTCGACGCGTAACCTGAAGCGGATTCGTTATGCCGATAAGGACCCGCGCGTGAATGAGCAGATCGATGAGATCGAGGAGATGACGTCGCGGCAGATCGATGTGCTGCGCAAGATCACGAATGAGAAGATCGGCAAGATGCAGAAGGGCGATGAACTTTCGCCTGGCGTGATCAAGATGGTGAAGGTGTACATCGCGATGAAGCGCAAGCTGTCGGTCGGCGACAAGATGGCAGGACGCCACGGTAACAAGGGCGTTATCGCGCGCATCCTGCCGGAAGAGGACATGCCGTATCTGCCGGATGGAACGCCGGTGGAGATTGTGTTGAATCCGCTGGGCGTGCCTTCGCGTATGAATGTCGGTCAGATTCTGGAGACGCACCTGGGCTGGGCTGCACATGAGCTCGGAGCGAAGGTCGCTGCGCTGGCTGCCAATCATCAGGCGGCGGGCGAGGTGAAGGAGATCTTCAAGACGGCGTTCAAGGATACGGCGGCGTTGAACCAGCTGCTGGCGCTGGATGACGAGCAGACGATGCGGGTTGCGGCTGGAATGCGGCGCGGCATCTGGTTCGGAACAGCGGTGTTCGATGGTGCGAAGGAGTCGGAGATCAAGGCGCTGCTGGCAGCGGCCGGATTGCCGAGTTCGGGTAAGAGCGAGATGTTTGACGGCATGACGGGCGAGGCTTTCGAGCAGCCGGTTACGGTCGGATACATCTATATGCTCAAGCTGTCGCATCTGGTTGACGACAAGATTCACGCACGTTCGATCGGTCCGTACTCGTTGATCACGCAGCAGCCGCTGGGTGGAAAGGCGCAGTTCGGCGGACAGCGGTTCGGCGAGATGGAAGTGTGGGCGCTGGAGGCGTATGGCGCGGCTTACATCCTGCAGGAGCTGTTGACGGCGAAGTCCGATGATGTGTATGGCCGTACGAAGATCTACGAGGCCATCGTCAAGGGCGAGGCAGCGATCGAGCCGGGCGTACCGGAGTCGTTCAACGTTCTGATCCGCGAGCTGCAGTCGCTCTGCCTGGATGTGGAACTGGTGAAGAAGACGGCGGATTCGGAAGAGATTGTTCCGCTGCCTGAGCTCGCCGTCGCGGATTAGCTTTTAGCCTCCGCTGTCATCTCTTAGCTTGTGTAATGGCTTGAGCTGGCGGCGGGGGCGAGGCGCAAGGATTGAGTGGTGAGCGCGGAAGATGGCGATCATCGCGAAGGTAATAGCAGGAAGACAGCAGCGAAGCTCGCAACAGGGCTCTTGAAGAGAGAGCGAAACAAAAAGTTGGCATCGAGCTAGGCACTGCACACGGAGAGAAAAACATGTTCCGCTCCAGCCCCTTTGAAGCAGCAGGTCCGATCACGGACTTTGACTCCATTAAGATTCAGCTCGCCTCGCCTGAGAAGATCCGTTCGTGGTCGCATGGTGAGGTAACGAAGCCTGAGACGATCAACTACCGCACGTTCAAGCCAGAGCGTGACGGGCTTTTCTGCGCACGTATTTTTGGACCGATCACGGACTGGGAATGCCTGTGCGGCAAGTACAAGCGGATGAAGCACCGCGGCGTGATCTGCGACAAGTGCGGCGTTGAAGTAACGCTGTCGAAGGTGCGTCGCGAGCGGCTCGGGCATATCGAGCTAGCGAGCCCGTGTTCGCATGTGTGGTTCTTCAAGGGACTGCCGTCGCGTATTGGGCACCTGCTGGATATTTCGCTGCGTGAGCTTGAGGCTGTGCTGTACTTCGAGAGCTACGTGGTGGTCGATCCAGGCGATGCTCCGGTGAAGGAGCGCGAGGTCATCAAGGACGAGAACCGCTTCCGCGAGCTGGATCAGCAGTATCGTCCGTCGGGCTTCAAGGCGATGATGGGCGCTGAGGCGATCAAGGAGTTGCTGAAGCGCGTTGAGGTCAACGAGCTTGCGATTGAGATGCGCGAGCGGATGAAGACCGAGACCTCGCTGCAGAAGAAGCTGAAGTATGCGAAGCGCCTGAAGGTTGTGGAGGCGTTCCGCCGCTCGGATAACAAGCCGCAGTGGATGATTCTGGATGTGATTCCGGTGATCCCGCCTGAGCTGCGCCCGCTTGTGCCGCTCGATGGTGGACGTTTTGCGACGTCGGATTTGAACGATCTGTATCGCCGCGTGATCAACCGCAACAATCGTTTGAAGAAGCTGATGGATCTGCATGCGCCTGAGGTCATCGTGCGCAATGAGAAGCGCATGTTGCAGGAGGCTGTGGATGCGCTGTTTGATAACGGCCGCCGTGGACGTGTGCTGCGCGGAGCGAATAATCGTCCGCTGAAGTCGCTGTCCGATACGCTGAAGGGCAAGCAGGGCCGGTTCCGCCAGAACCTGCTCGGGAAGCGCGTGGACTACTCTGGCCGTTCGGTGATCGTGGTTGGACCGGAGCTGAAGCTGCACCAGTGCGGCCTGCCGAAGAAGATGGCGCTTGAGCTGTTCAAGCCGTTCATCTATCACCGGTTGGAGCAGACGGGCCATTGCACGACGATCAAGCAGGCGAAGGAGATGGTCGAGCAGCAGGACCCGATCGTGTGGGACATTCTGGAAGAGGTCATCAAGGACCATCCGGTGATGTTGAACCGCGCGCCGACGCTGCATCGTCTGGGTATCCAGGCGTTTGAGCCGGTGCTGGTTGAAGGCAAGGCGATCAAGATTCATCCGCTGGTTTGCACGGCGTTCAATGCTGACTTCGACGGCGATCAGATGGCGGTGCACATTCCGCTGAGCCCTGAGGCGCAGATTGAGGCTTCCGTGCTGATGCTCGCGTCGCATAACATTCTTTCGCCGGCCAGTGGACAGCCGATTACGGTGCCGACGCAGGATCTCGTTCTGGGTCTGTATTACCTGACGAAGGCGAAGGTTGGAGCCAAGGGCGAAGGCCGCGTGTTTGCGAATATTGAAGAGGTGTTGATGGCGCTCGAGGCCAAGCAGGTCGAGACGTTGTCGCCGATTCGTCTGCGGTATACGGGCAATGTGCTGGATATGACGGTCGCCTATGACGATCAGGACATTCTGCACACCGAAGCTGTGGAGTTCAACAAGCAGTTCATCAACACGACGGTTGGACGCGCGATTCTGAACGATGCGCTGCCGGAAGGTATGCCGTATGTGAACGGCCTGATGAAGAAGAAGGGAATTGGTCAGCTGATCAATTATCTTTACCTGAATCTTGGCCTTGAGGTGACGGTACATGCGCTGGATCGCATTAAGGAGCTGGGCTTCCAGTATGCGACGAAGTCGGGGCTGTCGGTTGGTCTGGATGACATGGTCATTCCGGCGTCGAAGTACACCGTGGTGCATGAAGCTGAGAAGCAGGTGATCGCGATGCAGCAGCAGTATCTGGACGGATCGATCACGAATCTGGAGCGCTCGAACAAGGTGACGCAGATGTGGTCGGGCGTGACGGAGCGCGTTGCGGACGAGATGTTCAACAACATGAAGCGCGCGGACAAGGAAGGAGCCATGAACCCGATTTACATCATGGCCGACTCTGGTGCGCGTGGATCGAAGCAGCAGATCCGTCAGCTCTCGGGTATGCGCGGTCTGATGGCGAAGCCATCGGGCGAGATCATCGAGACACCGATCACGGCGAACTTCCGTGAGGGGTTGACGGTGCTGCAGTACTTCATCTCGACGCACGGTGCGCGTAAAGGCCTGGCGGATACGGCGCTGAAGACGGCGGACTCGGGCTATCTGACGCGGCGTCTGGTTGACGTGGCGCAGGACGTCATTATCTCGGAGCTGGATTGCGGAACGGTGGAAGGCATTTACGTGATGCCGATCATCGAGGCCGGAGAGACGATCGAGCCGTTGCGGGACCGTATCATTGGCCGCGTATCGCTGGAGAAGTTGAAGGACTTCGAGGGCAAGGTCATCGTCGAGATCAACGACGAGATCGACGAGGATAAGGCTTCGGCGGTGCAGGCTGCGGGTATTGAGCGGGTGAAGATTCGCTCGGTGCTGACGTGCGAGTCCAAGCGCGGATGCTGCATCCTTTGCTATGGCCGTAACCTGGGTTCGGGCAAGATGGTTGAGATGGGCGAGGCTGTGGGTGTGATCGCAGCGCAGTCGATCGGTGAGCCTGGAACGCAGCTGACGATGCGTACCTTCCATATCGGCGGAACAGCGTCGCGTGTGCAGGATGCTTCGCACCTGGAAGCCAAGAACGCGGGTAAGATCCACTTCATCAATCTGGTCACGGTGCGGTCGAAGGAGGGTGGTCTGGTTGCGTTCAACCGTAACGGATCGATCGCCGTCATCGACGCAAAGGGACGCGAGAAGGAGCGGTACGCGATTGTGTACGGTGCTAAGCTTCGCGTCGAGGATGGACAGGAGGTCAAGCTCGGCGATGTAATCGGCGAGTGGGACCCTTACACGTTCTCGATCCTTACGGAGATCGCAGGTACGGTGCAGTTCAAGGACCTGCAGGAGGGTGTCACGCTCAATGAAGAGATCGACGAGGTTACCGGGCTTTCGCGTCTGGTGGTAGGCGATTCTTCGGACGAGAAGCGGCAGCCAGCCATCATCATCAAGAGTGCGAAGGGTACGAAGCGGTATCTGATGCCGTCTCGTGCTCACCTGATGTTGCAGGACGGCGATGAAGTCACACCGGGCGATATCCTCGCAAAGATTCCGCGTGAGACGACGCGCACCAAGGACATTACGGGCGGTCTGCCGCGCGTTGTGGAACTTTTCGAGGCGCGCAAGCCTCGCGATCCGGCGATCATCTCGAAGATTGACGGTGTGGTGCGGTTCGGCGACGTTTCTAAAGGCCAACGCAAAGTGTATGTGACGGCAGATAATGGCCAGGAAGAGGAGTACAGCGTTCCTCGCGGTGTGTATGTCAACGTGCAGGAAGGTGAACGCCTGCGCGCTGGCGATGCATTGATCGATGGCCCGCGTAACCCGCATGACATTCTTGAGGTGCTGGGCGAACGCGAGCTACAGATGTATCTCGTGGACCAGATTCAGGAGGTCTACCGTCTACAGGGCGTGTCGATTTCGGACAAGCACATTGAGACGATTGTGCGGCAGATGCTGCGCTGGGTTAAGGTGGAAGAGGTTGGCGACACGAACTTCCTTCTGGAGCAGCAGATCGACCGCTTCCGGTTCAACGCTGAGAACCAGCGCGTGCTGATCGAGGGTGGCAGACCGGCCATCGGGCGTCCGCTGCTGCTGGGTATCACGAAGGCATCGCTTTCGACCGACAGCTTCATCTCTGCCGCGAGCTTCCAGGAGACGACGCGTGTGCTTACCGAGGCCTCGATCAATGGCTCGGTGGATACGCTGCGGGGTCTGAAGGAGAACGTGATCGTAGGACGGCTGATTCCGGCTGGAACGGGTATGTCGTACTATCGCAACGTTCAGCTGTCTCCGGAGCTGGAGGAAGCGGCGGCGCAGGTGCAGCAGGAGGTCACTGCGGCGATCGAAGCCGAGGAGCGTGAGCTGGAACAGATGCGCATGGAAGGCGAACAGGAAGAGATGGCCGCGGAGTGACTTCGCGTCACTGCGACTAGCGCTTCGCGCAAAAGCGAAAGGGCGGGCTCGAAAGAGTCCGCCCTTTTCCATTCTTCGTTGAAGAAAGAAAGTGATTGAAGGCCGGTCTAGTCTGGCGTAGGCTCGGAAGCATGCCAAATGAGCAAGATCCATTGGTCCAGAGGTCGGGGCTTTCGGCTGAGCTGCGGGAAGTTCTCGCTTTCACTGAAAGCGAGAACCAGAAGCATCGCGACTATTTTCAGATGCTTTATAAGTGGACGTCAGGGGCCTTAGCGGTAATGGTAGTATCCATCGGGGCATTGGCGGCCTTCGTAGGATGGCACACCATCGACGACATTAAGAAACAGGCAGGTCTGCAACTAGTGAGGAAATAGAAAATATTCGACGGCAAAGTCGCGACACACTCGAAGCGCAAACAGGGCAAATCCAGAAACAAATCACTGCGCGATTGAATGATGAATTTCGAAGCGAATCTATCCGCCAGACCGTGCAAACAGCCGCCAAGCAGTAAACCGCAGTAGCACTAATGCCAATTATTACTCAAGAGGTGCGTACGCAAGTAACGGCTGGAGTAAAGTCCGAGCAGCAAACCGTCCAGCACTCTCTGATCGAAGAGGTACACCATTCGGTGGACGACTTAAAGCCGACGATAGACAAACGCGTAGACGATTCCGTCCACGAATCAGTGAACGCCGCAGTGACCGCGCAGGTAGATTCGCAGATTGCTCCGCGGCTGAAGCAACTAGAAAACAGCGCTCAAATATCGACGTTAATCAATCAGGCGGAGGGCGGTGATGCAACTTCCTTTGATACGCTCGTTCAAATGGCGGGGGATCCACAAATTCCGCAGAATGTCCGTGACCTAGCTTTGAAAGTGGCAAGATCGCTTCTTACCAGCAATGAAAGTGCGCTCTATGTGTCGCGGCACTTCAACAATAATCCTAGCGAAACTCAGGAGATTTCCTACCTAGACGATCCCGAACAATTCAGTCGGCAAGCAGCGATCGATTCGCTTCCGGAGGAATATTGGAAAGGTCATTTGGATCGACTGTTTTTGATCATGACGTCGGACGTTTCCATCCGCGTTAGAGTGGCTGCGTACAATCGCTTTCACCAAATAACTCAAATTAGCGCCGAGGTTTTAGACAACCAAACGGCCTTGAAGTGGTGGCGCGAACATCGGAAGGAGTTCGTGAAATAGTAACTCGATTCGAGAGCCAAGAAACCCAAGATGCCATGAGTGGACCGGCAGGTCACTTGACCTGCACGATGGGATAAAGTATGGCATCAAGGTGCTTGGGCGGCGGGTGGGTCGCTGGAGGGTTTTAGGGGTAAGGGGTGCTTACGGGGACTGCTAAACGTCCGCCGATAGTCGTTGTGATTTGAATACTTAGGGTTCAAGAGTATGGCGGGGAGCGGTGGTGTCCTCTGACGGGCTAGGACAGCTCTGATTCGGTTCGAAGCATGTCCCCTCCGGGGCTGAAGCCCCTGTACTTTTGGGTGTGTTATGGACGGGCTGAAGCCCGTCCCCTTCAACTGAGCGCCTTCATCTGAGGCTCTCTATGGCTGCGGTGTAATTCAGAGCTTTGCCGAGCCACTCCTATGCGTTAAGGCTGAAGTGGTGGTGTCCCTCGTCTCCGACGACGAGGAAAGAAAGGCCTAGTGTGCGCTTTCTGAGTTCTGACTTTACACAGGCTTATGGGCACGCTCAGGGAAAATGTTGAGGGATTTTTTTGGTTGATGCAACCTTCTGAGGCGGGAAATCCATCTTTGATTCAGGAGTTCCTCTTCCATGATGTTCAGAATGTTTGTTCCCGCACTTGCCGTGCTTGCCGGTGGTACTGCTCTTTTTGCGCAAACGATGCCGAGCTTTGAGCTTAGCCGCGATGCCTACCCCGCGTATAGCGCGATGAGCATCGCGCAGGGCGACTTTAATGGCGATGGAAAGGCGGATGTCGTGGAGGGCGGGGGTAAGACACCGACGACGATTACGCTGCGGCTGGGCAATGGTGATGGGACGTTTCAGGCTCCGATAGCGGTAGGCCAAGCGGACAGCGCGGAGGTTGCGGCGGTTGCTGCGGCGGACATGAATGGGGACGGAAAGCTGGATGTGGTGGCGTTGTGCATTGGCGGAACGTTCGATGTGTTTTATGGCAATGGGGACGGCACGTTCCAGCAAAAGGTCTCGGTTGCGACGATGTACTCGCCGCTCTCGATGACGGTGGGGAATTATTACGGCGATGGGATGCTGGGCGTGGCGGTTGGCGATGAGAACGGCAATGTGGAGGTGTACAAGAGCGTCGGCGGTGGGAGTTTCTCGATTGGAAATACGGTTCAGGTGAGCACGGGTGCTGCGGTGTCGCAGGTGAAGGCGGGCGACATGAACGATGACGGCGTGGTGGACCTTGGGGTGTTGACGACGAAGGGCGCGTATGTGCTGTGGGGGGATAACAAGGGAGGGTTTACGCCGGTGTTGTTGCAGGCGTATTCGGACGGGGCGGACCTGAATGTTAATGATTTGAACCAGGATGGGAAGGCGGACATTCTGGTGTCGTATGGCTGCAGCGACAGTGCAGCGTGCGCGGGGATGGATGTGTTTTACGCGCAGGGGAACGGGAAGACGATGTATCGGCATTTGTTCAGCGATGGGAGCGTGGGTGCGGGGTCGTCTCCGTGGGCTGCGGACGTGAACGGGGATGGGATTGCGGATGTGGTGGAGCAGACTTCGACGCCGAGTGGTGTGATGGGGATTTTCGTGTGGCTGGGACATGCGGATGGATCGTTCCAGCAGACGGCGCAGCAGTTTATTTCGGCACCGGGATCGGCCGGAGGATTGGTTCCGGGAGACTGGAACCGTGACGGCATGATTGATTTTGCGCAGACGCAGCCGGGATATGGCGTGACGGAGTTTTACATCAATGGTGGGGAGCGTGCGCCGTGTGCTACGAGCAGCATCAACCAGACGGTGACGGTGTGCGTTCCGGTAGATGGGGCGTATGTGCCGAGTCCGGTCATGATTGAGGCGAACGCGTATGACATGGCGCCAGTGACGGCGCTGCAGGAGTATGTCGATTACAAGCTGGTGTACTCGAAGCATGCGACGAGCTTCAGCACGAGCTTGGAGGAGGCGCTGGGGCCGCATTCTCTGGTGACGAAGGCGTGGGATGCGCAGGGAAACAGCTATCGCTCGGACAGAAATATTACGGTGTTCAGTGGAACGCCGGGCGTAGCGTGTCCGGCGGCGCTAGGAGCGGCGGCGATCTGTCTGCCGGAGGGAACGAGTGGCTCGCCGGTGCATGTGCTGGCGAATGGATACACGCCGAATGTGCCGACGGCAGCGCAGCTCTATGTGGATGGCAAGCTGGTGGTGAACCAGACGGGATGCGTGAATGGTTCGTGCTCAGGTGGGACGTCGTATGTGGACAGCTACCAGAACTTGACGGCTGGGACGCATGATCTGGTGTTCAAGCTGTGGGATGCGCAAGGGAAGACGTATGTGGCGCAGAAGACGGTGACGGTGAATTGAGGTCTGCGGCATAGATGGGGGAGCGGTCTGCGCGGCAATGGTACTGTGCCAATGTTATAAAGTGGCGGCAGAGGGAATTGGTATGCGTCGGCCGCTCACAGTCCGCTGCTTTGTCGCAGTGTTGGTTTCATGCGCGATGTCTTGCGGGGCTCAGACGAATAGTGTGATGACGCAGGACGCGGCTGCGTATCGACTCAAGGTGGCTGTCGATGAAGTCAATCTAACGTTTCATGCGGAAGACGTGCATGGGCTGCCGGCCCAGAACTTGAAGCTCAGTGACTTGAGGCTGACGGATGATGGCGAGCCGCCGCTGAAGATTCTGGATTTAAAGCTGCTAGAGAATTTACCGGTGCGAGCAGGCATTCTCATCGACACGAGTGATTCGATGACTGCCGCGCTTCCCTTGGCGCGAAGCATCGCGGCGGCATACGCGGAGAAGATGTTGCGACGGTCGACGGATCAGGCTTTCGTTGCAGCGTTTGGACGGGTTGAGAATGTTGTGCAGCCGTGGACGAACGACCCTTCGGCGATTATGGAAGGGGTTCGCACGGTGACCGGGGCGCGTGCCGATCCAATCTCTGGAACTGCTGTGTACGATGCGCTGTTTCGAACCTGTTTGTATCAGTTCGGTGCAATCGATCACGGGGCGAGTGGAAACTTCATTCTTCTCTTTTCGGATGGAGCGGACAATGCGAGCTACGTTTCGCTGGCGGACGCCGTTGACATGTGCCAGCGTAGTAACACGACGATCTATGATTTCCATAGACTTCAGGGAGGAGATGCGGGCGACGCAGAGACGCTGCTCAAGCTTGCGAAAGAGACGGGCGGCCGCATGTTTCTCGACGATGGTTCTGCGGAAGGTATTTATGATGACCTGCGAAGCATTGAGGGAGAAATGCGGAACCGTTATCGGCTGATCTACAGGCCGGTGGCGATGAAGCACGACGGCGCATTCCACAGCGTCGCGTTGGAAGCGCCGGACAGCTTCGACATCCTTGAGGTGCGTTCGGGGTACTATGCGCCGGGGCGCTAAGAAGCGTTGGGTGAAGCGGTGGATTCGCGCGGATGAGGGGTTTTGGGCTAGGCTGGTGGAACTGCTGTCTTGCGCAAAATTTACCTCATAGGAAGTTACGACTATGCTGAATCGCCGGTGTCTGTTTGTGTGTTCGCTTGTGGGTGTGTTGGGTGCGCTGCCGTTGATGGCGCAGAGGGTGTACACGGCGCAGGACTATACGCAGGCGGAACGGTGGATGTCGTACAACGTGAATGGGCTGGTGCACCACACGGTACGAGGCGTGGAGTATCTGCCGGATGGGCGGGTGTTTTATCGTGATCCCGGGGTGGGCGGGACGCAGTACATGATTGCCGGGCCGGGAGCGGGTGGCGGGAGGTGGACGACTGCTCCTGCGTTCGACAACGCGAAGCTGGCGGCGGCGCTGACGGACGCCATGGGCGATGAGGGAAAGAAGACACCGGTGGAGGCTGGAGCGCTGGGCGTGACGGGGTATGCGGCCGAGGCGAATGGCGGGTTTGCAGTGACGACGCGTGATGGGGTGTTCCACTGCGATGCTTCCGTGGTGAGGTGCACGAAGGAGCCGGAGCCGCCGAGCGGCGAGAAGGTTCCGGACAAGGCAGACACGGCGGGAAACAACGGAGGGAAGAAGAAGGCTGCAGTGGTCGCGAGGCGCCATGCGGGTACGGAGAATGTGTCGCCGGATAAGACGATGGCTGCGTTTATTCGCGACAATAATCTTTGGGTGCGGACGGTGGCTACGGGCGCAGAGAAGCAGTTGACCGCGGATGGCGTGGAGGACTTTGGGTATGCGACGGATAATGCGGGGTGGCAGCACTCGGATGCGGCGATTCTGACGTGGTCGGCGGATGGGAAGAAGATTGCGACGTTCCAGCAGGACCAGCGGAGGACGGGAATGATGTACCTGGTGCCGACGACGGACAGGCATCCGGTGCTGGAGGCTTGGCGGTATCCGCTGGTGGGGGACAAGGACGTTACGATGATCGAGCCGGTGGTGATCGATGTGGCGACGGCGAAGGTGGTGCGGTTGAAGACGCCGCCGATGGAGCATCGCAGCATGGAGTGCGATGACGTGAGCTGCGATGGCGATGGGAAGTGGAACGATGTGGCGTTCTCGGAGGACGATGCGCACCTGGGGTTTGTGGCGACGTCGCGGGACCACAAGGATGAGTATGTGCGCGAGGCGGATACGGCGACGGGAGCGGTGCGCGAGGTGTACCACGAGCATGTGGACACGTACTACGGATGGCAGAGCAAGACGGACTGGAAGTACATGCCGGAGCTGAATGAGTTTTTGTGGGTGAGCGAGCGGAGCGACTGGGCGCAGCTTTATTTATACGACCTGACGACGGGCAAGCTGAAGAACCAGATTACGCATGGCGATGGGCCGGTGGCCGATGTGAAGGCGGTAGACGAGAAGAACCGCGTGATCTACTTCATGGCGACGGGCAAGGAGAAGGGCGAAGATCCTTACTTTCAGAACTACTATCGGGTGGACTTTGATGGGAAGAACCAGAGGCTGCTGACGCCGGAGGTCGCGACGCATGATGTGACGGCGGCGAAGGACGGAAGCACGTTTGTGGATGTGTACTCGACGGTGAATACGCCGCAGACTGCGGTGCTGCGCGACAGCGACGGGAGGGTGCTGGTGGGGTTGGGGAAACAGGATATTTCGGCGCTGCTGGCGGAGGGATGGAAGGCGCCGGAGCGGGTTGAGATGAAGGCGCGAGATGGAGTGACGCCGATCTACGGGATCATGTTCAAGCCGACGACGTTCGATGCGGCGAAGAAGTATCCGGTGGTGGATTATGTGTATCCGGGGCCGCAGGATGGGTCGTGCTCGGTGTTTGGGCCGCCGGGATTTGAGGCTGCGCGGGGTGATTTGCAGGCGATGGCGGACCTGGGATTTGTGGTGGTGTGCATCGATGGAATGGGGAATCCGCACCGGTCGAAGAGCTTCCACGATGCGTATGCGGACAGCCCGGCGGTGATGGGACAGGCGACGATTCCGGACCAGGTGGCCGGGATCAAGGATCTGGCGTCGAAGGATGCGTGGATCGATCTGGACAGGGTAGGGATCACGGGGCACTCGGGGGGCGGGAATGCGACGGCTTCAGCGATGTTCCACTTTCCGGATTTCTTCAAGGTGGGATGGGCGGAGAGCGGAAACCACGATCAGCGGGAGTACGAAGATGATTGGGACGAGCGATGGGCTGGGCTGGAGGTGATTGGACCGGATGGCCAAGACAACTATGCTGCGCAGGCGAACGAGGGGTACGCGAAGAACCTGAAGGGGCACCTGATGCTGGTGCATGGAACGATGGACGACAACGTTCCGCCAAACAACACGCTGCTGGTGGTGGATGCGTTGATCAAGGCGAACAAGGATTTCGACATGCTGATGATTCCAAATGTGCCGCACGGATATATGGCAGCGACGCCGTATGTGATGAAGCGGCGGTGGGATTATTTTGTGCGGTATCTTGCGGGGGGAGTTCCTGCGATGGACTTCCAGCCGAAGTCGTATGCGGAGATCGTGAAGGCGTATTACGCGGCGCAGTAGACGGCTTTCGTGCAAAGGGAAAGCCCGCCGATGTACTGGCGGGCTTTGGTGCGGGATCGGTCGGAGTTACTGAACGATCTTGCCGTCTGCGGGTGTTGCCGCGTTGTTGTTCGAGTCGGCGTTGTTGGGTTGAACCTGCCATCCGTTGGAGGTGTCGACGAGCGTTGCGGTTCCTGTACCGTTGCCGGCGAGGTCGCTTTGTACCTTGGGAAAGGCATTTTCGATCTCGGCGTTCTTGACCCAATCGGGTGCGTCGGTGAACTTGTAGTGATAGTTGACGGTGGTTGTTGCGCCGGGCTGACCGCTGTTGGGGGTGGAGTTGTCGATGGAGGCGACGGTGCGTTTGCCGAAGCAGAAGTTACCGGCACCGGGCTGGTTGGGATCTGCGGTCCAGTCGCTGCGGCCTTTGTCGCTGAGGTCGTAGTTGATCTCCTGCCTGGAGAGGATGACGACCTTCTTTTCGCTGGTGGTACGGGTGAGCAGACCTTGATCGACGAGTGCTGCGAACGGAGCGTTTTTATCCTTGTCGGAGGCTGCAACCTGAGTTGGGAACTGCTGGGGATTGGAGAAGAGGCAATCGGGGTGGGCGGAGAAGTAGGAGTCGATGGCCGACTTGTAGTTGGAGGTGTTGTCTGTCGTTTTTTTGCATCCGGCGACCAGAAAAAGGGTAGCTGCTGCGATGGTTACACGATGAATCTTTGTCATGGGTAAATTCCTCACTCGCGGTGAGATGCGTGGTGTAGCGGCTTTGGTTTTGAGCGGTTGGAAGGAATTGTAAGCGAGCGCAATCGGGGGGGGTGGGGGAGGTTTGGGATTGCGCCGGCGGCGGCTTTGGGCTGCGGGCGCGTAAGCAGGCAGCGTCTCGAACTGTGACAGCGAATTGCAGAAGATTTACAGTCATTTATTGGTTTGGCATGGGCGAACGCGCTAAGCTTAGCGCGGAAGCGGTTACGTATCCGCGATTGGAGCGTGTGTGAGTCAGGTGATTTTTGTGCTGGAGGACGATGCCGACATTCGGCGGCTGGTGCAGTATCAGCTGGAGGGTGCGGGATATACGGTGCGTGCGTACCCGGCGATGGGAACGATTGTGCAGGACGCGGAGCGGCAGCGGCCAGCGCTGTTTTTGCTGGATATCATGGTTCCGGGCGGCGATGGGCTGGATTTGTGCAGGAGATTGCGCCTGAACACCTCGCTCGCGAGTGTGCCAATCATCTTTTTGACGGCACGAGCGGCGGAGAACGACCGGGTGCAAGGATTGGAGTTGGGCGCGGATGACTACATTACCAAGCCGTTTGCCATGCGGGAGTTGCTGGCGCGGGTGAAGGCGGTGCTGCGACGGTTTGAGCGTCCGGAGCAGACGGGCGGATCGCCGACGCTGAAGATCGATACGCTGGAGATTGACGGGAGCTCGATGCAGCTGCGGGTGAACAATGAGCTGGTGACGACGACGGCGACGGAGTTCCGGTTGCTGGAGTATCTGGCGCGGCATCCGGGGAGGGTATTCAGCCGCGATCATTTACTGGATGCGGTGTGGGGCGACGCGCGGTTCGTGACACCGCGGAGTGTGGACGTGTATGTCCGGCGGATACGAGAGAAGATTGAGGTAGACCCGGAGGTTCCCCGGTTTCTGAAGACGATGCGGGGAGCGGGATACAGGTTCGATCTTCCGAAGGGAAGAGAGGGAATGGGTCGTGCGCTGGAGACGGCAACCGAGTAGGCTGCTGGTGTGGGGTTAAATGGTGCGACGAAGTCTTTATCTGACGCTGTTATGGCGCGCTGCAATCGGCGCGCTGGTGGTGGGCGCGGCGGTGCTGGTGATGCCGCACTGGTGGATGGTGCTGGTGGTTGGGCTGGTGACGGCGGCGTGGGTGTCGTGGGTGAGTACGCTGGTCGTGACGAATGCAGTCGAGGCGATGGAATCTGCGGCGGGTGCCGTGGGTAGCGGATTGGGTGAAGGGGGAGTGCGCGAGCCTGCGTTTCGGCAGATGGATGGTTTGGCGTATGCGTTGGAGTTGTCTGCGGCGGAGGTGAAGAAGCGGTTGGAGGCGAGTGCGGAGAGCCGTGGGCAGCTGGAGGCGCTGCTGGACTCGATGCAGGATGGCGTGACGAGTGTGGACGCTGGAGGAAGGATTGTGTGGGCGAACCGGCCGATGCAGCGGCTGGTGGCGGAGTCGTCGGGAACGGTGCGCGCGGGACGGTCACTGGTGCAGACGATACGTGCACCGGAGGTGTTGCGCTGCGTGCAGGAGGCGTTGGAGCAGAGGAAGGTTGCGGAGTTGAGGCCGGTGTCGCTGCAGCCAGGGAGGATCTTTGCGGTGAGCGCAGCACCGATGCCGGAGGGCGGAGCGGTGGTGGTGTTGCAGGATATTACGCGTATGGAGCAGGTGGAGAGGACGCAGCGGGAGTTTGTGGCGAACGTTTCGCACGAGCTGCGGACGCCGCTGACATCGATCTCGGGCTATGTGGAGATGATGTTGGAGGACCAGCGGATCGCGGCGGTTTGTACGCCCCAGATGCGGGAGTTCCTGGAGGCGATCTACAAGAGCGCGAAGAGGATGGCGCGGCTGACGGACGATCTGCTGGCGATGGCAAAGGTGGACTCAGGGGAACAAAAGCTGCGGCCTCAGCCAGTGGAGGTGAGCCTCTTGCTGGGAGAGGCTGAGGACGCTGTGGCAGGATTGGTGCGGGACAGGCAGGGGGAACTGAGCGTCGAAGCGTATCCGGACATTGAGGTGATGGCGGATCTGGATGCGATTCTACAGGTTTTTAGCAATTTGATTGAGAACGCGCTGAACTACGGAAAGAGCGGAAAAAAGGGCGCGACTGTGGTGCTGCGTGCTGCGGTGGTGCCGGGTGTGGTGGAAGAGGTGCAGTTCTGCGTGGAGGATTTTGGCGCGGGGATTGCATCGGAGCATCTGGGGCGGCTGTTCGAGCGATTTTACCGGGTCGATAAGGCGCGGTCGAGGGAGTCCGGTGGGACAGGTCTGGGGCTTGCGATTGCGAAGCATATTGTGGAGGCGCACAGAGGCCGAATGTGGGTGGAGAGTGACTTGGGTCGTGGGAGCAGATTTTGCTTTACGCTGCCGTGCGTTCGAACGGAGCGCTGAATGCGGTCGTTATCACCTGCGGCGGCTGATTCACACTCTATTCATAGTTCCTCCCGCGCTTGTGCCTGGCGATCCATCAGGTTCTTCAGGCTCCCGTAGAGATAAGTGATTCATGGCCTTGGGAGGTTTTATTCATCTTCTATTCATCATTCATTACAGCCTTGTTCATACAGGGTTGCGAGGATGATGGCACGGACAAACTTGGCAAGGGATTTTATGGGCCATTACGCGGTATGCGTGCCTTAGCCATCCGTCCAGAGGGATGATGAAACGATACAAATATTTGAGTGCTGCTCTGGTTGCCATGTCGTTTGCGACAGCCCAGCTTCCTTTGTGTGCCCAGGTGATGGACAACACGGCTTCCATGAGTACGGCGACAAAGAAGCCTCGGCATAAGGTTAAAGAGCATCGAGAGACAGCAGCTGAGAGGCAGATGCGCGAGCTGGAGGAGTCAGTAAAGGCTCAGCAGGATCAGATCGATGCTTTGAAGGCGCAGGTGGCAGCGAAGAACGGGGATGTAACGGCTGCGCAGCAGACGGCGGCCAATGCCCAGGCGCAGGCAGCTGCGGCTGCGGCTTCAGCAACCCAGGCGCAAGCCGCGGCAGAGGCGACGTCGACCAAGGTGGATGCGGTTTCGAGCAGCGTGAGCGATCTGAAGACGACCACGGCGGGGCTCAATGAGACGGTCGTCGCGGGACAGAAGAAGATGCAGAGCGAGATTGAATCGCCATCGACGTTGCGGTACAAGGGCGTCGCCATCACGCCGATTGCGTTTACGGCGTTTGAAGGCGTGTGGCGTCAGCACTCTGTGAATTCGGACATCAATACGCCGTTCAATGCCATTCCATTCCCTGGAGCCAATGAAGGCCATGTGGATGAGATCAACTTCTCTGCTCGCCAGAGCCGTTTGGGCTTGTTGTTCATGGGCGATGCGGGGACGTATAAACTCTCTGGCTACTATGAGATGGACTTTCTTGGAGCGGGTACAACGTCGAATAACAACCAGAGCAACAGTTACGTGCTGCGTCAGCGGCAGATCTGGGGTAAGTTCGAGTCGGCGGGTGGATTTACGCTGACGGGTGGACAGATGTGGTCCCTGGTGACGGAAGACCGCAAGGGAACGGATGCGCGGACTGAGATCCAACCTCAGACCATCGATTCACAATACCTTGTGGGTTACACATGGACGCGGCAGCCGGCAATTCGCGTGCAGCAGCGCTTCGGCAACTATGAGACAGGCGCACTGACGATTGCAGCTTCGGCAGAGCAGGCGCAGATCACCGGTTTCACAGTGCAGGGGTCGGCTGCGCCGACAGAGTATTTCTTCGGCGGCATCGGCCAAAGCGGCGGTCTGTACAACGCAGCAGCGGCGAATGGCGGAGCCAGCAATATCACGACGTATGCGAACAATGTTGTTCCGGACATCATGGTGAAGGCTGCGTACGATATTCCCAAGATGCACATCGAAGGCGGCGGCCTGGCACGGTTTATGCGGGACAACTTCCTGCCCGTCCTAACGACTGCGGGAACGGCATCGGCAGAGACCTACACGTATGGGACGCAGTATGAGACGCACACAAGCACGGGGGGCGGAGCGTATGGAAGCGTTCGGGTGTACCCGGACAAGTACCTCGAGGTTGCGCTGCAGGCAATGGGCGGTCAGGGTGTAGGTCGCTATGGTTCGGCACAGCTTGCGGATGCGACACTGCGTCCGAACGAGACACTGGAGCCAATTCGTAACTATCACGCTATGTTCACGCTGATGACGCATCCGACACCGAAACTGGACGTGTTTACGTACTACGGTGGTGAGTATGATCAACGGACGGTGTACACGACCGCCGAAGGAGCACTGATCGGCTACGGCCCGCGCAATATCAGCGATGCCGGTTGCTATGCACTACCGGGCGCACCTTCGACCTCTGCTGGTGCGGGCGTGGGTGGATCGCTGGGAGCTGCGAACTGCGGCTCACCGACACGATACATCCAGGAGCCGATGATCGGCGTTATCTATCGCGCGATCGACAGTCCGAAGTACGGACGTCTGCAGTACTGGGCAACCTACAGCTATCTTCAGCGGAATCTATGGTCTGGAGTGGGTAGTGCAATTACGCCGAGCGGACCGCGTGCTGAGGATCCTATGATCCACATCAGCTTGCGCTACTACATCCCCTAGTCAGACGGGGTATGCAGTCGACCTGCCGAAGTTGGCCGGTCGACTGCATATCTTGTTTGCCAAAGCAATAGCACCGGTGGAAAATGATGAAGCGCTCTAAAGGAGGCATGATGAACTTAAAGATGTTTGGAACGGCAGTGTTGGCCAGTTCTCTCGTGGTGGTGTCAGGAGGCTGTAAATCGGAGCCATCAGATACAGGCGCTGCAAATACGGCAACGGTGAATATCACGGGTGCCGGATCGACGTTTGGATATCCGATCTACTCGAAGTGGTTCAGTGAATATGACGCTGCGCATCCTGGGGTGCAGATGAACTATCAGTCGATTGGTTCGGGTGGTGGAATCCGCCAGGTATCCGAGAAGGTTGTTGACTTCGGGGCGTCAGATGGACCGATGACGGACCAGCAGTTGGCGCAGTCCAAGGTGAAGCTGATTCATATTCCTACGGTGATGGGCGCGGACGTGTTGACGTATAACCTGCCGGGCGTGACTACCGATTTGAACTTCGCGCCGGATGTGATTGCCGATATTTATCTGGGACACATCAAGAAGTGGAACGACCCACGGATCGCGAAGGACAATCCGGGAGTGAAGTTGCCGGCTAAGGAGATTTTGCCGGTATATCGTTCGGATGGTTCAGGAACGACGTATGTTTTCACGGACTTCCTAAGCAAAGTTAGCCCGGAGTTCGCGTCGAAGGTGGGTAAAAGCACGTCGGTGCGCTGGCCTGGAGGCATTGGGCAGAAGGGCAACGAGGGCGTTTCAGGGATGATTCGCAATAGTCCCTACTCGTTTGGATACGTCGAGCTGGTCTATGCGGTGCAGAACAAGATGCTGTACGGGCAGGTTCGCAACGCAGCGGGCAAGTGGATCAAGCCGTCGACTGAGTCTGTAACGGCGGCCGCGGCGGCGGCATCGAAGGACATGCCGGCGGACTATAGGGTTTCGATTACGAATGCTGCAGGAGCAGATTCGTACCCGATCTCCTCCTTTACATGGCTGCTGATTCCGGTGCCGTTTAGCACGCCGGAGAAGGGGAAGGTCATGCATGACTTCCTGGAGTGGATGCTGGATCATGGTGAGGGAGAGGCGGCGAGCATGACGTACGCTCCGTTGCCTGAGCCGGTAATCGCGCGAGTGCGGCAGACGATCAACGAAGTGCACTAAGACGAATCGGGGGGCCTGTGCAGCTAGCAGGCCCTCGTTTCGTAGGGGTTTGTGCCTTATGTCTCTCCTTGTCATGTAAATTTACGGTCTGTTCACATTCCTTTCATAAAGTGACATGGGGAGCCTACGGCGTAGACAGATGAATGAACCCAAGACAGTTCCGGTAGACCGTCCGCAGATGCAGAAGGTGGTTGTTCCGCAGGAGAGGGCCGTTCCGACAGAACGAACTGTCGAGACGGCGGCTACTCCGGCCGGACTTTCTGTGGTGCGCAGCTTTCTGCTGGCGAAGAGCTCTGGCAGATATGCTGACGGCGCGTTTGCAAGTCTGATGGTGGTTTGCGCGCTTAGCGTCTTTGCCATTGTGCTGTTGATCGTGTTTGTGCTGATCTCCAAATCCATGCCCTCGATCCATCAGTTTGGGTGGAGATTTTTCGAGACGCGGACGTGGGATCCGGTTTCAGGACAGTTTGGAGCTCTGCCGTTTATCTATGGCACGGTGGTCTCGTCGCTGCTGGCTGTATTGATCGCGGTGCCACTCGCGCTTGCGGTTTCAATCTTTCTGCTGGATATCTGCCCACGATTTCTGCGGGGGCCGATATCGTTTTTGACGGAGTTGCTGGCTGCAATTCCCAGCGTAGTGTATGGGCTTTGGGGTGTGTTTGTTTTGGTGCCTATTATTCGCGACCAGGTGGGACCGGTTTTGGAGAAGTACCTGGGGTGGACCGGATTTTTTGCGGAGCCTAACTTTGGTGTAAGTATGTTTTCGGCAGGTGTGATTCTGGCGATCATGATCTTTCCTGTCATCAGCTCGATCAGCCGGGACGTGATGCGAGCGGTGCCTGTGAACCAGCGGGAGGCAGTGCTGGCGCTGGGCGCGACGCGCTGGGAGATGCTGCGGATTGGGGTGCTGCGGAACTCGCGTATGGGGATTGTGGGATCGGTGATTCTGGGGTTGGGGCGGGCGCTGGGTGAGACGATGGCCGTGACGATGGTGATTGGAAATCATCCGGATATTTTGAAGAATCTGCTTGCTCCCGGATATACGCTGGCAAGCGTGATTGCGAATGAGTTTACGGAAGCTACGGGCGATCTTTATCTGAGTGCGTTGATTGAGATTGGTCTGGCGTTGTTCCTGGTGACGATTGTGGTGAATGCGATTGCGCGGCTGCTGGTATGGGCGGTGATGCGCGGGAATACGGCGAGGGCGCACTGATGAGTCCATTGCCTGTACGTTCGCGCCATCTGGAGCGGTTGTTGGAGTTGAGACGAAGTGCGACGAACCATGCTGTGACTGCGCTTGCGGTGGTAAGCACGGTTTTGGTGCTGGTGCCCCTGGTGGCTATCGTGGGATACCTGATTTACAAAGGTGCAAGTTCGCTGAATCTGGCGTTCTTTACGCATCTGCCTGCGCCAGTCGGGGAAAAGGGCGGCGGCATGGCGAATGCCATTGCAGGTTCAGGCTTGCTGCTTGGGTTAGCTAGCTTGATGGGGATTCCACTGGGAATTGGTGCAGGGGTGTATCTGTCCGAGTATGCGCATGGGACCTGGCTGGGCTCAGCGGTGCGGTTTACGGCGGATGTGCTGAATGGAGTGCCTTCCATCGTGATGGGCATTGCGGCGTATGCGTTGATTGTGGCGCGGCAGCAGCACTTTTCCGCACTGT
The DNA here is from genome assembly GCA_019351975.1 of Acidobacteriota bacterium. GTDB lineage: Bacteria > Acidobacteriota > Terriglobia > Terriglobales > Acidobacteriaceae > Granulicella. The sequence continues at coordinate 36,577 of JABBOG010000020.1, forward strand.
CGGGCGGCGTTGCGCTGGCGATCATGATGGTGCCGACGGTGACGCGAACGACGGAAGAGATGCTTGCGACGGTGCCGAATCCAGTGCGCGAGGCTGCGCTTGGGCTGGGGATTCCGAAGTGGAGAACGGTGCTTTCGGTGAGCTTGCGGACGGCGTCGCCCGGGATTATCACGGGATGCATGCTGGCGTTTGCGCGCGTGGCGGGAGAGACTGCACCGCTGTTGTTTACGGCATTCGGGAACCAGTTCTGGAATTTGTTCAATTTGAACCAGCCGATTGCTGCGCTGCCGTTGCAGATTTATGTGTATGCGATCTCCCCGTATGATGATTGGCACAGGCTGGCATGGGCAGGAGCGTTGGTTCTGGTGGTGATGATTATGATCGCAGTGACGCTGGTGCGGATCTTTGCAAACCGGGGCGTACTCAAGGGAGGACATTAGTGGGAGTCGATATTCGCGTGGAAAATTTGAATGCCTGGTACGGTGCGGTGCACACGCTTCATGATGTGAACCTGCGCATTCCGGCGAATCACGCGACGGCGCTGATTGGGCCTTCAGGATGCGGGAAGTCGACATTTGTCCGGTGTTTGAACCGGATGCATGAGACCAATCCGGCAGCGCGCGCGGAGGGCAAGGTGATGATGGGCGACGTTGACATCTTCAAGGATGCGACGCCGGTGGAGATTCGACGGCGGGTGGGGATGGTGTTTCAGCGGCCCAACCCGTTTCCGACGATGTCAATTTATGACAATGTCGCGAGCGGGTTGAAGCTGAATGGATTTCGGAACAAGCGGGTTCTGGATGAGGTGGTCGAACGGTCGCTGCGGCAAGCGGCGCTTTGGGACGAGGTGAAGGACGATCTGAAGAAGAAGTCCGGCGCGAGTATCTCGGGCGGGCAGCAGCAGCGGTTGTGCATTGCGCGGGCGCTGGCTGTTGATCCGGAGGTGCTGCTGATGGATGAGCCAGCAAGTGCACTTGATCCGGTATCTACTGCAAAGATTGAGGATTTGATCTTCAAGCTGAAGAGCCAGTACACAATTGTGATTGTGACGCATAATATGCAACAAGCGGCACGCGTTGCGGAGAATACAGGATTTTTCCTGATGGGCAAACTGGTCGAGTTTGCAGCGACGACGAAGATTTTCACGAATCCCTCGGATAAACGCACAGAGGATTACATCACAGGGAGGTTTGGATGATCCGGATCAAGTTCCAGCAGAGTCTGGACGAGTTGAAGGAACGGCTGCTGGTGATGGCTGGGCTGGTGGAGCAGGCGATCCAGCGCTCGACGGAGGCGTATTCTTCGCGAGATGCCGGGCTGTGCGAACTGGTGCGGCTGTCGGAGCCTGCGATCAACCGGATGGAGCGGGAGATCGATCAGCTGGCGCTGGATCTGCTGGCGATGGAGCAGCCGATGGCTGTCGATCTGCGCTTTATTCTGGCGGTAATCCGGATCAATGCGGACCTGGAGCGGGTTGGGGATCAGGCGGTGAATATCGCCGGTCGCGTGGTGGATCTGGGGACGCAGCCACATGTCGATCTGCCGGTAGATATACCGCGGCTGGCGTTGCTTGCGGCGGCGATGGTACGGAAGGCGCTGCAGGCGTTTATCGAGGGCGACGCTGAGATGGCGCAGGCAGTGTTGCTGCTGGATGATCAGGTGGATGATTTGAACCGCGATGCGTTCCGATCGCTGGGAAATCTGATCAAGGAAAGCCCGGATCTGGCGCCGCAGGCGCTGAATGCGCTGATTATCTCGCGGAACCTGGAGCGGGTTGGAGACCATGCAACGAACATCGCGGAGGACGTGATCTTCTGGGTGCGGGGCGCGGATGTGCGGCACCACAGTATGGAAGCTGACTAGGGCGTGGTAGGTGCGCGGCCTTAGCGGATGGTGCCGCTATGGCTGCCGCTCATGAGTCGCTCGACTTCGGGAAGCGTGGACATGGATGCGTCGCCGGGGGTTGTCATGGCGAGAGCGCCGTGGGCGATGCCGCAGTTGAGCGACCAGGGGATGCCCTTGTCTTGCAGCAGGCCGTAGATAAGGCCGGAGGCGAAGGAGTCGCCGCCGCCGACGCGGTCGAGGATGTCCAGATCGTCGAAGTGAAGGCCTTCGTGGGCGGTGCCGACGGCGTAGGCAAAGGCGCTCCATGCGTTGCGGTTGGCGGAGTGGGGACGGCGGACGGTGGTGGCGATCACATGGAGGTTGGGGAAGTCGGCGGTGACTCGCTCGGCCATGGAGCGGAAGGTGTGGAGCGTGTGCCAGGCGGGGGCGTGGGCCGCAGCACTGAGGGTTGAGGCGAGGTCGCCTTCGTGGCCGAAGAGGACATCGACCATGGGCATGATGGAGCGATTGACTTCGACGGAACGCTGACGGCCGCCGCGTGCTTTCCAGAGGGAGGGGCGATAGTTGCAGTCGAAGCTGATGAGGGTGCCGTGGCGTTTGGCGGCGAGGATGGCTTCGCGGACGACCTCGGTTGCGTCTTCGCTGAGCGCAGCCATGATGCCGCCCGTGTGAAACCAGCGGACACCGTGGTTGGAGAAGATGGCGTCCCAGTCGATCTGACCGGGCTTGAGCTGTGCGATGGCGGTGTGGCCGCGGTCCATCATGCCGAGGCCGGGGCGGACGCCGAAGCCTCGCTCGAGGAAGTAGATGCCATTGCGGGAGGATCGACCGACGCCGTCGAAGTCGCACCATCGGATGAGGGAGGTGTCGACGCCGCCTTGCAGGATCAGATCTTCGACAAGGCGGCCGACGGGGTTATCGACGAGCGCTGTGGCGATCGAGGTGCGGAGGCCGAAGCAGCGGCGCAGGCCGCGGGCGACGTTGTACTCGCCGCCGCCCTCCCAGACGTTGAAGTTACGTGCGCCGACGATGCGCTGTTCGCCGGGATCGAAGCGAAGCATAACTTCGCCGAGGGAGAGGAGATCCCAGCGGCAGGTGTCGGGGGTGCGAGGTGTGAGAACGGCAGTGGATTGAGGCTGATGGCCAGTCGGACTGGTGTGTTGATTCGCCATTCGACCATGCTACCGCGAGAGGGTTTGAATGGTGCGACTTCGCGGGTCGAGTGGTTCCGATATATAAACTCTTATGCGATCCTTCCGTTTTGCCAAGGCTGCCCTTGCCGTGCCGGTGCTGTCCGTCAGTATCTTTGCATCCGCTCAAGTTACGACTTCAGCGCAAGCTTCGACTTCAGCGCAAGCTGTTCAAGCGATGAATGGGGATTATGCACGTGATCCGCATCAGGCGGTGGATCAGGAGTATACGAAGAAGATCCACGAGTACACGACGGATCCGTCGTTTTTGTCGCCGTTAGTGGATTACCTGCCGGCGTCGAAGACGGTGCCGACGCCGGAGAAGGTTTTGGGCGATGTTTCGGGTGCGCCGAACATGCTGCCGTATGCGGAGGACACGTACAAGTATTTTCGGATGCTGGCTGCGAGCTCGCCGCGGGTGCAGGTGGTGACGATCGGACATACGGAAGAGGGCCGCGAGATGATCGCGGTGGCGATTGCGGACGAGAGCTTGCTGAAGGCGCAGAAGGAGAACGATGCGCGGCTCTCGCAGTTGGCTGATCCGCGCAAGATCGGGATGGACGATGCCAAGGCAAAGCCGCTGATCGATGCGTCGTATCCGGTGTACTACATTACGGGGACGATCCACTCGCCGGAGACGGGTGCGCCGACGGCGCTGATGGAGATGGCGTATCGGTTGGCGGTAGATGATTCGCCGTATATCAAGTACATACGGTCGCACATGATTGTGCTGATTACACCGGTGGTGGAGGTGGATGGACGCGACAGGATGGTGGACATCTACAAGTGGCACAGGGCGCACCCGACGGAGGACTGGCCGCACCTGGTGTACTGGGGCCATTATGTAGCGCATGACAATAACCGCGATGCGATGGGCATGACGCTGGATCTGACGCAGAATGTGCTGAATACGTATGTTGGGTGGCATGCGCAGGTGCTGCATGATCTGCATGAGTCGGTGCCGTTTTTGTATGACAACACGGTGGGCGATGGGCCGTACAACGCGTGGATCGATCCGATTCTGGCGGGCGAGTGGGAGGAGTTGGGGTGGAACAACGTCAACCAGATGCAGGGATTTGGGATGCCGGGCGTGTTTACGCATGGCGACTTTGATACGTGGAGTCCTGGGTATCTGATGTTCCTGGCGGGTTTGCATAACGGGATCAGCCGGCTATACGAGACGTTTGGCAATGGAGGCGCGGACACGGAGAAGCGGATTTTGTCACCGGAGGAGTACTCGCGGACGTGGTTTCGGCAGAACCCGCCGCTGCCGGTGGTGATATGGTCGCAGCGGGACAACAACAACTATGAGGAGAGTGCGCTGCTGTCGACGCTGAGCTATTTTTCCAAAAACACGCATCACTTCCTGGAGGACTACTACGAGAAGAGCAAGCGGTCGGTAGAGAAGCCTGCGGTGGAGGGGCCGGCGGCGTATGTGCTGCCAGCGAACGATGCGGAGCTGAATCGGCAGGTGCAGTTGCTGGAGGTGCTGAAGAAGCAGCATGTGGAGGTGAGTCAGCTGACGGAGGCGACGACGGCGAGTGTGCCGGCGGCGAAACGCGGCGATGCGGCGACGAACGAGACGTTTCCGGCGGGAAGCTTCGTGGTGCGGCTGGACCAGCCGTACTCGCGGATTGCGGATGCACTGCTGGACAAGCAGTACTGGGCGCCGGATGAGGCGCAGAAGCATCCGTATGACGACACGGGATGGAGCTTTGGAGCGCTGTTCAATCTGAAGGTCGTGCGGATTACCGATCCCGCGATTTTGACGGCGAAGATGACGCCGGTGGAAGATGCTGCGGGCTTGTCGGGGAAGGTGAGCGGGAGTGGGCCGGTGGTGGTAGTTGCGAACAGTGGGCAGAGCTCATTGCTGGCGCTGGTGTACAAGCTGAAGGACGCGCATGTGAGTGTCGCGGAGAAGGCGTTCGATGCGGACGGAAAGCACTTCGGTGCAGGGTCGCTGCTGATTCAGGATGCGCCGGATGGGACGCTGAAGCCTGCGCTGGAGACGATGTCGCTGGATGCTGTGCGGATGGCGGCGATGCCTTCGGTGGCGACCCATGCGGTGAAGGCTCCGCGCATTGTGTTCATGCACAGCTGGCAGCAGACGCAGACGGAGGGATGGTGGCGCTATGCGTTTGACCATGCGGGCGTGCCGTATGGGTACATCAGCACGCAGACGGCGGCGAAGGAGGGCGACCTGCGGAGCAAGTATGACGTGATCATCTTTGCACCGGTGGGGTATGCGACCTCGCAGACGATTTTGAATGGGACGCCGATGTACGGGAATGCGACGCCGTGGGAGAAGACGGCGTTGACGCCGAACCTTGGGCTGCTGGATTCGACGGCGGACACGCGGCCGGGGCTGGGACTGGAGGGATTAGAGCATCTGCGGCAGTTTGTGAAGCAGGGCGGGTTGCTGATTACGAGCGAGGATACGGCGCAGTTTGCGATCGACAGCGGTCTGGCGCCGGGCGTATCGACGGTGCATGGTGCGGCGCGGGTGGTGGGGTCTGTGCTCCAGACGACGTTTGTGACGCCGCAGGCGGCGCTGGCGTGGGGATATGGGACGTCGGTTCCGGTGATGAGCGCGAACGGGATGGCGTTCAATGTGAGCAATGAGCAGGGGCGCGGAGGGTTTGGGCGGATGCTGATGGATCCGTATTCGCAGCGGCCAACGGGACGCGGGACGCTGGAGGACAGCGATGTGGTGCAGGGACGAAAGAACGTCGCGCCGGAGGTGCTGCCGAAGGCGAAGCCGTGGGAGGCTGCGCCGCTGAATGAGGAACAGATGCGGAACAATCCGGCGGTAATTCCAGCTGCGCTGCGGCCAGAGGTGATCCTGCGGTTTACGGACGCGAAGCAGATGCTTGTATCGGGGCTGCTGGACAATGCGAGCTCGATTGCGGAGCGCGCGGTTGTGGTGGACGCGCATCTGGGCGAGGGGAATGTGCTGCTGTTTGCAAATAATCCTGTGTATCGCGGAGAGACTGTGGGAAGTTATCCGATGGTATTCAACGCGATTCTTGACTACCAGCATCCAGGACGACCGTAACGAAGGAGGCAAGGTCAAAGGCATAGATGCACTTGCATTTACGGGCGAGGAGCGAATGAGCTCCTCGCCCAATTTCGTTCTCAGGCGATGGGAGATGACGTGACGGATGATCGCAAGATGAGCGTGTGTACCAGGCGATAAGCGCGCCGTGGATGCGCTTGGAGGGGTTGCAATTTAATTCACGCTCCTGTAAGAAAGTATCTACACACGAAATACAGGCCCGTTGAGCAATCAGTTCTAGGCCGACAATATATTTTTTTGTCCTAACAGCCGAATCAAGCTACTACCTTTTGGAGGCAAGCTTTCGATGAGACGTATTGGTGCATTCGCAGTCGTGTTTTTATTTTCTCTCTGTACGGTTTTTTCTCATGCGCAAAATGCAACGACATCGCTACGCGGCATTGTGAAGGATCCCAGCGGCGCTGTGGTGCCGGGTGCGACGGTCCTGTTGAGCAATGGAGCGACTGGGCAGAAGCTGAGCACGGTTGCCGGCGCGACGGGCGAGTATCAGATCCAGCAAATTCCGCCGGCGACGTATACCGTGACGGTTACGGCTCCGGGGTTTGGAACAAGTTTGAGGCTGGTTGAGTTGCTCGTGAGCCAACCGGCGACAGTGAACTTTGTGCTTTCCGTGAAAGGCAGCACGGAGACGATTGACGTTACGGAGGCGGCGCAGACGTTGAATACAACGGACGCTGCACTGGGAGGATCGGCTGACAATCAGCTCATTCAGGCGCTGCCGAGCGAGACGCGCAATGTGCCGGACCTGCTGTCACTGCAGCCGGGCGTGCTGTATCTGCCGCAGGACAACACGAGCCGCACGGGAGCGGTGAACGGCGGACGGTCCGATCAGGGCAACATCACCATGGACGGCGTCGACGATAACGACCAGGTGAACGGATATGCGTTTACGGGAGTGCTGCGCGAGACGCAGGATTCGGTCGAAGAGTTTCGGGTGACGACCAGCAATGCGGATGCGGATGCGGGGCGGTCTTCAGGTGCTCAGGTCTCGCTGGTGACGAAGTCCGGAACGAACCAGTTTCACGGCGCGGCGTACGAGTACTTCCGGCCGTCGAATACGGTGTCGAATCAATATTTCAATAAACAGGCGCAGTTGGAGAGCGGTTTGGAGAACCGGCCGCCAAAGCTGATCCGTAACATTTTTGGTGCGGATCTGGGTGGGCCGATCAAGAAGGACAAGCTATTTTTCTTCGGTAACTATGAGGGTCAACGTCAGGCGGAGAGCCAGACGGTGACACAGATCGTTCCCACGGCGCTATATCAGCAGGGCGTGTTGCAGTACACGTCGGGTGGCAATGCAGAGCAGTTGACGACGGCGCAGTTTGCAACACTTGACGGACTGAATGGATGTAATGTCTGCGGTTCGGCGACGTATCCGAGTGGCCCGGGAGCCAATCCGAACGCGCTGGCCTACTTCAATTTGATGCCTGCGGCGAATGGCATTACGCAGGGTGACGGACTGAACAGCGGGTCCTACACCTTTGCGTCGCCTGCGCCGTTGACGTTGAACACGACCATTGTGCGACTGGATTATGTGCCTTCGACGAAGCACAGGATTTTTGTGCGTGGGAATCTCCAGAAGGACACCACGGCGGGAACGGAGCAGTTTCCGGGACAGGGGCCTTCCTACGAGGAGATCTCGAATAACAAGGGCATCACAGCGGGCGATACATGGACGATTTCGCCGAATCTTGTGAACGATATTCGTTATGGTTTCGTTCGCGCCGGAACCGGGCATTCAGGTGTCGGTCAAGGGGACTATGTTGATTTCCGCTTTCTTGCGACAGCGACTGCGGAGACGCGTAATACGATCACAAGCGTGCCGGTGAACAACATCATTGACAACTTCAACATCACACGCGGACGGAATAATATCGAGATTGGCGTCAACTGGCGGTTGATTCATCAGAACCGAGCGACGAATGCTTCTTCGTTCAATTCAGCTTCGAGCAATCCGTATTGGTTGAAGGGCAATGCGCCGAGTCCGCAATCGCTGGGTGGAAATGTGGCACCGCTGGATGGAGGTTTTCAGAACTCCTACAACATTGCGTACGCCAATCTTGTGGGAACAATTCCGTCGGTAACGGATGTCTACAACTATGCTGTGAGCAGTGCGACGACCGGCACACTACTGCCGGACGGCGCGACGATCGCGCGGCACTTCAAGGCAAATGAATATGAGGCGTTCATTCAGGACTCGTGGCGCGCGCTGCCGAACCTGACGATCACGGCTGGAGCGCGGTATACGCTTTTGGAGACGCCGTGGGAGACAACGGGGCAGGAAGTAACGCCGTTTGTTCCTGCGACGACGGCCAATGGCCCGACGACCGATACGCACACCTGGTACCAGGAGCGTGAATCACAGGCGCTGAAGGGGCAGATCTACGAGCCGGATCTATCGTTTGCTCCGGCGGGGCATTACTACAACAAGCCGGGCTTTTATCCGGAGAACAAGAACAATGTTGCGCCACGCCTGGCTGTAGCGTATTCGCCGGATTCGAAGACATCGATTCGGGCGGGCGCGGGTATTTACTTCGATCACTTCGGCGAAGGGCTGGTGAATATCTTCAGCCAGTACGGTGAGTTTGGTCTCGCAACTTCGGTGACTGATCCCTCGAATGTGTACACAGATGCAAGCTCACCGCGCTTTACGGCACGGAATGCGCTGCCGTTCAACAACGGCGTTGCACCTGCGACGACCAGTTATCCGTACGTTGCACCCCTCGGGAACTTTGCGATCACGTGGGGACTCGACAGCAAGATCAAGACGCCGTACACGACATCGTACGACTTGTCGCTCCAGCATCAAATGCCGGCCGGTTTCACGGTCGAAGTGGCGTATGTCGGACGTTTCGGAACGCATCTGCTGCAGAGCCTGGATCTTGCGGAGCCGGTGGATTACACCGATCCGCAGGGTGGCGGGGACTACTATACGGCCGGAACGGCGCTCTCGAAGCTATCGGATCAGAACGGTGGTGATCCCACTGCGACGGTTCAGCCTATTCCGTACTTCGAACATGTGTTCCCGTACATGGCGAACATCGTTGTAACGAATCCAAATACAGGAGCGGTTGTTTATAACGGATCCGGCAAATCCGCTACACAAAACATTTACTCAGAGGAGTGGGCACCGAATCGCTATGCTGCAGGAGAGACAACAGCTCTGGCAGATATCGATTTCTTCTGCAACTACGGATGCCCGGCTGGGTATCAGTCGAAGTTCTGGCAGGATCAGTTCTCCTCGCTGTATGCGCTGTCGAGCATTGGTAAGAGCTCGTATAACGCGGCTCAGTGGACGCTTCGGCATCCTACAAGCCACGGACTCACGTTGGATGTCAGTTATACCTTCTCGAAGTCTATTGACTGGGGTTCGGATGCGGAGCGGTATACAGAGTTGGCGCCCTCGACCAGTAATTTGGTCGCCAACAGTAATATCTTGAACACCTGGAAGCCATATCTGAATAAGGCGGTGTCCGACTTCGATACGACGAGTCTCGTAACGATTGACTGGGTGTACCAGCTGCCAGTTGGAAAGGGCAAGACATTCCTCGGGACGGCAAACCCCATTGTTCAAGCATTGGTTGGCGGATGGCAGTCCTCGGGAATCTTCCGCATGACGACGGGTCTGCCGTGGGATGTGATCGCGCCGGGCTGGTCTACAAACTGGCAGATCGAGTCGTATGGCGTGGTTACTGATCCGACGGTCCATGCGCAGAAGCACTTCGACGCGAGCGGAAATCCGAAGTACTTCGCGCATCCGAATGCGATCAACGCAGGGATTTATACCGGCGGTCCGATCCGGTTGCCGTATCCGGGTGAGGCTGGACAGCGGAATAACTTCCGTGGCGATGGCTACATCGATATGGACTCGGGGCTGACGAAGTCGTGGCAATTAGGCCGGTTCGGAGCGATGGTGTTCGCGTGGGAGGTTTATAACGTGACGAATACGAATCGCTTCGATCCTGTGACGATTCAGAACCAGTTGGCTGGCGGAACGCTTGGAACGGCGAGTGGTCTGCTTGGCGGCAATAATGCGCCACGACGGATGCAGTTCTCGTTGCGGTATAACTTCTAGCGCTGTGCGAAGATGATGGGCCTGGCGGGCGGAGCTTCGAGGCTTCGCCCGCTACGTTTTGGAATGGAGCTGGAGCTCAGTTTCGGGGAAAGACGGACAAGCGCGAAGTCTCTGCGGGTATGAGAAACAGAGCGATGGCTTGGGTTTAGTGGATTTCGCCTGCTCTAGAATGTGCCGTCCTGCGATGGCGGACGAGGGGGCGCGGGCGGTGTCTGGGCACGCGATGGTGGGCGCGGAGGTGCGGGCGAAGCCGGGGTGCGGGTAAAGAGTGGCGGATTTGGGGGTAGTTTGGGAAGAGGAGCGACGGTGCTGCGACGGAGGGTGACGTCGCCGTCGGTGGTGCTGACGGTGACGGTGGGGCCGCCGCCGTTTACTGAACCGCTGAGGGTGTGAGCGTCGGAGGAACCCGATGGAGTGAGGTTGAAGTCGTTCTCCATATCACCGTTGCGGTTCTTTGCGTTCGCGTTGAAGCCTGCGTTTCCGGGGAGTCCGAGGTCAACGGAGCCGCGCTGGTTCTGGATGGTGATGGCGTCGAGAGGTGCGGCGGCGGTTACCTCGATGCTGCCATTGCTGTTTGTGACGTCGATGCTGCCCTGAACGCGGTCAAGGGTGATGTTTTTGTCTGCGGTGCGGAGGACGATGGGGCCAAGGAGAGCGGTGGCGTCGAGGCTGTCGTTGTCTACGCTGAACTGGTCGTCGAGGCGGGCGGCGCTGAACTGCGTGCGGCTGGTAATGAAGTGGACCGGGCCGTTGATGTGCTGGAGATCGGTCGAGCCGAAGAAGTCGCCTTGCATCGTCAAGCTTCCGGAGACGTCGGAGATGTCGACGTCGCCGCTGTGGCCTTCGATGGAGATGGGGCCGTGGATGCTGTGGAGGGTGATACCGGCGTCGTCGTTATTGATGTGGAGGGTGACGCTGTTGTTGATGCCGCTGAGGTTGACGTCGCCGTTGTTGGCCGAGAGGGTGATGGGCGCGGACATCTCGTTGATGGTCACGTCACCGCGATTGGCTTGAACGGTGAGCGGCGTGGTGCGTGGCAGCTGAATGGTGAGATCGGCCTGACCGCCGTCGATGGCATTGATGTCGAGGGTGAGAACGCCGTTGGAGGTGGAGAAGGTGGGTTGCAGCGAGCGTAGTTTGCGCTCGGCATCGGAGTTCTTCCAGGCGTAGGCCTGGGTATGAAGGCTGATGTGGATTTGGCCGTCACTGCTGGAGCCGGAGACGGTGACGTCGCCGTGGGGATTACGGATGAGGAGGCTGGAGGTGGAGGCGATGGGTTCGGTGATGGAGTTGTCGGCCTCGTGGCGGTCGCCGAAGATGTGATCGAGGCGGGTATAGCCGTTGCCGAAGGTGTGGTCGCTCCAGTCGAGGCCGTACTCGATGGAGCGGGAGGCAAGACCGGCGAAGGCGAGAAAGATGAGCAGAGAGACTGCGCCGCCGCCGAGTGCGCGCGCGGGGGCGACGGTGGGGTTGCGGGCGCGGTCAATGAACCATTCGAGCAGCAGGATGAGGCCGGCGGCGATCAGGATGGCAGGCCAGAAGCGGCCGTACCAGCGGATGGAGGCGGCCCAGGAGAGATCTCCCAGTTGGGAGAGAAGGAAGACGATGCCTAGAGCGAGAAGAATGAGTGGGCCGACGATGGAGCGGCGTTGGAGGCTGCGGCGTTGCGCGCGAAGCTGGTAGCGCATGGCGCGCTGCTGCGCACGCAGATATTTTCGCTGGGAACGCATGGGTCTGCGGTCGTAGATGGGCGGCGGCTGACCGGGGGGAGGCGGTGGCGGGTAGGCGCTCATATGCTAGAGGCCATCCTGCGAGGGATTGGAACGGGTGGAGTCGGCAGGTTCGGTGGAGTTGACATCAGCCCAGGAGGTGCGGGATGGATTTGATGCAGACCCGTCCGTTGTAGAGGCGTTTGTTGGCGCATAGGGAGGCGCGTAGGCGGGCGAGGCACCGATGGTGCGTTCGAGGAGGAGAAGACCGCCGAAGGTGATGAGGAGGATGGACAGGGTGAGACCGAAGGTGACGGTGAAATATGCAGCATGCAGGGCGAGCATTATGGCGATCACCATAAGAATGATGGGCCAGCGAAGGATGCAGACGGCGCGGGTGCCTACGCGAAGGCGGCGCGTGAGCGTCCAGAGAGCAAGGCCAGCGAAGAGCACGGGTGGCCACCAGCGTTCGGTCAGCTTCCAGTCGGGTAAAAGATTACCGAGGAGGACAAGGATGCCGAGACCGATGAGCCATAGAGCGCCGGTCGGAAACCGGCTAGCTGTGGGGTCGGGCAGTGGTTCGGCGTACGGACTGACGGGAGTGCCGGTGTAGGTTTCGGCGTATGGCACGCTGTAGCCGGCTTCTCTTGCGGCCTGCGCTTTGACCTGGGCGGTGATGTTCGCAGCCATCGTTGCGGAGGGATCGGGTGGGGGCGCGGATGGGAAGGCCGTTGGTGGGACGTAGCCGACCCAGTCCGGGGCTGGGCCTACGGGGATGGGGTTGTAAGGGGCTGCGTTCGGCGCGGAATACGGTGGGACAGGATTCGGGTTTGGCGACGGGGGAGGGTTTTGGGGCCAGTGCGGAGGTGGTGGCGTGCCGGCGGGTTTTGGCGCGGCGGGGCCCAAGGGGCTGCGGCCGAAGCCCATGCGCTCACCGATGTCGTTGAAGCCGAAGGCGTTGGGGAGCGGAAGGCCATCCCGGCGTGCGACGGCGGTGTGGTAGGCCTCGAAGACCATGTAGAAGATCCAGCCTGCGATGAAGAGGCCGAAGATTCCGTTGACGTCGCTGAGAGAGACGAGGACGGCGAAGATGACGAGGTGCACGATGCCTTTGGCGAACTGACCGTTGTACATGGCACCGACGCCGGGGATAAAGCCGAGAATGGCGGCGAGAACGGGGCTGGGCTCGTCCGGGGCTGGGGGCTGCGGCGGAACGGCTGTCGGGGGGACGCTGGAATAGTTGGTGGAGGTTGCGCCAATGCGCGAAGCGAGGCAGGGTTCGCAGAAGACGGCTGCGCCAACGGGGCGGGCTGTTGCAGCGGTGAGCGGTGTGCCGCAATCCTGGCAGAAACCGCCACGCTCGCTGGAGGCCGCGCTGGGGGTTGGCGGTGTCGTCCATTCGGATTTTGTTGTGTCGTCGCTCATGTGGGTAGATTCCTTATCTGGCATCCGAGGCAGGATTCCCTGGAGCGTCGTCACTCCGCAGCTCGCTGAGCCGCGACTCGACTTGATACACAGCACGATTGTTCTGGAATACGCGTGTTGCCGAGGCGTCCAGGTCTGCGATGCTGCGTTTGACGGCGGACGGGGTGAAGTCTGCAGGGCGAAGATCGCGGAGACGGACACCTGTCAGGTTAAGGGTGAGAGCGATCGAGAAGAAGGCCATCGCAGCCGTCATTGCGATGCGCGGCTGAAAGGTCACACGAGCGCTCTCGATGGAGAAGGTGTCGCGGAGTTGATTGCGGAGGGAGATCCACGAGTTGCCCCAGTTGCGCGAAGGCTTGATGGAGGGGATGGATGCTGGAAGCTGGGTTGAGGGCCGGGCCAGTGGAGCTGGTACGGCGACAGTTGAAAGAACCTGCTGCGCTGGGCCGGTGGTCTCGGCCAGGATCTTTGCAAGGAGGCTCTCGGGTGGGGTTGGGGCCTGCGACTTCAACATGCTCAGCCAGGCGGCTCCGCGGCGTGCCTCGGCAAGTTCACGGGCGCATTCGCTGCAGCCAGCTACGTGCGTGTCGAAGGCGCGCTGCTCGGATGCGGTGAGCAGACCGTCCGCAGCGTCGGGAAGCATCGTCTCGCAGACGGCGCAGGTGGGTGGGGAGTCTTCGGAGTCGTCGAAGCCCGTGAAATCGAATTGGTTCCGGTCTATCACTTACATCACCTGCCCTTCTATACGTTTCAGAAGCCTTGCCAGTTCGCTACGTCCACGACTGATGCGGCTTTTGACGGTGCCTTGAGGTACACCGAGAATCTCTGCAATTTCTTTGTAGTCCATATCTTCCAGATCTCTCAGGATAACGGCTTCGCGGAGATCGGGCGAGACCTGACTGAGGGCGTCCTGAATTTGGGCGCGCAGCTGAAGCCCTGAGACCAGCTGCTCCTGTGTTTTACCGCTGTCGGCGAGGCGGTCGGCCTTTGACGGACCGTCCTCTTCACCATCGAAGCTTTCGTCGAGCGAATCGCTGGCTCGCTCCAGCCGGTTACGGCGGTAGTTATCGACCAGGAGGTTACGGGTAAGGGTCGTGATCCAGGTTGTAAGCCCTCCTTTGGCCGGGTCAAAGCTGGCCAGATTACGATACATCTTGAGGAAGACTTCCTGGGTAAGATCCTCTGCATCGCTTTGTGATCCGGTGAAACGATAGCAGATGCCATAAACTCTTCGATGCTGGGAGCGGGCAAGCTGCTCCCATGCCTGGGCGTCTGCTGCGAGGCAGCGGGCGGCGAGATCGGCAAGCGCCTTCTGCTCGGCAACGGCGGCGGCCCGATCGGTGTGCACCTGCTGTAACTCTGGCTCTTCAGGCAACATACGCGCCACTGGGGGCCGGGCCTCCTTGACTTGCGATGGCCTTACATCCTGAATTCCTGCAGCGATGGGGCGCACGGTATTTTTGCGAGGGCCGGGTGCGAGGTGCGGTGCGGCTGTCGAACGCCCAAAGATTGCCGGAATGGTTGCGGCTGCCATACATTTTCATACGCACAATGCAACCGTTCAGTTCCATCGAGCGAGACGAGGATCGATAGATTACAACCATGCTAAGCGGAATATTGGATTGCAAATGGATTTAAATGTGGCCGTTGGACGGCAGACGGATGACACCACAGGCGATACGGTTTCCGGAGTCTCCACTGGGGTCGGACTTCTGGTCGTCGGCGTGGGCGTGGATGACGATGGATGTGCCGCCGTTGCTGAAGATGGAATTGGGTGCTGATGGGTCGAGCGAGATGGAGTGGAGGAGGAAGGTGGCTTCGCCGGTGTGGTCTTCACCGATGGAGACGCTGCCGGGGAAGTCTCCGTTGTGGTGGCCGGAAGGATTATTGAAGCCGTGGCGCTTTTTGTGCGGGTTAAAGTGGGGGCCGGCGCCTTCGAAATCCGGAGCGTCGCAGACGGAGTTCTCGTGGATATGGACGGCATGCTGGCCGAAGCGCAGGTTTTCAAGATCAAGCTTGACCTTTACGCCGTTCTTTACGGTTTTGAAGGTGGCGGTGCCTGCATCCTGCCCGGCGGAGTTGCGGAGTGGAACTTTGATCTGCTTCAAGGGGCTTTGTGCGGATGCAGCGGTATTTGCGGTGACGCATGCGATTGTTGCAGCGGCAAACAGGGTCAGACGCATCCGTGCTACCTCCTGATGACAGGGTCAGGATACGACATTTATCCACTGAGCCGGGAGACGTAGGATAAGGAAATATGGCAGCCACGCATGTTCCAGGCGCTCTTGAGGTGATTACCGGCCCGATGTTCTCGGGCAAGTCGGAGGAGTTGACGGCTGAAGCGGGCGCGGATTGCGCGGCAGAGGGTCGCGTGCTTCAAGCCGGACATCGATCTGCGCTACCACCGGAGCTCGATTGCGAGCCACAGCGCGCAGACGCACGATGCGACGACGGTGGCGAATGTGGAGCGGCTGCGGGAGGCGCTGTATCCGCTGCTCAACGAGGTAGAGGTTGTGGGGATCGACGAGGTTCAGTTCTTCGACGCGGAGATTCTTCCGCTGGCGGTGGAGTTGATCGCCCTGGGCAAGCGGGTGATTGTAGCGGGGCTGGATACGACGTTCGCAGCGGAACCGTTTGGGCCGGTGCCGGACCTGATGGCGATTGCGGATACGGTGACGAAGCTGTCCGCTGTGTGCATGGTATGCGGTGCGGCGGCGATCCATACGCAGCGGCTGGGGCAGAGCCAGGAGCTGGTGATGGTAGGGGCGACGGGGATGTATGAGGCTCGCTGCAGGGCACACTTCCGGCCGTTTCTGGATGAACACGCATCGGAACAGCTGGAGCTTGGCGGCGAGTTGAGTGGCTCTACTCGGGGCGCTGCGGCAGGTGGTTCCCGCGCAGGCTAAGTTGCTTGTAGCGATGGAGATGGGCGCTGGCGGAACGCCCACAGGATGACTGCCATGGCGATGCAAGCGGCGAGGCTGAGGCCTCCGTCAAAGAGATACATACCGCGCAGTCCGTGGCTGCTATAGGTACGGCCGTCGAGCACGCCCATGTAGAGGATCGGCAGGACGGTGGCCGAGGTGAGGAGGCTGAACTGCGTTGCGGCGAGTGGATTCGAGCGCCCGATGGCGGCAAAGCATATGGCGACCGCAGCGGTGAAGCTGAGGGCCTGAACGACGTTTTCGCCAAGGAACGCGATGGCGAACGTAGCCGGACTTCGAGGAAGCAGAAGGAGCACGAGGGTGAAGAGGCTACCTACTGTACCGATCAGTAGATATAGTGGAAGCGCCTTGATGCGTCGAGACAGAGGGGGCAGAAGGAGAGCGCCGAGGGCTCCGGCGAGGGAGAGGACGGCACCGCCCATGCGTCCGACGAAGGCGTTGGAGGCGTGAAAGTCGGGGGCGACGCCGCAGAGTTGGTTGGTGAGGGCGAAAGATCCGGTCGGGGCGGTAAATAGTAGCAGCGTAAGGAGTACTTCGCGCCGCTTGAGGAGAGCGCGGAGTTCAAGAAGGAGGTTCTTGAAGCCGTTGCGGAGCTGATGGAGGGTGTTGTTGCGCGACGCAGGGGATGCCAGGGGAGGCATGGGAATCCAGGGGAAGATGGCTGCGGGAAGGATGACGAGAATACCGAGGAGCGGAGCGATGAGGGCGAGCCGCAGTTGCCGGAGACCTTCGGCAGCGAGTCCGGCCATGAGTCCGTTGCCGAGAAAGAGGCCGACCTGCGTCCATGCACTGAGACGTGCGCCTTCGTGATTGGGCTCGTCCCCTTCGGCTGCGGCGACGTCTGGAACGACGCCTGCGAGCCATCCGCCAAGGGCATTGGAGCTGAGAACGGAGGCGGCGTAGGCGATCATGAGGCCGATTTCGAGCAGCAATAGGTGGCTGTGGAGGAGTACGGCGAAGGTCATGCAGAGACCTGCAAGTGCTGCGAAGAGAGCAGCATAGGCGCGGCGGGAGAAGCGTACGTCGAGCAGCGGGCCAAGCAGGAAGACCCAGAATCCGGGGGAGAGGCAGGCGGCGCTGACGGCTGCGATTTTGAGTTCGTGGACGCCCTGAGCGGCGAGCATCTGGGGCAGTGGAAGGACGATGAAGCCACCGACGAGTCCGATCGTGGCGTTCGATAGACCCATCAACCAGACGGGGGCGATACGTGGCTGATTGCGTGGCATCGCCACAGTGTACGGCAGGCGGCTGGGGGTGTGTCGCTGAGGCTACGGTAGTTGCAGCGATTGGACGAGTTGGGTGACGCGGCCGGAGTCGATGGCAGCGGCTGCGAGGGTGATACCGGCTTCGATCGTGGGCGCGAGGCCGGAGGTGACGAGGACGGCGGCTGCGTTGAGCAGAACGACATCGCGGCGCGGGCCGGTTTCGCCGCAGAAGATAGACTTTAGAATCAACGCGTTGGTGGCTGCGTCGCCGCCTTCGAGGGCGGTGAGAGGTGCGGTGTAGAGGCCGAAGTCTTCTGGGGAGATGCGGTACTGGGTGATGTTGCCGTTGCGGACTTCGGCGATCTCAGTGGGGCCCGAAAGGGCGATCTCGTCGATGCCTAAGAGGCCGGAGGCGCTGTTGCCGTCGCCGTGGACGACCATGGCGTGATGTATGTCCAAGAGCAGCATGGCTTTAGCGACGAGCGGGACGAGGCGGGAGTGGTAGACGCCCATGACCTGGCGTCGGGCACCGGCGGGGTTGAGCAAAGGGCCGAGGACGTGGAGGATGGAGCGCACGCCGATGGCTTTGCGGACGGGCATAAGTGCTTTGAGTTGAGGATGATGCGCGGGTGCGAGGAGGAAGCAGAAGTTATGCTGGCGAAGGGTCTGGGCGGCCTCGGCGGGGGTGAGGTTGACGGGGATGCCGAGGGCTTCGAGGACATCCGCGGAGCCGCAGCGGGAGGTGATGGCGCGGTTACCGTGCTTTGCAACCTTGGCACCGGCGGCGGCGGCGACGAGGGCGGCGGTGGTGGAGATGTTGAAGCTGTTGCTGGCGTCGCCACCTGTACCGCAGGTGTCGGTGAGTTGCTCGCGCTCGATTTCGCTGAGGGGAAAGGGGTTAGCGGCGGAGCGGAGGGTAGTGGCGAAGCCTGCGAGTTCGTCGGACGTCTCGCCGCGGGCGGCGAGAGCGCCGAGGAGGGCGGCGATTTCGACGTCGGAGGCCTCGCTGGCGAGGAGCTTTAGCATGAGCGCAGAGGCGTCCTGGAAGGAGAGGGTTTCGCGGTATTCGATGATTCGGCGCAGCTCGTGCTGGATGGGCATTGCTTTTGAGCGTAACAAAAGTGCGCGTTGAGGTGGGTTTCGGGCTGCAATCGGGGGGTGATAGCTCGGTTTCGGGCTACGCAGTTTCAAAGCGAGATCGCACAACTGTTTCGATAATCGCCACCCGATATTTGCTAGACGGAGTTGGGAGTCGCTAGGATGACGGGGTAGATGATGGAGACGTTTGATGCCATCGTAAAAAGCCGCGAGGCGGTGTGAGGGCTGCGAGAGCCTTCGCGAGATTGGGAGCGAGCATGAAGATCCACGAGTACCAGGCGAAAGAGATTCTGCGGAAGTATGGGGTAGCGGTGCCGGACGGCGAGATGGCGATCTCGATTGAAGAGGCGGACACGGCGGCGAAGCAGTTGTTCTCGGCGGGGAATGCGGTGGTGGTGGTGAAGGCGCAGATTCATGCGGGCGGGCGTGGGAAGGGCGGCGGTGTGAAGCTGGCCAAGACGCTGGAGGAGGCTGCGGCTGCGTCGAAGGCTATCTTGGGGATGCAGCTGGTGACGCACCAGACGGGACCGGCGGGGCAGAAGGTGCAGCGGCTGCTGGTGGAGGCGGGGTCGGCGATTGACCGCGAGCTGTACCTGGGTCTGGTGCTGGATCGGGCGTCGGGGAAGGTGGTGTTTATGGCGTCGCAGGCGGGTGGGATGGAGATTGAGGAGGTGGCCCACGATACGCCGGAGAAGATCTATAAGGAGTATGTAGACCCGGCGATTGGGTTTCAGGCATACCAGGCGCGCAAGCTGGCGTTCAAGCTCGGGCTGCAGCCAGCGCAGATCGGCGAGGCGGTGCGGTTCATGATGGGGCTGTACAAGGCGTTCATCGAGACGGACTCGACGCTGATGGAGATTAATCCGTTTATTACGACGAAGGATGGGAAGCTGGCGGCGCTGGATTGCAAGATCAACTTCGATGACAATGCGATGTTCCGGCACAAGGACCTGAAGGAGCTGCGCGATATCAGCGAGGAAGACCCGCTGGAGGTGGAAGCTTCGAAGTATGCGCTGAACTACATCAAGCTGGATGGAAATATTGCGTGCATGGTGAATGGCGCGGGGCTGGCGATGGCGACGATGGACATCATCCAGTATGCGGGTGGGTCGGCGGCGAATTTTCTGGATGTTGGGGGTGGGGCGAACCAGGAGCAGATTGAGAATGCGTTTGGGATTCTGCTGAGCGATAAGAATGTGAAGGCGATCTTCATCAATATCTTCGGCGGCATACTCCGCGTGGATGTGCTGGCTACGGCTGTTGTGGCTGCGGCGAAGAAGCTGAATGTGCAGCTGCCGATTATTTTGCGGTTGGAAGGCACGAACGTTGAAGAGGGACGGAAGATTATTGCTGAAAGCGGTCTGAAGGTGCAGATCGGCGCGACGATGAAGGAAGCGGCGGACTTGGCGGTTGCGGCAGCGAAAGGGTAGAAATGTCGCGATCTGGCATCTCCGAAAATACCCCGGCGTTCGCTATTGAAGAAGCGTTTCGGGCTTTAGGCGGCTCTCAAAAGAGTGCGACAGTCACAGCTTGGGTAAACAGCCGTTACCCCGGTAGATGGACAGATCGCATCATTGGCCAATACCTACGCGGTTGCTCTGTGAACCAGGCAACTGCGATTCGCCACCATCCCGACTTTCCGCGATTCTTATTTTGTAAAGGTCGAGGTGAATTTCAGATCTATGATCCATCGATCCACGGCACATATGATCCTCGTGGGTATCCAGAAGGTGAAGGCCCTTCGTCTTCATCCGTAGGTGACGAACTCAGGCAAGAGATCGCGGAACAGATTGAGCAGCGCGTAGGCACAGAGTTCGCTTATGAGGCCCACCTGCGTGACTATCTGGCAAAGAATCTGTCCTTGCTGGAAAATGGTTTAGTTCTTTGGAGTGGAAAAGAGGAATCGGCAGTTGAGTACCAGTTAGAAGGACGGCGGATCGACATCCTTGCGAAAGATAAAGATGGCATTCCCGTTGTAATTGAACTCAAGCTCAGCAAGGGGCATGAGCGCACGATAGGGCAGGCTCTTTTTTATCGTGCCAAGCTCAAGCAGCTCCTGGCATTGCAAAGAGTTCGAATAATCATGGTTGCGGCAGAGATTACGGATGAACTCAAGATGGCCTCGGGTGAGGTGCCTGATGTCGATCTCTTTCAATATTCACTCACGATGAAAGTCGATCGTGTAGAGAACTGATTACGAAGTGAGGAGAGTGCGATGGCAGTATTGGTTGGTAAGGAAACGCGGTTGATTGTGCAGGGGATTACGGGGCGTGAGGGAACGTTCCATGCCAAGGGTTGCGATGAATATGCCAAGCAGTTTGGCAACACGCTGGTAGTGGGGGGCGTGACGCCGGGTAAAGGCGGGACCACGCATGAGGGCTGGCCGGTGTTCAACACGGTGGAAGAGGCTGTGGCTGCGACGGGCGCGAACGCGACGGTGATCTTTGTGCCGCCGCCGGCGGCGGCGGATGGGATTCTGGAGGCGACGGCGGCGGGAGTCCCGCTGATCGTTTGCATCACCGAAGGCATACCGGTGCTGGACATGGTGAAGGTGTGGGAGGTGGTGAAGGATTCGAAGTCGCGGCTGATCGGGCCGAACTGCCCGGGAGTGATTTCGCCGGGGAAGGCGAAGATTGGGATTATGCCGGGGCGGATTCATAAGGAAGGCTCGGTGGGGATTGTGTCGAAGTCGGGGACGCTGACGTATGAGGCGGTGTACCAGTTGACGCAGCGTGGCATCGGGCAATCGACGGCAATCGGCATCGGTGGCGACCCCATCATCGGGACGACGCATATTGACGCGCTGCGGCTGCTGAATGACGACCCGGATACCGAGGCGATCATCATGATTGGCGAGATCGGCGGAAGCGCCGAGGAGGCTGCGGCGGAGTTTATCAAGCAGCATGTGAAGAAGCCGGTGGTCGGGTTTATTGCGGGGCAGACGGCGCCTCCGGGACGGCGGATGGGACATGCGGGCGCGATTATTTCGGGCGGCGAAGGGACGGCGGAGAGCAAGATGGCGGCGATGAGTGCGGCGGGGATTCACGTTGTGAAGTCGCCGGCGGAGATTGGGGATGCGATGGCGGGGTTGTTGGGGAGGTAGCGGCGGAATGCGCGCGGGTGACTGAGAGGGTTAGGGCGGTTTGCCGGGGTGAAGCGTGTGGCGGGTCCTTCGACTCGCTGCGCTCGCTCAGGATGACGGGCTGGTGGTGAGGCTGGGTTTGGCGGGGTCGTTGTGATGTGAAGTGCGGAGGGTTGTGGAAACCCATGTCTCAGAGGCGAGACATGGGGCACCCGGAGTGGTGCGGGTGCGAGAAGCGGATTCCCTGCGGGAATGACAGCAAGAAAGGCAAAAGCAAAGGCAGGTCCTCCGCTGGGGGGTGAAGGATGACAATTTTGAGGAGCTAAGGAGAAGCAGATTCCCTGCGGGAATGACAGCAAGAAAGGCAAAAGCAAAAGCAGGTCCTCCGCTGGGGGGGGTGAGAGCAGGTTCTCTGCTGGGGGTGAAGGATGACAGGGTTGCAGGGGTTTGGCTTCGTCAGGCTAGCGGGCTTGGCGGGAGTAGAAGGCCCACGCGATGGCGAACATGACGGCGACCATGAAGGCGAGTTCGGCGTGGGGCAAGCTGTGGTAGTAGAGGTTGACGATGGCGTCGAAGGTCCAGGCGGCGGAGCCAACGGCCCATATCCAGGTAGCGCGGCGCATATCTGGGTTGGACGCGGATGGTGGCGGATGGATGCTGGGTTGGGAGAGGATTGTGCTGTGAGGTGGTGCGGTGGTCGCGTATAGTGCATTTTATGCGCGCAATGGCTGGTCGTTGGTCGAGTGGTTTGATGGGTGCGGTTTTGGCGTTGGGCGGGGTCTGCGTGGGGCAGACGGTGACGGTGAGCTTTCCGGCGGCGGTGTCGGCGAAGGCGCTGGATGGGCGGGTGCTGTTTTTGCTGTCGAATGACCCGAGTGCGGAGCCGCGGATGCAGATCAACGATACGATGCAGTCGCAGCAGGTGTTTGGGGTGACGGTGGATGGGATGAAGCCGGGGCAGGCGGTGACGATTGGGGCGGGCGCGAAGGGATATCCGCGATCCAGCTTGAAGGATGTGCCGGAGGGCGAGTATACGGTGCAGGCGGTGCTGAATGTGTATCAGACGTTTCATCGCGCGGACGGGAGCGTCGTGAAGCTGGCACCGGACCGGGGTGAGGGGAAACAGTGGAGCGTTGCGCCGGGGAATTTGTACAGCAAGCCGGTGAAGGTGCATGTGGCACCGGGGGCGGTGGTGAAGGTGTCCATGGACGAGGTGATGCCGGAGATCAAGCCGATTGCGGACACGAAGTATATTCGGCACATACGGATCCAGAGTGCGCTACTGACGAAGTTCTGGGGTGTGCCGATGTACCTGTCGGCGGTGGTGCTGGTGCCGGAGGGGTTCGATGCGCATCCGGAGGCGCGGTTTCCGCTGATGGTGTTTCAGGACCACTATGCGGATGGATTTATGGATTTTCGGACGGAGCCGCCGGATGCGCATTTGAAGCCGGAGTACTCGGATCGGTTTCATCTGGCGGCGTACAACCGGATTGTGCAGGAGGAGGCTTATAAGAACTATCTGGAGTGGATCGCGCCGAAGACGCCGCGGGTGCTGATTGTGAAGCTGCAGCATGCGAATCCGTACTATGACGACAGCTATGCGGTGAACTCGGCGAATGTGGGGCCGTATGGGGATGCGATTGAGCATGAGCTGATACCGGCGATTGAGAAGCAGTTTCGCGGGATCGGGGCGGGGTGGGCGCGGTTTCTGTATGGCGGGTCGACGGGCGGATGGGAGTCGCTGGCGGTGCAGATGTTTTATCCGGATGACTACAACGGAGCGTTTGTGGCGTGCCCGGACCCGGTGGACTTTCATGCGTACATGACGCGGGACCTGTACAAGGACGACAACATGTACTACGCGCAGGGAGCGAACAAGCGGGTGGAGCAGCCGGCGATGCGGAACTACCTGGGGCAGACGCTGATCTCGATGCGCGACAATGTGGCGTATGAGGCGGCGCTGGGGGATCTGGGGCGGTCGGGCGACCAGTTCGATATATGGCAGGCGGTGTACTCGCCGGAGGGGAAGGACGGGTATCCGCAGTCGATCTTCGACAAGGATACGGGGGCGATCGACCACAAGACGGCGGAGTACTGGCGGGAACACTATGATCTGGATGCGATGCTGGAGCGGGAGTGGGCGAGACCTGAGAGTCCGTTGGGGCCGAAGCTGCAGGGGAAGCTGCACCTCTACGTGGGGTCGGACGATACGTATTTCCTGAACGACGCGGTGTACCTGATGCAGGATTTTCTGGAGAAGACAGGCACGCCGGGGTATGGGGTTCCGTATGAGGGCGAGGTGAAGTATGGGCCGCGCGCGGAGCACTGCTGGAATGGCGACCCGGACAAGCCGAATGCGATCAGCCGACTGCACTACAACCAGATGTATATGCCGCAGATACTGGAGCGGATGGAGAAGACGGCACCGAAGGGAGCGGATTTGACGAGCTGGAGGTATTGAAAGGGCAGGGATGAGGTTCAGGGATTAGGAGTAGGGAAGTGCGGACGGCGACGGGTACTGAGGGTGATGGCAAAGATGGAGGAGAGACCAAACGAGTGGGGGCGGTTACACTGGTGGGGTAGGTAGATAAAGGAGAATTACGTGGCACAGAGGACTTTTAGCATTATCAAGCCGGACGCTGTACGCAAGGGCGACACGGGGGCTATTCTCGCGGAGATACAGAAGGCGGGATTCAAGATTGTTTCGATCAAGAAGATTTCGATCTCGAAGGCGCAGGCTGAGGGGTTTTATCATGTGCACGCGGCGCGGCCGTTCTTTGGTGAGCTGACGGAGTTCATGAGCTCGGGACCGATTGTGCCGATGGTTCTGGAGAAGGAGAACGCGATTGCGGATCTGCGTAAGTTGATGGGCGCGACCGACCCGGCGAAGGCTGAGGAAGGGACGATTCGCAAGATGTTCGCGGCGTCGATTGGGGAGAACGCGATCCATGGATCGGATGCTGAGGATACAGCGGCGTTTGAGATTGGGTACTTCTTTGCAGGGTTGGAGTTGAAATAAGGCTGCTGGATCTGGAAAAAATGTGGGGCGTCCGAGAAGGTGCGGACGCCCCTATTCTCCAAGGGACCATACTGCATTTATCGGCGGGTTGGGGCGGAGCGTTAGGGTGTGTCAGGTGCGGACATATGTGGGTGAGGGTACGTGCCTCCGCGGGTGGCGCGGAGGGGTTGTTGTGGCGTTGAGATGTTGAGCGCTATGGTTTGTAGATGATGAACTGGCCGCTGCAGTAGAGCAGGCTCATCATGTAGAGCATGCCGTCGTAGTAGCGCTGACCGCCGGAGGGGATGGGGGTGTTCCAGAGGGCGTTGACGAAGGCAGTGGGGATGGGGCCGGGCGTAGCGGCGAGGCCGGAGGTGGTGGTGGTGGCAAGCATGCCGGTGGAGTGGCGGGTGGAGAGGGGCTTGCCCTGAAGAGTGTACTGGTCAGCGAAGGTGTTGATCCCCTGGCTGAAGAGGAATTTCTGGATGCGGTCGGTGAGGATGGGCTCGATGGGGGCTTTGTGCCACCAGGAGGAATCGACGCCCCAGTTGCTGGCGGTGCGCCAGGAGTCGTAGGAGAAGTTGGTGGACATGGGGTTGAAGGAGGTGCGGGGGGTGCCGTCAAAGTTGGCGTAGTCGGGTGCGAGGCCGGTGGTGGGGTTGGTGGCTTTGGGGAAGAAGGCGCGGCTGGCGGCGGCGGCTTCAGCCCAGAAGGTGCGATCGTCGACGGGACCCCAGCGCGACCAGAGTTCGTAGAAGCCGGGGAGCTGGTAGGAGGGGTCGGTGAAGTCGTTGTTGCGGCCGTCGGAGGGGACGAAGAGGACCATCTTGTACTGCTCGCTGACCATGGGGCCGCTGGTGCGGGGGTTGTTCGGCATGGTGTGGCCGTGCCAGGGGCGGGGGATGAACGGCGGGTCGTTGGGGTGGATGCGGAAGGGCGGCGTGCCGGTCATGAGGGGGTGATGGCGCATGTTGGAGAGGACGCGGTCGGCCTGGGCTTCATAGTTGAAGACGCCGTGGCCGTTGCCCCAGCGGTGGGCGGCGAAGTAGAGGCTCATGGCGAAGTACTCTTCGCCGTCGGGAGCGGGGCCGTCGGAGCGCGGTGTGCCGTCGGTGTTCATGGACCAGGCGAAGTAGCCGACGGAGGGGTTTTTGGGGTCGGTGATGAGCATGTAGGTGTTGGCCCAGTTCCAGATGGCATCGAACTCGCGCTTTTTATTCATCTGGACGGCGATCATCATGCCGTAGGACATGCCTTCGGTGCGGGCGTCGTGATTGGCGACGTCGGTGATGTAGGCGAGGGGACCGTTGGCGTTGGCACCGACTTCGTAGTAGATGGCCTGGGTGGATTTGTCGCCGTGGAAGAGCTGGTTGAAGGCGGCGTTGATCTTGGCGTCGATCTCGGGGGCGGTGTGGTGCTGGGCGGCGAAGAGATTGAGGTAGTGGTTGGTGGCGTAGGCACCGGTGCCGTTGACTGGAGGGGTTTGGGCGAGGGCGGGGAGGGTGAGGCAGATGAGGAGGAGGGTGAGGATGGCTTGCAAGGATGGCTCCGGGGG
>JABBOG010000021.1 GCA_019351975.1 Acidobacteriota bacterium
CTTCACGAGAAGGGCGGCAAAGAGCATGAGATGCCCACGCACCACAATTTAGACCGCTACCTTGAAGACTACATCCGAGCCGCCGGCATCGCCGAAGACCGGAAAAGCCCCCTGTTTCGTACGACGCGCGGGAGATCGGGCGAGCTGACCGCCAATTCCCTGCTCCAGTCCGATGTCTGGAGAATGATGCGCCGGCGAGCACTCGCAGCGGGGATCAAGACCGAGATTTGCTGCCATACCTTCCGGGCGACTGGCATCACAGCCTATCTTAAGAACGGCGGCAAGTTGGAGATTGCTCAGCGAATGGCAGCGCATGAATCATCCCGCACAACCGGCTTGTACGACCGTCGTGATGATGAAGTGTCACTCGACGAGGTGGAGCGAATAGGAATTTAGCAAAACTGTTGATGGTGAAGTGAGGGCTGACGATCATGGGATTCGAGAATTTGAGAGTGGGCGACGTGGTGGTCAGGATGCTGGCCGGTACCCTCCCGATAAAGTTGCAGGTATCGGACATCACGGATCAACTCATCGTTTGTAGTGCGTGGCAGTTCGACAGAGCGACTGGGGCCGAGATCGACGAGGAATTGGGTTGGGGACCGCCTCCGCTCATGACCGGGAGTTATATCGACCCCTCACAAACAGAGCCTGATGTCCAAAGACCGCAGACTGACCCTGAGAAAGGCAGACGCTCATCTTGCCGGAGCACCCTTAAAAGAGAAACCTTTTCACTATAATCGCTTTACGGAGTGCATAATTCATGGCTCGTGAAGAGAATTCGACCAATGCGGATGGGAAGCGCCTTGCGAGGTGGAATACCAGTTCAGTCGCTGTCACCAGCTTCCAAGGCCGACGTTTGCCAGAACCGGGCCATCTGGCAGGGTATGCGGCTCTGATCGACCAGTATCGTCTCCCTGTCGTCCTGCCTCCAATGCTGGCAGCGATCGGTGACCGGCACACCAAGAGTTCCACTGATGTTTGGCAGATTCTAACGCCGCGTCATGCTCCGCTCAATACCCTCTCTGGACACCTTACCTTCGCGCTCAAGTGGGAAGGAGTTCAATTAGGAGTTCTTGCCGCCCTCTTTCAAATCATCGAAGATGCGGAAATCGAGCAGATCGTCTCCGAAACGCCAACTGGGGCCTACGCGCGGAGACTTTGGTTTCTGTACGAATGGCTTACAGGCCGGATGCTCGCTCTGCCGGATATGGGAAAGGTAAAAGCAGTTCCCATGGTTGACCCTGAGCTGCAGTTTGCCCTCGCAAAGGGTTCCACTGTGACGCGCCAGAAGGTCATCAATAATCTCCCCGGCACTTCTGCTTTTTGCCCGCTGGTCCGTAGAACGCCGAAACTCGACCGCTACGTCGCCGCGCAGCTTCCAGAACGAGCGAGCGAAATCTCCGGCCACACCCACCCCGACCTGTTGGCCCGCGCCGCAGCGTTCATGTTGCTTGCTGACAGCAAGGCGTCTTTCGCTATCGAAGGAGAGCATCCGCCAGCTCAACGCATCGCCCGATGGGGCCAAGCCATCGCCGAGGCCGGCCAGGTGCATCTCTCCCGCGAGGAACTGGAGCGCCTCCAAAGAATCGTCATTGGAGACGCAAGGTTTGTTCCTTTGGGCCTGCGGACGGAAGGTGGGTTTGTGGGAGAACGAGATCGATCGACCGGAGAGCCGCTTCCCGATCACATCAGCGCTAAAGCAGACGACCTCCCAGCTCTGGTCGAAGGCATGATTGCGTTCGATGATCGCTCTTCTGGCGGCAGCTCCGATCCCGTGATTGCTGCGGCCGTTCTTGCCTTCGGCTTCGTTTATATCCATCCCTTTGTGGACGGCAACGGCCGCTTGCATCGCTGGTTGATTCACCATGTTCTCGCCCGAGGAGGATTCAATCCACCCGGAGTTGTCTTCCCCATCAGCGCTGCAATCCTGCGCCGCCTGAGCCTTTACCGGGAGGTCCTCGAATCTTACTCGCGTCCCCTGCTAAAGGTCATCGATTGGGCAGCCAGGATCGACGGCAACGTTGAAGTCAGGAACGATACCGCGAACTTCTATCGTTTCTTCGATGCCACCGCGCACGCAGAGTTCTTGTTTGATCGTGTGGCGGAAACGGTCGAAGAGGATCTCCCGAAGGAGGTCCGATATCTGAAGACATACGACGCCTTTGTGAGCCGCATTGAGGTGTTCTTCGATATGCCGAAGAGCACCTTGGACTTGCTGTGGCGGTTCCTACAGCAGAATGAGGGAAAGCTTTCGAAACGCGCGAGGGAGCGCGAGTTCTCCAAACTCACAGAGAGCGAGACTTCTGCGATCCAAGAAGTGTTCGCCGAAGTCTGGGCAACAGCGGACAACGCCAAAGCCGCGCTTTCAAGAGAGCGTTGACGAGTTCGACAGACCAAGGATGAGGTTCACTTCCCTGCCGAACCAGCAACCCCGGTTCTCCTAAAATCCAAAGCCGTCTGCTCATGCCCTTCGGGATGCTGCTCCCGCCACAGCTCCAGCAACAGCGGCGGCATCTGCGAAAGCACGGCTTTGGTTCGATGGACCTTCGCGTGACAGCCAGGGCAGAGCGAGATCATCAAGTTCAGAACCGACTTGCCAGGAACGCGGTGATGGACAGTGATCGACCTCTTATCGCGACCGGGGGCCTCGCAGACGCGGCATCGGTACTCATCCCGTTCGAGAACTTGCTCTCGCAGACCGCCGAAGTATTCCTGATCCTGACGCTTGAGTGAATAGCAGGTTGGACACAATCCGAACGCAACGATACCGGGCCGCCCACATGGACAACACAGACCGCGTTGAACGGTGTGCTTCAATTCCCTACTCCTTGGCCTTCAACTTCGAGTCGTTTTCACGGATGAACGCCTCTATCTCCGCTGCGCTACCCAGGATGCGGAGCCACTGCTCTTTATAGAGCGTCACCGGAAACCGGCCCATACCGTACAACGAGAGACCGCCTTTCTC
Organism: Acidobacteriota bacterium; assembly: GCA_019351975.1. Lineage (GTDB taxonomy): Bacteria > Acidobacteriota > Terriglobia > Terriglobales > Acidobacteriaceae > Granulicella. Next base: position 2,966 of record JABBOG010000021.1, read on the forward strand.
GCTCACCTTGAGCGTAAGACCGCCCTTGTCTTTGTTCTTGAGCTGGGCATTCTCTGCCCGAAGGCGTTCCAGCTCCGCTTGCATCTCTTTTTCGTTCATCGCTTCCCTGCTCGTTTCCTTGCAACTGTACGGTTAGGTTCTTTAGCTTTCGCCATGCAACGTCAGAGTATCCCGAAATGGAGTCTAATCGGGCGGGGTTCTGTACGATTAGAGATGTCTTGAATGGGTATACCTATAAACGACAGCAGTGAATTTCTAAAGGTAAACCCTGTTTTTCCTCCATGTTGTGGAATAATTGCGGTATATGATTCATCGCATCGCGACGGCTCGGCTCACACAGCTCTTAGGACAATTTCCAGCCGTTGCTTTGCTAGGACCACGGCAAGTTGGCAAAACCACATTGGCACTCAGCCTCACCAGTGAAGTGCAGCATTCACCGCTGTACCTTGATCTGGAACTTCCGTCAGACCGCGCGAAGCTCGCCGACCCAGAGCTTTACCTCGCTGACTATGAAGATCGGCTCGTTATCCTGGACGAGATCCATCGACTGCCAGGCATCTTTCAAACTCTGCGAAGCTTGATCGACAGGAGAAAACGAAAGGGAAAGCGCACCAACCAATTCCTTTTACTCGGATCGGCATCCATTGATCTCTTACAGCAATCTGCAGAAACGCTTGCGGGCAGAATTGCGTATATGGAGTTGACCCCATTTCTGGAAAGCGAAGTAATTGGTTCTTCCCCCAATGCCGCTCAATCCCTCTGGGTGCGTGGCGGCTTCCCCGATAGCTTTCTTGCGAAAACCGAGGTTGAGAGCTTCGAATGGCGCGCGGCCTTCATCCAGACCTATTTGGAACGGGAAGTCCCCTCATTAGGTCCTCGCATTCCCGCCGAGACCCTTCACCGCTTTTGGCAGATGCTCGGACACAATCAAGGCCAGATGCTGAATGCGGCGCAGCTTGCGGCCGGCTTAGGAATCAGCGGCCAGACAGTCGGCAGATATCTGGACCTCATGGTAGACCTCTTGCTTGTACGCCGATTGCAGCCATGGTCTTCCAATGTTGGCAAGCGTCTTGTCCGCTCCCCAAAGATTTACGTGCGGGATACTGGGCTTCTACATACACTGCTCGGGATTCGTGATCAGGAGACCTTGCTTGGACATCCTATCGTCGGCTCGAGTTGGGAAGGAATGCTCGTAGAGAACATCTTGAGTACTGTACCGGCAAATACTCAGGCGTGGTTTTACCGCACATCCGTTGGAGCCGAGATCGATCTGGTTTTGGAGACCGCGTCAAATCGGCGATGGGCAATCGAGATGAAGCGTTCGCTCAGCGATCCAAGGCCCAGCAAAGGTTTTTATATTGGCTGCGCCGATATCAAAGCCAATCGTCAGATCGTTGTTTATCCAGGGCAGGAGAGTTACAAGCACGACGCGAAGACAGAGATAATGCCTATCGACGTGCTCCTCAAACAGCTTCGGGGTACCCCATAAACCTGGCTTCTTGCCCATCCTCCATGCGCATGCAAGGAGATGTTAGAGTGCCGCCATTTGCTTGGAGAAGCATACGGATGAAGAAAAAGAGTCTACGAAATAGCAATCACTCGCACTGTCCGGTATGCGCTTCGGCAAAACACCCGGATAATCTTGTCGGGGCGATATAAGAATTGGGCAACGACTGAATGGATAATTACTTGAGGCGATCGATGAACTTTTACGCGCACTCCAGAACTGATCCCGATAAAGCTCGCTGGCAAGAACTCAGAAAACATCTGGAGGAGGTCGCAACTCTCGCCGAGCAGTTTGCTCCCCAGCCATGGAAGGCCCACGCGCGGTTGGCTGGACTGTGGCACGATGCCGGAAAGTATCAGCTAAAGTTCCAAAAGTACATCGCAAGCGACATTGAAGCCTCAAACGAAGGGGGGGACGGGCGGCGGGTTCAACATGCGATTGTTGGTGCCGCTCATGCCTGGCGCACAGAAATGGATCTGTTGCCTGTCGCGCTTGCGATACAGGCGCATCACGGTAGGCTGAAGAACTTAGGGTTGCTGGAAGACGCCATAAACAATGTGGGCGCGGCCCTTTTAAAAGATGCGGAGCGCGACGGCCTGCCGCAGGAGTTGCTGGCCGCCGCCACACCACCGCTTCCAGCCAACGCTCAGGACAAACTGTACATAGCGCTTGCGACGCGGTTCCTCTTCTCGTCTTTGGTCGATGCGGACTCCCTCAACACGGAGGAGTGGGACAAGGGCGAGGCCCGGCAGGCCGACTTCGATTCCATCAGCGTTCTCGCAGACAGAGTAGAGGCCGCATGTAGGGAAACATCCCGAGCCGCGCTGGAACGTGCTGATTCATCCCTGAACCGGATGCGGGCCGACGTGTTGCGGCAATGTCTGCACTCCGCCTCTTTGACGTCCGGAGTCTTTACCTTGACCGTCCCCACGGGCGGCGGCAAAACTCTCAGCGGGCTTGCCTTTGCGCTTCGTCACGCCGAACTGAACGGACTGCAGCGGGTCATCTTCGTCGCGCCGTACACCTCCATTCTGGAGCAGACGGTCAGAGTCTTTCGAGATGCCTTGGGCGAGTGCAACGTCGTCGAGCACCACTCGAACATCGACCCGGACGAGGAGACCGATCGCAACCGCCAGGCCTGCGAGAACTGGGACGCTCCCGTGATCGTGACGACCAGTGTGCAGCTCTTCGAAACGCTATATGCCGATGACAAGCGCCGCTGCCGCAAGCTGCACCGCATCGGCCGCAGTGTGATCTTTCTCGACGAAGTGCAGACCTTCCCGGAGCAACTTTTGCGACCGATCCACTCGGCGCTCGATCTGCTGACTTCGCAGTTCGGCGCGAGCGTCGTACACTCCACCGCCACGCAGCCTCGGTTATTGCTGACTACGAAGAAGGACCACGCCACAGCGCAGGCACCGCGAGAGATAGTGCCCGATTATCCGCGGCACTTTCCGGTGATCGCGGATCGCTTTCGGATGGAGGTGCTTGGCGATCTCAAGATGCCGGTGAGCCTTGAAGAACTGGCGGCAGAGTTGGGACGGCACGAGCGCGTGCTAGTGATTGTCCATCGCAGGCAGGAGGCCGAGGAGTTGGCGCGGGCGCTTGGTAAGGATTGTTTACACTTATCGGCGAGGATGTGCGCGAACCACCGTTCGTCGGTGCTGAATGAGGTGCGCGGACGGTTGCAGCGTGGTGAGCGTTGTCAACTCGTGGCAACTCAACTAGTTGAAGCGGGAGTAGACCTGGATTTCCCCGTCGTCTTTCGCGCACTAGCTGGCTTGGAGACGCTTGCTCAGGCTGCTGGTCGCTGTAATCGTGAGATGCGTCTATCTCAGCCAGGGCGGTTCATTGTTTTTCGTGCTCCGTCGAAGCCGCCCGCAAAGTCTTTGCAGCGGGGATTGGATGAGTCGTTGGACTTCTTTCGCGCTGGAATGCCGGACCTCGCAGATCCTGAGATCTTTGCGAAATACACTAAGCTCCTCCTGAGCAACCTTGGGCAGGATGGCACGGACACGCCTAAAGTGCTCGCTCACGAGCGCGATCTCAACTTTCCTGAAGTTGCTAACCGCTTCCGCATGATCGAGGACTCTGGCCAGCCGGTCGTCGCAGACTATGGTGATGCTTGGCGGCGAGTGCTTGAATTGCGTGCGCCAAATGGCGTAACTCGGCAGGCGTTCCGCAGGCTACAGCGGTATACCGTGTCGCTACAACCGCAGGAGATCGCACGGCTGCAAAAGCTTGGTGTGCTGGAGCCTCTACTATATCGTCGCGACGAATCCAAGCCCAACTCTTCGTGGGTACTGAAGGAGAAGTGCGTCGATGTCTACGATGCGCGGTTCGGATTTGGCTGGCAGGGTGGGGAGCGGGTGGAGCCGGAAAGCTATATCGTCGGGTGATGCCTTTGACTTCCGTAGCGGCAAGCCAGACACTTGACAGAGGTTCGATGTCGGACCTGTCACCTCCCTATCGGGAGGTGTGGATTGAAACAGTTACATCGATGTAACTGAACTTGACACGAGTCAAGCCCATCTGTACAGTTGCTCCTAGCATCGTCAGGACTGACGGGTTGAGGAGGTGTAGGGATGGGCTTCTTATGTATTTTCGTTATCGCAAGCTGGCTGGCGGGGATGACAAAGAATAAGAGGAGCGAAGGATTATGAAGGCTGCCGCCCCCATGTCCTCGGTGGCTCTGCTCTATCATAGCATCCACCGCTGACCCACTACCAACTTCCTTTCACAGTCATTCTCTACCTCCTCAAATATGTATTGACACCCATCTAAGTATTCGCCTATTCTTCTCCTCATTTCCTGTCTATGAATACACCAGAGTTTTCTCTTCGAATCCATGGCGGCATGGCCTGCTTTACGCGGCCTGAGTTTTCTACTGAGCGTCTGTCCTACGAGTTGATGACGCCGTCGGCTGCGCGTGGCGTGATTGATGCCGTACTGTGGAAGCCCGCCATTCGTTGGGAGATTAGCTCCATTGCATTGCTCAGTCCGGTGCGGTGGATCGAGTTCCGGCGCAACGAGGTGAACTCGCGGGTCTCGACGCAGAACGCGCTGCGGGCCTCGCGTGGCGGTGAGCCGCTGCCGGAGTTCTTCAGCGACGAAGACCGCGCCCAACGCAACACGCTGGCGCTGCGCGAGCCGGACTACGGTGTGACGGCGCGGCTGCACATGACCCTGCGGGCCGGCGAGGAGGACACGCTCGAAAAGTTCCGCGCCATGTTCTTGCGCCGCATGGAGAAGGGGCAGCAGCACTACCAACCCTATCTTGGCTGCCGCGAGTTTCCGGCCACAATCGAGCTATGGGATGAGGCGAAGTTCCCACCGCTGGCGACCGAGACGCGCGAACTCGGCTGGATGCTGCACGACATCGACTTTGGCCCTCAGAACCAGGCACGATTCTTTCCCGCACGACTGGAGCAGGGCGTCATGCACATTCCCGAGTGGCAAAGCTCGGTCGCAGGAGGAACGCTATGATCCTGCACGAACTGAAGGCACTCGCGCAGCGCGAACACTTGGTCGACGACCCCGCCTTTGAGAGCAAGCCCGTCCAATGGATCATCAAGCTCGATGAGTACGGCAGCTATGTGGGATTGATCGATACCTACCAGGAGGTGCCGCTGCCCGAAGGCAAGAAGGGCAAACCCAAGCGGCAGGCGGCGATGTTCGCTATTCCTCGAAGGCTGGGAAGAACGTCCAAAGCCGTCCCCGACTTTCTGGTCGATAAATCCGAATATGTGCTTGGCATCGAGCCAGACGGCAAGCGGCCTGAGGATGATCTTGACACGCGACGAATGATGTTCACAGAGCTGCTACGCGGTGCCGCTGAGAGTTCCGGGAGCAGCGTAGGCAAAGCCGTCGCGGCCTTCCTTGGCAGCGATGCGGAGCTCGCGAGCTGTGCGTCCGAGCTTGCCGAGCGGGGCTACGCAAGCAACGACCTCTTCACCTTTCGCGTGGACGGTGACTTTCTGCATGACGATGAAGCTCTGAGGAGATGGTGGGCCGAACGCGCTAAGGGGAGCGAAACGCCGGAGGCCGCGAAACAACGGCAGTGCCTGCTCTGTGGCAACGAGCGCGTAGCCGTCGACAAGCACGCATCGCTCCAGATAGCAGGATGCGTGACCTCGGGAGTCTCTCTGGTCACCTTCAACAGTGCTGCCTTCGAGAAGTACGGCCTGGAGCGCAACGACAACGCGCCTGTCTGCCGTGAGTGCATGACGGAATACGTGGAAGGTATGCGGGCGCTTCTTAGTTCCCGGTCCATCAGCGCACGCACCGGTCAGTCCCTTACAGGCAACGTGCGTCTCACCGGCGATACGACCGCCGTCTTCTGGGCCGACATCCCCGACGAACTTGTCGGCACATTGGATGAGCTGATGTACGCGCCGCAGAAGGTACGCGACGTCTTGAACAGCCCCCATCGCGGCCAGCGCTCGTCTGGTTCAGCCAAACGCTTCTTCTGCCTGATTGTTAGCGGGGCGCAAGGACGCGCTATGGTGCGCCGTATGCACACCGGCACACTCGCCGCTTTGGAGACGAACCTGAATGCCTACTTCAATGCGATCCGTCTAGCGGGTGACCGCCCCGAGCCCAAGCCGCTCGGCTTTTTGCTGCGCTCGCTGGTGCTGCAGGGCAAGCTCGATCGTCTGCCGCCGAGGCTTGCTGGTGAGGTCTTTCTGGGCGTTCTCTTTGGCGGCAAACTCCCAAGGCTTGTGCTTTCTGCCGCAGTTCAGCGCAATCGCGCCGAGCAGAAGGTTACATCGGAGCGCGCCGCGCTGCTCCAACTGTATTTCACAAGTCACAAGATGAAGGAGGTTCCACAGATGAGTCTCGATACTGAATCAACAGATGCACCCTACCGACTTGGACGCTTGCTCTCAGTGTATGAACGATTGCAGCTTCGAGCGCAGGGCCAGAATCTCAACCGGACATTGGTTGACAGATATTTTGGTGCGGCATCGACCCGCCCTGGAACAGTGTTCCCACAACTTGTTCGACTTTCGCAGAGCCATCTGCGAAAGCTGGGCTTGAAGGGAGATTATCTTCAGGGTCTGATTACGCGCATCGCAGATGGAATCGAAAGCTTTCCCTCCATGCTGACACTCGAAGAGCAGGGCCGGTTTGCGCTTGGCTACTACCATCAGCGCCAGTTCTTCTTTCGCGGCAAGCCCAAGGAGGACAACGATCCAATGACCGAAGAGACAGTTCCGACTACCCAAGGAGAGACCCAAGCATGAGCCGCCCCGACTTTACCCCCAACGAACCCCTTGACAAGCGTTATGAACTCGTTCTGCTCTTCGATGTGCAGAACGGCAACCCCAACGGCGACCCCGACGCAGACAACTCGCCGCGCGTCGACCCCGAGACTGGCAACGGCCTCGTCACCGATGTCTGCATCAAGCGCAAGATCCGCAACTACGTTGGCCTCACGCGCGGCTTTGCTTCTCCGCACAATATCTTCGTCAAGGAGCGGGGCATTCTGGCGAACGTGCAGCGCGACGCCCACCATGCGCTCGGCATTGAGCCTGATGGTAAGTCTATCGACAAGGCGCGCAACTATATGTGCCAGAACTACTACGACGTTCGGACTTTCGGTGCGGTGATGACTACTGGTAAAGCCGAGAGTGAGGCCGATGCCGAGGTCAACAAAGGTAAGAAGCCTAAAGGCGCGACGAAGCTGTGGAACTGCGGCCAGGTGCGTGGGCCGGTGCAGTTTGGATTCGGCAGCTCTATCGATCCGGTGATGAGCATTGCACATACCATCACGCGCGTAGCGCTTACGAACGCCACTGATGCAGGCCAGCAGGCCGTTACTGGCGAGGACGGAGAGGACCGCGCCGGTAGTGGGCAGATTGGCCGCAAGCACGGCATTCCATATGGGCTCTACCGGATGCACGGCTTCATCTCGCCGTTCCTCGCCGCCGACACCGGCTTCACGAAGGCCGACCTCGGCGTACTGCTCGAATCGCTGGAGCACCTCTTCGATCACGACCGCTCGGCCTCGCGCGGTGAAATGTCCGTGCGCGGTCTGTTCCTCTTCGAGCACGATCTTAAGCTCGGCAATGCTCCCGCGCACAAGGTGTTGGAGACGGTACAGATCGGCCATGAAAGAGCTGCCCGCCATTTCTCGGACTACATGCCGCGCCTCACCGCTCCGGAAGACGGCACCCAACCGCTGCCCGGGGTCACCTGCTGGCGTTACGTATGAGCATGCTCACCTCCGAAGCCGACGATGATTCACTGCCGATCAGTGGACTGCAGCACCTGGCTTTCTGTCCACGTCAGTGGGCTCTTATTCATCTTGAGCAGGTGTGGGTGGAGAACGTTCGCACCGCCGAAGGGCGCCTGTTACACGAACGCGCCGACCTGCCCGGGGATAGCCGCCGAGCCGGTGTGCGCACCGTGCGTGGCATGTGGCTGCGGTCGGAGAGGCTGCACCTGACCGGACGCGCCGACATCGTCGAGTTTAAAGCTAATTCGGGCGGCCTCAAGGCCGCTCCGTATCCAGTGGAGTACAAGCGCGGCAAGAGTAAGCCCAACGACTGCGATACCGTCCAACTCTGTGCCCAGGCGCTTTGCCTGGAGGAGATGTTGCAGACCACAATTGAGTGCGGTGCCATCTTTTACGGCAACCCACGACGGCGTTTGGAAATCGAGTTCACGCTTCAGTTGCGATCCCGCACCGAAGAACTTGCCGCTACTATGCACCGATTACACCGAAGCGGCATAACGCCCGCTGCGACCCCGGGACCATACTGCCGCAACTGCTCGCTGGTCGACGTCTGTCTTCCAGAGGCCACGTCCCACAGCGATGCCGCGCAGTGGGTGGCGCTTCAACTTCGCTCTCTGCGGCAAGAGGTTTAGCTCCGACCATGCGCAAACTTCTCAACACACTGCACGTCATGACCCAAGGCGCATACCTGCACCGCGACGGCGAGACTGTCGCAATCAAGATCGGTGACGAGCTGAAGCTGCGTGTTCCGGTGCATACGTTGGAAGGGCTGGTCTGCTGGGGCCGGGTCTCATGCAGCCCTCCGGTGCTGTGGCTGTGCAGTGAGCGCGGCATAGGCATCTCGTTTCTCTCCGAGCAAGGCAGGTTCATCGCCCGCGTGAATGGCCCCATCTCCGGCAATGTGCTGTTACGAAGGCAGCAGTACCGGATCGCCGACGACGAAGCCCGTTCGCTTCCTGTTGTGCGCACGATCGTGGCAGCCAAGATCGCAAATAGCCGCGTTGTGTTGCTGCGTGCTGCCCGCGAGATCGCGGACGAAGCTTGCGAGAAAGAACTGCGCGACGCGGCGAACCGCCTCTCCTGGGCTGGCTTGGAGGCCGCACGAGCACCCTCCATCGATGAGGCGCGGGGGCATGAAGGTATGGCAGGGCAAGTGTACTTCTCTGTCTTCGACCGAATGATCGGCGGGGATTATGAATCATTTCACTTTGCGGGCCGCTCCCGACGGCCTCCGATGGATCGCGTCAACGCGCTGCTGTCGTTCGTCTATGCGCTTTTGCGCCATGACATCGAATCGGCTCTGGAGAGCGTCGGCCTGGACCCAGCGGTAGGCTTCCTCCACACCGACCGTCCAGGGCGTCCAAGTCTTGCGCTTGACTTAATGGAGGAACTTCGTGCCGCGCTGGCTGACCGCCTGGTGTTGACGCTCATCAACCGCCGTCAGGTGCAGGCATCGGGCTTCACCGAGCAGGACGGCGGCGGCATTCAGATGGACGACGAGACGCGCAAGCAAGTCGTCTCAGCCTGGCAACTTCGTAAACAGGACGAGATCGAACACCCCTATCTGAAAGAGCGCATTCCGCTGGGACTGGTGCCGTATGTTCAGGCGTTGCTGCTGGCGCGTCATGTGCGCGGCGGCCTCGACGCCTATCCCGCGTTCTTCTGGAGATAGGAGCCTTCGCAATTGGAGACGAAAAACCGCCATGATGGTCCTCGTTAGCTACGACGTCAGCACTCGCGACGACGCGGGACGACGCAGACTGCGCCGCGTGGCGCGGTTGTGCGAAGATCATGGACAACGGGTGCAGAACTCCGTCTTCGAGTGCGTCGTGGACGCCGCGCAGTGGGTCGTGCTGCGGGCCAGTCTTGTGTCAGAAGCTGATCCCGCTCAGGACAGTCTTCGGTTCTATTTTCTCGGAAACGAATGGAGACGACGGGTGGAGCATGTCGGCACAAAGCTCTCCTATGACCCCGAAGCGCCGCTGATTCTTTAGTGATCGCAACCTCGTGTTCGTTCGCGCGAACCCCAAGCGAGCAACGATTCTCCGCAACATCCGCAGATCGGCTAAATGACTTACAACCATGAAGATGCATCAGGAATGTCCTCAACAGGCTCATCTATGCGCAAGGCACAGAGTTAAGTTCGCGTTTGTGGCAAGCTATCTATAGCGCACTAAGCTCTTTACAACGTGTGCCGTCGCCCCCCCACGCGGGGGCGTGGATTGAAACCTATTCTGGCCCAATCGACCGCTTTGGTAAGCCGGTCGCCCCCCCACGCGGGGGCGTGGATTGAAACCGCTCGTGAACATGACGACGAACGCCATATATGCCGTCGCCCCCCCACGCGGGGGCGTGGATTGAAACTTTCGGGAGGTTTTGTGAGCTACAGAATCACCCCGGTCGCCCCCCCACGCGGGGGCGTGGATTGAAACAGTGGGAATCCAGTAGTAAAAATCGTCAAGCATGTCGCCCCCCCACGCGGGGGCGTGGATTGAAACCTCAAGAAAGGTGGAGAGACGCAGGCAAGGGCCAGTCGCCCCCCCACGCGGGGGCGTGGATTGAAACTGGTTCTGAAGCATGCGTGCTCGTATCTGGCACGTCGCCCCCCCACGCGGGGGCGTGGATTGAAACCCGCGTGATGCCGTCCATGATGACGCGGGGATCAGGTCGCCCCCCCACGCGGGGGCGTGGATTGAAACTCCCCAAACGGTCGCAGCTTACTCGTCGGCATTGGGTCGCCCCCCCACGCGGGGGCGTGGATTGAAACATCGCCGACGCACCGAACGAGAACATCCGCATCTCGAGTCGCCCCCCACGCGGGGGCGTGGATTGAAACATCTTCTGCCACGATACCTCCGCACGGTGTCTCGTCGCCCCCCCACGCGGGGGCGTGGATTGAAACCGCGGGCGGCAAAGAGTAGCGTCGCGAGGAGCAGGTCGCCCCCCCACGCGGGGGCGTGGATTGAAACTGGAGTATGGCGTGCGCAACATGCCGAGCGCCAAGTCGCCCCCCCACGCGGGGGCGTGGATTGAAACACCCGTGATCGGCAGCGCAAGCGGCACCTGGCGGCGTCGCCCCCCCACGCGGGGGCGTGGATTGAAACTCAAGCAATCCGGCCTTGGAGTATTCCCCTTTGCGTCGCCCCCCCACGCGGGGGCGTGGATTGAAACTAGAGTAGGTGGTCGCTATCGCGTTACAGCGGTGTCGCCCCCCCACGCGGGGGCGTGGATTGAAACCGCGAACATACAGGCGCTGAGCGACCTCGCATATCGTCGCCCCCCCACGCGGGGGCGTGGATTGAAACCTTTAGCTACCTTGGATCAAATCTATCTCGACCACGTCGCCCCCCCACGCGGGGGCGTGGATTGAAACCCTGCTACCCCCATGGCTGAGAGTGAGGATGAGGTCGCCCCCCCACGCGGGGGCGTGGATTGAAACGTCAACGTGACGTTGTAGCAGACATTCAGCGGCGGTCGCCCCCCCACGCGGGGGCGTGGATTGAAACCACGGGTCGAACGCAAGCGAACGGTACTGGAAGTGTCGTCCCCCACGCGGGGGCGTGGATTGAAACTACGACTACGGCTGCACCTCAGTCCCCACACTTACCGTCGCCCCCCACGCGGGGGCGTGGATTGAAACGTCAACTATTCGCCAAAGAAAGGGCGAAGACAGCGTCGCCCCCCACGCGGGGGCGTGGATTGAAACCCACTCTTCGCTAAACATTCGCTTTCGCCCTCTTGGTCGCCCCCTGTCGCTTTGATCGCTATTTGGCGTAAATCTTTGGGCGCTTTATGGCGTAAGCTCAGGGCATGCAAGAACTCTTGGCGTTGTCGGAGGAAGACGGAGAGATTGCGATGCATCGCTTTCGTTGGTTACAACCACACCTGGAAGAGGACAGGCCTCTCCGATTGGTAGCGGAAGAGGCGGGATTGGCATTCCGAACGGCTCAACGTTGGGTGGCACTGTACCGCACTTCCGGATTGGCATCCTTGGCTCGCAAGACCCGGATCGATCATGGCGCCCGGAAAGTGGTGTCTGAGCCGATGAAGAGGGCGATTGAGGGGCTTGCGCTCGAGAGCCATCCGGTCCCGATCACTTCCGTTCACCGCCAGATCAAGGAATATGCGGAGGCCATCGGTGACACCGTTCCAAGTTACTGGACCGTGTACGACATCGTTCGAGAGGTGCCACCGAGCCTTCGCACCCTGGCTCACCAGGGAGCCAAATCATACGGCGAGAGTTTCGATCTGATCCATCGACGGGAAGCCAGCAAGCCAAACTCAATCTGGCAGGCAGATCACGCACAACTTGATATCAAGTTGCTCAAGGAGGATGGATCGACGGCACAGCCATGGCTAACGATTGTGATCGACGATTACAGCCGGGCGAGCGCCGGCTACTATCTCGGATTTGACGCGCCTTCTTCCATCAGAACCTCGCTTGCTTTGCGGCAGGGGATATGGCGTAAAGGGCATCCACATTGGCAGATCTGTGGCGTGCCCGACATCCTCTACACAGACAACGTACTAACACAGGAAGGAAAAGCTGGAGAGAAGAGAAGGCCCCTTAGCATCCCGTATGGGATGTGCTTGACGACGACTGTACCTCCAAGTGGCTTCCACGAGCAAGGGCTGAGCGTTCGACCATAGCGACACGAGATCTGCCGAGGGTGCGCAGTCTCCACTGTACTCAAAATGAAATCTCAACCAAGTGGAAGGCCGGATCATTATCTACGAGGTCCTCACGGCCTCAACGGCCCAGGTGAAGCGGCTCTTCCACTTGGTGCCGCTGCCTCATGGAAGCAGCGGAAGTCGGTCCCGGTCTTGATGATCCCATGGGCCACGCGTGCCATCTTGGCAGCCACGGCGACATAGGCCATGCGCTTGCGGTCGGCACTGGTAGGATCACGCCGGAGATATCGTTCGAACTTGTCCCGGAAGCTGTTCTCACGCAGGCGCACGGCCACGGTGGCGGCCATCCAGAAGGCGCAGCGAAGCCGTGCGTTGCCGTACTTGGACAGCTTGGTGGCTCCGCGGAACTGGCCTGACTGCTGAGTCGAGAGATCGAGGCCGCAGAACTTGAGGAACTGACGATGATGGTTGAAGCGGCGCAGGTCGCCGGCTTCGGCGAGAATGGTCAACGCCAGGATGGGACCGACGCCAGGCAGCTGCTGGAGGCGCCGGAAGTCGGCGTTGTCCTGGAGGTGATGTGCTGCTCGTTGTTCCAGTTGATCGCGCAGCTGGCAGAGGCGGATCATCTCACCGAGTACGACTCGGAACATCGCCACTGCTTCTGAGTTCTCGTCGACGGGGATACCGATGGAAGCCTGAGCTGTGCGGTAGATATCTTCAAGCAGCCGTTGTCTACTCACCTTCCGTCCAACGACTGCCCATGCCTGCTGAACAAAGTCTTCCATCGAGAGGCGTGCGATCAGCGTGGGCGTCGGGAATACCTGAAGGAAAGCAAGGAGCCACTCAGAACGCGAGGCATGGTAGTACCGCTCTATCTCAGGAAAGTAGAGCGGCAGGTAGTGAGTCAGGAGCCGATGCTGTGTCCGCGTCTTCTCCAGCGAGATCTGAGCATAGGTGAGCGACAGCTCCTGAAAGTCATGGATGTGGTTCGCGAGCGGGTCATGGTAGCGCTGGGTCACGCCGGTCTTGAGCAGATGCAGCAGGACCTGGGCGTCCTTCGGATCGTTCTTGTCCCAGGAGTTATGCATCGCTTCACGCGTACGAGCGACAGCCAAGGACGCGATCAACTCCAAGTGGAAGCCCTCTGTCTGTAGAAAATGGGCTAGCGGTCGATGATAGTTGCCGGTGGCCTCGAAGACAACGCGTACTGGGTGCTTCAGACCATGAAGAAAGTCAGCGAACAGGCGAAACTCGGCTGCGGTGTTGGGCAGGATCATGCGCTTGCGGTTCTTCCATCCCGGCGCTTCGATCAGGACATCGTGACGTAGCTTGGCTATATCAATGGCTACCAGAACGGAGGGCGGTTGAGTAGGCTGGACAAGGGACATGGTTGGTTCTCTCCTGAAGTGAAAGTAGGCATACGTTCAGCTTAGGAGACCTGTGGCCGACAATGGCCCAGGAAGTCGGATCTCGGTCGCTACGCTCCCTCGACCCGACTTCCTGTCTTCCTCTCAACTCGTCCTTCCAAGCGCCTCGTGTGGTGCTACGGCGCCGACTTTACCTCCAAGCACCTTCAACAAGTAGCCGCTGACCTCAAGATACGGTTAGTGTTTTCGATACCGGGTAAGCCCCAGGGCCGCGGCCGTATCGAGCGGTTCTTCCGGACCGTCAACGAGATGTTTCTCTGTGATCTCGATGGCTGTATACGCCATAAGAAAGGTACCCCTAGACTGTCCCTGGAACAGTTTGACGAACGGTTCCGTCACTTCCTCCTGGAGATCTACCATCGGCGTTAGAACGCTGACGGACAGCTTCCGCCTTCTGAGCGCTGGGAGGAAGGAGCATTTCTGCGCCGCATGCCAGAATCGCTTGAACAGCTCGATCTGTTGCTGATGCATGAGGTGCGTGCCCGGAAGATTCGCCGAGATGGGATCCACTTCCAGGGACTGCGCTACCTGTCTCTCACATTGGCTGCTTATGTCGGGGAGAACGCAACCATCCGCTTCGACCCAAGGGATATGGGCGAAATTCGGGTGTTTTATAAGGATTGATTCCTATGCAGAGCAATCTCCGCAGAGTTGACTGGAGAGACAATCCCTCTGCGAGATGTCATTCGCGTCCGCAATCAGCGCCGAAAGGAACTGCGGTCGATCCTCCACGACCGCCAGAAGATGGTCGACACTCTTCTGCAACTGAAACAAGGGCCTGCCCAGGAGGAAATCCATGTACCCGTCTCAGGCCCCACCAGTTCCACGGTCCGCATCAAGCGATACCGTAACGAGTGATTCGGCCTTTGTGGAGACGGTCGAGTATCACCGCTTCGTAGAGTTTTGTGACGCCTGCCGTGAGTTCCGCTATATCGGGCTTTGCTACGGAGCTCCCGGAATCGGCAAAACGCTTTCAGCCTTGAGATATAGCCGTGCGGATGATCCTCAAAGTTCATCGCGAACCAGCGGAGTCCCGTGACCAGCTACCGATCGATACCGTGCTCTACACCACGGAAGTGGTGAACACGCCGGCGAGAGTTCAGTTCGACATTCGAACCACCCGTGAGAGGCTGAAGGAGGTGGCTCTTCGCCCAATCCAGAAGGAGGCCACCGACACTCTTGATGCAATTCGCCTAAAGGACCAAGCGAGGCGCGCAGAGATCATGAACAAGCCAGGCTGCTCACCCTGTGATCGACCTGCGGTCGATCCAACCTACTTCCAAACCTTCGAACATTTTCAGACGCTCAAGAGAGCTGTGCCCGACCCAACGACACTGATCCTGGTGGATGAAGCCGATCGGTTGCACATGAATAGCCTTGAAGCGATCAGGTCGATCTTTGATGATGGAGGGATAGGCATGGTGCTAATCGGCATGCCTGGTATCGAGAAGAGGGTCGCTCGCTTCCCTCAGTTCTACTCCCGAATTGGGTTCGTCCATGAGTACCGTCCGTTGGACGAAGCGCAGATGACGAAACTTCTGGGCGAACGGTGGCTGCCGGCCGGTGTGACACTACCCGACGCAGTTCTCGCTCCGGACGTCATTGCTGCTCTGATCCGCATGAGTGGCGGAACTTCCGGCTGCTCACCCGCCTTCTCACCCAGGTCCAGCGCGTCCTGAAGGTCAATCAGGCTGAGATCGTCTCCAAAGAGATCGTCACCGCAGCGAGAGACAGCCTGGTTATTGGACAAGGCTGAATTCAGTCTTGGCGCAGCTTACGCCACATAGCGCCCAAATACTTACGCCACATTGCGATCCAAGCTACACCTTACTGGCGTGAGGCACGTTTGTGTGTACCTTGCCAGCGAGGGGGTAAGACTCACAAATAAGCCTGCCAAGGTATCCCTTTTCTCCGGCCAGAGTCCCTATGGCTCAGTTGGAAGCGATCATTCCATGGCGAACGGCATACCTCACCAAATCCGCGATCGAGCTAAAACCCATCTTTCGACTGATATTTGTGCGATGGGATTCCACGGTACGAGTGCTGATCTGAAGGCGAACCGCCGCCTCCCGACTTGACATTCCTTCGGCCAGCAGCTCCAGCACCTCCCGCTCGCGGCCAGTCAACTGGGCCAGATTCTTGGACTTATTAGGCTTACTTGCTGGCTCTGGGGTGCTCGCAAGATAGTTCCCCGAGATCACCTTCGCAATGCCCCCCCCCAAAAAGTGGCGATTCTCGGCTGCCGATTTGATCGCCGTCAGAAGGTCAAGCTGTGCATCGCTTTTTAGGACGAGGCTGGCGACGCCAGCCAGCAGCACTTCGCGAATGACTTGTTCGGAATCGTCCATTGTTAGAATGACAATCCGAGTCTGGGGCGATGTACGGATAATCTGTAGCGCTGCGGCAGGTCCATTCAACTTCGGCATGAAGAAGTCCAGGATCACGATATCTGGCCTAAGCGCGAGCGACATCTCGACGGCCTCCAGGCCATCACGAGCCTCGCCCACTATTTCCCATCCGAGTTGACCGGCTAGCAGGCCCCGCAGTCCACGGCGAATGAGCTCATGGTCGTCGGCGATCAGAAGCCTCAGCTCACCCATCCAGTTCAATCCTCAACGGTACCATGGCTACTAACGTGGTTCCTCCATCACTGCGATAGGTGTTCAGATACCCCCCGAGTTGTTCGGCCCGCTCCCTCATCCCCAGCATCCCTAGCCCAGGGGCCAGATCAGGCTCTCGAAGGAGTGGGCCGACCGCACCGCCATTGCCGGGTTCGCTCACCTCCAACGAGAGCCATTGGCCGCGGATGTGCAGTGAAATGTCGACCAGCGGACTACCTGAGTGTCGGAGCACGTTCGCCAACGCCTCCTGCACAATTCTGAAGACCGCGATCTCGATCTCGTCGCAAAACCTATTGACTTCCGGTCCTAAATCGAGTGCCACGTTGATCCCGCTCCGCCGTCCGAATTCTTTCACCATGGAATCCAGCGCTAGCGGCAACCCCTCGTCTCCTAGCAGTGGCGGGTGCAGCAGATAGGCCGCGCTGCGAATGCGCGACGAGCACTGCGATGCAATCTCCCTGGTCTCTCGCACAAGCGCTATCAAGTCGCTGTTGTAGTTTTGTACTTCGCTGTCGAGTCGGGCAAGATTCCAGTTCAGCACGGCCAACTCCTGTGCAGTCGAGTCGTGCAGGTCGCGGGCAATCCGGCGCCGTTCCTTCTGCTGTAGATCCTCCATCTGGTTTGTGATCTGACGTAGAGCCGTCTGTGCGCGGTTGCGTTCCGTCACATCCTGGTAGAGCCCATAGACGCCGGCCAGTACTCCGTTGGCCATCAAGGGAATGCCGTAGATTTCTACGTCAATCATCATCCCATCGCGGCGGCGGCGATGCGCAACTTCGTGGATCTTGACTCCATTACGCACCATCTTGGTCAACCGTGCGGCCTCCTCTACCTCATTGGGGTCGGCAATAAGCACATCCAGGTCGCTCCCTCGCAACTCGTCCCGAGTGTACTGAAATAATTTGACGAAGGAAGAGTTACACATCTGGTAACGATGCTGGGAATCGAGAACCACGATCGCAATTGGACTGCAGTCGATCAGGGCGCGCAAATAGGCCACAGAAGTCTCCACATCCGTTGATA
The DNA here is from genome assembly GCA_019351975.1 of Acidobacteriota bacterium. Lineage (GTDB taxonomy): Bacteria > Acidobacteriota > Terriglobia > Terriglobales > Acidobacteriaceae > Granulicella. The sequence goes on from JABBOG010000021.1 coordinate 20,417, forward strand.
GGAATGGAAGCACTGTATGAGCTTCAAAAAACTCATGTTCTGTCATAGGCACCTCAATCGTTTAGAAAAGCAGGTTGATTGACAGGGGCAGACACATTTTGCGTATTAACCTAATAGTAACCGATCTTTTGTCGTTAGCTTAAACGGAGCAAAATCGCAGGCCTAAAGGCTTGCGGTTTCGCGTCTCGAGCCCGACCACCAAAACCCGTCAGGCTGAACTACTTCGTTGAACTGTCGATGAAAATATCTTTTGGGCATAGCGCATGGACACCCACGTTCCCATCGACCAATTGGGTAATGTCCAGATCTACAGCAACGCTGGACAACATGTAGGCCTCGTCGCGCGTGAGGTGTTTCTTTACCACCAGAAAATCGATCATATCGAGCAGCGCGTGTTCGGTGGCCTCTTTCTCATCAGCGCTGAACCCCATAGAAATGTAATCCTTTGGCGTTTCGGCGCGAGGCCAGAGAAGGGTCTCATGCTTGTGCAGCACAAATCGGAAAGTACCCGTAAGGAATGTTTCCATCGCTGTAATATCGACCTCACCGTTGCCTTGGCCAGCATGTCCGTCACCCGCAACGAATAGCGCACCCTTGGCTGCCACCGGAATGTACAGCGTTGTACCCGCGACAAGCTCCTTGTTGTCCATATTGCCCGCGTGCGAGAAGGGCGGCGCGCTATCCACTCGCCCCGTCCCCGGTGCCACGCCCATACTGCCGAAAAACGGATGGAGTGGAATGTCAATGCCGGGAGCGAAGTGGGCTATCATCTTATTGCGGTCGAGCGGGATGATCCGGCTGCGGCTGTAGGGAAACTCCATGGGCAGGAATCCGTGATGCAAGCCGAAGCCATTGCAAGCAAAGTTCGCATCGATCTGGACCTTTAATATTTGAATTTCTAGAACATCGCCCGGCTCCGCACCCTCGATAGCGACGGGGCCGGTGAGAATATGGCCGCCCGGCCCCTTTTGGTTGGCTGGGATATCAGCGGTATAAATCGGGTCATTATAGGCAGGGATGTCCTCGGGCTTGACGCCCTCTGCAATGAGCCGACTGTTTGGGCCGCACGTCGAGAGAGTCTGAATGGTCACTGTGTCGCCACTCTTGACTGTCAGAGCTGGTGCGGTGACAGCATAGTGTCCCCATTCAATCGTGCTGGGTGTCGCAAGTAGGGTGTGATCCGCGGCAAGCATTGTGCTAGAGCCAGTTAACAAAACGGTAACAGTAATAAACAATCGAAACATGAATCCCCTCCTCATCAAGCAACAGGTGAAACGGAATGCTAGTCAGCGCGGTGTCATATGCCCAACTCTGCTTCGAGCAGAAGCAGCAGCGCCGCACCACGGCTGCCGTAACAATTTAGAAGAGGTATTTCAATGCAAATTGGATGAGCCGGGGCGACCCTGCCGAACTGTTGATTTGTCCATAGCTAGCCGCGTTCACAGCAGTTGCAGGCAAGTTGTATTCAGGGTGGTTCCACACGTTGAAGAATTCTGTCCGGAACTGTAGCGCTGCATCCTCCCGGATGCCTCCCACGCGCGCCGTCTTTTCTAGTGCCATGTCCCAGTTATCATTGCCAGGACCCCGCGCCGCACCGACCGAACTGTTTCCGTAGTCCGTAGCCTGAGCGCCGCCGAACGCTACACTGTTCGCAACCGGAGCCGCCACTGCAAACACCTCGCTGGAGGGATTCAGATATGAATTGTTCTTAACGCGATTAAGCATTGTTCCCCCATTTTTATTCAAGATGTTGCCATTACCCATTCCCGGAGCGAACTGCGCGCGACTTGCTATCTGGTTCCCGTATGCGGTGCCATTGCGCGCATCGGTGAAGGTGAGAGGTTTGCCAGACTGGAATGTCGAAGTTCCACTCAGTGTCCATCCCCCAGTCACCACGCGTTCGATCAAGTTGCTGTTCTTCCAGCTGGGCAATGCCCAGGTATAGCCCAGCACGAAGCGGTTTGTGCGGTCATATCCAGCCGGGCCATAGCGGTCGTGCAGGAAGTTGGGATCGTTGCTGTTGCCGCTTCCGCCTTCGAAAACTCCATTTGTTCCGTCGCCGCCGGTCACTGTCGTCAGCACCTTGCTCCAGGTGTATGCGGCTTGGAGGTAAATACCTCGGCTGACCTGCCGCTTCAAAGTGGCCTGCAGACTATCGTAGTTGGAGATGCCGTAGGTCTCGATCAGGGTTACCCCGGTTGGCGTAAATCCCTGGTATGGAACCCGAGCTTCCACGTTCGAGGATTGGGTGCTGTTGGTCGTGACACCATTGATCGGATTCTGCGGACTAGCCAAGTAAGCGCGATTAATGTTGCGGCCTTCCTCCAGACGTGCGCCGTGCGTCCCTACATAGCCCACCTCGAGCACCAGTCGCGCCGGGAGTTGCTGCTCGACTTCCATGTTGTACTGTTGGACCAAAGGCGTGTCGTAGTTCTCGGCGACGCCTACGACTGATCGCGGAGCTGCAGTTGGCGAGAGCACCTGCCACGCTCCAGGCGTCAGCGGCTGAGTGTAGGGTGCTTGGAACGTTGAAGTTTGGTCGTCAGCGTTGTTCAATGTCGCACTACTCACAAATGGCTGCCCTCCAAGCGTCTGGAGCACCGAATTGGCATTCGGCAGCGTGAAGAAGATTCCATAGCCTCCCCGCAACACCATTGAGCTATCTGTCCCCAGCGGCTGCCATGCAAAGCCGAGACGCGGGCCGACGTTATGCAGCGGTAGATCGTTTTTCGTTAAGCTGCGGCTCCCAATCTTGGTCACGCCTGCAGGCACGGGTAGCTCATAATTGTTCGGAACTATGAATCCATTAAGAGTTCCATTAGCCGGTAAAGGCTGAAAGGGCGTTACCAGCGACGGCCAGAAGCTACTCTCCTCACCATGCCCAAAGCTGATGTTACTGTCGATTTCCCAGCGAATACCGGCGTTCAGCGTTAGATTCGGACGTAGCTTGATGTCGTCCTGGAGGAACATCGCCATATCAGTGCCGCGATAGCCCTTGTAGTAGCTGCCTTGCTGGCTACCCGCTGTGTTGACGTTGCTGTAGGCCGAATGGTTTTGGGCCGCGCTCTCGCCCAGAAGAAAGTCTTGAAAGGTAGAGAAGTTCAGGTTGCCGCGCTTCTGTTCCGGGTCGTTGAAGTCGAACTGGTTCTTCTCTCCAAGAAACCCTGCGCGAACACTCTGCCGACCGCGGCTCCAGCTGATCTGATCGTCGATCTCAAAGGTGTTGACCACTGAGGATGACTCGTCGTTGCCACCTCCACCAAGCGAGAAGTAGCCCGTGATTGAGGTTACCGGGAACAACGGATAAGTCGGATCGCTGGGAGTTGTCATACCAATCTGACTAGCGGTCAGGGTTGACTGGGTCTGTAGCTGGCCGCTGCTCCGGATGTAACCGACCAGCGCCTCGTTGAGCAGACTGGTATTCAGAGCCGAGGTTAGCTTCAGGACCGCTAGCTGATCGTTGTAGATTGTACCAACGCCGTTGCCTGGAGTATCCCCGACTGCGCTGAATGGCTGATTCTCGGGATACCTGGAATAGAAGTATCGCTCTGAAAGCGTGTGCTTAGCCGACAACAGATAGTCCACGTTCACCAGGTATTGATTTTCGCTGTACGTGGACGGGATGCTGAAAGTGGACAGGCCGATCGGATTGCCGTTGGTGTCTGTGGAGAGTCGCTGCGGGCTAGGAACCAGATATGTGCCGTTGGAGATCTTCTGGTTCAATAAATTCAGAGCGACCGGATTGATGTTCGATCCATCGCATGCTACTTCTACCTGATGCCCGCTTTGATCGTACTGTCCCCCGTTGTACGGATGCCACTTCGGATTGCCATTGGGACATCCAATCGCGCCGATTGCGGCAGCGCTTCGGTCGTTCGTGAGAGGAAACAGCGAGACGCTTTGCAAGGAGCTGGAGCTCAGCCCATTCACTTGCCGCGTTCCCTGATAGCTGCCGAAGAAAAACAGCCTATCCTTCTTGATCGGGCCGCCGAAAGTACCTCCAAACTGATTCTGCTTCATCGCTGGTCGCGGTTGTCCAGCGATCTTTAAAAATGTGTCATTTGCATTCAGAACGTCGTTACGGAAAAACTCCCACAGCGTACCGTGAAACTGATTAGTGCCCGTCTTAGTGACGACATCGACGTTGGCTCCCGCGTCACGCCCGAAACCTGCGTCGTAGTTTGTCGTCTGGATCTTGAACTCCTGTAATGAGTCCGGGTTAGGAATGGGAATACCTGCCTGCTGCACAAAATCGCCTGCTCTACCTGACGCAAAGTTGTTAATGTCCGCCCCGTCCATATGAAAGTTATTGCTGATGTTGCTCGCCCCGTTGACATAGACGTCAGTCGTGCCATTGCCGAGCGTGGCAGCGCTGTTCAGGTCTCCAGAAACGCCAGCAGACAGCGTCAGAACCTGTGTGTAATTTCGGCTGGTCAGTGGCAACTGCTGAATTACTGAGCCATCCACCACGGTACCCAGCGTCGCATTCTCCACCTGCAGGGCAGGCGTCTGCGATGTCACCTCCACGGCCTCACTCCTGCTGCCGATCACCAGTTTGGCATCCATGCGCGATGTCTCCGTCACCGTCACAGTGGCAACGCCAGGATTCTCCACCTTGAATCCAGGCGCGGAAATATTTAAGGTATAAGCCCCAGGAGGTAGCAGGCCAACCGTATACTCGCCTGCGCTGTCGGTCGTCACCGCACGTACTGCGGCCGTGCCCTCTGAAGTCACTGTCACGCTAGCGCCGCGAATTGCCGCACCCTGCGGGTCCGTCACCGTACCGCGAATTGCGCCGGTAGTTGAGGTCTGGCCAATGATCAAGCGTGTGGCGAGCATAGGCGCCAAAATACAAAATGCGACCCTAGCTAGAAGAAGAAGTCTGCAGTTTCGATTCATCTATAAACCTCAACAAGCGGATTCCTCCGACTATGCCAGACGCTACAACCTTTGTAAATTAGTACAAATACGGAGTTATGAAAGAGAAATATAAGTAGCTTTACGTAAGTAGAACTCCCTCGCATCAGCGCAAACCGCTGACTTAGGGGCTTGGGTGTCGTTTTGCTAATTATTTGGGTTCTGAAACACTTTTGGTGAAGTGGCATTTGCGGGTGTAAACCATTAGCTATGAACCGCGCAAACCTCATCCCGGACAAGGCGGAAGTAGAGTTGGTTTGTCTTCGTCAAAAGGCCGGCTCGATCGAAGTCGAACTGCGTGCCTGCCAGACGTTTTCTGTGTGCCCGAGTTGTGCCGGCCGCTCTTCCAGGGTGCACAGCCGATACAGACGCAGGATCGCAGACCTTCCCTGGGAGGGCGTTCCGGTTGAGATCCTGCTTCAAGCTCGCAAGTTCTTTTGCGATCAAGAGCGGTGTTCGCGTCGCATCTTTACAGAGAAGCTGCCGGGAACCGTGGAGAGATATTCCCGCCGAAGTCGTCGGTCAAGTGAGGCGCTGAGCGCGATCACGATGTCGCTCGGCGGTCGAGCAGGTGCACGATTGGCCCGCAAACTAGGTTTACTAGCCAGCGGCCCGACACTACTGCGGGTGCTTCGCATGCAGTCGCGACCATCTATATCCTCGACGCCCCGGGTGGTTGGAATTGACGAGTGGGCATGGAAGAAGGGCCACCGTTATGGAACAATTCTTTGTGATCTGGAGCAGCGCCGAGTTATCGATCTGCTGCCGAATCGTAGTACGGAGACAGTAGCGGCATGGCTGCGTCGGCATCCGAGTGTGGAGGTTGTGAGCCGTGACCGGGCGAGTGCTTTTGCAGATGCCATTGCGAAAGGAGCGCCTAAAGCAGTGCAGGTCGCGGACCGCTGGCATCTGCTGAACAATTTACTCGAGACTCTGATGCGGTCCCTCGAGCGTCATCGCCACACGATGAGTGAGGTTGCGATGCAGATGATTTGCAAGTCCCACGCTACCTCAATCGCCGAAGAACAATGTGCGGCTTCTACGGTAGCCGCTGAAAGAACATTGCTGAAGCGCGAGCACCGCTTGAAAGTTTATCAAGACATCCTTGGCCTGCTCGACGCTGGCACTAGCCAGTCGGAAGCCTCGCGGCAACTGGGTGTTAGTCTGCGCACTGTGCAGCGCTGGCTTTCCTATGGCGTCTTTCCGGAGCGGAGGCGTCGGGTGTTCCCGAGCATCGTCGATGCCTACGGTCCACACCTAGAGAAACGATACGGAGAAGGTTACCGGAACATCATGTTGCTCTGGGAAGAACTCAAAGAACGAGGCTTCGAGGGTAAGTCCTTAACCGTCCGCAGATGGTTGCGGCATCGCTTTGGATCTACGAAGAAGAATAGAGCCGGTCCGGTCACCAAGAGATTGAAACCCATCGGGCATCAACGTATCGGGTGGTTGATGCTGAATGCCGATCCTCTCAAGCATCGATATCTGAAAGCACTCTACGAAGCCTCTCCAGAAATAGGTGAGCTGGCTCAGACTGCAAGGGGTCTGTTTGAGATCATTCGCAAGCGGGACGTTGCCGCATGGCCTGCTTGGCTCGGCGCGGCAGAGAGATCACCCTATGCACGTTTTGCTCGGAACCTTCGGAGAGATCAGGCTGCCGTCGCCGCGGCATTACAACTGCCTTGGAGCAACGGGATGGTTGAGGGACAGGTCCACCGATTGAAGCTTCTCAAGCGGCAGATGTACGGCCGCGCCGGCTTCGATCTATTAAGATTGCGCGTCCTCCACTCAGCCTGACGTCAAAGGCTAAATGGATGATAGCGATCACCCGATATGTCATCACCAAAAGTGTTTCAGAACCCAAATAATGTGATCAGAACACGACACGGAATGTGAAAAGCTACAACCTGGCTGCGGGCCAGATTGTTTATCCCGCAAGAGTAGCTCTGAATGCCAAGGAAAACATCTTTGTAGCCGCCTTCCTTGCGAATGCCGTGAAGGAGATGCTCGCCACCGGAGTGTCGCCCATGAGCAGGATGTGGCTAGTGTGCAACCTCTTCGGAATAGAGAAACTGCGGCGGGGAGTATGGGGTTTTCGCCGCGCAGCAGAAACCGGATGACCTCGTTCTTTGGCCACCGGAACCACCCCTGAAGGCTCAACTTCGGTCCTTTGATCGGGCATCCGTGCCGTTGTTCCTGGGTACGGTTCGACCCTCCAGATTGAACGAGCCGGAACCCACAGTAGAGGATCAGCAACCCTCCAAAGCTGTTCAGAATCGCCAGGCCGATGGGCCGCAAGACGCTCTCGTCATCGTAGATCGAAGCCTAGAGATAAGGGGCGAGTTCGGCGGAGCGCAGGCGCTCCTTCGGCCCGAGTTCCACCCCTCTCCAGCCCTGATGTCCGGCTGCGCCGTGCTTCTCTCTCACAGTCCCAGATGATCGTTGACCGCAACCGCCAGTTCCTGCTCGGAACCAAGATATCGTTCCGTGGTCTGAATCGAGCTGTGCCCAAGTAGAAACTTGATCTGTTCCAAATCTCCGCCGTTCTTGCGACATAGCTTGGCGCAGGTCCGGCGCAGATCGTGGGCGCCGAAGTGTTCGATTCCAATCTGCTTGGCCGATTGCTCGACGATCGACCAGATCGCCCAGTCACCCAGCTCGTCACCGGTCAGCTTTCCACTCTTTGAAAGCGGCCGCAGAAGACGGCCGTCCACGAGCTCGGCTGCTATTATCCAGGCGTCGATCCCGTGCTTGACCCAGAGGGGTATCGCCACCGTGCGGACCCGGCCACCCTTGCCAAAAAGATCCGGCAAGACCCATCGGCCCTCCCGCATCTGGATACCATCCACGTCCAGCCGCGCCAGCTCCTGGCGCCGCAGAGCGCAACCCAGCAGCAACGCCAGAATCGCGTAGTCCCGCTTGCCTTTGATCTTGGAGCGGTCAGGAACCGTGAGGAGCTCTTTGGCCTGCTCCCACGTAAGCCAGTTCCCTACCCTGGTTCCTTTCTGGGAGAGGTTGGGAACGCCGGCCAGGTTGGCTGCCTCTTCCACACCAATGATTCCATTGCGTTGCGCCTCGCCGATCAGCTTGCGAACACCAGAGAGACGAACGTTCACGGTAGAGGCGCTCAGCTTCTTCTCCAGCATGGATGCGCGGTATTCCATCAAAAGGGCGCGGGATAATGGCTGCTTCCGCTCCTCGCATAGCGCGAAGACCTCATCCAGCGCCTTGGCATAGTTGCGTTTGGAATGCTCCGATGCCACAGAGTTCAGCACCATCTCCCGCAAAGCCCGGAATGCCGCAACGCGGTCGAGCGGAGACGCATCGGCCGCGTGCATCAGCGCCAGCGAGGCGCTCATCGCGGTCCACCAAGGCGCGTCTGGATGGTTTCATGAGCGCGATGAGTGTTCAAATCCCAATTGTGCAACAGGCTGTGGCACAATTGGTTCGGTCTGGCGATCCGCTGGTTTCTAGCGATGTGGATGGCTCTATTCGTCATCGGGTGCGTTCCCTCGCAACGTCTCCATCTCCGACCGGAGCTTGTGGACCACGTCCTGTAGGTCTTCAACGGTTGGCAGCTCTTCCCGGATCGCGTTCGGCAACTCCCGTGTGACCCGGTAGGTAGAGACTCCGATCGGCTTTTGGATATCCTTGAAAGCGTATTCCACCACCGGACCGCTGTGGCTCTCGCACAGCAGCAGTCCGATGGACGGATCATCCCGCTCTGTACCGAGCAGATCGTCGACGGCGGAGAGGTAGAAGTTCAACTTCCCAGCGTACTCCGGTTTGAACGGCCCGGTCTTCAGTTCCACTACGAAGTAGCGGTGCAATCGAACATGATAGAAAAGCAGATCGAGGTAAAAATCCTGATCTCCTACCGGAAGAGGCACCTGACTGCCAACAAAGGCAAAGCCTCGCCCCAACTCCAGCAGCAGATCGCGCAGATGCAACAGCAGACCACGCTCAATCTCCCGCTCCTTGGCGGCAGCCGTGACGGTAAGAAAGTCGAAGTTGTAAGGGTCTTTGAGAATTTGCTCGGCGAGATCGGAATCGGGAGGTGGAAGAACCTGCTTAAAATTGGTCACGGCCTTCCCTTCCCTCGCATGCAGCCCGCTTTTGATCTGCAGTACCAGAACGTTGCGGCTCCAGCCGTACTCGACCGCCGCCTGGAGATACCATTGGCGCAGAACGGGGTCTTTGAGTTGGTCGAGGAGCACACGTAGATGACCCCACGGTAAAAGTGCCACAAGCTGTGGCACAATCTCGCGATCTGGCCACGCCTCCGCCAGCGAACGCATGTACTTAAGGTTGCGCAGGCTGAAACCCTCGACGCCAGGAAACTCGACCTGTAGGTCGTGGGCGAGGCGATCGATGACTTTGGCTCCCCAGCCTTCGCTTCCCTGCCGGTCAAGGATGTCCCGACCGATGGACCAGTAGAGCAGGATCAGCTCCCGGCTGACTGCGAAGGAGGCCCGCACCTGAGCACGTTCGATACGGCGCTTGAGGGCCGAGAGGAGCTCGGGATAGCCGGAGGGGAGATGGAGGCTATTTTTCACGTCTTCAGCCTACCATGGAGATTTACAACGACAACTGACATTGTCGTGGGTAACTAATCGTGACCACTCTCAAATAAATGGCTGGGCGGCCAGCAATCCCGATGTATTGGGTAGCTTTCCCTGTAGTCTCTTCCGTCATTAAGGACTACATTTGCCATCGAATAAAGCACTACCCTCAGACAACGGAATAGATTTCATGCGGTGAGCACCTGAGCACCTACTCATACGGTCGGAAGGTCGGCGCGCTTCATAATTTCGGCTAGCGCTTCCGGATAGCTGTAGCGATTTTCCTCGCAGAATCGCTGGAATGCGTTGCCAAGGCTGACGGGTACTCGCATATTCAACGGGATGCGGGGCTCCGGACGCGCCGCTTTCGCGCTCCTATAGCTATAGGGGGTTGGAGTGCTTACCTCGCGGCTTACGAAGCCAGCTATTTCTGCGACAGCATCGATTTTTGCGATGTCGAACGGATTCTCGGGCACAGCAGAGGGTCTAATCTGTTTGAGTTTATCCTTTGCAGTTGCTGAAACAGCACCAAACCCGAATGCGTCTTCTGTGGTCTCATCCGTAGACATTCTTTAGCTCCCCGGCTTGCTTTGCAGTGATCATTTCAACTATCTCCTCGGCGAGCCTCTCCGCATTGTCTTTAGCGGCTTCCAGACCATTGATACTCTGATCCAACTCCGAAAGGGTGAGGCGCCTCACGAAGATAGCTTTATATGCTTGCCGCTCATGCAAACGAGTCTTCATGAGGTTGACCTTCGCGTCCGCCAGCGCCTGATAAATACCCGATTCGATCTTCGTCGTGATGAGTGGGTTCGTGCGTGTCATTATGATCCGGTACGGTATGACACGTCCTTCCAAGGTCTCTTCTTCCTCTCGAATGAGGCCCACTGCCCTGCTCGCTTCGTTCGAATCTAAAGCGCTCGCCTGCAACGGTATCAACACTAGGTCTGCCTGAGTGACGGCGCGAGAAACGAGCCTGTTTGCAGTCCCTTCAAGGTCTACCAAAACGAATTGGCGTGTCGCGCTGTGTTCCCTGATGACTTTGATGATATTGCTCTCGGTCACATCGCCAACCACTTCCAGTGTTGATGCGGATTTTCCGCCGCGCCACCGAACTAACGGTCTATTTGGGTCTGCATCGATGACGGTAACACTCGCTCCCAGTGCATCCAAGGCCTGGGCAAGCACGAGAGTTAATGTGCTCTTCCCTGCTCCGCCTTTTGAACTTGCAGTAACGATTACGGGCATAGAGACCACCTACATAAGATAACTGAACGCTACAGGTAGCAACGTGTAGCTGTCAAGTGCTGCGCGTTGCATTAGGTAGATACACACCGCTGTTTGTAGCTCCTTGTAGCCCTATGTAGCTGCTAAATCCTCTGTAAAGCTAGCAGTAGCTATGTAACGCATAGCGGAGCAACCACAATCTACACAAAGCTACCTAGTAGCAACATGTAGCGTTGTAAAGCTACATGTTGCTACAAACATATATGTAGGTTGAATACAGATTCTTGTAACAGAATTCACTAGGGGGACTCGGACTAAGTTCTTGCGTTTCACAGTCTGATGTCTCAAGTTTGTTCATCGAGATGGTGGTGCTGAGCGACCAGCGAGCGTTGGCGATAACGACGTTTTAAGAGGCCCGCGAAGCAGACGCGGCGGGCGGAGTTTTTGGCGCAGATGGAGATCGTGGTTCCTTGGAGTGAGCTGGTAGCGGAGATCGAGCCGTCTTATCCCAAGGCCGGCAACGGCCGTCCTCCGGTGGGACTGGAGCGGATGCTGCGGGTGTACTTTCTGCAGCAGGGGTTCAACCTGTCGGACCCGGCAGTCGAAGAGGCACTGTACGAGTCGTTGCCGATGCGTCATTCAGTGGCCATCGATCTTCCACCCCACGGACGAACATCTGCCCGTAGGGGCCGCGGATCTCGGCCAGCGATGCCCGATGAGACAACGGTGTGCACCTTTCGCCACATGCAGGAGCAGCAAGGTCTGGGCAAGAAGATCTTTGCCTCGCGAACGGCTATCTGGAGAGTCGCAGCGTGAGGATCGGCACCGGCAAGAACCTCCACAAGCTCTACACCAGCTTCGCCCTCATCAACCTGATCCTGGCAGGGCCTGGGCAGTAGTGTGTCCGAACTCCGGAAAACGCCACTTGTGCAGAGCTCGGAACCCCACAACTCCGTTCTTGTCACGCCAAATATCCGCAAGCATAGCACGGAGGACTTTATCAGACCCCCCCCTAGAACAAGCGTGTTTGCTCCGAGGTGTTGCGCCACTCCTCAAATGTGGGTATTTGTATTTCGGCTGCCAATTCCTTTTGCAACATGCGAAACGCAACATCTCGTTGCACATTCGCAGACATTCGACGGACGCGCTCGTCTCTGTGCGCCAAGGACCTGGCTAACTCCAGGAGCTTCACATCAAGTTCCTGTTCTGAATAATGTTCCCTTACGGCTCGGTTTTGCTGATCGTCGAGCCATTCAGCATATGCTGCTTGCTCTTGCATCAGCTTTTGATCCTTCAAGCGCTTTCTGTTCTGCGCATCCTCGGCCGCCTTACGCTTCCGTGAACTCATAAAGTTGGCGGGGACGGGGAGCGCGTTCTCGAGCGAATAGATAATCAAGCCAGCTGGGTTATTTACGCTCCTTCTATTCCCATCTGTCACTTGCGTAGACAAATACTCGACGGTTTCAATGACAGATTCTGCTCCAAACGTAACGACTAGTTTGTGCGCTTTTGCGGGAATAATTCCATACTGTTTCAGCACCGCTACAGCCTCGTGCTCAGCAGCCGTGAGTTTAGTTATTTCGTGGTCTACAGCCGCGAGCTCTGGCAATACCGTAGCGATCTCTCGCTTCTCGGTCCGCGTATTCTCAAGAATCGCCAGCAACTCTTCACCTGGCAGCATCACGATTTTGTAGCCGACCTTGCTCGACATCTTCTGGACGTCCCACCTCGAAAGATACTTGATGGCCACCAATTCGTTCAAAGCAAGACCCATCGTGGATTTGATCTTTGATAGATGTGGATATGCCTGAACATTGAGCAGATTGCAGAGCTCTGAATAGTCCTTCTCTACTGGGCGTCCTTGGCTTGCATGAAACCAGAGATGAAGATTGCCGAAGATCCCCTTGGCCGTGGGCCTTGTAAGCTGTTTATAGGCGTTGAAATCTTCCGGTATCACATACCGCTGATTCAGGTTCTCAAGAAGCCAATCCTCCAACACAACTTCGTAGTGCTCCTGCCTATCCGTCCCATTTAGGTTGCTGCTTCCAGTTCGCCTAAATGAACGGAACACATGCAATACCTCATCGGAATAAACCTTCTTTGCCGCACGATAAACTACATGCTCAGAAGTGATCGTAGTATCGGTCATCCTCTTGCCCCAGCGAAGAATCTCTTCATAGATTTCGCCATTTCGAGACAAGCCCAACTCTTGTATCAGACGGTACCCACTGAAACGGATCGGATTGGTTGTAAAACCGGTTTTTATGCGTTCTTCGCTGATGATCTTCAACAAAGCGATGAATTTGTCCCGATCTGTTGTGGAGGGTAGTCCTAGTGCCTCAGAGCCTCGAAATTCAGCCGCTACTTTTATCTTGTTTCCGTTCCGAATGACTATTTGCTCAATCCGCCGCGAGGTACGGTTTTTGTCTCTAGCGTCGTTCGCACCGAAGAATCCTATCTGTAGTAGATTCTTTTCAAACCTGACAAGGTCAACATCAACAGCAATAGGCATCAATGTTGACGTATTGGCTAATTGCTCGATTTTTCGTTTGCGATCGGTCATAGGCTGCTTCTGTTGCTTGTTGAATCCTATAAGAAAAAGCAACACCTGTAATAACTCGTAAAGACTTTAAGGTAGCGCAAGTGCTTTCAAATAAGGTGTTTAGCAGGCAAAGATTGCCAACGTACCTCTCTATCTTTGCCAGCGTACCTCTCACTTCGTGCCAATCAGCCTCTCCGTGGAAGTGCCAGCCAACCCCGCGCATTTTGCCAACGAACCTCTCGAAATTGCCAGTAGACCTCTCGGCGCGCTGCCAGTGCACCTCTCGCAAGGTGCAGCATGACTGCCAGCCAACCTCTCTGAATGGCACAGACCGACAAGGAGGGCCGCCTGAGATATAAAAAGCACGTAAATTGCTACATAAATGATGCATTTTCTGCTCACGGTCTTATTGTTCCTGCTGAAATTGCCAGCCGACCTCTCTAAACGCTACATGATGGAACCGCCAATACCTATCGAAGCGAGATGTTGGCTGGCAAATGCGGCTTGCGACCAAAAGATCGCAGAGGAGAAAACCCCTAGATAATTGGCTTGATAGATGATTTTGCCAGCGAACCTCTCTGCTGCAGAGGTTGGAGATTGGAGCGAGATGTTGGCTGGCAACGTTGTAGAACTTATTGACAGAAAACTTAAAAGTCCAGCCTTCGACGCCCTTGACCAGTGAGCCAATCCCTAACTGCTCTGCGACCGAGAGCTTACGGATATTATGAGTCGAAAAGCCTAACTGCCTAAGGCTGTACATACGGAACTCTTTGCCTGAACAGCAGTAGCGGCGCGCTCAATCTCCCGCGCCCGTAGGTCCTGAAACAGGGCCTTGAGTTCATCATTGAACCCGCTGGAGGAAGGACTGGGTGGCATCATGATGTCTGCGGCAGTGCCCAAATCATTTTGAAGCGCCAAACCAAGCAGGACAAGCCGTTCTACGATCTGTACGACGGTATCACCGGAAACCTCAACCCGACCTGGGCCAAGGTGAACCTCCGGGGGCAGATCGCGGACCATCACAGAGCGCATCTCCGGCGGAACGGAGACGGTAATGGCCTTGCGGCGTGGGGCAGGATTGAAGTTGTGAACTCGTTCTCGATGGGAAAGCTCGAGATTATCCGCCAGGATCATACCCTCCAGATAACTGAGCAGGGAAGTGCGGGATACCGTGTGAAGGGTGCCAAGCACATCGATACTGCCAATGGCGCGCATGATGGTTTGGGCTGAGGCCCGCTTGACGTTGAAGAGATCCTCGATGTCGCTACGGGTCCAACACTCTGTCTTCGAGCGGCGCACTCGCTCGGTCATGCTGTGAAGGTCGTGCCTCCATTTGATTTTGCGTGCCATAAGCCTCCCGTACGCTTACGCTTGTCATTCCTGCTTTCAGTAGAGTATCGAACCGCCGGTTTTGTTGGCCGGCCCGCCATTTATGTTTTTTGCACACCCATTTCTCTGCCTTCGATAATCGTAGATTCTCGCAGGTAGAGAAGAAAAGCCAAGATTTTCGCTGTTTGGAGATATCGGTCGTCGGACGCCTGCATGGGTGCGTACAACCGACCCTCGACAACGGTTTCCGAGGTACTCCGGTACGTTGCGACCCTCTCCGATCGCACCTGGGTCATCTATGGCGTACGTCCGGACTCAGTCGCACCGAACTTCAGGTGCTTGAGCTTCTGCACACGTTAGCACGAATCTGCGTGCTACTCATGATCTGTGGGGAAGGGAAGCGGCCGCGCGGAGTTCCGTATGTACAGCCAGGATCTGGTCTCATAGACAGTCACCTACACGAATCGATAGCTACAGCTATCTGCCACTCCTCGTATATACAATAGCAATATGGACGTGTACTGGACGCTGGATGGGCAGGGCTTCGTCTGGGACAGCGAAAAGGCGGCGGCCAATGCCTCCAGGCACGGCGTCCGATTTGAGCAGGCACGAGAGGTATCTCTCGACCAGCTCGCTCGCTACGAGGACGCGAGTCCCAAAGACGAGGCACGGCAGGTCTGCATTGGACTCCCAGCGGAGTACCGGCTTTTGTATGTCGTCCATGTGGTTGGAGAAGGTGATGTGCTCCGCCTCATCTCCGCACGTCTTGCGGAGCCGGCGGAAAGGAGACGCTATGAGAATGACTGAACGGATCGAGCGAAACATGCAACCTGACAAACCCATGACTATGATCTCCATCCGTCTGCCCGATCACGTCATCGACGATCTCAAGGAGGTGGCCCCGACGCTCGGCTTCGGCGGGTATCAAGCGCTCATCCGGGCTTACATCTCGAACGGCCTCCGCAAGCACCTGGCAGAGAGGGAAGCGCAAAGGGCCAAGGAGAGCACCGTCGAAGAGTTCAGCCAGAGACTGCTAGCCCATGGAGTGCCAGAGCAGGCCATCCAGGAAGCCGTCGCAGAGATGAGAGCGGCACGGTAGAGGGATGCTGAGCAAAGCTTAAATATGCGCTTGCAGCCATATGGCTTTTATGCCATGCTTGCTTATGGCGTGGGATGTAGAACTGACCGAAGAGTGCGAGGCCTGGTGGAACACGCTCACTCAGGCTGAACAGGAAAGCGTCGGTCATGGCTTCGATCTGCTTGCTGAGCTGGGACCGGCCCTGTCTCGACCTCATGCCGACACGCTGAAGGGATCACGCTTCCCGAACCTAAAAGAGCTTCGGGTGCAGCACGAGGGCCGTCCCTATCGAGTGCTGTATGCCTTCGATCCCCGGCGCGTGGCGCTGCTCTTGCTGGGAGGCGATAAGACCGGCGATGGCCGATGGTATGAGAAAGCCATACCGCAGGCCGAGAAGATCTATGCGAAGCACCTGGAGGAACTGTCATGAAGAGCTGGGCAAAGATTCGTGGAGAAATGCCGCTGGAAAGCCAGGCACGCCTGGATGCTCGCCTCGAGGAAACGCTGGCGTCGATGCCGCTGGACAAGATGCGTAAGGCTCGCAGCTTGACCCAGGTAGCCGTAGCGGAACGGCTGCATGTCGATCAGGGTTCCGTATCCAAGCTCGAAGGCCGCACCGATATGTACCTTAGCACTCTGCGCGAGTATGTCGAGGCTCTGGGAGGCACGTTGGAGCTGAGAGCGGACTTCCCCGACGGATCCATCAATATCGACCTGCACGCTTCCTAGATCGCGTTAAGAACGCACCGAATCTGGCTCTGTTGCAAAGTTACTGGGGTGGGGTCAAAATGGGTTGAATCCGAGCGGAGCCGATCATGTCAGAGTTCAAGTGGCGTCATTTTGAAGGGCGAGATCATTCTGTGGGCAGTGCGCTGGTACTGCCGTTATGGGATCAGCTACCGGGACCTCGAGCAAATGATGGGCGAGCGCGGCGTGCACGTTGACCATTCCACGATCTATCGCTGGGTTCAGCGGTACGCTCCGGAGATCGAAAAGCGGTTGCGCTGGCAGTGGCGTCGGCCGCAGTCAACGAGCTGGCGGGTCGATGAGACTTACGTCAAAGTTCGCGGCAAATGGGCCTACCTGTACAGGGCGCTAGACAAAGAAGGAACACGATCGATTTCTATCTTTCGTCAACACGGAACTCCAAAGCGGCGAAGCGCTTCCTGGGAAAGGCGCTGAACGGTTTGAAGGATTGGGAGAAGCCGCACGTCATCAACACAGACAAAGCGCCAACCTACGGAATCGCGATCTCGGAGTTGAAGACCGGAGGCAAATGCCCGGAGGAAACGGTGTACCGACAGGTCAAGTATTTGAACAATGTCGTCGAAGCCGATCATGGCAAGCTGAAGCAACTGATCCGTCCGGTGAGAGGCTTCAAGACGCTGAAGACGGCCTACGCGACCATCATGGGATTCGAGGTGATGCGGGCGCTACGCAAGGGCCAAGCGGCGATCTTCAACCTCACTCAGGACATCCGCGGTGAGGCTCGCATCGTTGAACGCGCTTTCGGCATCGGGGCCAGTGCGCTCGCGGAAGCCGTTGCAGTCATCGGTGAAAGACTCGAACCACAACCTGCTTGACGTCCGGAAGCGGCGGCAATGTTCCCGACGCACCGCGCGCAAGCCTATTTTTTGCAACAGAGCCCTCTGGGATGCCTGGAAGGATAGCGGCGGTCATTGGCTTCAATCGTTCGCCATCGTGACGACGGAGGCGAACGAGTTGATGAGCAGAATCCATCCACGTATGCCGGTGATCCTGCACTCGCGAGACTACGACCGCTGGCTGGATAGGGAAGAGACGGAGCGCCTGCCAATTGATCTGCTGCGCCCTTACGATTCGGATGAGATGGAGATGTATGAGGCAGATCCCAAGGTGGGCAACATTCGGAACAATGGCCCCGAGATGATGCGAGCCGCCGCCGATGATCTCAAGTGGTGAAGGCTGTGCGTTCAGCTCGGCCGTTCAAGCAACTCTCGAACGATCTTCTCCCACTCGGTACGCAGGTCGCCCGTGTAAACAGAGCGGCCGGCACGTCGATACCAGTAGGCCGCGTTGATTGTGTCCCCCTCTTCCCGATGGAGGTAAGCGTGCACCCATGCTGCTTCGCGACTGTCCTCTCCCTGCGCTATCTCATGCGCAAGCTCCCAGTCTCCGCGACAAGCGAACCACAAGGCTTGTAGCGCGCCAGTGTGGGAAGAGCTGTCGCTGTCAACGAATTCTACGAATGTCACGTGGAATCTCCTTGCCACTTTGATGCAGTAGCTCAATCCTGATGTCGTGCTCCTTCGGATCGGATCGTCTCGACAAGCGACTGCAGAAAAGGTGCCTGTCCCTTGAGGATGTGTTCGGTGGCTTCCTGAATCGAGAACCAACGTCCGCGGTCCACCTCGGAAAACTCGATCTGGCGGCTTGATCGCGGCGGCCATTCGATTCGGCAGAGATTGCTTGTGATCGCATTTGCGTCGCAGTCACCCTCAAACGTCCACGCCGTCACCATC
Source organism: Acidobacteriota bacterium (assembly GCA_019351975.1). Lineage (GTDB taxonomy): Bacteria > Acidobacteriota > Terriglobia > Terriglobales > Acidobacteriaceae > Granulicella. The sequence continues at coordinate 38,573 of JABBOG010000021.1, forward strand.
TTGCCGCCCGGCTGCTTGACCGAACCAAGCTCTTGAAACGGTCCCGAGGCGCAACAGCCCGTCTCTTCCCGGAATTCGCGGATCGCAGCCTGCAAAGGCTCCTCTGATTCGTTGTACTCACCTTTCGGGATGGACCATGCTCCAAGGTCCTTCTTTGCCCAGAACGGACCGCCCGGATGGACGAGCAGAACCTCAAGGTCGGCGTGCGTCCATCGATACATGATGAGTCCGGCGCTTCGTTTTGGCATGGCTGATCAGGATAGATGCTCGTTGAGGGAGGACTAGGCAGAGCGCAGCTGACGGAGCGTTCCTTCGTCCTGCTGGTTAGCGAAGTGCCTGGCTAAAGCCTCTCTGAAAACCGGTTTCTCAAATCACTTCAGCGCCAACACTGTTCCACTCCGATAATAGGTCTGGGACAGCGTTGAAGTTATTCGCATCGTGTGGGAAGAATAGAGAGTTCGTTGAGAGAGAACGCATGATGTGTGTCCTGGGTAACTTCTGCACGCAAACACCAGATAGCTTTACTATCGACCCGTTCCACCAAGGCCGGAACTACGTATCCCCAATGATCCAAGACCTAATGAAAAGTATTCATCGGAAAGGAACCCTCCGGAGTTTCGGAGAGTACTTCCAATTTGAACTTTGTTCCGGCGGACCCTCCAAACGAAAGCAAGAGGTGTTTCAGCGATTCCAGCACGTCGCGTCGCTCCCCCCGTAACTTTTTGACATCGCTATGCGATGCAAAACATCTCAGGATCGTTGACATAGACGTAGTAACGACCTGAATGGAAACTTGTTCAGGTCTCGAGACCACACTCTGCACGACCCGCGTCATCAACAACACAACTTCTTGTTCAGCACCTGTCATTTTCTGCATGCCCTCTGACCGCATATCACGGGTATCGCACACCGCTCACATAGTGAGCTTTTTAACTACGGATGATTAACGAAGCTCCACTGCCTCGGCGCAACAAAGAATTGAAAAGGGTTTGGCATGATAGCCACATACTGCAGCAACTTGGCTCAACATTCGCTCAAGTATAAATTCATGCCAAAGCATTCACTGAGGAAAAGCAAGGCAGAATTTAATATCGATGAAAATATTTCGGGAATGGTTGCCTTTACAGGGCAACAAAAGTGTGTATATTTACATTATTCGAAAAACTTACTCCAGCAGAGCAGCACGGAGATTACTTTGTTCGACGATTCATTTCGCTGCAATTCGCAGCCGACAGATGTGCGGTCCATTTGGCGCACATCTGTCGGCGTTAAACGCCAGAGTCAGCCATTCTCTGTTGATGATGAGCCTTCAGCCCATAGCGCTCCATCGCAATTTGATCTCGCTCAATGGCCTCATCGTACGCAATACAGGGACACCTCTGCTTCCTCCCGCGAGTGCAATGTAGCTGATGTACTTGCGGTGCAGGCCATCTCTGGAATGCGGGGTGGAGCGCAAAGTAAGTTGATGCTTTGCGACGACAGTAATCTTTGGGTCGTAAAGTTTAAAAATAATCCTCAGCACCCCCTCGTACTCGTCAACGAGTTGATTGCAACGCGAATGGCCGAAAGCATTGGACTTCCGGTTCCGACCACTGGGATCATCGACGTTGGTGAATGGCTCATCGAGAACAGCCCCCAACTCTATATGGATAACGCTTCTCGGGGCGGGCGTGAACGATGTTCAAGTGGCCTCCAATTTGGCAGCAAGTTTGTGGGCGGCCTGATGCCTCGTCAGGTGATCGATTTCCTTCCAGAGGAGCGCTTGCAAACGCTTCGCAACTTCGGTCAATTCATAGGCATGCTCGCATTCGATAAGTGGACTTGTAACCGAGATGGGCGCCAAGTCGTGTATCAACGAACATCGAAAGAGCGCGACTATAGAGCCGTCTTCGTCGATCAGGGCTTTTGTTTTGGAACTCCAGAGTGGAAGTTTGTCGATGCCCCTCTACAAGGGATCCATGCGTGTAAACGCGTCTACTCCGAAGTGACCGGATGGAGCGACTTCGAGCCATGGCTTGCTCGAATCGAGCGCTTTGACCCTCAGATCTTGTGGAGTATCGCTTCTTCCGTTCCGCAGGAATGGTACGGAGGGAACCAAGTCCAGTTGGAATGCCTTGTCGCTACGCTTCTGCAACGACGAGAACGCGTGACAGAACTCGTAGACCAATTTCGCAAGTCAGATGCCCATCCCTTTCCGCGCTGGAAGATCAAACTTCGGACGTGCGGTATAGCTCCAATGAGGGCAAAACGTATTAAGCCAGCTATGAGAGCGGCTGGTTTCCTGCCAGATTTAATCACAGAAAAGCCTCGGATTACATATGCCGATGCGACTAAGACCAAACGGAAATCTGACGATGCTTGGCAGCAGAGCGCTCTAATGAATCAAACACTGTTCCTACCCGCCCAACTAAACCAGTGGTTAGTGGCGAACTTTTAATTCGGGTCTAGTGTGGTGAGTCATTAGTTCGTTCAGAATACTTGGCGAGAGCGTTGAGGATGTCGTCTGCTGATTTTGTCCATCGGAACGGCTTTGGCTGAGCGTTGTGATGGTCAAGGTAATGTCGGATGGCGGCTTCCAGTTGTTGTGTGGAGCGAAAGCTGCCTCGGCGAATCTGCTTTTCGGTGAGCGCGGCGAAGAAGCGCTCGACCTGATTGAGCCAGCTTGCCGAGGTAGGTGTGAAGTGGACGTGGAAGCGTGGGTGGCGCACCATCCAGCGTTGGATCGCGGCGGTCTTGTGGGTGGCGTAGTTGTCCATCACCAGATGCACGTCGAGTTTGGCCGGCACGTTGGCCTCGATGGTGTCGAGGAATTTGCGGAACTCCAGCGAGCGGTGGCGGCGGTGCAACTGGCTGATGACCTTGCCGGTCCTGGTGTCGAGCGCGGCGAACAGGCTGGTGGTGCCGTGGCGGAGGTAGTCATGGGCACGCCGCTCGGCCTGTCCGGGGCGCATCGGCAGTAGAGGTGCGGTACGTTCGAGCGCCTGGATCTGGCTCTTCTCGTCGACGCACAGCACCAGGGCGCGGTCGGGTGGATCGAGATAGAGACCGACGATGTCGCGCACCTTCTCGATGAAGAGAGGATCGCGGCTGAGCTTGAAGTTCTCCTGCCGGTGCGGCTGGAGAGCAAACGCACGCCAGATGCGGCTGATCGCCGTCTGGTTCAGTCCCGTGGCCTGTGCCATCGAGCGCGTCGACCAGTGTGTGGCCCCCTCCGGCTTGCTCTCCAGCGTGCGCACAATCACTCGTTCAATGTCGGCATCGCCGAGCTTGCGCGGCTGGCCGGAACGGGCCTCATCGAGAAGCCCGTCTGGCCCCAAGGCCGCATAACGACGCCACCACTTGCTCACCGTCTGGATGCAGATACCCTGCTCCAACGCGATCGCTGTGGCCGTCGTTCCGGTCGAGCCACGCAGCACGATCCGTGAGCGAAGGGCCAGCGCCTGCGCTGTCTTGCGACGACGCGACCAGCCCTGCAGGGTCTCTCGATCCTCGATGGTCAGCGTCAACGACGGTAAACGGCGTCCTCGTCCCATGGCGTAACTCCTGCCATGTTAGACGAGTTCTTACAATGAATAGTTAAATGAATTAATGACTCGCCACACTAGCGAACACCTGGATACAGTTAGGTAGCGGGCGATCCGCCGCGCTAATTCAGCTACTGATAAGGCCGTTCCATTTGCAGCTGGTCACTACTCAACGAGCACGACGAATGGCCGGACTTCGCCACGAACTTCCTCAAACCGCCGGGATTATTTCCGATTCTGATTTGATCCCTACGAAGAGGTGCTGAGACGCTTCCCGCAGACGAGACATGACGATAAGATCCAGTGAAAATTGACGTCGGATGCGACCCGGGAGGTCTCGAGGAATCGTCGTCCCTGTAGGGCTTTTGAAATATGGTACTTAGTCGTGCTGCAGTTGATGTCAATGCACCTTCGCGGAATCAGGTTTAAAAGGAAGAGCGACCGCACACTTCTCGGTCGCCCTGTTTCTCCGAGTGTTCCATACGTACCTTATCGGCTTGTTGTGGGAGTACCTTAAGTTTGGGGGAGCTGTTCCGATTTGCAGCAAGGACAGGCATGCTTGGATAAGATTGATCGTGGACGTCGTCAGTTCCACCAAACCCCGAGCAGCCGTTGCTGTAAGGGTGCCGAGAAGAGTTTGAGATATTGGACAGAATGGCTACAAAATAGGGGAGATTCCCCATGATTGATACTCGCTCGCGGTCGTGCGGGGAAACGCTCAAGGTGGTTGACCAGACTGGATACGCGGACATTCTCAAACAGGCGTGAGATCGTTTGGTTGCGGAAGCACTTGAAACTGATTGAGCAGGAGAAGCGAAGCGTCGCCGAAATAAAGACTGCAAATGAATCGGAGAAGAGTGCTACACGAGAGAATCGGTTCTTACATCATCGCTGGTGACTTCATCGCCCGATGTCCATGGGAAGCTCCGAAACAGTCGGCTGTTCCAATGTTTGAGTGCAGCGGCGGTCAAACGACGACAGTTCTATCAAAGAGAACCTTAGTCAAACTTGATAGAAAACCATCTACCATTCTCGCTCCAGTCTGGCAAAATCCTGACACAGAGAGCAATCCTGGTTCGTGCCAAAGGCTAAACCACACATTTTGCAAGGACATGCAATCTTGAACTTTAGGCGTAAATAGACAGTCCGCAAAAATTCCATAATAAACAAGCATAGCTTAAATTGGGTGCGGCAGATAAGGCTCTTACTACCAACGCGCGATGCTAGAGTACGTGCATGGATGATATCGCCGGTTCTCCGCAAGTGTTCCCGGAGCAGAGATTAATGTCGCTGAGCCGGTAGCTTTATCTGCCGATTCCCCAAGATCGCGAAATGAGTCTCTTGAATGAACCCGGCGCTGCAGCCTGCGAGACTAAGTGCGAGCAGCGTGACGGCGACTGCGCAAACCATAATGTTGATAGCGAACCCCAAAAACTCTGAAGGTGATGATTGATTACATTGTCGATCTGTGACCTGACGAGTCGAGGCGAGTTGTTTAACATGGGCATCTCCGTGCCGCTCTGCTGGAGTAGGTATTGTGGTTGGAATAACTTTCCTCGATAGTTGCATTAATGGTGGTCTGCCAAAGTGAACAGTTAGTGTGCGCAGCAACCTCGTGTTCCGATCGATTCAGGTTTGGCCGCAAGGGAAGTCGGAGCGCAGCGACTGGCACCTCTTACGGCCAGATGGTTGAAGTTATCCACGTCCCAGTCGCCGGTCGTCCATAGCCCATTGAGGAGTGCGGTTTGACGGCGTTGTAGTGGACGTGCCAGGGCCTCGGCCAGCGGACCAAGTTCCTTTGCCGAGCAGATGAGTTCGCCGTTGAGGAACTCGTCGCACGTTGGAGTTCAAGCTCTCGCAGTAGCCGTTCTTCCATGGAGAGCCGGGTTCGATGCACACAGCCTTTGCACTGGTATCCAAGCCGCTGGACATGCAGGCTGCGAGATTTTCCTTGCTGACGCTCGATGAGTGGCGAGACAAACACGAGATGCATCACGATGCGCGCAGATAAAGCCGTACGACTCGAAGAGCTTCATCGCCGAAATCTGCGCCTTCAACATCACCGCACGTGCGCAGAAGAACAACAAGGGACGGCGCTCACACCCCAACTAAGGAACTACTCGGTACCCTTGCGATCCAGCCAGCCTCCGACGTCGTGGCTGATCGAGAAGACATTCGGATAGCTGAAGCAGACCGGACCGTCGCACAGGTCAAGCTGCGAATTCTGAGAATGGTCGACTGGGCTTCGATCTTAGTTGCCGCCCATCCTGCTCGGCTGCCAAGGCTCATCGCAAGCCACCTTTGGCAGTAGTCACAGCAGCGCTGCGCCGCTGAATGTTTCACTGACAATGACAATCGTACTAGGATTGCTCCAACGAACCCGGAACCCGGAACCCGGAACCCGGAACACGGAACACGGAACACGGCTCACGCCACCGCTCAACGGCCGAAATCTCGAAAGAAATAGTTACGCTCAGGCCGATGCAACACTAAGGCACAAATATCTCGAGACACAGCAAATAGACTTCGCCTGATGTAAAACTTTTTATAAAGGTTGCCTCTCTCCTCGATGAAAAGGGTATATAGTTGGGTCATTCAGGAAACCTACTCCAGCAGAGCAGTACGGAGATACCCTTGTTTGACGAATCACCCCGCTGCAATACGCAGCCGGCAGCTGCGCGGTCAATTCAACCCACATCTGGCGGCATACGGCGCGAATGGAAAGCATCCTTCATCGGTGAGGAGCTTTCGTGTAAGCAAGCGTCACTGTTGCCAAACGAAGTCCCAAAGTTAACTTGTAGACGACGAAGTAGGGATGCCACTCCGACGCCGCTCGAACACAAAATGACCGAAGTGCCTACCGTGCTTGCAGTGCAGTCTATCTCTGGGATGCGGGGCGGTGCACAAAGTAAGTTGATGCTTTGCAACGACAATAATCTTTGGGTCGTAAAATTCCAGAATAACCCCCAACATCCTCGAGTACTCGTGAATGAGTTGATTGCGACGCGGATCGCCGAAAGCATTGGCCTCACCGTGCCAACAACAGCAATTATCGATGTTAGCAACTGCCTCATCGATAGTAGCCCCTTGCTCTACGTCGATCATGGCGCCGCTGGAGGCCGTCAACCTTGCTCAAGCGGTTACCAATTTGGAAGCAAATATGTGGGAGGATTGATGCCACGTCAAGTTGTGGATCTCCTTCCAGAGGACTGCTTGCGACGCCTCCGCAATCTTCAAGAGTTCGTTGGTATGCTTGCATTTGACAAGTGGACATGTAACAGGGATGCTCGTCAGGCTGTTTATCAACGTTCGTCGAAAGAACGCGACTATAAAGCTGTCTTCATTGATCAGGGACTATGTTTTGGTACTCCAGAATGGAAGTTCGTCGATACCCCCTTACAAGGTATTTACACACACAAGGCTGTCTATGAAGGCGTCAAAGGATGGAGCAATTTTGAACCGTGGCTCGCGAATATCGTGAATTTTGATCCTCAGCTTTTATGGCGCATCGCCACATCTGTTCCCACGCATTGGTACGGCGGGAAGCAAGCTGATATTGAGCGCCTCGTCGATACGCTGCTAGAGCGAAGAGGCAGAGTAAGAGAACTTATAAGTCAATTGAGGGAATCTGATGCTCGACCTTTTCCGATGTGGAGGGTAAAGAGTCGGACTCGAGGAAAATCTCAGATTGTGGCTAAACGTCTAAAGCCACTTAAGCAGGAAACTAGACGCTTACCGGCTGCGACTGTAGTTGTATCGCAGATTCACTCCTCAGATGGAAATAGAACGAACATTAATGATGATGTCAGTCCTTGGACGCATAGCGTCACAATGCATGTTTCGATACTCATACCCCAACCGTTGAACCAGTGGATGGTCCTCCATTTTTAAGAGCACCCAATTTCAAGGGCGATGCTGTAGCATCAATGAAGAAAAATATCTACGCCGCTACAAAGTTGTAGGCTGCTGTCCCGAAGCCCTGGTCGAGTGATGTTAGATTGATATGTCCTGGGCTTGGTCAGGATCCTAGGCTGGCGCATGCGAACGCAGGCGTTCCTCGCAGAAATGTAGAACTTTGTCCGTGTTGGCACCTCCGGCCTATCCTCAGGCCTTTGAGAGCCATGCTGAAAGGGCTTGGCCTCTTTCGAAGGCCAGTGCTGGAGATCCGGAGATCCAGGATCCGGCAACTTCGATAGTGTGAAACAAGATGACAGATAGGGGCGCGCGCTTCCACATTTATGTGCGCGCCGTTGACCCTGGAGATAGAATCGCCGGTCACGCAACGCGCGCATCACTTGTGCCACACGAAATACGATCTTTTTTCTCGATAACTGCAGTTCTTTCGGTCTTTGCCGATAAAGAGCTTACCGGATATCTGAGGAGTGGATCATGCAGTTCGTTCGTTTCTATAAATATGTATCAGCGGTGTGTCTTGCGTTGATAATGGCTCTCATCTCAGGATGTAACGCCATGACGGTCACTCCAATCGGATCTTCACCGTCAGCGGAAGTATCGTCATCCTCGGTAGTATTCGGTTCCGTTGTACCTGGTACATCCAGTGTTTCCCAGACTTTGACGCTCTCGAACAAGGGTGCAGGAGCTCTGAAAATCTCTAGCATTGTTGTGAACGGGACCAACGCGAGCAGCTTTAAGGAGTCCGATAATTGCCACCTGAACGTTCCACCGGGAGATAGTTGCGCCATCTCCTTTTATTTCAGTCCTGTGATCACAGGCTCGTATAACGCAACAGCGACAATCACGGATAATGCGGCTCCATCGACCCAAACCATCAATCTTAGCGGTAGTGCATCCTCTGTTGCGGTGGCGGTGAATCCAGCGTCTATAATCCTGAGCGGTGGCGAGGCCACACAACTTACTGCGACCGTGAGCGGTACGGTCAACAATGCAGTAACCTGGTCGATTTCTCCGGCTGGAGCAGGTTCAATCGACTCATCGGGCTTGTACACGGCCCCCGCAACCGTTGCGGCACTTGCGACCGTCATAGCGACCGCGACCAATCAAGCAGATATCGGTGCCTCATCATCAACGACGATTACGCTCATACCGTCAATGAGCGTGATCGTGAATCCACCTACAGCCACGCTGAGCAGTAGACAATCAACGCAATTGACGGCGATCGTAACTGATACATCGAACACTGCTGTTACTTGGAGGGCTCTGCAAGGCTCAATCACTCCAAGCGGTTTTTATACGGCACCGCTAAACACAGGAAGCGGGACAGTTAACGATACGATCACGGCAACCTCTGTTCAAGATCCTACTAAAACCGCTACTGCAACAGTAAACGTAGTGCCAGCAGACCTGGTCGGCTGGTGGCCACTCGATGAAGGCACCGGGCTGGTGGCCTACGATATGTCAGGGCAGGGCAACAATGGCGCCTGGAGTGGCGTTCCAAGTTCTCCAAATGATACGTACTATTCAACTGGGTTAGTCGGTTCCTATGCAGGCTATTTCGACGGCACCGACAATCAGCTGAACATCGGAACCCACTCGGTCTATCAGTTTACGGGGCCTTTCACGGTCTCAGCCTGGGTCAATACCGTTGCCAGTGGCACCATTCTCACCATGCAGGATGGCGGAAGCAACGGCTATAATCTTGCTATCAATTATGGTGCCATTCGCTTCTGTGTTTACGCCAATACGACGGAAGAGTGCACAGGTGGTGGAAGCTATCCCTTGAGTGTCCCCGCTTGGACCTTTTTTACAGCAGTGTTCGATGGGTCGAACATCTCAGTGTATGCCAATGGTTCTCTTATCGCATCCAAGGCTGCCGTAGCTCCCACCGCATCAATGGGTCCTCTCCTCTTCGGGGTAGCACAACGAGGCGGCTACTCAAACTTCGTAGGTTCTCTGGATGATGTTCGGATCTATAGCCGCGCCCTCTCCCCTAACGAGATCTCGTCCCTGTACACAACAGACATTGGACCGCCCAATGCTCCCACCAATGTTCAGACCTATCCCGGTGACAACCAGATGGGACTTTCGTGGAACACTCCAACGCAAGGAGCTTCTCTAACAAATTACATCGTGAATTATCGCCAACACGATACTGCGAATTGGGCTACGTTTGGACCTACTCCCTCCACGACAACTTCGGCTACGGTCAGAGGCCTGACCAATGGCGTCCTCTATGACTTTGAAGTGACTGGTGTAAATAATGCTGGTACGGGGATACCGAGCGATATCCTGACCGCATCTCCGACAGCAACACCACTGCCCCTATCCGTGAGTATTGAGCCCAGAGTGACCTCGACGTCACCTGGGACAAATGTTGATTTCAAAGCAACGGTAACAAATGCGTTGGACACATCTGTTACTTGGAGTGCGCTTTTAGGTACAATCACTTCAAGTGGCCTTTATACAGCGCCACCCAATACGGGCAGCGGTACAGTTACCGATACGATTACGGCGACCTCTGTTCAAGATCCAACCAAATCCGCGACCGCTACCATAAACGTCTCGTCCGACCTAGTAGGCTGGTGGCCGCTCAGCGAAGGCTCGGGAGCGGTGGCCCATGATGCTTCTGGCCAAGGAAACAATGGAGCATGGAGCGGGGTTCCAAGTTCCTCAAATGAAACCTACTATTCGGTCGGGCTGATCGGCTCCTCTGCAGGATATTTTGACGGCACCGATAATCAGGTGAACATCGGAACGCACCCTGTCTACCAGTTCACAGGACCATTCACCGTATCGGCGTGGGTCAACACCGTTGCAAGTGGCACCATCCTCACTATGCAGGATGGTGGGAACAACGGCTATAATCTCGCCATTAACTATGGCGTCATTAACTTCTGCGTTTATGCCAAGACAGCTCAGCAGTGCACTGGTGGTGGGAGCTATCCCTTAAGCAGTCCCGCCTGGATCTACTTTACGGCGGTATTTGATGGATCAACGATTTCGGTTTACGCTAACGGTGCCTTCATCGCATCCAATTCTGCGGTCGCGCCCACCGCCTCAGCGGGTCCTCTTGTCATCGGTGTGGCGCAAAGAGGCGGCTATTCAAACTTCACAGGCTCTTTAAATGATATTCGGATCTATAGTCGCGCACTCTCTGTAGGCGAAATCTCGTCAATGTACAACACGGTAGTCGGCCTCCCCAACGCCCCCACCAATGTCCAGACCTATCCTGGTAACAGCCAGATGGGATTGTCGTGGAATACTCCAACTCGGGGCGCAATCGTCACCGACTATACCGTCAATTACCGCCAGAGCGGCACTAGCCAGTGGTCGACGTTTGCACATAATCCGTCCATCCTCAACGCGCAAGAGGTGACGGGTTTATCCAATGGAACGAGCTATGACTTTCAGATCATTCCCACCAGTGCCATCGGTAATGGCGCGCCAAGCAGTATCGTTTCCGCGACACCTGCCGTCAGTGGATCTTCCGGTGGAGGGTCCACAAGTGGAGGATCATCCAGTGGCGGGTCGTCCAGTGGCGGGTCGTCTGTGGTCGCATCGGACGATGATGAATTCATTGGTCCATTCCCCTCCTGGATTAACGTCAAGACCGACTTCGGTGCGGTGGGTGATGGGGTGGCCGATGACACCATGGCTTTCCAATATGCCATCAATGCGCTCGAGTCGGGATCGAGCCATGCGAGTGTGCTGTATATCCCGGCGGGGACTTATAAAATCACTTCGGGACTAGATTACGTTTCGAGAAACTGTAGCACATATTGCACGGGAAAGAGCATCATTGGCGAAAGTCCGACCAACACAATACTGGAATGGCAGGGCGATACGTCTGGAACTGCGCTCATTACGCTTGATGGCATCAACCGCATGCAATTTGATCGCCTTACCTTAAATGGGGAGGGCGCCCAGATCACGCTCGTCAACGAAACCATGCATCAAGGTTGCTGCTACGACGGATCAAACGAATACACAGACGATGTCTTTGAAAATGCCGCCATCGGGCTACAGGCCGGCGATAATACTGTTGGGTGCTGTTCCGCCGAAACTAAAGTTGACCGAGACACCTTCGTAAATCTCACAGAGGCTGGGATCAGTTTCGAAGACTGGAATGCGCTCGACTGGTATGTCCGCTATTGTACTTTCGAACACGATAACTATGGAGTTACGAACTACTTTGGGGAAGGTGGTGCCGTACATTTAGATCACAATTTGTTTGAATATAACAATGTAGATTCAGGCTGGGGTAACGGGGCAAGCCAGTCTTATACGTACAACACCTCGTATCATTCGGGCACGTTTCTTGCCGGTAGTCCATACGGTAACCTAACTATTCTCCTTGGAAACACCATTCTCTCGCCCCAAGATGCCTCGATTTCGATGCCTGGTGTTGGTCCGATGACTCTCATCGACAACACGATAGAAGGTTCGATCACTGCCGCGGAGAGAGGCCCGACGGTCCCACTCCCAAATGGTACTGTCTCAATCGCAAACTCTTATGTTATGTCTCTGGCAAACACCTACGAATCCGCAACTCCGTTCTCCGTGCAGAACCAGACATATAGCGTAAACGATATCAGCGGTGATCTGACTTCTATGAACGATACCGTTGTGCCCGCCGCAAGCATCAAAGATACCCTGCCCCTTATGCCCGGCGCTCTTCCAAACTATAACCGCACGATCTATGAAGTCCCACAGGGGTCCTCTGGCAGTGTGATACAACAGATGATCGATCAAGCGGTCTCGCAGAACAATGGTAACCGGCCGGTCGTCCATATCCCGTGGGGACAATATTCCGTAAGTTCCACCATCACAATACCCGCCAATAGCGATGTGCAGATTGTAGGCGACAATATGCAGACGATCATCAATTGGAATGGGTCTACGTCGTCTCCTGTTTTCGCTCTTCTTCCACCGAGCCATGCCGCCATTCGCAATCTCGCGATCAACGCTGGATCGGCCTCTGCTGGCATTTTGGTCGAGGGAAACGACCAACCGGGAGACCGTATCTACACGAATTTTGTCGCCGAGAACGATGCCGGATCCTCTCATAATCTTCTGGTAAACGGCTTTGACAATACACTTGTTCAAATGGACGATTTCGCTCACGGAGGGCTTTCCAATCCTTCTGGGATTAGCGTTCTGGTTGTAGGAGGGCCGCGGTCACAGGCAGGAGAAGCAGCTCCTGGCTATACGGGGCTTTTCATGGGATCTTCCTGCTGCAATACAGGCCCTTCGTACCGTGTAGAGAATGGGGCGACTCTCGTGTTGACAGGGTTTTGGTACGAGCAGGGAGGCACCCAATGGTTGGATTTAGATGGTGCCACAGGGAATTTCATCGGGTATGAGGATAATATAGCCGTTGATTCTTGGGGATCCGTGACAAACACCCTATCCTCGTTTAGTGCTGTAAATTTTACGGGTAATCTTACGATTGCAGACAGCGTCACACAGAACAGCTCCGTCAACCTTGCAGGATCTACTCCGGCGAATGTGCTACTGCTCGGTGATAACTTCAATGCGGCGGTCACAGCCCCGGTCATCGCAAAGACGAATACGAATCCCGATACTCAGGCGGCCACGATCTATCCAACGTGGATGGATGGGAGCGTGGCGTATACGGCACCCGATGAAATTTCGCCTGGCACGTCCCGCAACACACTTCTGCGTAACTCTTTGACTCAGCTTGGAAGCTACAAGGATCCTCCTATCCAAGCTCTCCCCGGTGCGAATGAAGATGTTCGGCTAGTGGACATCGTGGTGAATAATGCGATCAATAGCTATGATTTTGAGTCATCTGCTTCCGACGTTTCGCCAGCCAGTCAAGGTCGTCATGCAGCCAACAAGTTATCCTACAGTATCACACCGAGTAGCCAAAACCCTTCCAGTCCATGGTGCAAACAAATAAGAATGCATGGAAGCGACCAATATCTCTGGAATGGATGTCAGTAACACTTGAGCTCTCGTGTTATGAACTGTGTTCCCAAACTAAAACGAAGTCTAGTTAGAGGATTGTTGTCTAGAATGGCTCTCTGGAGGGGAGAGGAGAACTGGCACAGTAAAAGGTATGCAGCGAAGATGAGATTCTGCGAGCCTCGCGGGAAGCAGAGTCTGCGGAGACGGTGGTGGAGGCCTATCGTAAGGATGGCGTAATCCAGCAGTTATTTTATCGGTGGAAAAAGAAAAAGGCGGCTCGGACTGAGTGAGCTTGGGCAGTTGCGCGAAGGCGAAGTGGCTCATAGCGAAGATGCGCCTGGACCGTGGACGAGTGATGTTGGAAGCGTGTACAGGGTAGGCTGGTTCCGCCGAGATGATGGCATCATTTTGGAAGCAACGCGCGCCAAGGGGGCTTGCTGATAGCCTCTCCTCGTTGTAGAGGCGCGCGGGCTGATTATGGTCTTGTTGTAAGTTGGATGAAGAATCGATGGGCTGCTCCCACTCTTTGGCGTCACGATGGATCTGGCTCTTCTCGCTCCCGCAGATCACCTGTCTGCGAACCCAGATAACGTCCGACGATGCGCGGCACATTTAGTGCAGGTAAGGGCCGTCCGTTTTGCATGCCTATATCCTCCTCACTGTGTTCGATGAAGAGCACGTCTATAGCCGAATAACGTTGGACTCAGACGACTAGGTCCGATGTATATGTCGGACAGCCGACCTACTGACCTACTGAACCGCTTTTCTACCTACAAAATACCAATGGACTAGGACTACTGGATAGGTCTCCGCTCCGAGAATGGGTGTTTGCGCCAATGCGCGCATGTCTCAAGTAATGCAAGTATGCGCCGATAAAGTTGATGAACCCAATGGGCCATCAACTGTTGCTATGTGCCCTAGATCCGTGAGGAATTGCAAAAATGCGCCTAGTTCTCAGCGTTGCTCTGCTTCTATCTGTAATCGAGGTGTGCGGTTGCTCTGTCGCTCCTACGACTCAGAACAGTCTAACCACCGTGCAGACGCACGGCGAGACAGGCGTAGTGATGGCAGGCGGACATCCAGTGGCTAATTCTTCCATTCAGCTATACAGCGTTGGAACATCCGGAGATGGCAGTCATGCAGTTCCGTTGTTGACTGCGACTGTACTCACGAATGCACTTGGTGAATTCACTCTGGATGGACTGTACTCCTGTAGCAACGCTAGCGAGATCTATGTAACCGCCGCAGGCGGGAATCCGCTGTCAGGCATAAGCAATGCGAACCTTGGGCTAATGGTCGCAGTCGGACCGTGCCAATCTCTGAATGCTACAAATCCTGTCGTACTGAATGAGTTGACGACGGTTGCAGCAACAAGCGCTCTGGCCTCGTTCATGAGCTCACCTACTTCTTTAGGCTCTGGAAGTGGTGACATAGCTCAACTGGACGCAGCTTTCACTTCCGCAGGTCAGTTAGTGAATAACGCAACCGGATCATCTCCCGGGCTAAACCCACCGAGCGGCTACACAGTGCCGGTTGAAGCGATAAATACTCTCGGTGACATCATAACCCCCTGTACGAATTCCGGCGGAGGACTTGCGGGAGATGGAAGCTCCTGCGGGAAACTGTTTAGCTTAGCTACGCCGACCGGAGAGCAACCGCCGACAAATACGATCCAAGCTCTATTGAACTTAGAAAACAATCCTAACCTCAATACAGAAGCGCTGTATCAGATGACCTCTGCAACGGCTCCCTATGAACCACAACTTTCTAGCGCCCCTGCAAGCTTTGCTATTAGTCTTACTCCGCCAGCGGTCACACCCCCAATTGTATCTTTAACATTGAACCCTTCGAGTATTGCGTTCTCCTCTACGACGCTGGGCAGCACATCGCAAGCGCAGGAAGCAACCCTTACGAATACGGGCACAGTCACCGTTGCGATTTCTAGCATATCGTTCAATGGCAATAATGCATCCACCTTCTCAGAAACAAACAACTGCCCGGATAGTCTGGCTGTTGGGAGTTCTTGCACAATTCAAGTGAGCTTCATGCCTCAGAGTTCAGCGATCGCCAGAGCAACGCTCACGGTCAACTCAGGACAAGTCACGCTGCCTGTTTCGGGCGTGGGCAATGCTATAGGGTGGCCTTCAGCGCTTCTTGCGGCAAATCCTTCGCTGTATCTAAACTTCAATGACGCAAATACGAATTTTACGGATCAAATGTCCGGCTTGTCCTTCTCGACGGGAGGAGGCGTTGTTACGCCTGGGCAGCCAGGTTTTGATACTACGATGCCGAGCAATACTTCTGCTGCATTCGCGGGGAACGCTTATAGTCAGGCGCCCAACCCCACCCTTGGTGATATTGACTGGGATGCACCATGGACCATGCTCATACATATTGATCGGTTGAACTGGACACGACAAGGAACCCTTGTGTTGGCGAGCAAAGGGGACCTAGCAAGCAATACATGGTGGCAACTCACACTCGGTATGACCGGGCCAGGATACTCGCAGCTATGTTTTACAAGAAGCGGCGCAGGTAAAAGCGGACACGCCCAAGACGGCTTTTGCAGTGGTTGGCTTGACGCCATGCCGAATGGCTTCAACTATGACATTGTGATCGAAGATAACGGCAGTGGAGAAGTAGGTATGGGAGGCAGCGGAACAAGCTCGGCACTGAGCATGTACATCAATGGATTGCCGGTCACGCCAGGGGCAAATCCGGTGATTGCTGGAGGGCCGACTGACAATTCTTATTCCTCTGGATTCGGATATGTCAATCTGTCCGTTGCAGGTGGGACCGGATACGCCGATACAACAGCATTCACCTCAACAGGCGGTGGGCCGAACTGTGTTGTAACGGGATTTATGTATGCGAGTGGCGGAGTTCCATACAGCGGAAACTGGTCACCTACTGGATCTGCTAATTACGGTTGCACTTCGGCTCCAAACATCGTTCTCACCGCTCCGACTGGCACGGGAGCAACCGTAACAGCTACTGTTTCGGATGCTTCAATGAACTCAAGTGAATACCCGTTGATGGTGCCAGGCTACGTAAGTAACGGAAAGGCCTATGGTATTGCGGGAACCACTATCGGACAAAACCCTACCAATATCGACGAGTTTGCGATGTTCCCCGGCAATCTGACGTTGTCTCAGGTGAGTGTCATCTTCGCACAAACCGTCTTTTATCAGGGGCTTATCAAAAGCATGGCATCCTCGCCGTTGCTGGTCTTCGATGACGACGGATGCGATGATCTAGATAATGAGTTCGCTCTGCAAATGTCGATTGCACTGCATAAAAAAGGTGTTGTAAACCTTGCTGGAGTTGTCGCCGAAGATGGGTCTGTCACTTGTGAGGCTCTGTGGAGGCAGATGATGAACCAAGCTTCGTTGCAGAATGTTCCAATGACGGTACCCGCCGCGTTTTGGGCAAATAGCGGAGCAAACGAACCCGCCGCAAATATCGCGGCGTATGATCCGTCAACGCCATTATCTAACGCGGCATGGGGATCTTCGACGACAATGTACAGAACCATCTTCGCGCAAAATCCCAATGCGCCAATCAACATCATCATTGGTGGTCCGTACACCGCGTTGGCAGCGTTTATGGCGAGTCCCGCAGATAGCATCTCCCCGCTTTCAGGGCTACAGTTGCTAGCGCAAAATGCCGCTAATGGAGGTGTCATCTATGCTCAAGGCCTCGGCTGTAACCCCACCGCTCCTCCGAACACATCACCCTGTTCTTATACGACTGGCCCCCTTCCGGATGTTGCGTCCACGCAATTTGTATTAGCCAACCACGGTACTACCCCCATCTATTGGATTGGCGGCACACCTCAATCTGCAGGGCCGGGAGAGCTTTCTACTCGCACCAGCCCCGATCCCATGTTTCTTTTTGAAAAGACCCTTGGGTCTGATCAGCGCCAGTGTTATGACTGCCTCATGGTAGAAGCCGCTGTCAGTAGCTATTTTTATGGGGGCGTGCAAGTTGGCTATAGCGGTGGGTCTGGATATGCTGCAGTGACTCCGCTTACTCTTTCGGGAGGAGGGAGCAATTGCCAAGGCACAGGCTTTCTCACCGCGAAGGATGGTGTTCCAAATGGAATCGAATTTCAGTGGGGAACGAATACCACGGGGTTTTTTACAGGATTGGGATCGGGTTGTACATCCGCGCCTCAAGTGAACCTGATTGGCTCAATCGGTAGCGGTGTCACGCTGACCGCCTATCCCACTTCTGTTTGTGGAACACTCACAGAAACATCAACGAGTAGCAGCGTAAGTTCTGCAACATGCAGTAATGAGTATTTCCAGCCATATACAGCCTTCGCGAGCCAATCGCCAGTTAGCGGCGCGGTGATGTCGTGGTTCATCAATTCACTAGTTGATCTAACACCGTAGATGCGATTGGGAATGCAGTGCCAAGAAGTAACAATCACGCGTTAGTGATGCGTGCGATGGTACATGTTGGAGATGCAAATACTATTCGTTCGAGCTTTGAAGATTATCAGCCCTCAGAACGTATCCATCATAGACGTCCTGGTTGGGGAGCTGTTTCGAGTGCGGTTGAACCTTCGGGCTATGCTGCGGTAGACGGCGCTCGCAGCCGAGCGTGAAGTGCACCAAGTGCACCTATGACCTGTGGCGCAAAGGAATCGGGTAGAGCCCGACCTCCTGCTTTGCTTCCTGTATCCTTTGGAAGCTGCAGGAGGAGCAACCGTCTAGCTGTCTGCGAGCCGAGGGGGATTTTCTCTTCGCGACTGTGGTAGCTCGCTATAAGAGATGTTCCTCGTATTGAGTTGGCATGACCTTATTCTAGATGTCAGTAAGATTTGTACTCCACTAAGTACTCCCAACTTGGCTGCTTCGTCAGTATGGCTATCGAGGGTCATCCTCGCGGGAAACATCTTTAGAACCGACAATGTCAAAGTAGTAGTTATCACCGCTACTGCGTTCCTTCAATATGGCTTGAAATAAAATTCGGAGTGACCGAGCCGTGCGTCCTTGCTTGCCAATGACTTTTCCAGTATCCTCTCCCCGACTAACTTTGATCTGAATGACCGTTGACGCATCAGAGCAACGTATCGGTGTAACCGTCACGGCGTTTTTGTCCGTGACCAATTCGCGAACCATAAGGCTGAGAAGATCACAGATATAGTCGATTTCGGACGAGTCAGACATGATTTGATTATAGAGTTGGATGAAATCTGGAGGAATCACGGGATTGTTGCTACTTTTCTGCGAGCCGTTGTTTTGCTGACAGAAGGAGATGATAGCTGCGAGGCGAGGAAGGAAATGACGGTCGCCAGTACCGCTGAACTCACAACAAGTCGCACAGAGTACACGAAAGTTGCTTCAATATGCTCGGCTTCCGTGCCGGTGTAGTGCCTTGGAGTGATACCGCAGCCTTTCTGATTCAATCGTTTGAGCTTAAGCACAGTGAAGACATCTGCCGTAGGATTATCGGCATGGCTGATGCTGACGCGGTAAAGGCAAAGCTGTCGAAGCGGGATGCGAGGCAATCATGGATTGATAGCGAAAGCTATAGCCATGCGATTGGGGAGCCGCACGATGGGATGATCGGCATCACCGATCTTGTACCCGAGAACGACTTGAATCCGATCGTCCACTTAATCATTGTTAACTACTTAACTGATGCGGTCCAGCTATAGGCTCACCCAAAAATTGCCTAGCATCGTATGGATCATCAGAACACTCGGACGATACGGCTAAAGCTAATGAACACTCAAGATCCATGGCTCTCTTCTGCGGGCAGTGCGCGTGCCAGCGTTTGGTACTCGACTCGAAAGCGCTTATCGCATGTGGTGTGGGCTTAAAGACGTATACATGAATCTGTTCGCCTGGGTGAATATTGCCGGAAAGCTTTGGATCGCATATCTCCCCTGTGCGTCCAGCATGAAGTATGCCTTTATACTTGCATTGCCTCTGGGCGTCAAAAATCATTAAACCAATTGTGCAATCAATCGTCCAGCCAACGGCGCTTCGGATCTCTTCAGGAATCCAGAATCGGCAAAGGATTTTGTCCACGCTCGTTACGAAATGTCTGATTGATATTACAGCTTGTGATTCCATCGTTGTGCCTCTCCATGAGATACGCTGTGGTGGGGAATTCATAGCCGTTCAGCCACATTGAGTTTGGATGCGAGAGGTCACGATTGTAGTGTGAGCTATTACGAGACAGGAATTTCCTCCGGAGAACGGCTCGTCTTTATCGGCGCGACTTGGAGGCGGACAGCCTAGGTTAGAGGGCAGTCATCTCAAAGGCTTCCAAACTCGCCCTGACCTTAGCTAAACCGGTCGTCGCTTCCAAGGCCGAAACAATCTCCTCTTTGGCTCGAAGCTATGTCGGTGTAACGCGAATTAACTAAAGACGCGCAGTCAAAACTGGCCCCGACTGAGTTGCTAATACCCGTGATTGATGTCGCTCTCGATCTCGTCGCTTGGGTGTCATTCAGGACAACGGGCGCATTCATGTTCATAAACTCCCTATGGAACACAGTTTTGCACGACTGAAACATAGAGGCGGTCCGCGGAACCGTACGCTTGGTCGCCGAGTTCAATGAATAAATCCCTGCGCGACGTGCACCTCTCAACGCGGAGATGCCATCGCAGGCTTTATCGAGCACAGCGATAAACAGCCAAAACCTTCGTCTGGCACACGGCAGTCGACGAAATCTTCACTCAGGGCCCGTGTTTGTATTAGAACTTCGGACCCGGGACAGTAGATCCTATGAAGTTACGATCGATGCCCAGTGCAATTGATTGAACTTCACTCACTCAAACATCATCAGACAAGAGCCCTATGTGCACCCGACCGACACCGACGCTCATATTGCTACTCAGACTCCCAGTGTTGCAATCGTGATGCCATAGCTCGGTACCCTTCGTTATCCGATCGTTCAAGCCTCCTCATGTTCAGCCATAACTCGCCGATAATGCTTATGGAGACACCATGCCTAAAGAAGCAACTTCGACCGCATCGGGAATCTACGCGCCATCATTACCAAGGATCCGAGCAGTGGATCTTAGTCAATTTGTCATCATTCGCCGAATAGCAAAGATTGCGTTCGCGGCCATGTTATGCTCTGCAGGGATCTTTGGAATTATTTCGAACAGTACCTACATTTCGTCGTCGGATGCAGTTGTCTCGGCAGATGTAGTCGATATTCGAGCACCGATTGAGGGAACGATGACGGGTTTTCCGTTCAGCGAGGGAAGCTTCGTTCATGTCGGTCAGCTTCTTGGAACGCTGAATAACCCTCGGAGCGACCGTCAACACCTGGACAATCTGCTTGCGGTGGAGAGCAGTTCCGATTCTATGATCAAAGCTCTCACTTCAGAGCGATCTGCGTTGCAGCTACAGAAGAGCGATCTGTTGGATCGTTCACGCAAAGACAGTTCGGCGGTTTCGTCACGGCTTGGGCAGCAAGCAACCGCGGCGGCACGGACGATGGCCGCTCTCGAGCAGGCCAACATTGAGGCTTCCGTTGAGCTCGATCGCGGTGAGAGGCTCCACGATGCTGGAATCATTGCGGATGCTGCACTCGATAAGCTCCGTTCTAACCAGAAGATTGCAGCTGAGTCGGTTGAGGCGCAGAGATATGTGTTGGCGAGTCTCCGCGCAGAAAGCGCCGATGCCATCCGTGGAATTCTTGCTGAGCCGGGAGATGCGAGCGATGTGTCGTATTCACGTCAGCGTTCGGATGAGATTGCGATCAAGTTGGTTGATAATGCGACTGCGCTTGCGGTGGCGCAAGGCCAGTCGGCTCAGGCTCGCGTGGACGCGGAGGCGGAGACGCTGCGAGAGAGCCTGATGCGAAAGGCGGAAATTCGAGCACCCATTCAAGGTAACTTATGGAGGCTTAACGTTGCAGAGGGCGAAGAGGTTCCATCTGGGGCTTCCGTGCTGTCGCTTGTGAACTGCAATCGACAATTTTTGCTCGTGCAGGTGCCGCAAGACCGTGTTCCGGATGTTGCGCTACACAGAGAAGCTCGCGTTCGCCTTGCCGGCGAATCGAAAGAGCTAGTCGGCATTGTCGAATCGGTATCAGGCAATGTGTTGAAAGTATCGAATGCGAGGTTAGCGGCGTTACCTGTACAGGATTCGTCCGAGCAGATGGCGACAGTGCTCGTCAAGCTACGGCCAACAGCCAATCGTGGCTTGGAGGATACAGCAGCCGGAAGCCTTGAGCCAAATGTGGGTGCCTGTTTTGTTGGCCGCACGGCTCGGGTGCTGGTGCCGACATATTCCTCATCGTCTAACTTTGTGTCCCGCTGGATCCACGAAATCTTTTGATGGACCCGGAATCGAAATGCAAAGTGAACAGAAGAAATTCTTTCGTGTCGTTGGGAGATTCTCATGACTGATATGAAAACTTGGGCAGCGTTACTCGCTACGGCAGGGCTGCTGATTCTGATTCTCGAGACCTATGGTATACAGTCTCCGAGGATTCGCGCTGTGGCGGCTCTCATATGCGCGCTCGTTACACTGAGATATGTCTATTGGCGCATTCTCTTCACCGTTCCGTTTCATCAGAAGATCGCGCAAACTGTGTGGTGTGTCACCTTTCTGGTTATCGAGCTTTGCACGATTCTGAGTACTCTACTAATTTATCTCTTCATGTCTCGCACTATATCCCGCAGTACGGAAGCTGACGCTCACCAGTATTCGCCTTTGCGGAATGCGCCGACAGATATCTTCATTGCTACGTACAACGAGTCGTATGAGATTCTCGAGCGTACGATCATAGGAGCGCTCGCGGTGGAGCATAATGACCATCGTGTATGGGTGCTCGATGATGGAAATCGGCCCTGGGTCAGGCAGCTGACAGAATCGCTTGGCGCACGCTATGTGGCACGCAACAAAGGAAAGCATGCGAAGGCGGGGAACGTGAACAACGGGCTGAAACAGGCGCTGAAAGTTGGGCGCCCCCCCGAGTTTGTACTTCTTCTAGATGCGGATTTCATTCCTCACCGCACAATATTGCAGCGGGTGCTTGGACTGTTCGACGATTCCGCCGTGGGTATCGTGCAAACTCCGCAGCACTTCTTCAATGCCGATCCGGTCCAGGCGAACTTGTTTTGTACTTCAGTGTGGCCCGATGAACAGCGCTTCTTCTTTAATGTACTGCTGCCGTGCAAGGACGCGTGGGGTGCGGCCTTTTGCTGTGGAACATCGGCTGTCTTTCGCGTGGAGGCACTGTTGGCAGCCGGCGGTATGGCTACCGAAACTGTGACCGAGGATATGCTAACGAGCTTCAAATGTAGCGGATTTGGGTATCGCACCATATACCTGAATGAGCGTCTATCACTCGGTCTTGCACCGGAGTCCATCGTCGATTTTATGTCGCAACGTTCGCGCTGGTGTTTGGGAGCCATTCAGCAATTGTTCACGCCGTGGTGGTTTGCAGGTCGCGCGCGCATGTCAGTCATGAACCGGCTCGCATTCTTTGACACAGTCCTTTTCTGGATATCAGGAGCGCCCTTCAAGATCATGCTGATCTCGGCACCGGCTCTTTATTGGTTTACCGGGACGGCGACACTTCATGCAAGTTTGCCGGATCTCGTACGTTGGATGGCCCCAATGCTCATAGCGAATCTCATTTTTATGAGGTATTACGCCGGGAATCGAATTCTTCCGATTATGACGGATGTTACCCAGTTACTTACTGCTTTTGTAATATCTCGAACGGTAGTTTCGGGGCTTATGCGTCCGTTTGGACGACCATTCAAGGTCACGGCAAAGGGGCTCTCCAGTGCCCGAGTGGTCGTACAGTGGAGGCTCATGGCACCCTATGCTTTTCTTGCCGCAGCGACCATTCTAGGTATAGCGACTCACATTCAGACGTTTAGCGGGGCACATGGGATTCAGGGGTATTCGCTGAATATCTTCTGGTCGATCGTCAACGCTGCTACGCTCACGCTTGCTGCCATGGCGTGCATTGAAGTTCCACATCGGAGGCGTACCGATCGTTTCGCAACGAGCGAAAGAGCGGTTGTGAAATTTGCTTTCGAGGATGCCACAATGGTGCGAGTTCCACTTCCTGGTACATCGCTATCCAACGCAGACAACGCTCGGCACGACATTCCTTGTCAACTACAAAATATTTCACTGGGCGGCGCTGAAATCGTTTGTCCGGACGGATGGGACGTTTTGATGAACTCGGCGCATCTGTCAATTTACAACGATGCGGATCAGGTCTGGTCTTCATTGCCGTTTACGGTGGTAAGTCGCAGGGCAAACGTCCTGACGCTCCAGTTCGATTCGGACGCTTCGGCCCGTCACGCGTTGATCAGGAAGCTATTTACCGGAATGTATCACCAGGATATAGAAGAGGTGAGTGCGTTCACGGTTCTCTCTACATTGGCGCGCAATTTAGTCTCATAGATTTGCCTTTGGATTTTCGGAAGACTCGTTATGATCCGTTTCTGAGGGAACTCCTTCCAACACCCGTGCAAGCCGACAAACCACTTAAGGCAGGGAAGCCCAGCCATGGCTTCATCAAGAGGTGACTGGAAAGACGCCCAACCTTCTCGTGTCTGGATCAACAACCGGACAGAAAGAAATCTCAGCTCTCCAAGCCCGT
>JABBOG010000074.1 GCA_019351975.1 Acidobacteriota bacterium
GTGTCAGGGCTGCGGTGGGATGAGGGGATGGCGGAGGTGGTGGGGCAGGCGGGGTGCGGGCTGGTGCTGATGCATGCGCGGGGGCGTCCGCGAGAGTGGCAGACGCAGGAGCGGCTGAGCTATGAGGACGTGGTGCCGCTGGTGTTCGCGGGACTGTGTGAGCAGCTGGTGCAGGCGGAGGCTTCGGGGATTTTAACGGAGCGGATTGCGGTGGACCCGGGGTTTGGGTTTGGCAAGCGCGGCGGCGAGAACTTTGCGCTGCTGGCGGGGATGGCGCGGCTGAATCAGTTGGGGCGGCCGCTGCTGATCGGGCTGTCGCGGAAGGGGTTTCTGGGGGATGTGGTGAGGCCGGTGCAGGATGGGGGGATGGATGTGGCGGCGTCGCGGAGGGTGGCGACGGTGGCGGGGAATGTGGCGGCGATGCTGGCCGGGGTGCACGTGCTGCGAGTGCATGATCTGCAGGCGGCGAAGGAGGCGGCTGCGGTGGCGGACGCGGTGCTGGGCGCGGAGAGCAGGGAGTAGGCCGGGCGGGTGATTCGGAAGGATGCGGGGCTTCGCTCGGAGGCTGAAGCCCGTGCTTCGTGCGTGCGGCCGAGGTCAGATGGTCATGACTTCTTTTTCTTTGGCGCGGAAGAGCTCTTCGATGCGTTTGATCTCGGAGTCGGTGAGCTGCTGGATCTCTTCGTTGGCGCGCTTTTCATCGTCGGCGGAGATGAGCTTGTCTTTGGCGGCCTTTTTGACGATCTCGTTGCCTTCGCGGCGGATGTTGCGGATGGAGGTTTTGTGGTCTTCGACGGTGCCGGCGAGGAGTTTGACGGCCTCTTTGCGGCGGTCTTCGGTCATGGGAGGGATGGGGATGCGGATGATCTTGCCGTCGTGCATGGGGTTGAAGCCGTGCTGGCTGGTGCGGATAGCTTTTTCGATGGCGGTGACGAGGGACTGCTCCCATGGCTGGACGATGATGAGGTTGGCTTCGGGGGTGGTGATCTGGGCGACCTGAGAGATTGCGGTTTCGGTGCCGTAGTAGTCGACCTTGATGCCGTCGAGCATGTGGACGGAGGCGCGGCCGGTGCGGACGCTGAGGAGGTTTGCGCGGAAGTCTTCGATGGTTTTGTTCATGCGGGCCTTGAGGCCGTCGTATACACCTGAGAGAGCTTCCATGGTTGCCATTGCCGATGCCATTGTTTTCTTTGCCTCCTGAATCTGGCCGGAAGACCGGCTGCACAGCCTGATTTTACAGCGGGCGAAGGGCGAATGAATGGAGGATGGCATCAAACGAGGAGATGGTTGAAGAATGTTGTGGCATAAAGGTGCAAAGGCATGAGAGGATGGATTGCAATCAGCAGAATCATTGACTTTGGAACGTTACCGCGATAGGATTGCGGTAGATATCTACAGGTTCGTCCGGCAAGCGTGACCGACAAGGATCACAAGGGCAGACTTTACACGAATCGAAACCTCCAGCCAAGCTCCTCGGGGTCGCGGCGGAAATGGGATCTCCAGCATGAAGAAGACCGTTCTCCTCACAGCTCTCGCATTTGCACTGATTGCGGCGGTGCCGGCACACGCGCAGTTGGATGGTTGCAGTGACTCGCCTGAAAATCCTACTCTGATTCTGGCTGGACTGGCTGGTGGAGCGTACGCGCTGTCGTCGGTGCGGATGCGGATTCGCGCGCGTCGCGCGGCAAAGAAGCAGTAAGGCCCGGCGTCGGCCTGGATGGCTGACGCAGTAGAAGCTCCGAGTGTTGAGGCTTGTGTCCAGGCGACTTTTTTCTAACTTTCAGCCCCGAACCGTAGTCGCACTGGCGAGCCTGTGCGCGGCGGCGGGGCTGTTTACGATTTGGAACTCGGTACAGGTGTTGGTGGACATCTGGACGCATGATGATCTGAAGTCCATGGGCATGGTGGTGCCGCTGGTCTGTTATCTGCTGATTTTGCGGGCGTGGCGGCAGTTGGGGTGGGAGACGGAGGGTTCGTGGTGGGGCTTTGCGGTGCTTGCGGCGTCGGCGGGGCTGATGTTTCTGCGCGACCAGATGCTGCTGATTGTGACGGTCAATAAGGACTGGCTGCTACAGTTGCCGCCGTTGCCGCTGGTGGCGGTGGTCTATGCGGCAGGGATGGTGCTGCTGTTTGGGGGCAAGCGGCTGTTGCGTGCGGCGTGGTTCCCGGTGCTTCTGATGTGGGCGGTGATTCCTGTACCGGAGACGTTCAGCCGGAGGGTGGATCTGCCGTTGCAGCATGTGTCGGCGACGGTGGCGCGGGCGTGGGCGCATGTGCTGGGGCAGCCGCTGACACAGGACAAGCTTCGGTTGATGTTTACGCCGCAGTTCGGGATGTTTATCGCGCCGGGATGCAATGGGATTCGGGGAGCGGTGACGCTGGGGCTGGCGGCGGTGGTGGTGAGTTATCTGTACCGGTTTCGGTGGTATGTGTATGCGCCGGTGGTGGTGGGAGCGGTGCTGCTGGGGTATGTGTTTAATTTTCTGCGGCTGTGCCTGCTGGTGGTGTATTACACGATTGCGCTGCCGTATCCGTGGATGCAGCATCATGGGCTGATTGCGGACTACATTATTGGCGGGTGTTTGTTTGTATGCGCGCTGGTGATTTTTTTCGCGGTTGCGGAGCGGCTGCGGAATGATCCGAAGGACGTGCTTCCGGAGCCGGCGGCGGAGACGCCGCAGCGGTGGCACAGGGCGCGTCCGTTGTTGATGAAGGTGGCAGCGGTGCTGGCGATGGCGGCGGTGTTTGGAGCGGATGTGGTGCACGAGAAGCGGGTGGACGCTGCGGCGCGCGCGGCTACGGCACAGGTAGCGCCGAAGATGCCGGAGCGGATTGGAAGCTATACGCTGGTGCGGACGTGGGAGGAGACGCAGTTCCTGGTGCCGATCTATACGTGGGGCGAGTATGCGGAGGTGGGTGCGAATGGGGCGCAGGGGCCGCATGTGATGCTGGGGGTGTCGCCGCAGTCGGTGCATGACGCGGAGGTTTGCCATATTGCGCGGGGAGAGGATCCGACGTGGCATGGGCAGATTGTGACGGAGACGGCAGGGGGGCAGGTGGAGCTGACGGCGGCGACGTATAACGACGGGGTGACGCAGAAGCTGGAGGCGTCGACGGTGTGCGATCACGGGGTATGCCGGCAGTACTCGGAGACGAGCCAGCATTTGACGGTGATTTATGCGCGACCGCATAGGGGTGTGCCGTTGGAGTCGGACACGACGCGGCCGACACCGGTGCTGCTGAAGGTGGAGAGTATGGATACGATGACGCCTGTGAAGGTGATGGAGCCGCGGCTGGCGGCGACGCTGGAGGGATTTTTGAGGCAGGCGAACCTGCCACAGCTGACGGGGCCGTTTGGGCGGCGGTAGCGATTGAAGGGGGTCTGAAGCGGGGCTGCGAGGTGTCGTGAGGGGTGCGGCGAAGCAATTAAAAGCAAAAGCTGGAGATTGACGGCTGGAGTACTCGCATCGGCCACCGATGGTCGCCTATAATCAAAGCTCCCCCTTCGTGTACCGCAGGGCAGTCATCAGGACAAGACTTCAACAAGCTTTGACAGATTCAAAGAGCAGTGAGGGTGTGGTTATCTTTACCGGAATCCGAGTGAGCGCGAGCTCCCTAACGTGTACGACCCAGCCTGTGCGCACGCGCTCCAGCCGATTGGGCATTCTTGGCTTCGGCCAAAACCGCTCCGGCGTGAACCGTCGCGCAGGGCTGAGCCTTTCAAAGCTGGCCATGGCGGCTGTTGTGTCACTGGCGGCGTTTGTGGTGTCTACGGCGGGTGCGCAGGTGCGGGCGACGCCGCAGTTCTCGGCGGCGAATGCGCCGGAGGTTCTGTGTCAGACGCAGGTCATCGGCAATCGACGCATACCGAAGGAGTCGATTCTGGCGCGGCTGTTCAGCCGGCCTGGAGATCCGTACGATCCGGCGGTGGTGCAGCGTGATTTTAATTCGCTGTGGAATACGGGCTACTTCGACGATGTGCGTATCGAGAAGGTGCAGGGGCAGGGGTGCCTGCAGTTGCTGATTTATGTGCGCGAGAAGCCGACGATCAGCGAGATCAACTACAAGGGGTTGAACGCGGTTTCGGTGTCGGATGTGCTGGACCGGATGAAGAAGGAGAAGGTTGGGCTGTCGGTGGAGAGCCAGTACGATCCGACGCGGGTGAAGCGTGCGGAGGTGGTGCTGAAGGAGCTGCTGGGGGAGCATGGGCACCAGTTCGCGGTGATCAAGACAGAGGTGAAGACGATCCCGCCGTCGCGCGTGGCGCTGACGTTTATTGTGAAGGAAGGGCCGACGGTGAAGGTCGGCAAGATTGCGTTCACGGGGAATACGGCGCTGAACCACAGGCAGTTGGTGGAGGCGATGCGAAACCTGCGGCCGATCGGGATTCCGAAGTCGATCATCTTCGAGAATCTGTTTCCGCGGACGTTCGACGCGAGCAAGCTGGATGAAGATTCGGAGCGGGTGCGGCAGGCGTATCGCGACAAGGGATACGTGAAGGCGCTGACGGGTGAGCCGCAGACGGCGGTCAGAAATGCTGGCGGCATCAATCCGTTCACGCTGCATCCATCGCACGGCAAGCGTGTGGATATTGTGATTCCGATCGAAGAGGGAGAGCGGTATCGGCTGGGCGGCATCACGTTTACGGGGAACAAGGCATATAGCAATGCGAAGGCGTTGCGTGCGCAGTTTCCGGTGAAGGACGGCGCGTGGTTTGATGCATCGCTGTTCGGCAAGGGCATCAAGAACCTGCAGAAGGCGTATGGCGAGGGCGGCTATATCAACATGGTGCCGAGCCCGATTCCGAGATTCGACGATGCGAAGAAGCTGGTGTACTTCGATGTGGACATCGACGAAGGCAAGCAGTTCTATGTGTCGCGCATCGAGTTCACGGGGAATACGCTGACGCGTGACCGCGTGATCCGGCGCGAGCTGCTGATCGAGGAAGGCCAGGTTTATAACAGCCGGCTGGTCGATTTGTCGCTGTTGCGTTTGAACCAGCTGAACTACTTCGATGTGCTGAAGACCGACCAGGACGTGGAGACGCGGCAGAATGCGGACGACGGCACGGTTGACCTGCTGATCAAGCTGCATGAGAAGGGTAAGAACTCGATCGGTCTCAACGGCGGCGTTAGCGGCCTGTCGGGAGCGTTCCTCGGGTTGAATTACGAGACGAACAACTTCCTTGGGCTGGGTGAGACGCTGAGCCTTGCGGCGAACATCGGCGATCTATCGAGGAATTTGAGCTTCGGATTTACGGAGCCGTACCTGAACAACAAGCCGATCTCGCTGGGGATTCAGGTGTTCGATCGCAAGACGGACTTCAATCCATCGAAGAGCTATGCGATTACCAGTGGGGAGAGCGCGAACCTGACGAACGCGCAGAACTCGCTGCTGAACAACTACAACCAGTCGAGCAAGGGCGTAACGATCTCCAGCAGCGAGGCGCTGCGGAAGCTGTTCCGAAGGTCCGGTGTGGCGCGCATCGGGTTGTCGTACTCGCTGTCGTCGTCGGGGATTTCGGCGTTCAATCAGAACACGCTGGGGATCTTCCAGACGTTGGCGTTCCGGTCGGGCATTGCGGGACCGAACCAGCTGAACGGAATTATCACGTCGGTTGTGACGCCGAGCTTCAGCTTTTCGACGCTGGACCGTGCGGTTGGTCCGCACTCGGGTAAGGACCTGAGCGTGGCGTTCCAGTTGGCGGGTGTGGGCGGAAACGTGAAGTATTACTCGCCGGTGGCGACGTACCGTCAGTTCTTCCCGATGAAGGGGCTGCGGATCAACCGGGAGGGCCATAACGTGCTTGGCTACCGTTTGCAGGTGGCGAATATTGCGGGTTATGGTGGCGAGGTTGCGCCTCCGTTTGCAAGGCTGTATGCGGGCGGCGAGAACGATCTGCGCGGGTTTGATATCCGCTCGGTGACGCCGTATACGTTCATTCCGACGAAGGTGCTGTTCAACCTGACGAGTCCGGACGGGCAGCCTGTGCCGCGCGATCCGAGCAACCCGACGCTGGGTAATGTGCAGATTCCTCTGCCGATCTATCGCCTGGCACCGATCGGTGGCGACACGTCATTCACGTCAAATCTGGAGTACCGGTTCCCGATCATCAACCAGGTGACGTTTGCGTTTTTCGATGACTTCAACATGACGTTCAACGCGGAACCGACGCAGCTGCGGCAGGACCCGGAGGGCGTGTCGACGCTGAACAGCCCGCTGTATGGCTGCCCGCAGATTGTGAACGGCAACTGCCTTGGAGGGTACCAGCTGCCGCCATATTCGGAGTACCTGAAGGGTGTGCCGGGAACGAACTTTGTGCCGCGTATGTCGACGGGTGCGTACCTGCAGGTAATGATGCCGATCATCAATGCACCGTTCATTCTGTACTATGCGTACAACCCGCTTCGGCTGTATCGCGACCTGCCACAGAACCTGGTGGCACCGAGCGGAGCTGCCTGCTCGGGGACGACGATCAACTGCTTCAAGGACCTGTTCCCGTTCGCTACGGATCCGGGAGCGGCGTCGTACAGCTACCAGCATGCACTGCAGTACTACGGATCGGATTACATCCTTCGCGAGCCGCGAAAGACGTTCCGGTTGACGGTCAGCACGTCGTTCTAAGTTGAGGGAACGAGGGCCGAAGATACGCGCCTTTGGCGGGTGTCTTCGGCTCTTTTCTATTTGTGGGGGAGATCGCTGAGGGATTTTTCAGCGACATTTTTTGCGGTTTCGGTAGGATGGGAGCATGGTTGAGTTAAAGGTGGTTGAGGCGCGGGTTTTGGGGGTGTTGATCGAGAAAGAGATCAATACGCCGGAGTATTATCCGCTGAGTTTGAATGCGACGGTGCATGCGTGTAATCAGAAGAGCAGCCGTGAGCCGGTGATGGAGTTGACGGAGGCGGATGTGCGGACGGCGCTGTTTGATCTGGACCAGATGGGCCTGGTGCGGACGATTGCGGAGTCGCGGGCGACGAAGTTCGAGCACAAGGTGAGGGACGGGGTCGGGCAGCCGAGTTTGCGGCGGGATGAGGTGGCGGTGCTGTGCCTGCTGCTGCTGCGCGGGCCGCAGACGTCTGCGGAGCTGCGGGCGCGGACGGAGCGGATGTACGCGTTTGACGACAATGCGGCGGTGATGGCGACGCTGGAGCGGATGGCGGGAAGGGCGGAGCCGCTGGTGCAGCTAATGCAGCGGCAGCCGGGGTCGAGGGAGGCGCGGTGGGTGCATCTGCTGAGTGGGCCGGTGAGTGAGGCAGCGTTGGTTGGGAGTTCGCGTGCGAGGGGTGAGACGCGGGAGGTTGGCGAGGCGGGCGGGGTGAGTCTGGCTGAGCGTGTGGAGGCGCTGGAGGAGATGGTGCTGGCGTTGGAGCAGCGGTTGTTTGCGTTGGAGCAGGTGGGCGAGGCGTAGCGCCGACTGGGTGGGGATGGTTGAGAAGGGCTGAAGGAGTTGTGGCTGGCCAGGGTTGTCGGGGACCTTCGACTACGCTGCGCTTCGCTCAGGATGACAGGTGGGTGGAATGGCCGGAACATGATGCGCGCAGTCGCTCAGGTAATCGCAGTTTAGTGGGTGGGTGCTCGGCCGGTGACAGGGAATGGGGGGAGGGTGGATTGGGGGAACTCAGAAAGGTACCCCTGGGGCAAAACGGCGAAAATCCTCGTGGATGCGTCCTATACTTCGATGGAGTAGGTGTGTATCGCAGAGCGAAGGAGTTGCCTATGGGATCGGCGAGTATCAGTGTGGATGAGTTTCAGGCGCTGGAGCAGAAGGTGCTACAGACGGTTGAGCTGATCAAGCGAGAGCGCGAGGCGAAGGCTGCGGCGGTAGAGGCACATGCGAGGGTCGAGGCGGAGCTGGTGTCTGCGCGTGCGGAGATTGAGACGGCGCAGCGGCTGCTGGGCGAGCGCAATGAAGAGATTACGACGCTGCGGCAGGAGTTGGCGGCGGCCGGTGATGCGCAGACGGAGGTGGAGAGTCTGCAGCGCGAGCGGGAGGCTGTGCGGCTGCGGGTGGAGAAGATGCTGGCGAGTATCGAGGAAGTGGCGTAGGACGCTGTAGCGGCGTCTGGCGGAATTCAGCAGCGGTAGGGCAGGGACGGGCAGGAGAGCTTGTGGCAGAGATGCAACAGCAACAGAAGAGTGCGGCGGAGATATCGCGGGCGGAGCTTGAGGCGCGGGAGAATGGCGCTGTCGTTGTAGATATCTACGACCAGATCTACCAGCTGCGGGGGACGGATCCGGCGTATATTGAGCAACTTGCGTCGGTGGTGGATTCGAAGATGCGGGCGGTGTCGGCGCATGGAGCGACGGTGGATTCGCTGCGGGTGGCGGTGTTGGCGTCGTTGAATCTTGCGGATGAGTTGCTGGCGCTGCGGGGGCGGTATGAGACGCTGGCGGCGACGCTGGAGGCGAATCGGCAACAGGCGGCGCAGAGTACGCGGGCGAGGGCGGGATCGCTGATGGGGATGCTGGATGCGGTGCTGGATGAGCGCAAGGTCGGCTGACTGAATCGAGCAACGAATCGGGCGAGAGCTTAAGGCGTTTATCGGGCGATGCAGGTGGGTGGTGTGAGCATGTTGGGCGCGGCGTCTGCATCCTAACGCGGAGGAGGTACGGGCCGTGGATAAGGTTGAGATTGCGCAGGATGAGGTTGTCGCTATCGACGCGATTGCGTTGGGTGTGGTGGGGCTAAAGATTGCATTTGTGAATGTGTTCGGGGTGAGCCATGAGGATGGCTCGTGGACGCTGATCGATGCGGGCATTCCGTTTTCGGCATCGCGGATCAAGAGCTGGGCGAAGGAGACGTTTGGGCGTCCGCCGAATGCGATTGTGTTGACGCATGGGCACTTCGATCATGTGAGCGGGGCGGAGGAACTGGCTGAGGTGTGGGACGTGCCGGTGTATGCGCATCGGCTGGAGTTTCCGTACCTGAGGGGAGAGAAGGAGTATCCGGCGCCGAATTGGGCAGCGGGAGGCGGTGTGATGCCGCTGATGTCTCCGACGCTGCCGCGGGGGCCTGTGGACCTGGGAGAGAGACTGCGAGCGCTGCCGGAGGAGGGTGCGGAGCTGACGCTGGCGGAGCTGCCGGGATGGACGCTGCTACATACGCCGGGACATACGCCGGGGCATGTCAGTTTCTTTCGGGAGAGTGACGGGACGCTGCTGGTGGGGGATGCGTTTTGTACGACGAAGCCGGAGAGCTTTTTTGCGGCGAACTTCATGCAGCCAGCGGAGCTGCATGGGCCGCCGAGTTACTTCACGTCGGACTGGGAGCAGGCGAAGGCTTCGGTGCGAAAGCTGGCGGCGCTGCGGCCGGCGACGGTTGCGCCGGGGCATGGAAAGCCGCTGGCTGGAGAGGGTGTGGCGGCGGCGCTGGAGCGTCTGGCGGCGGAGTTTGAGGCGTTGGCTGTGCCTGAGAATGTGAAGCAAGGAAGCGAGCCGCGGCATAAGGAGAGTTGACGACAGGCAGCTGGCGTGAAGCGGAGGGTGGCTCGGAGTTGCAGAATCGGCTGAGGATCGATAGCATCCAAGGGAGAGACCGGCCTGCAAAGCAGGTGTGGGGAACAACGCAGGTTGAACCAATACTCTTTGAACAGGGTTTCAGCTCGTATACATGGCTCGGTGTGCTAGGTCCGCCAGTTCGGAAAGCCTAAAGAGCCACGGCTGGAGCCCACCGCTAACAGGCGGGTTCACCTGCGCCTCGCTGCACGGCCCAGCGGGTCGGTCTTTGCTTTATGGCGGGGATTAGGGGTTAGGGATTGAGTGGCGGGACGGGTTGCCGCGTATGCTCAGTGATGGTGCAGCACTATTTACAGATTGCGGCGGTGTGGGAGGCGACGGCATCGGGTGTGCTGCGCGTGGGTCCGCTGCGTGTGTCGGTGTATGGGCTGTGCGCTGCGGTGGGATTGGTGGCGGCGCTGTGGCTGAGTGCGGAGACGGCGAAGCTTGTGGGGCTGGAGGGGAACAAGGTTTGGGATGCGGGGTGGTTTGGGCTGACGGCGGCGTTTGTGATCTCGCGGGTGCTGCTGGTGGTGCGCGATCTGCGTGCGTTTGAGACGCTGCCGCTGGTGGTGCTGGCGATGCCGTCGTTTACGTACCTGGGGATGGCGCTGACGGCTGTGGTGGTGGTGGGGTATCTGCGATGGAAGAGGCTGCCGCTGGTGACGCTGATGGATGCGTGGGCACCGTGTGCGGCGCTGCTGGCGCTGGCGCTGAGCCTGGGGCATTATTTTGAGGGCACGGACGCGGGTATGCCGACGATGCTGCGGTGGGGGCCAGTGGTTCCGGGAAGCGGGGGGATGATGCATCTGCAGCCGGTGCAGCTGCTGGCATGTGGGGTGTCGATTGTGCTGTTTGTGGTGATGCTGCGGATGCTGGAGCATGGTGTTCGGCGGGGTGTGGTGGCGGGCGGGGCGGCGGCGTTTGGGCTGGCGATGCTGATGCAACCGGCTGGGCTGATGGGTGATGGGTGGCTGGGATTGCTGGAGCCGGGGCAGTGGATTGGGCTGGGGGCGATGGTGGTGGGGGGTGGGGTGCTGGTGGAGCTTCGGGCGTGGCTAAGTTAGCCAAGTAAGAGTATCCTCCATCCATGAGAACGGTTAATATTGGCGAACTGAAGAACCAGTTGAGCGGCTATCTCCAGCACGTGAAGGACGGCGAGGAGATCGTGATTCGGGACCGCAACGTTCCTGTGGCTCGGATTCTGCCGTTCAGGCACGGCGCGGAGTGGGACCAGGAGGCCAAGATGGTAGCCTCCGGCGCGATGAAGATGCCGGAAGAGGAGATGGACTGGGAGCAGTTCTTTCATGCTCCTGCGGCTGAAGTTCCAAGGGAAGTTGCCGTTGCGGCTGCAATCGATAGCCGGGGAGACCGGTGATACCTGCATTCTGGGATACAAGCGCCCTAGTGCCTCTATGCGTGCAGCAACGGCCAAGCCAGGCCGTGCAGCAGTTGCTGAAGCAGCACGAGATTACGGTGTGGTGGGGGACTCCAGTTGAGATTCGCAGCGCCTTCGAACGGCTGGTGCGAATGGGACAGCTGACGATTCAAGAACACGCGGCAGCGGGGGTTCGGCTGGAGATGCTGCGGCGTGGATGGCGCGAGCTTCAGCCCACCGAGGCGCTCCGAACGCAGGCGGAGAGCTTGCTGATGCGGTATCCCCTGCGGGCAGCCGATGCATTGCAGCTTGCCGCCGCATGGACCTGGTGTTCGGGTGAAACTCAGAACCGTGTTTTCATCTCGGGAGACACTCAGCTGCTGGAGGCCGCGCAGAAGGCGGGATTTCAGGTTGTGATGGTCTGACGTTTAGCCTGCTTCATCTTCAAAACTGCGTTTCAGGAGCCACGGCCCGCTTGTGTGATGAATCACGGCTCCGTGCACTCATTCCCGGCGATTGAACCATGCAGGTATGGCCTGCAGGAATTCTTGAAAAAACTACAGATGTGCTGCGGGGCGGATGTACCTATATCGTTGGGGAGGAGAGTAAATGCATGCCGTCGAAGAATATGTTGCCGAAGGGGAATCGCAGGCAGTCTGTGAAGGCTGAGTACCGGGCGCAGCGGACGCTGTTGCAGGAGCAGGATGCGGCGCGCAGGGCCGCGGGCGAGGATGTGGCAGAGCCGGAACCGGCAACGTATGACACGGCGGAGCTGTACACGACTCCGTCGCCGTTTGCGGGGGTGCCGGGGCTTGTGACGTCGGGGCCGGATGGGGGGAAGCATCCGTCGGAGGAGAAGTCGCCGCGGCGGTACCCGGCGCCGCGGGTGTATGTGGAGCCGGAGCCGGAGATTCAGGTGCTGGAGGACCTGGAGGCTGAGGATGGGGTGCGGAGCTTCTCGGCGGAGGCCGCGGCGGCGGGGATGCGGCTGGATGCGTACCTGGCGAAGGCGTTGCCGGAGATCAGCCGGGCGCGCGTGGTGCTGCTGATTGACGGCGGGCAGGTGACGGTGGAGGACAAGCCGGGCAAGGCGAAGCAAAAGCTGAAGGGCGGCGAGTTGATCGAGATTGAAGGCGATCCGAGGCCAGCGCCGCTGAATGCGACGCCCGAGGATCTTCCGCTGAAGATTGTGTATGAGGATGACGATCTGGCGGTGGTGGACAAGGCGGCGGGGATGATGGTGCATGCGGGGTCGGGTGCGCCGGAACATAACCGGGGGACGCTGGTGAACGCGCTGCTGTACCACTTTGGGGTGGGTCTCTCGCAGGTGGGCGGGGAGCTGCGGCCGGGGATTGTGCATCGGCTGGACAAGCAGACGAGCGGGCTGATTGTGGTGGCGAAGAA
>JABBOG010000022.1 GCA_019351975.1 Acidobacteriota bacterium
GCGGTGGTGCTGGCGGTGAACCTGCTGCCGGTGGTGCTGCTGCGGCTGGGTATGGGGCCGGCGACGGAGTTTCCTACGCTCGCGGCGATGGATTTTGTGCGCGATCAGCACAAGTTTTCCGACTGGGTATATGTGGCGGCGAGCGCGAATATGGCGTTCTGGGTGCTGGTGAGCTGGGCGCTGTTCTCGTGGGCGCATACGCCGATGATGCTGGCAGGGATGCTGGTGGTGGCGTTTGCGGCGACGTTTTCGCCGGTGCTGCTGCGGGGGCGCTGAGCGCTTAGCGGAGGATGTGATCGACGGGCTCTGCCGGTGGCGGAAGATTCAACTCGCCGAGGGCTTCGAGGAGGCTGATCTCGGTGGTGCGGGCCATGGCGGAGAGTGGGAGGGCGTTGGGCCAGTCGGCGAAGGGCTCTTCCATCTCGTCACCGAGGGCGTCGAGGCCGAAGAAGGCATAGGCCACGATGGCGCTGAAGAGGGGCGTTGCGTAGTCGAGGGTGCCGACGAGGCCGAAGGGCAGGAGCAGGCAGAAGGCGTAGGCCGTGCGGTGGAGAAGGAGGGTGTAGGCGAAGGGGGTGGGGGTGCTGCGGATGCGTTCGCAGGCGACCTGGACGAGGGACATGCTGGTGAGGCGGAGGTCGAGGGTCTGGAAGATGGGTTCGCCGAACTCGTGGTCGGCGAGCATGGTGGCGTAGTCGGCGGCGAGCTGCGCGAGGAGCCACTCGGGGGTGTCGCGGAGGTGCGGGGGTGCGGTAGCGGCGGCGTAGAGGGCGACCTCGGGCGGCATGGACTGGCCGCGCAGGTGGGCCATGAGGGAGTACTCCCAGGCGATGATGCGGCGGACGGCGCGCTGGCGGCGGGAGCGGTCGCCGCCGGGAAGAGCGAGGGTGAGGCGGGCGAGGGAGCGTAGTTCGCCGATGAGGCCGCCGAGCTGGCGGCGGGCCTCCCACCAGCGGTCGTAGCAGGAATTATTGCGGAAGCCGAGGAAGATGGAGAGGGCGATGCCGAGCAGGGTGAACGGGGCGACGCTGAAGGCTGCGAAGCTGTGCGGCCAGTGGTGCCAGGCGGCGACGACGGCGATGGAGATAGCGATGACGAGGGCGATCTGCGGCGCGATGCGTGAGATGACGGAGAGCCGCCAGATACCGAAGAGCTCCCATAGGCGGGGGCGGGGGTGGACGATCATGCGGACCTCGGGTGGGAGGGAGGGTTGAAGCCGATTGGGGAGAGGTGCGGCATGAAGATGATCGTATCGAAGATGATCGTATCGCAGGGCAGAGGTTCGGATTTGGGACGCAGGGAGGTGGCGGAAGCAGCGTTTTCCTTGACATCAACACGTCATTCCGCGATGCTTAATCCTCAGGTGCGATTCGCTGGCTATAGTGGAGGTGTGTCCGAGCGCGGTTCGGGTGCACGGCACGGTTCCAGCGCTTGCTGAATGCGGCGAGCGAAGATCCCCGAAATTTCCAAGGAAGACGTGACCGGCGCGGCGATTGAGCGTCCGGAGCGCAAGCAGGAAGAAGCATTGAGCGCGTTAGGTTTTGCGAACTTCGATATGGCGGCGATGGCTGCCGGAGGCGGTCTGGGACAGTTTGGCGGGATACCGCTGCTGCTGCTGATGTTTGTGGCGATGTATTTCCTGCTGGTCGCGCCGAACCAGCGCAAGCAGAAGAACTGGGCGGCGATGCTGGCGGCGTTGAAGCCGGGTGATCGCGTGACGACCAACGGCGGTCTGCGCGGCGTCATTATCACGATCAAGGACGATGTGCTGATTGTGCGCACGGCACCGGACGGCGTGAAGCTGGAGTTTGTCAAAAGCGCGATTGCCGCAGTGACGACCGAAGAAGACAGCACGAAGTCGGCCTAAGGCTGCCCCGGGTTGAGGGCAGGTAGAACGGGCACACGAATTCATTCAGGGCGATTCAAGGAATCAAGGAAACAAGACAACAATGGGCAAGAATCTGGCCAGTAGAACAGGCTTTATCGTCGCAGTCCTGGTGATCTTCATCTATGGAATCTTTGGGATTCCGCATGGTGGTCTGAAGCAGTCGCTGGAGAGGCGCATTGCGCTTGGCCTGGACCTGAAGGGCGGCACGCATCTGGTGCTGCAGGTGCATGTGGCGGAGGCGATCAACTCGGAGACGGACCGGGATGTGCAGTCGCTGAATGCGGCGCTGGCGGCGACGGGAGCGACGGCGTCGAAGCAGGACCCGGCGCGGCCGGAGCGGATTACGATCTCGGGCGGGTCACCGACGCAGCAGAGCGCGATTCACGACATTATCACCGGCAACGACTATGCGGGGTTCGATGTGACGTCGGGGCCGAACGGCGGCTATGTGATGGCGATGAAGCCGGAGGCGGTGCGCGATCTTGAGACGAGGACGCTGGATACGTCGATTGACACGATTCGCGAACGTGTGGACAAGCTGGGTGTGTCGGAGCCGGTGATTGAGAAGTATGGGCTGGGCGACAATGAGATCCTGGTGCAGCTGCCGGGCGTGTCGGATCCGGGCCGGGTGGAGAACATCATCCAGTCGACGGCGAAGCTTGAGATCCATGCGGTGGTGGGAAGCTATGGCAGCGTTGCGGAGGCCGAACAGGCTAATGGCGGAACGATTCCGGCTGAAGATGAATTGCTGAAGGGATCGAACGGCGTGGGTGGGCCGGACCAGTATTACCTGCTGAAGCGGCTGGCGATTGTGGCGGGAACGGACTTCCGTGGAGCGCAGCCTTCGACCGACGAAAACGGTCGGCCGGATATCACGTTCACGCTGACGACCGAGGCCGGCGACCGCTTCTACAAGTATACGGACGCGAACAAGGGCACGGGCCAGATGGCGATTGTGCTCGATAACCAGGTGAAAGAGGTTGCGGGGATTGAGAGCGCGATTCGCGACACGGGGCGCATTACGGGCGGGTTTACGCCGGACCAGGCGGCGGATCTGAGCCTGATGCTGCGCACGGGCTCGCTGCCGGCGTCGATCTCGTATCTGGAGACGCGCACGGTGGGGCCGTCGCTGGGCGCGGCGAGTATCCACCAGGGGGTGGTTGCGGCGATTGCGGGTCTGATCGTGGTGATGATCTTCATGCTGATCTACTACCGCGGCGCGGGTGTGAATGCGGATCTTGCGCTGATCCTGAACCTGCTGATCCTGCTAGGGTTTATGGGCTTTTCGGGAGCGGTGCTGACGCTTCCGGGGATCGCGGGCGTGATCCTGACCATCGGTATGGGTGTGGACTCGAATGTGCTGATCTTCGAGCGTATTCGCGAAGAACTGCGGCTGGGCAAGACGGCTGCGGCGGCGGTGCAGGACGGCTTCTCGCATGCGTGGACGACGATCTTCGATACGCACGTGACGACGGTGGTTTCGGCGGCGATTCTGTTCATCTTCGGCACAGGGCCGGTGCAGGGTTTCGCTGTGACGCTGACGATCGGGTTGCTGGCAAACATCTTTACGGCAGTGTTTGTGTCGCGCACGATCTTTGATTATTTGCTAAGCAAGAAGGAACGCGGGACGGCGGAACTCTCGATCTAGCGACAGGCTAGGGCGAGTGTTTTGTGCTGG
Organism: Acidobacteriota bacterium; assembly: GCA_019351975.1. Taxonomy (GTDB): domain Bacteria; phylum Acidobacteriota; class Terriglobia; order Terriglobales; family Acidobacteriaceae; genus Granulicella. The sequence goes on from JABBOG010000022.1 coordinate 3,567, forward strand.
GGTAATGGCGGCAACGGATGTAGGAACAGCTAAGAGCCAGCGGCGGAAAGCTGGCAGGCGAAGGAAAGCAACGTGGAACTGTTTCGGAACGCAAATATCGACTGGTTGGGGAAGAAATGGTACTTCCTCGGCTTCTCCCTGATCTTCTCGGTGGCTGGACTGTGCAGCATTCTGTTCTGGCACCATATTCCGACGGGCGTGGATTTCAAGGGCGGGACGGAGATCACTGTGCAGTTCGACCGCACGCCGAACGAGAATGATATTCGCGCGGCGCTGGATGCGGCGCATATCCGCGACTGGACGCTGCAGCGGATCTCGGATGTGGGTGGTGGGCAACTGGGCAATAAGGAGATCATCTCGCTGCCGATGTCGACGGCGCAGGACTCGGCGCACGATCAGGGCCGCGCTGAGGTGGAGAACGCGCTTGCGGCGGGATATCACGACTCTGGATTCTCGGTGCAGCAGGTGGACATTGTGGGGCCAACGGCGGGTAAGCAGTTGACGCACCAGGCGATTCTGGCGACGCTGTACTCGCTGCTGGGGATGCTGATCTATCTGTGGTTTCGGTTTGAGCTGATCTATGGCGTGGCGGCGGTGGTGGCGGTGTTCCACGACACGCTGATTACGATTGGGTTTTTCTCGCTGATGAATATGGAGATTACGCTGACGGTGGTGGCGGCGATCCTGACGCTGGTTGGCTACTCGATGAACGACACGATTGTGGTGTTTGACCGGATTCGCGAGAACCTGGCACTGAACCGGCGCGAGAAGCTGGCGGACGTCGTGAACCGGAGCATCAATCAGACGCTGAGCCGGACTGTGATTGCATCGGGGCTGACGTTCCTGACGGTGCTATGTCTGTTTGTGTTTGGCGGCGAGGTGCTGCATGGCTTCTCGTTTGCGCTGGTGGTGGGGATTCTGATCGGCACGTACTCATCGATTGCAGTTGCGGCGCCGATGCTGGTCGCGTATCAGCAGTGGCGCGCGAAGAAGGCACCGCAGGGAAAGCGGGTAGCGCTCCCGGCGGCGAAGACCGTGCGCCGGTAAGAAAGATTCAGGGCTATCGCAAGGAGCATCAAATCAGGTACTATCAGCGGCAAGGTAATTCAAGTGGTCTTGCTGAAGGTGGAGTAGGCTGGCAAACTTTGCAGCAGCCATCGGGAACATTTTGAAACGCAGTGGTGTCTAAGGTCGTAGCTCTCCCTCGCGGGAACGAGGTTGCTTATGTTTGAAGACTCTTTGATGGAATCCGGCGGTAAGCTGAAGACCAAGTCTCGCTATTGGATGATTGCCACGTTTGGTTTTAATGGCCTGATTGTGCTGGCGATGATTCTGGTACCACTGCTGTACCCTGAGGCTTTACCGCACAACTCTCTGACGGCATCGCTGACCGCGCCGCCGCCGCCGCCGCCACCCCCACCGCCGCCACCACCACCAGCGGTTAAGGTGATTCCGCACGTCTCCGAGATCGATGAGGGACTCCATGCGCCGACGAAGATCCCGAAAGATATCAAGATGATCAAGGAGGACGCGCCTCCGCCGCCGACTACAGCTGGCGTGGCCGGAATGAGCGGCATGTCCGGTGGAGCGCCCGGTGGTGTCTTTGGTGGGACGATGGGCAGCACGGGTCCCGCGATCCATGTTGCGCCTCCGAAGCCAACCGGTCCGGCGCGTATCTCTGGTGGCGTAATCGCAGGTAATCGTATTGCCTTTGTGCAGCCGCAATACCCGCCGATCGCCAAAGTGGCACATATGAGCGGTACGGTTGTGCTACGCGCGATCATCTCTAAGACGGGTAACGTGGTGAATCTTGCGGTTGCCAGCAGTACCAACCCTATGTTCAACAATTACGCTCTGGACGCGGTGAAGCAGTGGCGGTATAAGCCATACCTTCTCAATAATGAACCGACAGAGGTCGACACGACGATTACGGTTAACTTCGCTCTCAACGGTGGAGGCTAGGTTTTGTTTCGCGCTTGATCGTCTTTCGTGAGGAACTGCATTAAATTGCTTGCGAGTGAGGTCAGGAGCGCGACTTTGGGTTATTGTAGAAGCTCTCCCCTACTTTTTAACGAAGGGTCGGCAGCGATCCAGACATTAGATGTTGTCCCTGATCGGCTTCTCAAGCCTGATCTCAACAAATTCAATTTGCACTCGATTCAAGATGTACCGCACGTCCATCCAGGAGGAAAGAATTCGTGATTCTCGCTCAACTTGCTAACTTCGCTCACGCACCCGCAGCATCCCTCGCCATGTTCTTCCAGGACGCACCCGCAGAGGTGGGTTTCGGACCTGCAGCCCTCTGGGCCCAGATGGGTCTACCCGCTAAGCTGGTTGTTGTTCTGCTCTTCGTCATGTCGATCTGGTCCTTGGCTGTCATCATTGACCGCGCGCTGTACTTCTCGGCAGCACGTAAGCAGTCTCGCGAATTCGCACCCAAGGTTGCGGGCGCTCTGAAAGAGGGCCGTCTGGACGAAGCGATCAAGGTTGCGGATCGCTCCAAGAAGTCCCACCTCGCGGAAGTGGTTACGGCTGGCCTGACGGAGTTCCGCTCGTTTGGCTCTGGCGGCGCTATCACGGAAGAGCAGATTGAGAGCTCCAAGCGCGCTCTTGAGCGTTCTGAGGCGATCGTCCATGCGAAGTTGAAGAAGGGCCTCGGTGGATTGGCAACGATTGGATCAACGGCACCGTTTATCGGTCTATTCGGAACGGTCGTTGGTATCCTTAATGCCTTCAAGGCGATCGCGACCACGAAGAGCCAGGGTCTCGCCGCTGTGGCTGGTGGTATTTCGGAAGCTCTTGTAACGACGGCGTTCGGCCTGCTGGTCGCGATCCCCGCCGTTATGACGTTCAACTACTTCACCGGCAAGGTCGAGTCGTTCGACGTAGAGATGGACAATAGTTCTTCGGAGCTAGTGGATTACTTCATCAAGCAGTCCCACCGCTAGACCTGCATCGTACGTGACTGAAGCAGTATCGCGACAAGCGGGAATCATGCCACGATACCCGGATGCCGTAGCGAACGGCATCCGGGGGATGGCTCCCGACGAATTCAAGCAGAGATAGGCGTCCAGCGGCGTCGATCGGTACCGGAGCTCATATATGTCAATTGCGAAGCGGAACGAGGGCAAGAAGGTCAACTCGAACATTAATGTGACGCCAATGGTGGACGTCATGCTTGTGCTCCTGATCATCTTCATGGTCATCACGCCGATGCTGGGAGACAAGATCACTGTCGATCTCCCCAAGGTGAATGCCGCCGTCATTATGGACGCAGCGAACAAAGAAGACGCCATTACCGTGGCCGTGACGCGCGATGGCTCAATCTTTGTGCGTGGGGACAAGGCCGCCTCGCTCGACGACGTGACGAGCAAGGTTCAAGCGCTCGAAGCTTTGAAGACGAATCCTGGTGACGATAAATCGGTTTATCTGCGTGCTGATACGCGGGCAAACTTCGGGAGAGTCGAAGATGCTATTGATGCGATGCGCACGGCTGGTGTCAACCAACTGAATCTGATGACCGACAAGTCGTACAACGGTCAGTAATTTGGGTCATGCCGAGTCCTCGATTCGGAATGAGCGTTGCCCGGGCATCGGGCAGTGTAATGTAACGTTTGAACTGAAGGAGTCTTTCTATGGCAATGGGTGGTGGTTCAACAGGCGGTGCAGTTTCAGATATGAACGTCACACCATTGATCGACGTTCTTCTGGTGCTCCTCATTATCTTCATGGTCATTCAGCCCACAACGCCGAAGGGGTTGGATACGCTGGTGCCGCAGCCTCCGAAGGACAAGCAGCAACAGCAGCCTAACGATCGCACGATTGTCGTACAGGTGCTCAACACGGGTGCCGTGCCGACATACAAGATCAACGACCAGACCTTCCCGAAAGACCAGTTGGCGTCTGAGCTGACGAAGATCTACGAGACACGTCAGGAGAAGGTCATGTTCATCAAGGGCGACCGCGACCTGAACTTCGGCAGTGTTGCTGACGTCGTTGGGTATGGGAAACAAGCAGACGTGACCAACATCGCAATCATCACTCCGCAGGTTGAAGCCGGCCACTAGGCTCCCTGGCAAATAGCATCTGCCTTCCATCCAGTGCTCCGCTCAGCAATATGCTGAGCGGAGCATTTTTACATTTGCTCCCCGGAGGGATCTCCGGGCTGCGATCTCCGGGTTGCGCCCTCCGGGTTGCGCTACGAAACCCGGCAAATCAGGCACTTAAGATAGCGCGTTTCCGGTAGGGTCAGGACCTCAGGATGGTCTGGTGCGGCGGAGCGGCTCTCCAGTAGTTGTACGCGTCTGCCTGCGTCGGCGGCAGCGGAAGTGAGGATGTCTGTGAAGTCCGCGAGGGACACGTGGTGCGAGCAGGAGTTGGTGATGAGGGTGCCACCTTCGTTGAGTAGGCGGATGGCGCGGAGATTCAACTCTTTATAGCCGCGGAGCGCGGACTCTGCGGAGCGCTTGGATTTAGCGAAGGCAGGGGGATCGAGGACAATCGCGTCGAAACGATGCTGCGGGCCGCTGGACGCTCTGCTTTCGCCATCGAGATGGCGTAGGTAGTCGAAGGCATCAGCCTCCATCCAATCTGTAGTACCTGCATCGGCGAGCTTTGGGTTGAGGGCGAGGTTGCGGTCAGCTGCCTCCAGGGCGGTATGGCTGGTATCCACGCCGGTGACCTGCGAGCAGACCTGCGCGAGGTGCAACGCGAAGCCGCCCTGGTAGGTGCAGACATCGAGGGCGTTCGCAGTACGTCCGGAAGCGGCGACGATGCGCGCGGCGGTAGCGTAGTTGATGCGCTGATCGAGGAATGCGCCGGTCTTCTGTCCGCTGGCAGCGTCGTAGTAAAAGTGCAGGCCGTTAAGGGTGAAGGTGGTTGTGGATGGAGCGCGCTGGGCTGCATCACGTTGGACCCCGCTGCGGAAGGAGAGGCCGTTGGGCGCAACGGAGTCGGTCGTGGTGGTAAAAAGTGGGCCTGGTGGTGGGGCCGCGAGCTGCTCAAGCTCACGGATGCGTGGGTCTGGGCGTTCCCAGATTGTCAGGCTGTGGCCGGAGGTGGCGAAGGCGTCACGTAGGGAGTCGGTGATTACGGCCCGGACGTCGTCCTGCGCTGTGCCCTGCGTGAGGAGTTGGAGGAGAACGAGGTCGTTGTAGCGGTCGGCGACGATGCCGGGAAGGTTGTCGGCTTCGGAGAAGATGAGGCGATGGGCGTTGTTGGCAGCCGTGATAGGAGCGAGGGTATGGCGGAGGACCAGAGCGGCGTCAACGCGCTGGCGCAGCTCGACAAGATACTGCGCGCGGCTCAGGGATGGTGTGCGTGAGACGAGGCGCGCGGCGATCTGCGAGGAGGTGGAGTACAGGGCCGTGCCGAGCGGGATCTCGCGGGAATCGGTGATGGTAACGAGTGCGCCGGGCGCGAGTAGAGGTTGCTGTTGGGCTTCGAGATCGGTGCGGTAGACCCAGAGGTGGCCGTTACGGAGGCGGTCGGACGCGCGGCGGGTGATGCGGAGCATGGGTGAGGTGGACATCTCTACCAGTGTAGACGCCCGTGCTCACCCACTGCTCGCGCAGCTGCGGCGGCAGAACAAAACGTGCTGGCGCGTGGTGGTTACCAGGGCAAGATGCCGTGGCGGTCGGAGTAGGTGCCGGTGGGACCGTCGTCCGGCAGTAGAGCGAGGCGGATGGTTTCGGCGGCACCTTCAGGGACGGTTTGGGTGCCGCGATTGCCGTTGAGATCGGTCGCGGTGTATCCGGGATCGGATGCGTTCACCTTGATGGCGGTATCGCGAAGCTCATAGGCGAGGTGCACGGTGAACATGTTGAGGGCCGCCTTGGAGGAGCTGTAGGCAACGAATTTGACGGCGTGGTGCTCCCAGGCTGGGTCGGCGTTGTTGGTGAGCGAGCCAAGGCCGCTGGAGACGTTGACGATGCGCGCGGAGGGAGCTTTGCGCAGCAGGGGAAGCATGGCCTGCGTGACGGCGAAGGCACCGAGAAAGTTGATGCGGAGGGTGTGCTCGACGGCTTCGAAGGTGGCAGAGGAGGGAGTGCCGTCGCCGGGGTCGGCGATGCCAGCGTTGTTGACGAGGATGTCGAGATGTCCATACTCGGAGCTGACGAATGCGGCGGCAGGGGCGACGTTGGCATTGTCGGCGAGATCGATATGGAGGAAGCGTGCGGAGAGGCCTTCGGCGGTGAGCTGCGCGGCTGCTGCTTCGCCGAGAGATCGATTGCGCGCGCCGAGGAGGACAGTGATGCCGGTGCGCGCGAGCTGGCGGGCGACTTCGAATCCGATGCCCTTGTTTGCGCCTGTGATGAGCGCGATCTTTGCGTTATGCGTGGTCATGAGGTGAGGCTCCTTGGAAGCAAGGTAGACTTGCATTCAGGAGTTAGATGAAGAAAGCTTCAGGTTAGGACTTCGCATACGATGAGCGCTAAGCGGAACACGATTCGATCAAGAAAGACGCCTGTTCAGGAGAGGTCGCAGGCGACGGTAGAGGCGATTCTTGAGGCTACGATTCAGGTTTTGACCTCCGTTGGAGCGGAGCATCTGACGACGACTGTGATTGCGGCGCGCGCAGGTGTCTCCGTTGGCACGCTGTACCAGTATTTTCCGAACAAGCAGTCTGTGCTGCATGGAGTGCTGGAGATGCATTTGACGAAGGTTGTGGTGGCGCTGGAGCGTGCGTGCAAGGAGGTGCGCGAAGAGCCGGTGGCGGTGATGGCGGAGGGCCTGGTGGGGGCGTTTGTGAGTGCGAAGATGGAGCGGCCGGATGCGTCGGTTGCGCTGTATGCGGTGTCGTCGAATCCGGAGGCGAATGCGCTGATGCAACGGCTGCGGCGGAGGTCGCTGCGGGCGATGGCAGGGATGCTGGAGACGGCGCCCGACGCGGCGTTTGTGGATCTGGCGGCGACGACAGAGATGCTGTATGGGGCTATGGCGGGAGCGACGCGCGCTGTGCTGGAGGGTGGTGCGACGCCGAAGATGGTGCGCTCGCTGCGCGAGCAGCTGGTGGTGTTGTGCGGGGCGTATCTCGCAGCAGCGGGCGCCGCCAGCGTCGAGGCTCGGGTCAGCCTGCGGCGGTGAGCTGGGGGATGGCGCAGTCCAGTTGTTCCGCGATGGCGGTGACGACGAGGTTGTGGTCGTCGCGCTGCGGCAGGCCGGAGAGGACGATGCTGCCGATGCAGCCGGTGCCGGTGAGGAAGAGTGGGAAGCCGCCGCCGTGCGCGGCGTAGTCGGTGAGGCTGAGGCCGTGGCGGGCTTCAAGGGTATCGCCGTCGCGTTCGAGCGTGCGGCCGATGGCGTAGCTGCTGCGCGCGAAGCGGTGGACGGTGTTGCGCTTGCGGCGAATCCAGTCTGCCTGACCGGGTGTGGCACCGGGGGTGACGCAGGCAAAGAGAACGTGGCTGGCAAGCGCGATCTCGATGGAGCCGCCTGCGTTGCGTGCGAGCAGCGCGTTGCGAAGGAGGGTGCCGAGTTGCCAGGCGGTGTTGGCGTCGAAGGCGGGGAAGCGAAGCAGCGCCTCCTGCTGGGCGAGGATGACGAGGTCGTCGGCGGGATTCATGCGGCGCTCCTTGAGCTGGGGGGTAGATGGCTGAGGGGTCTAGGCCTCGGACGGATGGGCTGCTTTGGCCTGCTGCACCATCTCGACGAGCATCTTGCGTGTGTCCTGGGGCGTTGTGACCTCGCGGGGGAAGTTGATGCGCGGCCCTTTCATGCCGTCGGAGGTTTTGAGGCGGAGGGTGAAGCCGAGTCGATCGACGGAGGTCATGGTGGCCTCGGTGGCGTCGAGTTGGGCATGGGTGCGGGCGAGCAGAATCATCGCATCGACGTGATCGGCGTTGATGTGCGCGAGGATGGCGGGCGCAGCTTCGGCGAGCGGATCGGGGGCGGCGTGGGTGTAGTCGGTCTGCTCGACCCATCCCATGACGCCGAAGCCGCCGACGTAGTAGAGGTCGATGGGAGCGAGGCGGAAGAAGCTGAAGTCGGCGAAGTCGACCCAGTAGCGGCTGTTTTCGTGGCGTGCGAGGTAGGCTTCGCGCGCGGAAGGAAGGTTGTCGGCGGGGACGGGTTCGGCGCGGCCGATGAGGGTGGCGCGGGCGGCACCGAGGGGGTCGCCATCGGCAGCAGACTGCGCGACGAAGAGGCTACAGCGCGGGTCCGCCTTGAGGTTCTGGGTGTGCATGGCCATGTTGCTGATGAGGAAGAGCGGGCACCCGGCAGCGTCGAGTGCGAAGGGCATGAGCGATCCGAAGGGAAAGCCGGGGTGCTTGCGCGAGACGGTGGAGAGCGTGGCGACGGAGGCCAGAGCGAGGAGCGTGCGGACGCGTTCGGCGTGACTGGGTTCGGGGAGCTGCGGCTGGGCGGGGCTGGTGGAGGCGTGCTGACGGGGAGGTTCGGGCTGCGTGGAGGACATCGGCTGGCGCACCTTCTTTCCTCTCTATCGTAGCGTTATCGGAGGCGCTCTGCGTGCATCCTTCCGCTCTGCCTGCATCCTACGATGCTGGGTCTTTTGCGGTACGTGAGTCATGCTCCTGGACTTCGGCGATTGAGAACGATGACAGAGGTGCGTTGGCGAGCTTGATTCGGGTGGTCGGCGACATGGGCATTTCCATCGAGGGGAATAAAGAGCGCGGCAGCTTTGGCCTGCGCAGAGCTGTGCGGTGGGCGCTGTATCTAAGCGTTCTTGTGCTTGTAGTGCTTGCGGCCGGGGTGTACTACGCAGCAGCGCACTGGCCGTATCGGTATAGCAGCGTGAAGCCGCTGCTACAGGGTGTGTTCTCCAGCACGGTCGAGATGAGGCAGTTCCGGAGGACGTACTTTCCGCATCCGGGCTTTATTGCGACGGGCCTGACGCTGCGGCGTAACTCCGCGCCAAATCTCCCACCAGTGGGATCGGCGGATCAGTTGTTGGTCGAGGGCAACTGGAGCGACATGCTGATGCTGCGGAGGGAAGTGCGGCTGGTGCGCGTGGTGGGGCTGCACCTGGTGATTCCGCCGGTGGGAAGCGAGGCGAATCATGAGGATTTTCCGCCCGGCAGCAGCGCGGATTTCAGGGGACCATCGACGATGGTAGACGAATTTGAGATCAGCAATTCGCTGTTGGACATTATGCGTACGAACGGAGAGCGTTATTCGTTTCCGATCCATGCGCTCGTCATGCGACATCTGCTGCGGGACCACGCTGTTTCGTATGAGGTGGATATGCGGAATGCGCGGCCTGATGGACGGATTCGTGCAAAGGGAAGCTTTGGCCCGCTGGTGCCGAACGAGCTTGGTGCAACACCGGTAGCGGGCAACTTCACGTTCTCCGAGGGTGATCTGGGCGAGATTGGAAGACTACATGGCACGCTTGCCGCGACAGGATCGTTTTCAGGCCGATTGCGGTCGATTCACGTAGCCGCGAGCGGAGATGTGGTGGGTTTTTCGGTGGGACAAGGCCATCCGATTGCGGTAAGGGGTCAAGGGCAGGGCAGCGCGAGCGGAGTTACCGGAGATGTGATTGTCGATCAGCTGGAGCTTGCTTCGGGAGGGACGGTTCTACATGCGCGCGGCACAATTGCAGGTGCGCCGGCAGCTACGGACGTGGATTTGAGTGTGGTGAAGGGGCGAGTCGAAGACGTGCTGCGACCGTTTTTGCGCGGTGCAGTTCCTATCGCGGGGGCGGCGACGTTGAAGGCTCACGCGCATATTGCGCGGGCGGTGCACGGCGAAACATTTCTTCAGCGATTGACTATTGTTGGCAGCTTCGCTGTGCCCGACGGCCTGCTGACGAACGCGGAGACGGAGCAAAAGCTGACCGCGTTCAGCGACCGTGAGCAGAAACCGATGCCATCGAAAGAGGAGGGGGACGGCGGGATACAGAGCACTACAGGGGACGTCATTTCGTCGCTGAGCGCGCAGGCTGAGATCCGCGATGGTGTGTTGTCAAGCCGTGATGTGCGCTTCGGTATACCGGGAGCGAACGCGAAGTTGAAGGGGACGTTCGATCTGCGCGGAGGTGCTTTGAACCTGGTTGGCGACCTGCGCATGGAACGCAATATCTCGCACGCTGTTACCGGCTTCAAGTCGATTTTGCTAAAGCCGCTGATACCATTTTTTCGGGGTCGGCATGCAGGCGCTGTATTGCCGATAGCCGTCACGGGTGTACCGGGCAGGTACAAGGTTTCCGAGAATATCTTCCACCAGAAGGGATAGTGACTACGCGAGCGAACCCTATCTGCGAGCTAGTGCATGGGGTGGAAGAAGACCAGGGCGGAGATAAAGAGGGAACCAAAAAGGATGACCAGGACAGGCCACCACGTGTCAATCCAGCGACCGGAGTTATGGGACTCGTGGGTGTGTGACTCGTGCGGCGAACTCATGTCAATCTCCTCCTGAACGTACAATCCGATCCTATCTGAGAATGCCGCAGGGCTCAAACGACGATAGGAAACCTTATGGGCGGTCAAAGGATTCATCGCCAACCCAATGAGTGGTTTACGCACTCTATTGAAGATAGGAGAACGGGCTCCAGATTGGTCTCGCTCTCTTCTAGCAGACCCACCTGGAGGAAAAGTATGTCGATTCTTCGAAAGAAACTAGCAACAACGACGTTGAGCGTAGCCACTTTGGCATTCACATTTGGATGTATCGGTTGCGCGCATGCAAAGACTACGGATGAGACCGCAGCGCAGCCTGCAAGCCAGAGTTCGACGCAGGGGATGAACTCCAACCAGAGCGCGACGAATCAAGCGTCGTCGACGATGCCGGATGAGGGCGGAACGCCTTCGGCAGAGGACACGCAGACGCGCGATATGATGAAGTTTTCGCACAACGGACACGATGCGATCGATGACATCGGAGCGGCCCGACTGGGACTGTTCGATGGGCATCCGAAGGCCGCGATCCAGCTCATGAACAAGGCGCAAACGGCCATCGATGCAGCGCAGCGAGAGGCATCGGATTTCAAGCTGCCGGCCAATACGACCGGAACGCACACGGCCAATGGCAAGAAGATAAACAACAGCGAGATGAATCAGGGCGCAACGATGGTGCCGGTGGATGGCCGTATGTCGCTGGGTGAAGATTACGTTGCGACGCCGGAGAAGCAATCGCACATTGACAAGGCGAATCAGCACCTGAAGAACGGCGAGACCAAGCAGGCTATGGATGAGCTGAAACTGGCCGGCGTCGATGTGAACTTTACGCTGGTGCTGATGCCGATTGATTCTGCCAAGCAGGAGCTGCAACAGGCGCTATCGCTCGCCAACCAGGGCAAGTACTATGAGGCAAATCTTCAGCTGAAGAAGATCGAAGACAGCCTGATTATCACGCAGGAGTCGTTGATCAATACACCGAAGGATGGTTCCAAGAATGGTTCCAAGAATGGTTCCAAGAGTGGTTCGACGGCAGGACATGGAATGAATCACAGCCACACCGGAGGCACAGGCACGAAGTAGGATTGCGGGTGGCACGGCGTGAGAGGCAGCGCGCGGTGTCACCCCTCCGCCTGGAAGGCATCATCATTGGGATTGCACCAGCTTTCGTCGATGCCGCGACGAGCGCATAGACTATAGGCTCCGGAGGGCTTACTCTCGACATCAGGAACCAATGCTCAAGACGCTGACAGCACGCAGACTTATCACCGATACGGATGAGATTGATTATCCACTGATTACCATCAACGACGGACGCATCGAGCGCATCGAGACAGGTGAGCCGAATGCGTCTACGGAGACGTTGACGGCTTCGTTCTTCGACGTTCACGTCCACGGTGCCTGTTCGCATGATTTCATGGCGGCGAGCCAGAGCGAGATCTTCGCGGTGGGACGATTTCTGGCTACGCGCGGTGTCGCTCACTATCTGCCGACGACAGTTACAGGACCGCTCGATCTGACACTCCAGGCGCTCGATCGGCTGGCGACGGCGATTGAGCAGGGCAGCGCGGACGACCCGCAGGCCGCGACTCCGATGGGGATCCATCTGGAAGGGCCATTCGTCTCTCACTCCAAACGCGGGGTGCATCCGGAGCCAAGCATTCGTGAGCCCGGTATCGAGCTTTTCCAGCGCTTTCAGCAGGCGGCGCGCGGCAATATTCGGCTGATGACGCTTGCGCCCGAATTGCCACATGCGCTCGAGCTCATTCGATACGCTTCGGCAACGGGCGTGCGAGTGACGATGGGACACAGCGCTGCCACCGCCGCCGAGACGCTCGCGGCCATTGACGCTGGCGCGACCAGCTCGACGCACCTCTTCAATGCTATGCGGCCTCTTGACCATCGCGAGCCCGGCATCGTGGGAACGATCCTTGATCGTGACGATGTGTACGCGGAGGCGATCTGCGATGGCGTGCATGTGCATCCGGCTATGATCCGGCTGTGGCTGAAGATGAAGGGCAGCGAACGCGCCATTCTGGTTACAGACGGCATGTCGGCGACGGGTATGCCGGACGGCACGTATACGCTGGGCGATTTTGACGTTGAGGTGAGGGATGGAGTTTGCCTCGCCGGCGAGACGCTGGCGGGCAGCGTGTTGACGATGGACAAGGCCGTTGCGAATCTGCAGGCGTTCACCGGCAGCACGCTGGCGACAGCAGTGCGACTGGCGTCGCGAAATCCGGCGCGGATGATGGGCATGGTGAAGCTCATGGAGAGTACGCCGGGAAGTCCTGCGAACTTCAATGTGTACAGCGACGAGGGAATACGGGTTGGGTCTGTGCTGCGTGGCCGCCGCATCGAATGAAGCGTTGCGCTATGTTCATGTCCTGAACGGACGTCTCTCGCGATGAGTCACGCAGTGTTGCGAATCCGCCTCTAACATAGCCATGGGAGTTGCGACGAAAAAAGCGGAAACAAATGCTGAGGGTGGGCAGACGTGTTGGCCTGGATTCAAACGGGTTCCGGGTACAAAGGCGGGAACCAAAGGAAGCTGTGAGCCGAAGGCGAAGCAAACCGGCGCTGAGAAGAAAGCGGATAGCAGAGCCGCCGCCGCGAGCAAACGCGAAAAGGCTGCATCGTAAAGGCGTAAGCCTGCCAGCCTGAGGCTATACTTTGTCGCATGGATGTCGAACAGGCACGAGCGTATCTGCTAACTCTGCCGCATACGGTGGAGACGATGCAATGGGGCGATACTCTGGTCTTTTGGGTGGGCGATAAGGCGATTGGCGGCAAGATGTTTTGCCTGGTGAACCTGGACGGAAGTGTTCCGGTGATCAGCTACCCCGCGGGACCGGAGCGTTTTGCGCAGCTGCTCGAGATCGATGGCGTTGTCCCTGCACCATACCTTGCGCGCATTCATTGGGTGGCGATGGAGCGGTGGAACGTGCTGCGGAAGGGGGAATGGGAGCGCGAACTGCGTGCGGCACACGCGATGACCATGGACAAGCTTTCTCGGCCCGTGAAGAAAGTGCTGGATATGCCGCAACGCGAGCGTGCAAAGCTGATTGCCGAACGCCGAAAGATGCTGGCAGAGAAGCAGGCGGTGAAACAGGCTGCGAAGAAGGAAAGCAGGGCGGCGCCCGCAGCGCCGCCGAGGAGCAAGAGGTAACGGATACAAAGCGGAAGTTAGAGCTTCCGTGTATCTGCCGCGGGGTCTGGAACCAGCAGCGGAGCGAAGCTGCGGTGGTAAGCGAGCAGGAGGACGACTTCGAGGACAGCAACGACGATGGCGGGGATATAGCCGTGCGGCCACAGCAGCGCGTGATACAACAGGATGTTTACGATCACGGGCGCAAGCAGGACGAGCGCCAGAGGGACGAAGCGGCCGACCAGCAGCAGCAGGCCTGCGACGACCATGATGACGCCGACGAAGGTCATCCAACCGTGCGCGGCCATGATGCCGAACCACGTGAGCGCATCGCCCGATGGGTAGGGCATGTGCAGGAAGTGCAGGATGTTATTGAGGCCGAAGATGAAGAAGATCAGGCCGAGCAGAAGGCGTGAGACGAGCGGAATGTATTTCATCGGGACTCCTGAATAGTGGTTGGATTCGGCGCGCGAACGGCGAGACGCAATATTGTTTGGTCTGCGGGCCAGCAACCTGCTACAACATCGACATGAGTTTCTCACAACAGGGCAATGGTGTCGCGCTTTCTTTGGAAGATAAAGTAGCGCTGGTAACGGGCGGGTCCCGCGGGATTGGTGCAGCAACGGTGAGGCTGCTACGGCAGGCAGGCGCGCGCGTGGTATTCAGCTACCGCAATGCGGAGAGCGAAGCAGCGAAACTTGTGGCAGAGTGCGGCGGTGAGATGTTTTGCCGCGCGCTGAAGCAGGAGCTCACAACAGTGGAAGACGGGCAGGCGCTTGTTGTAGCGACGGAGCGGGTGTTCGGGCGCATCGACTGCCTGATTGTGAACCACGGTGTGTGGCCGTCGCACGATCAGCCGATCGGAACGATGACGCCGGAGCAGTGGCGCGGAACCATGGGCGTGAATTTAGACAGCGTCTTTGGGCTGGTGCAGTCGGGCGTGAAGCAGATGCTGCGACAGGACAAACCAGACGGGCCGCGCGGGTATATCGTGCTGGTTGCATCCACGGCGGCACAGCGCGGCGAGGCATTCCATGCCGACTACGCGGCGAGCAAAGGAGCGCTTCTGTCACTGACCAAAAGCCTATCGAGCGAGCTCGCACAGAAGGGGATTCTGTGCAACTGCGTCGCTCCAGGATGGGTGAAGACGGAGATGTCGGCGGCAACGCTGAATGACCCCATGGCGTCGCGACTTGCGCTGAGCTTCATTCCGCTGGGACGCGCGGCCGAGCCCGAAGAGATCGCCGGGCCCATTGTGTTTCTATGCTCGAAGTGGGCCGGGTTTGTGTCGGGCGAGGTGTTCAATGTAAACGGCGGCGCGGTGTTGGCGGGGTAGCGCTACGGCTCGATGTCGAGGCCCAGATCAAGGGCGCGGGGGCTGTGGGTGAGGGCTCCGGCGGAGATGATGTCGACGCCGGTGGCGGCGATGGCGCGGATGGTGTCGCGCGTGATGCCGCCGCTGGCCTCGGTGAGTGCGCGGCCCCCGATGCGCAGGACGGCGGTGCACAGGTCGTTCAGCGAGAAGTTATCGAGAAGCACGGTGCCGATGGTGGTGCCGAGCAGCGGCTCCAATGTGTCGAGCTGGGCGAGCGTATCGATCTCGACCTCGATGTGGGTGGTGTGGGGGACTACTGCGCGTAAGGCAGACAGGGATTCTCTGAGGGTGCGAGAGGTGGAGGCGGAGAGGATAGCGAGGTGGTTGTCCTTGGCCATGACGGCGTCGGAGAGGGAGAAACGGTGGTTGTGGCCGCCGCCGCAGCGGACAGCGTAGCGCTCGAAGAGGCGGAGGCCGGGGGTGGTCTTGCGAGTGTCGGTGATGCGTGCGTGGGTGCCTTCGGTCTCTCGCACGAAAGCCGCGGTGAGGGTGGCGATGCCGGAGAGGCGCTGGGCGAAGTTGAGGGCGATGCGTTCGGCCTGGAGAATGGCGCGGGCGGGGCCGTGGATGGTGGCGAGGAGGTCGCTGGCGGCGAAGGTCTGGGCGTCGTGCAGGCGGAAGTCGGTGGTGATGGCGGAGTCGGTGAGTGCGAAGGCGGCGGTGATGAGGTCTTCGCCGCAGAGTACGCCGGGCTCGCGGGCGACGAGCAGCGCCGTTACGGTGGCGTCGGCGGGGATGAGGGTTTGCGAGGTGAGGTCGCCCCAGGGCGCGTCTTCGAGCAGAGCCATGCGGACGATGGCTTCGGTTGCCTCGCGGCTGGGCTTTCGAGTGGGCTGGATCAGCATGAGACGGCGACCTTCTCCGGGCTGGGGTCTGTAGTTTGCGGGCCTGCCTGCTGGCGGTAGACGAGAGAGTGCTGGAGGGCGGTGGAGAGCTCAGGGAAGTCGTTGCGGAAGTGGGCTCCGCGGGATTCTTCGCGGGTGATGGCGGCGGCTGTGACCACGCGGGCGATGTCGAGGAGGTTGCGGTCTTCGAGATCGGCGATGGTGGAGCCGGCGGCGTGCCACTGGCCGAGCTGGGTGGCGGCGGCCTCGAGGGTTACGCGCGTGCGCTCGATGCCGACGTTGTTCCAGAGGAGGGTCTGGAGGGCGATGCGGGTGAATGGGATGGTGGGAGATGCTGTCGGCTGCAGAGGGATTGCCTCAGGGGCTAAAGCCCCGGTCGGTTCGGGGTGCGGATGGCGGTGCTGAAGCCCCGCCCCTTCAAAGCTGGAGACTGGATGGGCTTCGCTGGAGAGAGATACGGGCTTGCTGGAAGGCGGGAAAGCCTCGCTGGAGGATGCGCTGGCGGTTTCGTCGAGAAGGAGGTGGGCGCAGCGCCAGGCGAAGGTGAGGCTTTCGAGGAGGGAATTAGAGGCGAGGCGGTTGGCTCCGTGGACGCCGGTGCAGGCTACCTCGCCGACGGCGTAGAGGCCGGGGACGGAGGTGCGGCCGTAGAGATCGGTTTGGACGCCGCCCATCCAATAGTGGGCGGCGGGGGTGACGGGGATGGGCGTGGTGGACCAGTCGAGGCCGCGCGAGCGGGTGGCGGCGTCGATGGAGGGGAAGCGGCGGGCGAGGAACCCGGGGCCGTGTTTTTGGGTGAGGCCGGTGGCGTCGAGGAGGACGGGCTGGTCCTGTTGGGCGGCCATCTGGCGGGCGATACCGCGGGCGACGACGTCGCGGGGGGCGAGTTCGGCGGAGGGGTGAAGTTCCTGCATGAAGCGGTGGCCGGTGGCGTCGAGGAGGGTTGCGCCTTCGCCGCGGACGGCTTCGGAGATGAGGAAGGTGCCGGGTGTGGCGAGGGCGGTGGGATGGAACTGGTAGAATTCGACGTCGGCGAGGGCGGCACCGGCGCGGAGGGCCATGGCGACGCCGTCGCCGGTGGCTACGGAGGGGTTGGTGGTGTGGAGGTAGAGCTGACCTGCGCCGCCGCTGGCGAGGATGACGGCGTCGGCTTCGATGGTGCGACGAAGGCCTTCGATATCAAGGACTTCGATGCCGGTGACGGCGCCATGGGTGAGGATCAGATCGACGGCGAAGGTGTGCTCGAGGACGAAGATATTGGGATTAGAGCGGGTGGCGCGAACAAGGGCGGTTTCGATGGTGAGGCCGGTGGCGTCGCCGCCTGCGTGGAGGACGCGGGGGTAGGAGTGGGCGGCTTCGAGGCCGCGGGAAAATTGGCCGTCGGGGGCGTGGTCGAAGGTTACGCCTAGGCGGATGAGGTCGCGGATGCGGTCGGGGCCTTCGGTGCATAAGACGCTGACAGCGTTGGGGTTACAGAGGCCGGCACCGGCGGTGAGGGTGTCTGCGATGTGGTTGGCGACGCTGTCGTCGGAGAACATGGCGGCAGCGATGCCGCCCTGCGCCCAGCGGGTATTGCTTTCGGCCAGAACTGCTTTAGTTACAAGGGTTACAGCGTGCTGGCGGCTGAGCTCGATGGCTGCGATGAGGCCAGCGATGCCGCTGCCTACGACGATGATGTGCTTCATAGTGTGCTCACTTTAGTGCGCTTCAGGCCGGGGTTTGTGGACGTGGCGATAGCTTTAGCATGGTTTCGAGCGCGAGGCGCGCGGGGACGGCGATGGATTCGGGGACGGAGATGCGGTTGAGGATCTCGCCACGTTCGAGCGCTTCGAGCACCCAGGCGAGGTAGCCGGGGTGGATGCGGTACATGGTGGAGCAGGGACAGATGATGGAGTCGAGGCAGAAGATGGTGTGCTGCGGATATTGCGAGGCAAGCCGCTGGACGAGGTTGATCTCGGTGCCGATGGCGAAGGTGGAACCGGCGGGGGCGGCGGCGATGGCTTTGACGATGAAGTCGGTGGAGCCGGCGGAGTCGGCTGCGTCGACGACGGGCATGGGGCACTCGGGGTGGACGATGACGTGGACACCGGGGTGGCGCTGGCGTGCGTAGGCGATCTGCTCGACGGTGAAGCGTTTATGTACCGAGCAGTAGCCGTGCCAGAGGAGGACGCGTGCGGAGCGGAGGGCTTCGGGGGTATTGCCGCCGAGGGGAAGGTTGGGGTTCCAGACGGGCATCAGGTCCAGGGGAATGCCCATGGCTTTGGCGGTGTTGCGGCCGAGGTGCTGGTCGGGGAAGAAGAGGACGCGCTGTCCGCGCTCGAAGGCCCACGTCAGAACCTGAGCAGCGTTGGAGGAGGTGCAGACGACACCGCCGCGTTCGCCGCAGAAGGCTTTGAGGGCGGCGGAGGAGTTCATGTAGGTGACGGGGATGACCTGCTGGCGACCGTCGGGGGTGAGTTCCTGGCCCAGAATTTCGTCGAGCTGCTCCCAGCAGTCGGTGACGGAGTCGAGGTCGGCCATGTCTGCCATGGAGCAGCCGGCGGCGAGGTTGGGGAGGATGACGGCCTGGTCGGGGCGGGAGAGCATGTCGGCGGTTTCGGCCATGAAGTGGACGCCGCAGAAGACGATGGCTTCGGCGTTGGGGCGGGTGCGGGCGGCGTTGGCGAGCTGGAAGGAGTCGCCGACGAAGTCCGCGTACTGGATGACCTCGTCGCGCTGATAGAAGTGGCCGAGGATGACGAGCTTTTCGCGGAGGGCGGCTTTGGCGGCGCGGATGCGGAGGTCGAGCTCGGCGGGAGAGGCGTTGCGATACTCGGAGGGAAGGCCGGGCTGGCGTGGCGCGGTGGAGGGGATGGGGTCTTCGAGGGATGCGCCGGGGCCGTAGGTGGGGGTGGCGTCGAAGTTCCAGGGCGCGTCGGCGAGGGCCGAGCTGCAGGTGCTGGCGGGGGTGTGGCCTGGCTGTTCGTGGATCTGAATCAGCTGGATGGTGGTGTCAACGGATGGCAAGACCGGCTCCTTGGTGGTGCTGTGATCTCCGCGTGCGGTAGACCTCAATGCATTGGATGATGCTGCATGTCTATAGGGTACAGGCTGCGAAGGGGTATGGAGTGGGGATGGGCTGCGCTCTGTTGATGAAGTGAAGGCGGGCGGCGGGGTAGGCGAAGGTTGGAGCTTGCCGGGCTGTGCGGTTCACCGGCTGGGCGGATTCCATGCTGCTGTGGCCTGGAAGATCCGGGTGAACCTAAACGCCGGTCTGGAGGGGAGAGCGGGCCGGGGTGCGGTGGAGCTAGCGCCGGCCACCGCGCCATCCGCCGCCGTAACCTCCACGGTAGCCATAGCCGCCGCGGTAGCCGTAACCGCCGCGCCAGCCGTAGCCGCCGCGATACCCGTAGCCGACACGCCATCCGGGACCGTAGTGATAGAAGCCGCCTCCGGGGCCGACGAAGCGATATGCGCCCCATCCGTGGCCGTAGCCCCAGTTGGCCCAGGGGCCGACGCCGAGGAAGATGCCGCTGTGGAAGTATCCGGGACCGTAGAAGCCGCGCGGCGCGCAGGCGTAGGGCGCGTAGTCGTAGTATCCCCAGGCGCAGGCGGGGGGAACGCCGATATTGAGGCCGAAGCTGATCTGGGCTTTGGCCTGGCGGTTGGGAAGGGCGGCGAGGGACAGCAAGAGCGCCGTGGCGACGAGAAGAACTTTGAGTTTACGCATGAAAACCTCTCTGACTGGCGGCCGGATGAAGAAGCCGGCGATGCCGGGTGCAGCGGCTTGTGGCCTGTGGTTAAGGACACGGATGCGGGCGGAAAGTAGCGGGGAGAGGGTGGCTGATGGAGGGAAGGGTATGCGGGCGAAGCGAAGATGGGTAATTTTTAGGCGCTATGACCGGCGGAAGCTTGTCAACGGCCTGGAATTATCAGAATCTGTAGTTCTATGACTTCGAATACGCTGCCGAAGAAACCTGTTCTCAAGGAAGACACTGTGCACCGTGGATCTGCGGTGAGCGCGAAGGGAGCGTCGAGCAGGATCCTGGGACGCGGAGAGATGGCGGAGCGGATCCGCGAGCTTGACTGGGCGGCGACGCCGTTAGGGGCGGTCGAGAGCTGGCCGACGGAGCAGGTGACGATTGTGAACCTGATGCTGGCCTCGCCTGTGGCGGCGCGGTCGCTGTGGGGTCCGGAGTTTATTCTGCTCTACAACGATGCGTATATACCGGTGTTAGGGCCGAGGCATCCGGCGACGCTGGGACGACCGGCGAGAGAGATCGATCCGGCGTCGTGGCAGACCGTTCAACCGATCATTGCGAAGATCTTTGCGACGGGAGAGCCGATCTACCGGGAGAAGTTGCCGGTGCCTATGCCGGCTGGAGATGGACTTCAGCTGCGATATCTGAATTATTGGCTGAACCCGATCTATGCCGATGGCAGGATCATTGGGTTGTTCGCACCGATTGAGGATGTGACCGAAGAGGTGATCGCGACGCGCAATCTGCGCGAGAGTGAGGCGCGCGCATCGCGGATTCTGGAGAGTATCGGCGATGCGGTGATCGTGACGGACGCGGAGGCGTGCATTACGCGGATGAACGCGGTCGCCGAGGGGCTGACGGGATGGACGCTGGAAGAGGCCGAGGGACGACCGCTCGCAGAGGTGTTTCGCATTGTGAACGAGGACACGCGCGAGGCGATGGAGAGCCCGGCGGAGAAGGTGAGGCGGCTGGGAACGGTTGTGGGGCTGGCGAATCACACGATACTGATCGCGAAGGACGGCAGCGAGACGCATATCGATGACAGCGGAGCGCCTGTCAGGGACGATGCAGGGGAGTTGACGGGGATCGTTCTGGTGTTTCGGAATATTGATGAGCGGAGGGAGGCGGAGCGCCATCGGGAGGCGTTGACGGAGCAGCTGAAGCAGGTGCAGGAGAGCACGACGGATGCGATTCTGAGTATCGACCGGAGCTGGCGGATCACGTATGTGAATCGGACGGCGCAGACGGTCCTGGAGCCGATGGAGGAGCTTGTCGGCAGAGATTTCTGGACGGTGTTTCCGTCGGCCGCGCACGAGGGATCGCTGTTCTTCGATCACTGCAGCCGGGCGATGAATGAGGGCGTGGCGGGGGAGTTTGAAACGGAGTATGCGAGCCCGCTGAACATCTGGGTGCGTGTGCATGTACGGCCTTCGCGCGACGGGATTGTGCTGTTTTTCCGGGATGTGACGGAAGAGAAGGCGTCAACGCTGCTGCTGCAGCACACGATGGATGCGCTGCGCGCGAGTGAAGAAGAGCTGCGCTGGACGATCGACCTGAGCCCGCAGGTGACATGGACGGCGGATACCGACGGGAACATTACGGACCTGAGCGAGCGATGGCTGGAACTGACGGGGATCGCGCGGGACGATGCGATGGGCGAGGGGTGGATGGAGCGACCGCATCCGGAGGATCTGGGCACGGTGATGGAGGCCTGGACGCGATCGGTGAGGAGCGGCGAGCCGTACTATGTGGAGCACCGCATACGCACAGCGGACGGGAGCTACCGGTGGATGCGGGCGAGCGCGTTTCCGCGGCGGGACAGCAGCGGGCGGATTGTGAAGTGGTACGGCACGACGGAGGATATTGAGGAGCGCAAGCGGGCGGAGCAGGCGCTGATCCAGAGCGAGAAGCTGGCGGCGGTGGGACGGCTGGCGTCGTCGATTGCGCACGAGATTAATAATCCGCTGGAGGCTGTGACGAACCTGATCTATCTGGCGCAGACGCAGGTGACAGACGCTGAGGCGAAGCAACTGCTGGAGACGGCGGACCAGGAGATACGGCGGATCTCGGTGATTGCGAACCAGACGCTGCGGTTCCACAAGCAGCCGTCGAACCCGCAGGGGGTGAACTGCGGCGAGCTATTCGATGCAGTGCTGGGTATGTACGAAGGAAAGCTGAAGAACGCAGGCGTGACGGTGGAGCGTCGATTCCGCGCGCGGCTGCAGGTGACGTGCTTTGAGGGCGACATCCGGCAGGTGCTGAGCAACCTGGTGGCGAATGCGATTGACGCGATGCGTGGCGGGGGCAGGCTGCTGTTGCGTACGCGCGAAGGGACAGATTGGCGGACGGGGCGCGAGGGCGTCGTGATCACGGTGGCAGACAATGGGTGTGGCATGAGCGGCGAGGTGGTACGGCATGTGTTCGACCCGTTTTATACGACCAAAGGGCTGGCTGGAACGGGGATCGGGTTGTGGGTGAGCTGCGAGATTGCGCAGCGGCACCGTGGCGTGCTGCGGGTGCGCAGCTCAGAGGACAAAGCACACTGCGGCGCGGTATTTACGCTGTTTTTGCCGGGGTAGATGGAGGTGGCATGGTGATGCTGTGGTACTGACTGCAGTCAGGATCAAACGTTCGCTGGTTGATGCTTTGATGCGCGGGCAGGAAGGCTCCGGACCTTATGCAGGAATCTATGCTGCAGGAACCGGAGCATGGGGCGTTCCACGAAGGTGTAGCAAAGCATGCCGAAGGTCATTACGGCGGTTAGCAGCGTCAGTTCGAACAACAGCCTGCCTGAAAGGGAGAGTATCGGCGGTTTGTCGAGCTTCAGGAAGACGCGTGTCGTGTACTCCATGACAAGGGCTGAGATCACGTACGCGGAGTAAGAGCAGTTGCCCAGCATGACCCATACTTTGGCGAAGTTCGACTTCATGGAGGGCGACCAGAAGACGATCCCGCCCACGATAAGTGCAGCGCATATGCCCCATGTAGCGACGCGCGGAAAGACGCCTTTGTCTACCAAGATCATTTGAGGGCCGACCGCGACCGATGGTAAGAACTGCATGGAGAGGTACACGCTGGCGGCCGCTCCAATGACCGCCAAAGTTATCCCGGCGACTCGCCGTTTGGCCACGCGGACGTATAGCAGGGCGATGGCCGCACCGAGGACGAACTCGAGTAAGATCGGATTTCCGACCAGGATTGCGACAGGGTGCTTGATGCCCACAACCGAGCCGATGGCGACTGCGGCGATGAGCAAGAACATCAGAGCAGGTATGGCGCGCTTGACTGTCTTTAAAAGGATCAAGCCGAGCAGGACGTAAAAAAACATCTCGAAGCTCATCGTCCATGAATATCCCACGATGAAGTATTGGTCGGGATATTGGAGGGGTGGAAGAAGGAAGAACGCTGGAAGATAGTTGTGTTTGAAGATCTGGTGAGACAGCGTGAGTCGAGCTAACGTCAGGAGGGCGACAAACCAATAGATGGGGTAGATGCGGATAAAGCGGCGCTTCATGAACTCCCACATCGTCGATGCGCCGGGTTCTGCGCGTTCCCGGAGAACTGTCAAAGAGAGGATGAAGCCGCTGATGACAAAAAATATATCGATGCCAAAGATGCCAAGGCCGGGAAAGCCGTGCGATCCGGATGTGTCTAACATCTGGCCGGCGTGACACCAGACGACGAGGATAACCGCAACGGCGCGTAAGAGCTGCAGGCCGTCGATTTGACGGACGCTCGATGGTTGCGGAAGCGAGGTGTCAAGAGGGAGATGTGTGGAGGGTGCGTCCACTTGGTTCTGCATAATCGGCCTTCCGTTACCCCTGGAAGTTGCTCAGCGTGGGGGAGGGTGCGCGCATGTTTCGCGGAGAGGGGTGCATTTTCTTTGAGAAAACTCTTACTATTTTGCCAGACAACGATAGAGTTTGGGCAACGGATCTGCTTTTCGGGCAATTTGAAGCAGCGCCGACTTTCTTTGAGGTCTCGGTTGCGACACACAAAATCGCTTCTGCGGTGCCGTTTGAGCCTGTTTCGCATGGCTGCGGTATGATCACAGACGCGCCGGGATGCGCCAATTTGCGTCGGCGGCGAATGTGCGGGTTGGCGTCTGCTGTGAATCGGCAGGGTGCAAATTTGCGTCGAAGAGAATAAGGAGAAACACATGGATCGTAGCGCATCGGCAGTATGGCATGGCGGATTGAAGGACGGAAAAGGCACGCTCAGCACGCAGAGTCATGTGCTCAACAACACACCGTACAGCTTTCATACGCGGTTCGAGAGTGAGCCGGGGACGAACCCTGAAGAGCTTATTGCAGCGGCGCACGCGGGCTGCTTTACCATGGCGCTAAGCTCGCAGCTGACCAGCGCGGAGCACCCGCCGACGTCGATCGAGACCTCCGCCACCGTGACCATGGAGACCACCGACGCTGGCCCGACAGTGACGCGGATCCATCTGGTGACGCGCGCCACCGTTCCCGGCATTGAAAAGGACATCTTCGACGAGTTGGCTGCGAAGGCGAAGCATGGATGCCCGATCTCGCGGCTGCTGAAGGCTGCAGAGATTACGCTTGACGCGATTCTTACGTAGATTGCGCGATGGGGAGCACACCGAAGACGGCTCGGCTTAGCGGGCGGGCCGTTTGAACTCTGTTTGATTTGTATCAGTGTGCGTGCGCGTGGCCACCGTGGCTGTGGTTGTGGCCGCCGGGGCCGTGGTGGTGGTGGGAGTGGCCGTCTACCTCTGCGGCCTCGGGCGGCGAGCAACAGCCGTCGACGGTGGGGCAGTCGGTGACTTCGAGCTGAATGGTTGCGTGCTGGATGCCGAAGTGGTCTTTGAGCTGGTGGTTGATGCGTCCGAGTACGGCGTCGCACTCAGCTAGCTGCATCTCGATGACCTGTACGTGACAGGCGAGCGCGTGGCTCTGCGAGGTGAGGCTCCAGACGTGCAGATCGTGCACGTTGACGACCCCATCGACGCTTTGCATGGCAGCGCGGATATCCGCGAGGTTGACGCTGCGTGGTGTGCCTTCGAGAAGGATGTGCAGGGTCTCGCGGACGATGCTCCAGCTACTGGCGAGGATCATGGCGGCGATGATGAGGGAGAGCAGAGGGTCGATCCACTGCTGGTGGGTGAGCGCGATGGCGAAGCCACCGACGATGACGGCGGCGGTGGAAAGGGTGTCGCCGAGCATGTGCAGGAAGACGCTGCGGATGTTCACGTCGCCGGAGAACTTCCAGAGCAGGGCGGCGATGAGGCCGTTCATGAGGACGCCGGCGGCGGCGACGATCATCATGATGTGGGGCTGCACGGTGACGGGGTGGAAGAAGCGGCCGATGGCGGCGAAGGCGATCCAGAGGGCGAGAAGGATGAGGCTGAGGGCGTTGACGAAGCCGGCGAGGACGCCGGCGCGCTGGTAGCCGAAGGTGCGTGCGTTGGTGGCGGGACGCGTTTGCAGCCAGACGGCGACGAAGCTGAGCGAGAGTGCAAGGAAGTCCGAGACGTTGTGGCCGGCCTCGGAGATGAGCGCGAGAGAGTGCGCCTTGAGGCCGAAGAAGAATGTTGCAGCGATGTACATCGCTGTGAGCGCGAGCGAAAACTTCAAGATCCGCTGCATGGAGCTCTTCGGTTTGGGCGCGACCGGCATACGTATAGTGTAGAACGTCGGTAAATGATGGCAAGCAAATCAACGCGATGGCCGTTGGGTGCATCCATAAAAAGGCGGAACGATAAGACGAGACGGAGGTACAACCATGAAATCGCCGAATTTACAGATCGACTCCATTGACTTTTTGAGTCACGAGCGCTTTATCGTGTACTTCTCCGATAACACATGCCTTATCGCCACAGCGGAGCTGCTTGCGCACTGCTTCCCGCAGCGCCAGCCTGCGCTGCCTCGGATTCACGCTGCCAAGGCCGGCGATCCACCTGCAGGCTCCATCACGATGCCTGATGCGTGAGTCGGGCTGCGGCTCTCGGCGCGCGTTATGCTTTGCGGGAAGCGCAGCTTGCCGCGAGGGGCGCGCGTTATGCTTTGCAGGGAGTGATTGCCGGCGACCGGTGCCACGTTTCGGTGCGGCCGAAGAGCGACACGCCGATGAATCCGCGCAGGTGAAGGGTGTCGCCGTTTAACGCGATGGTGCCGCTGTAGGTGCGGCCGGAGTTGGGGTCGTAGAGTTTGCCGTCGGCGAGACGGTCAGGATCGGTCTGCTGGAAGCCGGTGCCGATGACGAGGCCGCAGATGGGGCGCGAACGGAGGTTGGGGTCGGGGTTCTGTCCATCGGTGACCTGACCGTCTTTGCCGCGCGGAGCATTGGGCGGCACCTGGATGACGGTGAGGCAGACGGTTTTGCCGGCGGCGGCGGAGGAGTTCGAGCACGGTTCGATGCGAACGACGGAGTGGTCCGCCGTAGTCCAATCGCCCATGACGCTGGTGGTGGACGCGGCCGCAGCAGCAGCGCATGTGAGGAGAAAAAGATAGCCAAAGAAACGCATGCGTATTGGATGCCAATCTCGTCGGCAACGATGAGGCAATTCTATTGCTTCGGCTGCATTTCAACTTGAACGGGAAGGCTGACCATTCCGAATCGATGGCTGGTCAAATCCATGATAGTGGCGTTGAGAAAGATCTTTCCTTTGGGCAGTGTGATCTGCTGATAGAAGTTCAGCGTGAGGCTGGGGTTTTTGTCGAGCATGTCCTGGGCGACGGTGAACGACGCGCGCTCCTGCGTATGCCCAATCGGCAGCCCCAGTTCGTTATAGGCAACGATCGACGCGCCTACATGATCGATCTGGCTACCGCCCTGGACACTGTACGGGCTGATCGATTTTGCGGGCAGAACGTAATGCAGTGCATACGTCACTGTGCGCCGTTTGGCGGGAACATCTGAGAGCTTGAAGGAGGCGTTCGCTGTCTCTGCCTGCACTGCCGCGGGCAGAACGGTCGCCTGAAAGAGGATCGGCTGTCTGTCGATGGCGCTTGCGGACGGAGAGCGCCTGGTGATGCTTCCGTCAGCTGCGAGGACAGTCCGTTCTCTGGCCGAATAGGGCGCGCTGTTCATGGTTGCATCGTCAAAGTAGCCCCGGCGATAGCTTAGATGATAGCCGGGTACGTTCAGGGTAATCTTCACCTTGTGCCACTTGTCATTCTGCTTCAGGTCGTTGGGCGAGTAGGTGAGCGTGTAGTAGTCACCATCGATGTTTACATCATGTGTCGCAGCACGCGCGATTCTATTCTTGTTGAACGTCGCCTGGCCCCCTGTGGCGGTGGCTTCCTGATCCATCAGCGATTGCTGCATCGCAACACCTAACGGTTGCATGACCATGAGACCGCGAACGTCAATGGGATAGATAACGATGCGCTCGGAGACGAGCAGATCATAGGTCGGCCGCAGCGATGGCATTACGTCTTCGCCGTCGAAGAGCAATCCGGCAGATCCGCCGGAAAACCAAAGGACGTTTTTGCGGCCCGGCACCTGCTCAAGATAGGACGCGATCTGCTCCAGCGTGGAAGCGTCATCCGCTAAAATCCGGTCGGGATTGTTGAGGTGCGGCACTGCCTGCTCTATCGCTTTGAGCAGCAGAGCGTGATCGTCTGTAAACGTCTGCAGCAGAACCATTGCCTGGCCACTTCGCGTAAAGACGGCGACAGGCTGGCCCGGACGCAACCTCTGAACGAACTTCTTCAGCTGTAGATACGCGATCGTCTGATCTCGCCAGCCCATCGTCGTGGTGTCAATGAGCAGAACATTGATTGTGGAGGGTGCATTCTGCCCAAGGTTCGTGTAGACGCCGGGCGCGGTGTTGACGGCAGGCGTAACCTCAGGGTGATCCTTGTGGGCCTCGAAGGAGCTGATGGTTTGCGGATGGCCGTCGTCGAAGATGTGGAACTGGGGGCGGCTGAGGCCGTGGACGGGGTTGCCGTGGTCGTCGGTGACGGTGACGTCGGTGAGAACAATGCGGGTATTGACCTGCAGGGTGTCGGCAGCGTTGCCGGGAGGGAGTGGGGTTGATGGTGTTTGTGCGTGTGCTGTAGCTAGCGAAGCGAGCAGAAGGGCGCTGCAAACGCGTAGGAGAATGCTGCAAGAAAGGCTGCGCGGAGGGCTGAGAGGAAAGAGAAGGCTGCGGTTGCTTCGATCGCTGCTGGCGTATAGAAGGCTCATCGGTACGAGATCCTTATCGTGCTGGGAGCGCGGTTAAGGAATGGTATATCCGAGACGTCACTTCTGCTAGGGCGATTCTGAATTAGTCCGAAACATTCCCCTCCGCGGCTAAAGCCGCAGGGCAAACAGGAGTGTTAACGTACGAGCGAAAGCTCGTACCCTTCAAAGCAGGGACTTAATCAGAGGCTCCCTAGAGAGGATTTGTTGGTATGGGAGAGGCGAACAAGAGCAGGTTCGCTCTGGAGTGGAAGATCGAAGAGCCGGGAAGAGTGTCCAGCGCGTGGAGCTATGCTTCTAGCGACGCGGGATAGGGAGTTCCGTGCCGACGGGGAGTGGAGGCTCGGGCGGTGGCGCGGGCAGGCCAGCGATGATGTTGATGAGGTCGTGCATCTGTGTGGGGGTGAAGATGAGTTCGGCGTCTCTGCCGCAGTTGGGGTCGTACTTAAACTTCTTCGGGGTGGCGGGAACGGTGTCGCCGCCGACCCAGTGTGCGTGCCAGCCGATGAGGACATCCTCGCCGTCGATGGTGAGGGTACCGCCGGGCTGGCCGGGATCGGCGACGAAGTCGGGCATGAAGACGCAGGGTACGGTGTTGGGAACGGCAGGCTCGCCGCCGGGAATCTCTCTGTAGATGCTGAAGGGGTCGCTGTTGGGGCCGTCGCCCCACTTGGTGATGATAGGGTCGCCGGGGGTGAAGGTGAGGACGCCGTCGACGTGCGGTGGCCACGTGGCTGGCTTGATTGGCGTTGCTGCGGCATCGATGGGTGCGGTGGTGGCGGCGGTGTGGTCCTGCGCGGTGTGGTGCATGAGCAGAGCGAGAAGCAGACGCAGGACGAGTGCGACCCCGCCGATGACCATGAGGGCTTTGCGCCAACCGCTGATCTGGCCCGGGATCTGGGGTTTGGCGGGCGGTGTGGGTGGAGGTGCTGGAGCGAGTGGCTGGTCGTTCATGGAGTGTCCTTGTGCGGCGGCGCGGTTGCATCAGGCATAGATCGCGGCTTCAAAGCGCTCGATTGCGGCCTCGTCCCAGGCGTGGGAGGACTTTCGCCAGGTGTCGCCCTGCTCCTGCAGATAGTTGGGGAAGTTGGTGCGGCAGAAGCTGATGTGCGCGGAGAAATCGATGAAGGCCTGCGCGCTGCCGTCGAGGTAGAGCGCGCACTGCTGGCCGTCGCGCGACCACTGGACGCTGGCGATTCGCTCGCGGGTGGGGTCTTCGAGCGCGGAACCGGTGTAGATGAGCATGGCGTCCATGATGCTGTGCTCCTGCGTCTGCTGCGAACGGTCGCAGGCGTAGAAGTAGCCGGCGGGGCCCTCGTCTTCAAAGACAGCGGTCCACGGAACGGCGGGCGAGTTGGAGGAGAGAAAGGCGCGGCCGGGCGTGAAGGTAAGCGAATCCATAGCTATAGGGTACAGGGGCGACGGGGAGGGTTCCAGCCTTTTGCCTGAAGCTTCCAGCGAGGTCAACCGTCAGAAGCGCAAGGTCAGCAGGGAACAGTTCCTTCGATACACTGAACACTGCATGAGATTGCGTGGATTTTATATTGGGCGGGCGCAGCGTGTGGCGGCGCTGCTGCTGCTGGTGCTGTTCGGAGAGTGCTTGTGGACCATCGGGCATCAGGCGCTCGATGCGACCGACTATCGCTATGCGCGCTGCGGGCGCGAGATGTGGGAGAGCCCGTCGGTGCTGCAGGGCTACTTTACGACCTGCGGAAACCTCAACGGAGACGGCACGTTCGCGTACAGGCTGGCGGGGCTGCCGCTGACGGCGCAGCGCGTCGTGCTGCTGTCGATTGACCACTTTCGCAAGCCCGCGAATCGCGTGTATGCGAATGGCTCGCTCAACGGTTCGACGTGGGAGGCAAGGCATGAGCTGGCCTATGTGAAGTACCTGGAGCGGCTGCCGTTTGTGTTGTTTGCGATATGGCTGGGCGGTGGGTTGTGGTGGGTGTGCAAGCGGTTGTTTGGCGCGGAGGGTGGAGCGTTTGCGCTGGCGCTGTATGTGTTTTGTCCTTCGATCGTGAAGTATGCAACGCAACCGAATAACGAGATCCTCGCGATGTGGGGGCTCTATGGTCTGGTGTATACGGCGATGGGCGTGGCGCACGCGTTGCAGGGGCCGCGCAAGAAATGGAAGCCGAGGATCATTCTGCTGACGGTCGCGCTGGGGTTGACTGCGATGGCCCACATCCTGGCTGCGATGGTCGGATTTGTGGCCGGAATGGTGTTCTTCTACTATCTGGCGGAGCGACGCCGAGCGTACGTGGCGCAGATTATGACCTACGCAGCGCTGGGCGCGCTGGTGATCGTCTTCGCAGGGTTCAGCTTCAAATTTTCCGCGTTTCTGTATGTGTTCAGCGGTGGAAGCGGCCGCTTCTGGTTCTCAACGGATGCCGCGCAGCACTTTTTCATGACAGCGCAGAACGCTGGCATCACCGTCGCCGCGCTGGTTGCAGCAGTGATCTACGTGAGCAGCCGACGCAGCCGGTACTTTGGCAATACGGCGCCTCTGCTGATGCTGCTGGTGCTGTTTCCGCTGTACACGACGCAGGTGATCACGGCGCCGCGGGTGTGGGCGCTGCCGTTTCTGTTTACCTTTATCGGCGGCGTGTTTTCCGACGCGCTGGACCAGCCCGCAGCCCAGCGGGGAGTCCAGCCGGGAGCCCAGCCGGGAGCCCAGCCGGGAGCGCCGGCCGCACCCGCCAGGAGCAGGGAACGCAAGGTCTTTCTGCTGCTCACCGGTGGTGTTGTCGTCACGCAGGCGGTCCTGTGCTGGGTCGCGATGGCGGGCATGATGCAGTAGATGGGGGGGGAATACGGTGCGGCACATGCGGCAGCGCACCGGTGCGCCATAGCATGTAGGCTTAAGGTATCGCTTCGAGGCAATCCTGAATCATGACAGTTCGTACACGCGCTCTACGCACCACGCTGGCCGTTGCCGCGATGACGTGCTCACTGCTGCCGATGAGCGGCTGCAAGGGCGGCATCAAGGGTTTTCTGGCACGGCTCCATCACCGCAAGGCGACGTCGAAGGCCAACACGACTGCGTATGCGGACAGCGTTGAATCGATCATCGCCACACCGAAGCTGAAGTCTCTGCGATGGCCGAACTTCGCAGACGATCAGCCAGCCGTGCGCAAGTTTTACGGCGACCGCAACGACGAGCTTGCATGGACGCGCAAGGGCAAGCCCACCACCGCTGCGCTGCAGTTGCAACAACTCTTCGAGACTGCTGCGAACAAGGGTCTCAACCCGGAGGACTACGACGCTTCGCGGTGGCAGAGCAGGGACATCCAGCTGAACGCCTTCGCGCGGCATAACGATGCGTCGAGCGCGGCGCAGGAGGCTGTGGCGAGCTTCGATGTCGGCATGACGATCGACGCGACGCGGTACCTCGAAGATCTGCATGCGGGTCGGATCAACCCGCAGACATTGAACTTCGACATCGATACGCCGGCCAAGCGCGCCGCGTTCGATGTGGCCACGCTGCTGAACGATCAAATCGTCGACGCAGATGATGTGCCGAAGATTGCCGAGTCCGTTGAGCCGCAGAATGATCACTATACGGCGACGAAGCTCGCGCTGACGGCGTACATGAGCCTGGCCGCGGCACAAAGGTCTGCTCCGCCGCGGGCGCTGCCAGCACTGCCAGCGGGAGCCAAGCCGGTGGGTGTGGGTGAGTTGTACGCAGCTGTACCGCAGTTGTGGGAGCGGCTCCAGATGGAGGGCGATGCTCCTGCGTCCACGACCGCCGGCGATGGTGAAGGATCGCCGCGCGTCTATTCTGCGAAGGTCGCCGCAGCCGTGAAGCTCTATCAGGAGCGGCATGGACTGCAGGACGATGGAAGGCTTGGCGACGCCACGATCGCCTCCCTGAATGTGCCGATGAGCGTGCGTGTACGCGAACTGAACGATGCGCTGGAGCGCTGGCGCTGGCTGCCGGACAACTACATGCATCCCCGCGTTCTGGTGAACCTGCCCGAGTTCATGCTGCGCGCCTATGACCCCGACCACACGCTTGCGTTCAAGATGCGCACGGTCATCGGCGAGGTGAAAGGGAACCACGATACGCCAATGTTTGTGCGGCTGATGCGCTATGTGGTCTTTCGTCCTTACTGGAACCTGCCTCCGTCGATCATCAAGAAAGATCTCGTGCCGCATATGCAGCGCAGCGGAACGGAGTATCTGGCGAAGAACGACTACCAGGTCTACAAGAACGATGGAACCGTGGTGACAAGCTTCACGGCGCATGACCTGGAGCACCTGCGTTACAACGTGCGGCAGATGCCGGGTCCGAAGAACTCGCTGGGGCTGGTGAAGTTCCTGTTTCCGAACGAGTATGACGTGTACATGCACTCGACGCCGGAGCTGATGCTGTTCGGGCTCTCGCGCCGCGACCGGTCGCATGGATGCGTGCGGCTGCAGCACGCTGACCAGATGGCGCTGTGGGTGCTGCACGGCGATCAGAAGGACCCGGATGAGGAAAACGGATGGGACGCGGACAAGATCGACGTCGCGATGACCGGGGACCTGAACAACAGAACGGTGGGCTTGAAGACGCCGCTTCCAGTGGTGATCGGGTACTTCACCGCGATGGCCGACGAGGACGGAACGATCCACTTCTTCGACGACCTTTATGGCTATGACAAGCAGCTTGAGGCTGCGCTGGCGAAGGGGCGGCCGTATGAGCGCGCGGAGATCAAGGTGAACCCAACGCTGATAGCGGGCGAGACGGAGTAGGCGTTAGTAGGCGTCGCCGCCGGAGTCGCCGCCGTGGCTGAGGTCGAGATTCTCGAAGCGCGTAAAGTCCGCGAGATATGCAAGCTTGACGGTCCCCGTAGGGCCGTTGCGCTGCTTCGCAATAATGATCTCGGCCTGGCCCTTGATGTCTTCATTCTCGCGGTCATAGTACTCTTCGCGATGGATGAAGGCGACGACGTCGGCGTCTTGTTCGATGGATCCTGACTCGCGCAGGTCGGAGAGCAGCGGCTTCTTGTCGCCGGTGCGCTGCTCGCTTCCACGCGATAGCTGCGAGAGCGCAACGACGGGTACGCCGAGTTCTTTGGCGAGCGCCTTCAGACCGCGCGAGATCGAGCTGACCTCCTGCGTGCGATTCTCAAACTTCTTCTGCGAGCTTCCAGCCGAGCCGGTCATCAGCTGCAGGTAGTCGATGACGATGAGATCGAGCTGGCCGTTCTCCTGCTGGCGCAATCTTCTTGCTTTGGCGCGCATCTCGGCGAGCGTAATGCCTGGCGTGTCGTCGATAAACATTCGGGAGTTCATCAGGCGGTCGAGCGCGGCGATGAGCTTGCCCTTGTCTTCGCGCGGGATAAACCCCGTCTGCAACTTGCGCGAGCCGACCATCGCCTCGCTGGCCAGCATGCGTCGCAGGAGCGATTCCTTGCTCATTTCCAGCGAGAAGACGGCGACTACTTTGTTGTCCTTCACAGCGCAGTTCTGCGCGATGTTGATAGCCCACGCGGTCTTGCCCATGCTGGGTCTGGCGGCGATGATGATGAGCTCCGACCCTTGCAGGCCGCTGGTCATCTTGTCGAACTCGATGTAGTGCGTGGCAAGGCCGGTGACCTCGCGCCCCTGCTCGTACAGCGCGTCGATGGAGCCGAAGGAGCTGGCGACGATCTCGGGAATGCCGGAGAAGCCGCGCTGGATGGCGGAGTCGGCGATGGAGGCAAGCTGCACCTCGATGTCGTTGAGGACGGTGGTCGCATCTTCGGTCTGGTCGGATGCCTTCACCATGCCGTCGTTGAAGACGCCGAGCATCTGCCGCAGCAGCGACTTGTCCTTGATGATGCGGACGTAGGACTCAACGTTGGGATTGCGGGGGATGCCTTCGGTGAGGAACGCGAGATACGCTGCGCCACCGATGGCGTCGAGTTCGCGGCGCTTGGTGAGCGCGTCCATGACGGTGATGAGATCGACGGCGTGGCCGAGCGCGAGGAGATCGACGATGACGCGGTAGACGCGCTGGTGGGAGTCGAGCGCGAAGTCTTCGGGGCGCAGCTTCGCGGTCGCGTCGGTGATGGCCACCGCGTCGAGCAGCATCGCACCCAGCACCGTTACCTCGGTCTGGATGGAGGATGGCAGGCCATCATTCGGATTGGGCATTGCGAGAATTGCCATTGGTTCCTATACGATCAAGCGGCGGATGATGCTGGTGGCAGTCGAAGTTGTTTCACGATCGTTGCAGCGGCCTCTGCGGGAGTGCATGTGCTCGTGTCGATAGACAGGCGCGGCTTTGGCATGTGCGATGTATCAAAGACACCGTCTGCGTGAAGTTGTTCGAAGACCTGCGCTGAAACTAGTTTGCCATGGAGATGCCGCGATGGACGATCGATGCGGCGCAGCAGCTCCTCGTGCGGCGCCGTCAGCTCCACGAAATCGATAGAACCGCCAGCAGAAACAATGGCTTCGACAGCATTGTTCGTGAAGCTACCGCTGACGGATGTCTCGGGGTTGAAGGTGAAGATCATCCCGGGCAATCCCGCAGCACTGGCTTCTTCGAAGACCGACAGCCAGATGTCTTCGCGCAGCGCAACGAATGGCTCACTGCCAAAGTCGAAGACAGACAGCAGCATGTCCACGACCAGATGGTTATGGAAGAGCCTGTAACCCGTAAGGGTTGCGAGCTCTTTTGCTACCTTGTATTTACCCGTGGCGGGAAGTCCATAGAGGAACACAAGCTTCATAGTGCAGTCGTCTCCGCAGCCTTTTCTACGTGAAGGCTAAGAGTAGCGGACGCGCGCACTGTGCGTAGCTCGGAAATGTGGGAAACACGGTCGAAACGCAGCAATCCCTGAAGTTGCCGCGTTTCGCCGGAGTGCGGGAAATCTACTTAGCGTTTGCGTGTTGCAACGAGCAGTGGCTGAGTTCACGGCCGCAGAGGCACTTGCTTTGCTCGGCTGCGGTCGCGCTGCGTTCGGCGTAGAGCTTCTGCGCGGCGATGAGGCCGTCGCCGAACTTTGCGCCAAGCTGAGGGACCGACTTCACGACGACCTGCTCCAGTGCGCCGATCAGCGCGATGGTGTCCATGTAGTCGAAGAAGCCGAGGTGCGCGATGCGGAAGATCTGGCCCTTCATCTCGCCCTGGCCGTTGGTGATGATGGCTGCGAAGCGCGACTTCAGCTCCTTCACGAAGACACCGGAGTCCACGCCCTCTGGTGCGAGGACGGCCGTGGCTGCGGTGCCGAAGGCGTCGGGAGCGAAGAGCTTGAGGCCCATGGCGGTGACGGCGGCGCGGGTCATTGCGGCGATGGTCTCGGCGTTTTCGACGAGCTTTTTACGCCCCTCGGTGAGCGATCCGTCGCCCTGCGCTGCGATCCAGTCGAAGGCTGCGCCGAGGGCTGCAATCAACGCAACAGCGGGCGTGTAGGCGCTCTCGCCGTTTTTGGCGTTCTTGCGCTCCTTGCGCAGGTCAAAGTAGTAGCGCGGGTTGTAGCTCGCCTCCATGCGGTCCCAGGCGCGTGCGCTGACGGCGAGGTAGCTGAGTCCCGGCGGAATCATGACCGCCTTCTGCGAGCCGCCGACGAGAACATCGACGCCCCATCCATCCATGTCGATGTGCGTGGTGCCGAGGCCGGTGATGGCGTCGACGACGAGCAGCGCCTCGGAGTTGGTCTCCTTCAACAGCTTTGCGATGGCGGGAACGCAGTGGCGCACGCCGGTGCTGGTCTCGGTCGCCTGCATGAAGACGGCGCGGGTTTCAAGCTTGAGTGCAGCCTTGACCTCGTCAACCGAAAAGGTCTGCCCGTAGGGAGCGCTGACGACATCGACATGGCAGCCGAACGCCTTCGCGATGCCCGACCAGCGTTCGCCGAACTTACCGGCGGTCAGCACGAGTACGCGGTCGCCGGGCGAGGTCAGATTGGAGACCGAAGCCTCCATCGCGCCGGTGCCGGAGCTGGAGAGCAGGATGACGTCGTTGGCGGTGCCGACGAACTCCTTGAGCTGCGCGAGGACGCGTGTGTAGAGTGCGCGGAACTCCGCTGTGCGATGGTGGATATCGGCCGCTGCCATGGCAAACTGGGCGGCGGGGAGAAGGGGCGTTGGACCAGGCGTGAAGAGGCGCGTTTTCCGAATCATGTTGTCTATTCTACCGACTTTCGCGGGTGCTCAGCGTCGTCGCCGCTCTGAACAGAATGGCAGGTGGACAGAGATTCTGCTTGTCCGCGATCAAAGCGTGAGAGAGACTCGTTGCATGCTTATCGTATGGATTTGGAAGATACTGTTCTGGGCGTGGATCGCCTCCGAGATTGTGGTCGTTGTGATCACGCGGACGCGTCGAGGTAACGGAAAGATCCAGGACCGCGGTTCCATGTTCGTCCTCTGGGGTGTGATCTTCAGCGCGATCTACGCGGGCGAGTGGATCGGCGCTGTGTATCGGCCTTCCGCGATGCACGCCGGACATTGGCTGAGCGTTGTTGCCGTTGTACTGCTTGCGGTGGGTGTCGCGATTCGCTGGACGGCGATCCTGACGCTGG
The DNA here is from genome assembly GCA_019351975.1 of Acidobacteriota bacterium. Taxonomy (GTDB): domain Bacteria; phylum Acidobacteriota; class Terriglobia; order Terriglobales; family Acidobacteriaceae; genus Granulicella. Next base: position 39,685 of record JABBOG010000022.1, read on the forward strand.
GCAAGTCGTTCAGCGTCAACGTAGCCATCCACGCCACGCAGACGCTGCACAAGACTGGGCTGTTCCGCTATATGCGCCATCCGTCGTACACCGGGATGCTGGTGATCTTTTTAGCCATGGGGCTGGCGACGCGGAACTGGCTGGGTCTCGCGATCATCGTTGTTTTTCCGCTCGTCGCGTTGCTCTACCGCATGCACGTAGAGGAGGCTGCACTGGCGGGCGCGTTCGGCACGGACTATGCGGAGTACAGCAGGAGCACCAAGCGGCTGATCCCGGGCATCTACTGAACGTGCAGGGGTGACAGCCCAGGCTGCAGGCAGAAGGGGCGCGAATGCCTCGCGGCAGCGTAAACTTGTGGGGGATGAGGTGAAGTGGCGATGGCAGGTATAGGGGACAAGCTAGGCAAAGATATTGTGGCGGCGATGAAGGCGCGCGAGCAGGAGAGGCTGACCACGCTGCGGCTGGTAAAGTCCGCGCTGAAGAACAAGGAGATTGACAAGCGCGAGCCGCTGACCGATGCCGAGGAGCAGGCGATCCTCACGACAATGCTCAAGCAGCGCCGCGAATCCGTGGAGCAATTTACGAAGGGCAACCGGCCTGAACTCGCCGAAAAAGAGCAGGCGGAGATGGTGCTCATCGAAGGCTACATGCCGAAGGCGGCAGGCGAGGATGACATCCGCGCTATCGTAGCTGGCGCGGTGGAACAGATTGCGCACGGCAACGGTGGCGCGCGCCCTGGCCCCAAAGATATGGGCGCGGTGATGAAGGTCGCGCAGCAGCGCATCCTCGCCGACGGCATCCGCGCAGACGGAAAACTTGTCAGCGACCTGATCAAGGCGGAGCTCGCGAAGGCATAGCGCATCGCGCTCTACAGCAGGCCCTCGGCCTTCACCTCAAGGTACTTGCTGACCGCGTTGATGCCTACCTCCTCGGCCGACGTTTCAACGATCAGCACGCCTATCCGTTCCAGCTGCGCAATCGTCTCCCTGCGCCGTTCGAGCATCTCCTGCGCCGCTGTTGCGTGAAACATCTCTTCGCGCGAGGCTGGCTCCAGCGCCGCCAGAGCCTCGAGTTGAGGGTGCTTCAGCAGCACAAGCACCACCAGATGCCGCCGCGCCAACTCGGCCGCAGCGATCACCAGCTCAGGCTTGCCAACGCTGTCCACCAACTCCGTGATCCACACAATCAGACCGCGCCGTCGCTGCGCGGTCTTCAGCCGCGCCACAGCCAGCAGGTGGTCCGCCTCCGCGGCTTCTGACTTCGCCTGACTCAACAGGTCGAGCAGCAGCCGCAGATGCGCCGCACCTGCGCCCGGAAACAGCATCTGCTGCACCTCGCGTCCGTACGCGATCATGCCGAACTTGTCGCCTGAGCTTTGGATGACCTGCGCGAGCATCGTCGCTGCTGTGGCCGCTTGATCGAGCTGCGTGACCGTCAGCACATGCGCCGCTTCGCGCTCGCCTTCGCTCTCCGCAATATCTTCAGGCGTTCCGCGCCGCAGCTCGAACGCCGTGCGCGATAGCCTTCCGGCATCGAGCATGATCCAGACCTGCTGCGATCGCTCCACGGTGAACTGCCGCGTCACCAGCTTGCCGCGCCGCGCCGTCGCCGTCCAGGAGATCTTGCGCAGCTCATCGCCCGGCTGATAGTCGCGCATGCTGTCGAACTCACGCCCAACGCCGCGCAGCCGAAGCTTGCGCTTTTGCATCTCGATCTGCCGCGCGCGCAGCAGATAAAACTGCGTGTTCTGACGGCTGTCCTCATGCGCTGGAAATACGCGTACACGCTGCGCGCGCGACGCTTCGGCTGTGTGCACGGAGGTACGCGCAGGCTGAGCAGAAGCCCATCGCTCCACCAGCCCAAACGCTCCGCGATAGCGTAGATAGACGCGCCCAAGCGAAACATCACCACGCTCGCGCGGGTAGATCGTCGATGTGCTGATGGCATCTTCGCGAGGAAATACCTGTAGCCGCTGCACGATGGGGGCAGCGATCAACGACGGATGCAGATCGTCGATCAACTGCATCGTTGCGACGCCGTCCGCGTCCATCCTCACCGAGAGCGCGATGCGCGTTGCCTGCCCCAGCTGCGGTGAGTCGAGGAACGTCCGCGTGACGCTGAAGCACTCAGGGCGGGGAAGTCGTGCGGCGTCGATCAACACAGCCGCTGCGATCATCGCATCCCACGCCAGCATGAAGCCAATGGCTCGTGCGTGGAAGAACGCTGGCACCGCCATCACCAGTCCCGCTGCAAAGAATGCGAGCGCCAACGGTGTAAGACCGAAGCCGAGCACGCGCCCTGCCCTGCTCATCGGGCCGGCCTGTGCGCTCGCGGATTGTGGGATCAGTGTCTGCATAAAACAGTGCCGTCGCCCACCAGATGGAGGCGCAACATCGCGGCTTTACCTACTTCGGCACCTGCGTCGCGGCCAGCACATCACGCACCACGCGGTCCGTATCCATGCCCTCAAGTTCGGCTTCGGGGCGCAGCACAAGCCTGTGCCGAAGTACCGGCAGCGCAGCCTCTTTCACATCGTCAGGAATCACAAAGTCTCGCCGCTCGCGCGCCGCAAACGCCTTTGCCACGAGCAAGAGACTTGTACTCGCACGCGGGCTCGCACCGAGTGCAATCGATGGCCACGAGCGCGTTCTGCGCACCACTGCAAGCAGGTACTCAAAGATGGCAGGCTCCACACGTACGGCTCGAACTTCGCGCCGCGCCGCAGCCAGCAACTCAAACGCAACGGGCTCGATGGCAGCCTCGGACAATCCCGCGCCGGACGTCGCTGCGTGGTGTCGCTCCAGCACCAGCCGCTCATCGGCAAGCTCTGGATACTCCACCCTGATCTTCAGCAGAAAGCGGTCAAGCTGTGCCTCAGGCAGCGGATACGTGCCTTCAAACTCCACCGGATTCTGCGTCGCGAAGACGGTGAAACAATCATCCAGCACGTGCCGCTCGCCGTCCGCCGTCACCTGCCGCTCCTCCATCGCCTCCAGCAGCGCCGCCTGGGTTCGCGGAGGCATGCGGTTCACCTCATCGGTGAGCAAAAATTGCGTGAACACCGGGCCTTGATGAAAGCTGAACTCTCCATCCTTCGGAGAAAAAACACTCGTTCCAAGGATGTCGGCGGGCATCATGTCGGGCGTCCCGGAGACGCGCCGAAACTCCAGCCCGAGAAAGCGCGCGAGTGTCTTGACAGCCAGCGTCTTAGCCACGCCGGGCACGCCCTCAATCAGAGCGTGGCCGCCACACAACATCGTCAGCAGCGCCTGTGCGATCGGCTCCTGCTGGCCCGCAATCACGCGTCCGATCTGCTGCTGCCCTCGCTCGAATAACTCATTCGCTGCCGCTACGCCAATACCGTTTTCGCTCACGCGCTCTCCTGTCTCCATATACTTTTCCATGCCCGTTTTATCCCGCCGCAGCTTGTGGTTCAAGCCGGGCGCGCACGCTCTTTGCATCCTCGCTCAACGCGCGCACCAGCGCCAGAGCGCTATGCATCGCAATGGTCTCATGCTGGGCCCGTGCGGCTTCGTGCAGATGCTCGCTCAAGCGCGACCAGTCGCCGCCGAGCCTCTCGCGCAGTGCCTCCGCAATGGCCTCCGGACCGTCCTCGACGGCGCTCTGCGCAAGGCCCGCTTCGTGCGTCAACATGCGCAACAATCTGCGCTTCGCTGCCTCCGTTGGAGCACTGCTGGCCGCCGCTTTTTCGTAGAGATCGCCCATGGATATCGCGAACTCCACTGGCGAGCTGCGCGGCAGGGCCGCGGGGAACCGCACCGGCCCGCGCCGCCTTCCGAAGCTCAGCACAAGCAGCACAAACAACATCGCCGCCTGCAGTGCGAGCCATCCCATCGGCAGACCTTTCGCCTCGTCCCACAGCGTCTTCGTCGCGCCGTGCAACGACTCATCGAAGACAACGGTGCGGCCATCGCCGACCGTAGCCAGCAGCAGCCGCAGGTCTGCGTCGTGCTTCAATGCTGCGTTCTCCAGCGGCCCCGCGGAGCTCCACCAGATCGCCTCGCCCTTGATTCCCGAGCCTCCAACGACGCTATACCGCACCACTACCGCGTCGTTCCCGCAACGCTGTTCTACGCGATACTGCGGCCCGTCGCTCCCCCACTGCGCGCTCTCTCGCATCTCTACGCTGCCCGCGCGCGCCAACGCTCCGGGGCCTTCGGGCGTCGTATGGCACAGGCCTGCGTGCAGCAATCCTGCGGACTTCACATCGCCACCAGGCAGCAGCGCGGCACCGGAAGGCCCCGTCGCAAGAACGCGGCCACCGCGCTCCAGAAACTGCTTCACCTCATCGGCGAGATGCTTGGCCTGGGTGGCATCATAGTCGGGCGCAGCGAGGATCAGCGTCGTGCGCTGCGCCTGAGCTTCTGTCAGCGAGCTCTGAAATGCATGCAGTGAACGGCTCCACTGCGTGGTCGTAACCCCCAGCGACTGCAGTGTAAGGTACGCTGCTTTGGCTCCGTGTGGACCGCTGTTGGTCGTGGTTGGCCGTGGATCATCCACCGCCGCCTCCGGTGCGAAGACACTCACAGCAATAATCAGCACAAGCATGACAGCACATACGATCAGCAACAGCTTGCGGTCGCTCACGTTCGACGGTTTCCTCATGCCGCGCCCCCTGAAGCCAGCGTTGCGTCGGACGTGCCGCGCGCGCTGCTCGGCTCCGTCCGGTCCGCTGCGAGACCGTCATAGAGAGAGCGCGCGTCGCTGTATAACGCCGCGTCCGCGTCGCGCAGACCATACCAAACGCCTTCGAAGATCTGTGTCAGTCTGCGCAGACTCCGTTGCTGCGGCGATGCGGGCTTGAGCAGCCGCACATACTCGCGTGGCGTACGCGCAGGGTCATGCCGCCACGCGCGCTGCGTCTCCAGCAAAACGATAGCAGCCCAGTAGATGCAGTGCACCGCATCGCGCCACTCCTGCGCTGCGGCGTGTTGCGACGCGCGCGCAACCCAGTCGTCTGCATCGCGCTCCCGTCCGCCGCGCTGCAGCGCTGCATCTCCAAGCGAGACGCGCAGCCGCTGCCGCGAGATATTTCGCAGCAAGAGGAACAGCAGACCTGCTGCGGCAGCGATGAAAAACAACCACTCCAGCAGTGTCCCCAGCCACGGAGCGGCAGCGCCCACCTGCGCTACACCCAAAAACAGCCGCTCGATCCAGGCGACGAACCAGGCCTTCGCGCGGTCCCACCACGTTGGCCCGCCGCCGCGCTGAAACTCCGGCCGCGACAACACCGCGTTCGCCTGCGCACGCGCTCGCAGGAACGCCTTCGCCTGCTGCGCGTCCGGCGTCGCGTCGATCTCCGCTGCGATCTCGGTGAGATGCTCGCGCGCATCGCGCAGCATTGTGGCGCGTTCGCTGCCCTTCGCGGTCTTCGCCTTGTTGAGCGTCGTACGCAACCACTGCCAGTGCTCTTCAAAGCCGCCGTGCGCCGTGTCTCCTACCGCTACGTCGGTTCCCACACTGTCGCCGTTACACGCCGCCGGAGCGGCCTCACACGCTGCAACGACATCCTGCAAGCGTGCCACCTGCGCCTGAAACGCTGCGCGCGAGATCTCGGCCGGTGCGGCAGCGCGAGCGCTCGGAACCCACGCCATCCATAGCCATAGCGACAGCCATATCGCCGCGGCCGCCAGACACCTTACCGCATTGTGAACTTTAGTGCGCGACATCAGTCTCCGCCGCCACGGAGGCCGTTCCTGTCGCCGTTCCTGTCGCTGTTCCTGTCGCAGCAACATCGCCGCCAAGCATCATCACCAGATCCAGTGCCTCCATCCGCACGCGCTGATCGAAGTACACCAGGGATAGCCCGATCAGTGCGACGGGAGCAACCAGCGTATGCGTTAGAAAGTTGACGATCAGAAGCACCGAATGCGCCACTACATGGGACTGCATCGGTGCGCGCACGATGAAGAACGCCATCGGTGCCTGGATCGCTCCACCCACCCAAAACAACGCCGCCGCAACCAGAAGCACGACAAAGATGCGGCCCTTCGTTCCTGTGCTCAAGATCTTGCTGCGCCGCATCGAAGCGCGCATCCTGCTATGCTCCACAACGGAAACAGGTATCGCGAGCGAGTTCCGCAGATAGGCGATCACGCCATACACGCCGCCGCCAACGACAGCGATGAACACGATCACGCCGCCAAGCCACGCCAGCGAGCGGAACCCTAACCGCGGAATCAGCAACACCGCTCCGGGGATGGCCACGACCAGCGGCAGCCAGATCGCGCTCCATAGCTGCCACAGAGCGATGCCGATGTACCTGTACCAGAGCGCCACGGTTGTGCGCAGCGACGCTACAACGGTCGCCGTGCGTCCCATGTACACCTCGCTCAACGCGTCGACTGTAGCCGCCTGTGTCACCGCCGCCGCCAGAAGAAACAGCACAGCGCCGATCATCGATCCGGTCACCGACGCCATCGTCGCCGTGGCAAATCCATAACGCGTCATCACAAAGTGCTGTCCCGTCAGGCTCACTGCGTTGCCGATCAGCTGCACCGCTCCTGAGACCGCCGAGATGCCTGAAAACAGCCAGAAGCGCGACCTGTAGATCGAAAACGTACGGTCAAGAATCTCACCCGTGGTGAGCGGACGCATCGCATAGCCCGCAGCCATCCCCGCGCTCGACGGCGGAGCCGCCACCATCGGCGCGGCAACCGCCTCCCGCGACTCCAAATCTCCTGGCATCATCCGACTCTTCTCCTTCGCGACGCGGCGTCAAGGTAAACGCTGCGCATCGCAACGCCCACAACCAATTTGGGGAAGAATAGCATCCGCCCGCCACGGTGTTTGCGCAAAAATTTCGATCCCCTGAACATTCTTAACGCATATGTCATCTGCAGGTGTAGCTGCACGTGCTACAAAGACTAGCGTCCTTTATCTCACCGGCACGCTGACCTACTCTTTTTGAGGTCGAAAGAAGCACTTCATGGGCATAGCCTCTTTTCTTGATCGCGACCATACTGTAGCCAAACCAGGCTACAGCCGATGGCTTGTGCCTCCCGCTGCCCTTGCCATCCACCTTTCCATCGGGCAGGTCTATGCGTTCTCCGTCTTCGTGAATCCGCTGCTGGCCTACCACGCGGCCGATGGCAGCGCGTGGAGCCACAAAGAAGTCGGCTACATCTTTTCGCTCGCCATCGTCATGCTCGGCCTCTCTGCCGCACTCTTTGGCAAGTGGCTGGAGACCGCCGGTCCGCGCAAAGCGATGTTCGTCGCAGCCACCTGCTTCGGCCTCGGCTTTCTCGTTGCGTCGCTTGGCGTCAAGCTCCACTCGCTTCCGCTGATCTATCTCGGTTACGGCGGCTTGGGCGGCATCGGCATGGGCATCGGCTATATCTCACCTGTCTCCACCCTTATCAAGTGGTTTCCAGACCGTCCCGGCCTGTCGACCGGCCTTGCCATCATGGGATTCGGCGGCGGCGCCATGATCGGTGCGCCGCTTGCCACCGACCTGATGACCTTCTTTAGGGGTTCGGGCCATCAGCCCATCGCCGCTGCCTTCTTCTGCATGGGCATCCTGTACTTCATCTTCATGCTCTTTGGCGTCTTCACGATCCGCGTTCCTGCGCCTGGCTGGAAGCCCGCAGGCTTCGTTCCAAGCGTGCATCGTTCGGCCATGATCTCGTCGCATAACGTCACCGTGAACGCCGCGATGAGCACGCCGCAGTTCTGGCTTCTATGGATTGTGCTCGCGCTCAACGTCACCGCGGGCATCGGCATCCTGGAATCCGCCGCACCCATGTTGCAGAACCTCTTTCCAGCGCGGGTTACGGTCATCGCCGCTGGCGGATTCGTCGGCATCCTCTCGCTCTTCAACATGGGTGGTCGCTTCTTCTGGGCGGCGCTGTCCGATTTCATCGGACGCAAGGTCACCTTCGCGATCTTCTTCACCGTTGGTGCTGTCCTTTACTTTTTTCTTCCGTCGATCGCGCTCCTTCCTGCCTTCGTTCTGGTCGCAGGCCTGCTCATCAGCATGTACGGCGGCGGCTTTTCGACCATCCCCGCGTATCTCAAAGACCTCTTCGGTGGCATCAACGTGAGCGCCATCCACGGTCGGCTGCTCACCGCCTGGTCGGTCGCCGGGGTCGTCGGTCCACTCATCGTCAATGCGCTGCTCGACCACTACAAGGCAGCCCATCAACCCCTCTCGCAGGCGTATCCGTTGATTCTGCACATCATGGCCGGGCTGCTTGTTCTCGGCTTCTTCGCGAACCTCCTTGTTCGTCCAGTGGCGGCACGCTTCTGGATGGCCGAAGGAGACATCGCACCCGTGGATATCATCCAACACTAGTAAGGAGTCGGACCTATGACACGACCTACGAATACGAGCCTTGACGGCGTAACGGCGCCAAAGCCAAGTTCCATCTTCGTGATCGCTCTCGCATGGATCATCGTGCTCTTTCCCGCGGGCTGGGGCATCTATCTCACCGCGCTTCGGGCTGCGCGACTCTTCCGTGGTTGATGCGCCGCTCGTCTGAGAAAAATTGCACGATCCGGGCTTGCTGGTCAACACCTGCGTTGCATCGCACTGCAACATGCAGCGGCAGCAACGCATGGCCCCAATGGGATGACGCTGCGGTAAATTCTGCGCGAGCGCTCTGCAAAAAACCTTGTACGCCACCTGAGCGCGCCGTATAATTCGATCTTGCATTAGAAAAAACTCATTGCAGCACCCGTGGCAAAACGACCTTCGGGCTCCACGCAGATGGACCGACGAAGTCCACCTGCACTATCGGACATGTATCTCTTCCAGCCGGCATACCCTGCGTCATGTGCGGTATCCATGGCTCTGCCGAACACCGCTCCTGGGCCCGATATACCTTCAAGTTGATTGACTTAGAACTAGCAAGGTAGTGATATTCTGAGCGCTCCACGCCTCAGTGTCGTTGCTAGTGTCCGATTTCGAGGCATGACTGTCGAATGACCCCCTGTCCCGTGGACTCGGGTAGGCTTCGTTGCACGCAGATCATCGCGCGTCAGCGTAGAGGCCTGCCGTATGCCCGGGAGCAGGCTTAGGCGCTGCACTGAGATCGCCGCTGGAGGAATGATGTCTGAAAGACTGCGCGCAGCTCAGCCGGGCCGCCACCGGATCTCCATCGCGGCAGTGCGCTTCTGTCTCTTGCTGCTGCTTCTCGTCATCACCGGCGCATCCGCCTTCGCGCAGGGCCTCAGTCCGGGCAACGCCATCACCTTCGGCACCTCCACGCTCGGTACAAGTGTCTCCGTTTCACAGCAGTTCACAGGTCCGGCTGGCGGCGTCGATATCAAAAGCATCACCGCCGTCACCATGGGCGTGCCCGACAAAGACTTCAGCGTCGTCTCCAACACCTGCATCGGCACGCTGACGCTTCCGAACAACTGCAAGGTCACCCTCAACTTCACGCCATCGCAGATCGGCGTCCGCCTCGGCGCAATGATTGTCACCAACAGCAACGGTACCGTCGTCAACACCATCTATCTCTCCGGCGTCGGGCTCGGCCCGCAGTTCGCACTTTCGCCAGCTGCCGCCGTCACGACCGCAAGTTCTTCCACGCTCAGTCCCACCGCGTTCACCGCTGGTGCTGGCGTCCTCGATGGCAGCGGCAATCTCTTTTTCACCGACGTGCTCAACGGCCGCATCCTCGAGCGCTCGCCCGCCAACGTCTACACGGAGGTCCTTTCGCTCGCTGTCAACGCTGCCTCCGGCATCACCATCGACGGTGCGGGGAACCTTTACGTCTCCTCCGGCAGCTCGGTCTACAGCATCGCCCCCGGCACGGCTACGGCCACCGTTCTCGCCACCCCCGGCGTCACCCTCAGCCGTCCAACCGGCCTTGCCATGGACTCCTCCGGCGATCTCTATATCGCGGACGCCGGGAGCAGCAAGATCTATCAGGTGCTGCTCAACAGTGATTCCACCGCAGCCCTTACACTTGCCGGTCCCGGTGCAAGTCTCTCCGCCCCAACCGGCCTCAACGTCTTCACCTACGGCGACGTCCACGGCAACATCTACAACGACCTCTACATCGCCGACTCCGCCAACAACCGCGTCGTCGAGGTTCCCCTCGGCAACTCCACCAACACTGCCACCGTCGTCACGATCGCGCCTGCGCTCAGCAATCCCACCGGCGTAACCCTCGACGCCGCCGGTACCCTCTACATCGCCAACACCGGAGCCAGCAACGTCGTCGAGTCCACCGCGACGGGCAGCCAATTCGTCTTCTCGGCTACCGGGCTCGCGCTCTCCTCGCCCGCAGGCATCGTCATCCAGCCCAGCGGCAGCATGACCATCGCCGACTCCAGCTTCGGCCTCATCGACATCGCGCGCTCCGCCGCCGCCATCACCTTCCCCACCCCCACCGTCGTCGGCACCCTCGATGCCGCCGACGATCCGCTGAACCTCACCGTGCAGAGCACCGGAAACGTCACCAGCACGCTCAACGCTGGCCCTGACCCCAGCTTCGGCGGCGCGCAGCCGGGCGCGTTCCTGCTCGCCGGCACCAGCACCTGTCCCTCGATCAGCGCGGGTGCCGCAGCCACCTCCGCCGACACCTTCGCCGTCGGCCAGGTCTGCACCTACGCACTCGACTTTCAGCCGACCGTCGTCGGCCCGAACAACGCCAGCCTCACACTCACCACCTCCGGCAGCGGCATCTCGACCACCAACACCCCGACGCTCCTCGGCACCGGCCTCTCCACCATCGACCACTTCGTTCTGGTCGCAACGCCCTCCACCATCGATCTCAACGGCTCGGTGACCCTCACCCTTACTGCCGTGCAGAAAAACGGCGCCATCGCCACCGACTACGTCGGTACCGTCACCTTCACCGACACCGATCCCAACGGCGTCTTCCTCGGCGGCACCTCGCCCAACTCGGCCACGACCACCTATACCTTCACCGCCGCCGATAACGGCGTCCTCACCATCCCTGCAGTGAGCGGCCTGCAGCTTAACCAGCTCGGCACCTTCACCGCGCACGTCGTCGACAACAGCACTCCCACACCCTACGCCGCAACCAGCAACCCGATCAATGTCGTAGAGCCGTCAACGCTTACCCTCACCAGCTCCGTCAATCCGTCGCTGATCAATACCTCCACCACCTTCACCCTGCACGTCGCCACGACCGGCACCGTACCTCCCGGCGGCAGCGTCACCTTCTATAGCAACGGCGTCGCCATCGGCAGCGCGCCCCTCGGAACCAACGGCTCCGCCAGCCTGCCGTACAGCTTCTCGACGGCTGGCAGCTACGCCATCACCGCGACCTATACGAGCACCACCAACACGCAGGGCGGCACGGCGTCCCTCACCCAGGTCGTCGGCAACGCCACCATGGTCACACTGACCAGCTCTATCAATCCGTCGTACGTCGGCCAGACCACCACTCTCTCCGCCACGATCACCGCCTTCGCTCCGACCACCGGCACCATCACCTTTTACAACGGCGGAACCGCCCTCGGCACGGTTACCGTCTCGGGCACCAGCGCCACGCTACCGGTCAGCTTCTCCACCGCCGGAACCTACGCACTGACCGCGGTCTACACCAGCACCGACGCCAGCATCACCGGTGCCACCTCCGCTCCGCTGTCGCAAGTCGTTGAGAACACATCGCAGCTCACCCTGAGCAGCTCCATCAATCCATCGCAGCTCAATCAGGTGACCACCCTCACCGCTATCCTCAGCGCGCTCGGCACGCCTGCCGGCAGCGTCACCTTCTACGACGGCGCAACCGCCCTCGGCACCGCACCGCTGGTCGGCGTCACCGCCACGCTGCCTGCCAGCTTCTCCACCTCCGGCACTCACACCCTCAAAGCCGTCTACACCTCCAGCAACACCTCCACCGAGAACGCCACCTCCGCGCCGCTGCTACAGGTTGTCCTCAACCTCACGACGATCACCCTCACAAGTTCGGTCAATCCGTCGCAGATCAACCAGTCAACCACCCTCACCGCCTTCGTCAAGTCCGCAGGAACCCCCACCGGCACAGTCACCTTTCAGAGCAACGGCGCAACCCTCGGCACTGCCACTATCAACGGAGGCGTCGCAGCCCTGACGGTCAGCTTTGCCAGGAGCGGCAACTACAGCCTCACCGCCGTCTACGGCGGCGACAGCAACAACCAGACTGCGACCTCCGCGCCGCTCACGCAGGTCGTCCTCAACGTCGCCACCATCGCCCTCACCAGCTCAGTCAATCCCATCCTGCTGAGCAATCCCACGATCCTCACCGCCGTCGCCACCTCCGCCGGCCCCGTTCCCACCGGCACGATCAGCTTCTTTGACGGCACCACGCCCATCGGCTCCGGAACCCTCGTCAACGGCACACTCAGCCTCAGCGCCAGCTTCGTGTACGCCGGTTCGCACAACCTCACCGCCTCCTACTCCGGCGACGCCGCAACCGCTCCCGCTACCTCACCCGTCTTCGTCGAGAGCGTCGGCGACTTCACCATCAACGTCGCCAGCGGCGGCAGCAGCAGCGCCTCCGAGATCGCCGCCGGAACCGCCAGCTACGCTCTGGCGCTCAACCCCGTCTTCCTCTCGAACCTCCCCTCCGGCGTCACGCTGGCGGTCTCCGGTCTGCCTGCGGGCGCAACGGGCGTCCTCAATCCCACAGCCATCGCGACCGGCGCTGGCACCACGCCGATCTCCCTTACCGTCACCGCCGCTCCCATCACTGCCGCGCTGCACGGCCAGCCGCGCCGCTCACCGCTGCACTACGCTCCCATCGCCCTCGGATTTCTCGCGCTTCCGCTCGCGTGGATCCGTCGCCGCAAGCGCTTTGGCTCCATCCTTGCCTCGCTTTGCCTGCTCCTGGTCCTCACCGGAGGCATCTCCGGCTGTGCTACGGCCTCCACCGGCTACTACGGCCAAACCCCCCAAACCTATAACCTCACCGTCACCGCTACCTCCGGCAATCTCATCCGGTCTGTCTACCTCACGCTAACGATCCAGTAACCTCTTACTCAACGCCACCATTGCAGGAGCGCCGCACGGCATGCGCCAGACCGCCCCAACCCGAACCGCAACGACCTGCACCTCAGCAGCCGCGTCTCCGAGCCAACGTTCGGCCACCGCGTTTCGCCGCCTGTTGGCTGCCTCCTTGCTGCTCGTCGCGCTCTTCGCCTCCAGCGCCGCCGCCCGCGCCCAGCAGATCCACCCTTCCGACCTCGGCATGACCTTCACCCAGCAGCGGTCCAAGTTTGTCGGCAGCGCCTCCACCGACAACTTTTACCTGCGCGGAGCCACCGTCGACTACAGCCAGGCCATGTTCCACGGTGTTGGCCCCGTCGCCTCCTTCAACGGCCTCGCCGTCACCAACCTCCGCCAGCAGATCGACATCCACCAGGCCAGCTTCCTCGGTGGCGGCCGTTACACCTACAGCGTCGGCCACGTCAGCCCCACGGTCTGGAACCGTCGCGGAAGCGTCTTCGCTGAGGCGCTGGTCGGCCTCACCCTTGCTACCTCCGGCCTCTACCCCTCCGGTGAAACTCTCGTCAGCAACGCCCACGGCTTCACCTACGCCCTCGGCGGCGGTGTCAACGTGAACCTCTATCACGACTTCGAGCTGCGCCTCATGGCCCACGACTTCGTCACCGAACTCCCCAACGGCGGCACCAACCAACAGCGAAACATCCAGTTCAGCCTGGGCGTAAACTGGCACTTCGGCAACTAGCCTCCCAAGTCCCTGCGCTTCTATGCAGCAAAAAACCTGAGTCGCCCCCGTTCATGCGGTCGCAGCCTCCGCAGAGAACGTTACGAAAGAATACCCCCTTCCGAGTCCCAGCGCGCATCAGAACAGATGCATGCTGGCCAACCGTAAACCCGTCTCTACCCCCCCAGATGCGCAGAACCAGGAGCGCCTGCATCTGCTGATCGAGACAGGTCTGCGCCTCACCTCCGAGCGGTCTCTCGAGGTCGTCGCTCAAGTCGCGCTCAACGCCGGCCTGGAGCTCTGCAAAGCCCACTACGGTGTCTTCTTTTACAACAACACGGAGACCCACAGCCTCCTCAACTGCCGCTATAAGGTGGCCGGGCGCGATGGTGCCGACTTCGCCGCACTCTTTCATCCCGAATCGATCGACATCTGTAGCCTCGGCTTTCCCGACGGCGCGATCTTCTCCAACGACATCACCACCGAGCCGCGCTCCGTCGAAAGTCTGCCCTTTGTCGGCCTCCCTCCAACGCATCCTGTCGTGCGCAGCTATATCGCCATTCCCGTCCGCGGGCGCGATAACTCCGTACTCGGCGCCATGTACTACGGCCATCCGCTGGCCGCCGCCTTCGATCCTCTCGCGATGGATCTGGTTGCTACCGTAGCCTCGCAAGCTGCGAACTCCATCGACAACATTCGCCTCTCCGAGCGCCTCAGCCGCGAGTTCGCCACCGTCGACGCAGCCCGGCGACTCCAGCGGCAGACCGCCGAACGTCTCCGTCAGGCACTCGACGCCGCTCAACTCGGCACCTGGACATGGGATCGCGTCAGCGACCAGCTCGACCTCGACGAACGCGCAGCGCGCCTGTTTCACTCGCAGCCTCACGCCTTTGTCACTCACACCGAGCTCCGCGCGAAGACTGTCGCGCCTGAGGATCAACAAAAGACCCGTGAAGCGTTCGAGCGGTCCGTCACCTCCGGCAGCCATTACACCTCCGAGTACCGTGTTGACGGCGCAGATGGCGTCCAGATCTGGGTCTCCTCCTGCGGCGTTCCCATCTTCGCACCAGACTCCTCCGAGGTCACCGGAATGATCGGGACCGTGCAGGACATTACCGCTCGCAGGACGCACGACTCCTCGCTCCTCCAGAGCGAAAAGCTCGCCGCCACCGGTCGCCTTGCCGCCACCATCGCGCATGAGATCAACAACCCGCTCGAAGCCGTGACCAATCTCATCTATCTCTCGCGCACCGACCCCGAAGTTCCGCTTTCCGTTCGCCGCCTGCTCGAAACCGCGGACAGCGAACTCGCCCGCGTCTCTCAGATTGCCCAGCAGACCCTCGGCTTCTATCGCGACACCACTCGCCCTGTCGACATCGACCTCAATCTTCTCCTCCACAGCGTGGTCGATCTTTTCGCACGCAAGATGCTCTCCAACAAGATCGTCTGCGATCTCGATCTCGAACCCGGCCTTACCATCCGTGGACTTCAGGGTGAGATACGTCAGGTCTTTTCCAATCTCGTCGTCAACGCCATCGATGCGGTCGTACATACCGGCAAGGGGGGTCGCATCAATATCCGTGGGCGTCACCGTCACGGCACCAAGGACGGCGTTTCCATTCTCATCTGCGACGAGGGCTCGGGTATCCCACCCCATGTACGCGAGCGCGTCTTTTCGCCCTTTTTCACCACCAAACCCACCATCGGTACCGGCCTCGGCCTGTGGGTGACGCGCGGCTTTGTCGAGAAACAGGGCGGATCCATCCGGTTCCGTTCCTGCACTGAAATCCGTTCCGGTACTATCTTTCGGGTAGTTCTCCCGTTCGCGTCAGAAATCCTCCCCGCCACGCAACTTATTTAGATAGAATGGGTTAATCTTCAATGATTGTTACAAAGGATACATCTTCGGCATGCATCTCCGCGCCATTTCAACTTGGCGACTTGCAGTTCTATCAGTACACTGTTGAAAGCAAATCAGGAAGTACAGGGCCCCGAACCATGAATAGTATTCTCCTCTCCAGTGATTCGCTCAAGAGTCTTCAGAATGCCGCGCCGCTTTCCGATAGCGACGCAGCGTCTGATAAACGCCTGCCGCGAATCTTAGTCGTTGACGATGAAGTTCTTATCGCCGACACCATCGTGCAGATCCTAAACCGCTCCGGGTTCATCGCAGAAGCCGCCTATGGTGGAACCGAGGCCATCGAAGCCGCGCGCCGCAGCAGCCCCGAACTCATCCTCTCCGACGTCCTGATGCCCAAGGTTGACGGTGTCGAAGCCGCCATCGCCATCCAGCAGTTCCTTCCTGAAACCCGCATCATTCTCTTCAGCGGTCAGGCCGCCACGGTGGAGATTCTCGCCCGTGCACGCCAGCGCGGATACACCTTCGAACTCCTCGCCAAGCCGCTCCATCCCTCCAAGCTCATCGAGCACCTCCGTCAAGCATGACATCGTGGAAGCTTTGCGTTCGCCGTGGTCGGTGATACCCTTGCCGACATGCGAACCCTTCTTGCCGTCTTCGCCCTCTCGCTTGTAGCTGTCGTTCCGTCGCACGCGCAGCAGTCTGACCCCACCGTCTCCCTGCTGCAACAGCTCTCCGACGCTCCAGGCACCGCCGGCGACGAAGACGCCGTTCGCTCCATCATCGTCCGTGAACTCAAGCCAGTCTCCACATCGCCCATCCGCTACGACGGCATGGGTTCCACCATCGCTGAGCTCGCCTCCAACGCCGGCCCCGCTGCCACCGCTCCGCGCATCATGATCGACGCCCACATGGATGAGCTCGGCGGCATGGTTCGACGCGTAGCCTCCAACGGCCAGCTGACCATGCAGATGCTCGGCGGATGGCTCGACCAGGCCCTTCCCGACCAGCGCTGGATCATCCTCGGCAGCAAAGGCCCGGTCCACGCCGTCACCGGCATCCGCGACATCCACGTGATAACCCCCGCCGAGCGTAACGAAGTTATCCCCCGCAACTCGATTTTCCTCGACATCGGTGCCAACAGCCCCGCCGAAGCCGCCGCCATGGGCATCGAGCCCGGCGATCCCATTGTCCCGGACTCCTCGTTTCTCGTCCTCAACGGCTCTGAGAACTATCTCGGTAAAGCCTGGGACGACCGCATCGGGTGCGCCGTCCTCATCCGTGCCATGCAGCGCCTCGCCAAACTGCCCCATGCCAACGACCTCTTTTTCGTCGCCACAACGCAGGAGGAGATTGGTCTACGCGGCGCGCGGACGGCAGCCAACATGGTCCACCCCGACCTCGGCCTCGCCCTCGAAGGCGGCATCGCCAACGATCAGGGCGGCCACCCCGAAGAGACCCAGGCGCACCTCGGAGCTGGCCCCGGCATCTTTCTGTATGATTCCAGCGCAATTCCCAACCGCAAGCTCGTTAAGTACGTCCGCGAAACCGCTAAAAGCAACAATATTCCGCTCCAGCTTGACCTCGTGCAGGGTTACGGCGATGATTCGGCCGAGATGCAGGAGTCTGGTTCCGGCGCGCCAACGCTCAACGTTGTGGTTCCCGTCCGCTACACCCACGCCCACAACGGCATCGTCAACCGCCACGACTTCGACCAGACTGTCGACCTTATGGTCGACGTCCTGCAGCACCTTGACGCCAAAACCGTGGCGCAAATCCGCGACTTCACCCCCGCACCTTAGGCAGAGCTACCGCAGACTTCGTAGCAGCGAAGCGTAAGTAGCTGGCGTTATGACGGTTTCCCAGGAAACTGCCACGGTATAACTTGTCCGCCCCGCCTTCTTGCAATGAGCTACTTACGTTTGGTGGCGACTTTTTTGCGGGCTACGGGACCCTTGGCGGGGGTCTTTTTGGCGGCGGGACGCTTCTTGGCGGCGTCCTTCTTTGCGACAGGCTTTGCCGCAGCTTTTGGTGCAGCTACAGCGCCCTTGGCTGCAGCCTTCTTGGCTGCGGATTTGGTGGCTGCGGCGGCGTCGGATTTCGAAGGCGCCGCAGCAGAGGTGGCGAGCCGCTGGAGCTTCGCGGCGTGGGTTTCCAGAAGCTTTTCGATCTGCTTGAGGAGCATGCCGGTCTGCATGGGTTTAACGAGCATTTTATCGGCGCCGAAGTCGGCCCAGTCGTCGTCGGGGAAGGCGGTAAGGAGGGCGACGGCGGGGTGGTAGGGTGCGGTCCGCGCGGCCTGGATGACCTCACGGCCAGCTGCGTCGCTCTCCATGCGCATGTCGGTGATGACCATCTGGTACTCGCGCAGCTTGATCTTGGACTTGCCTTCGCGTGCGGAGGCGGCGGTATCGACATCGTAGCCGCTGATTTCGAGAACGGCCTTCATGGTGAGCAGGACACTAACTTCGTCATCGACGAGCAGAACACGGCGCTTTGCCAAGGGAATCTCCTGAGAGGGTTTATAGCCCGTAGATAGGGTGAGCGGCTGTTGGGTTGGAGCAAACAGCTCAACGTACTATCGTCGCAGCTTGGCGTGCGGTGTGCAAGGGGCTGGGGTTTTCAGGCGACGACTTCGAAGGGGCGCATCATGTCGTTGGCCTCGTGTTCGAGGATGTGACAGTGGTAGAGATATTTGCCGGGGTAGCCGTTGAAGTTGACGAGGATGCGGGTAATGAGACCGGACGGGCACTGCACGACGTCCCTGAAGCCGGTCTCGTTGGGCTCAGGAGGGAGCGGGTCGGCGATATAGTGAAGGCCGCGGCTGTTGCGGTAAGCGAAGACGTCGAAGGCGCGGCGATCGAGGACCTGAAAGCGCACGAGGTGGAGATGCATGGGGTGCGTGTCTTCGGTGAGGTTGATGAACTCCCAGATTTCGGTGGCGTTGAGGCGTGGCTGCTCGGTGACGGGCTCGTGCCAGCGCTTCTTGTTGAGCAGCATTACCATGGGGTTGCCGAGCGGGGAGAGAGCTTCGTCGAGCGTGATGGAGCGCGTGACGGTGGCGGCGGAGGTCTGCGCGCGGGGAACGGCGCGCAGCGCGGTGGGGATGTACTGCGCGGGCGTGGCGGACGCTGTGGCGGCGACGCGTAACTGGAGGATACCGAGGCCGTTGTCCAAAAGGTGAAGGTTTTGACCAGCGGCTTTGGTGAGGTCGATGAGGAGATCGGCGCGCTCGGCGGGGGCGAGCAGCAGGTTGTTCATGGAAACGGGTGCGGGCAGCAGTCCCTGATCGGAGCCGATCTGGTGGAAGGGTTGATGGCCGGAGAGCGAGAGCGCGAAGAATCGGCTGTTGGCGGCGTTGAGCAGGCGGAGACGGTAGAGGCGTGGCTCGACGTCGAGGTAGGGGCGGAGCTTGCCGTTCACGAGGATGGCGTCACCGTCGAATTCGGGAACCCAGGGGTGTTCGGGGTCGCCGGAGTCCGGATAGTAGAGCTGGGCGTCGGCGGTGAGGAGGCGGTCGTAGAGGGTGATGGGCAGCTCGTATGGGCCTGAGGGAAGGTTGAGCGCGTCTTCGGTAGGGTCGCGGAGGATGGCCATGCCGACGAGGCCGGCGTAGATATTGAGGCGGTTAAGGCCCATGGCGTGGTCGTGATACCAGAGCATGGCGGGATCTTGCTGGAGTGGATAGCGGCAGGAGCGGGCGTGGCCGGGGGTGTACCAGTCGTCGGGGTAGCCGTCGTCGCGGCTGGGTGTGCGGCCGCCGTGGAGGTGGACGCAGGTGCGGACTTCGGGGACATCGTGGCCGCAGCCGTGGAGGCTGTAGTCGATGGGGAGGAAGTGCCTGGTGGGGAGCTGGTTAAGCCACTCGACGGAGAGGGGATGGCCGCAGCGGGCATCGAGGATTGGCGCGAGGGCGCTGGGGTTTGCGGTGGGATGATATGCGTCGGCGTAGACCCACATGCGCGTGGGCGGGAGGTCGCGGTGGAGCTGAACGTGGGTTTCACGCATCGCAATACGGGATTTGCCGTCGGCGTTGATGTGTATTGGCGTCGGCATTGGGAGCACATCCACAAAGGGGGTCAGGGAAGCCGCGTGGATCATGGGCGGCATGGGCTTCGCGCTGTCTGTGGGGGACGCGGCGCGCGGCGTCATCGGCATGGACATCTGCCGGGGCGCCGTCGGCAGGAGCGGCTGCGCGAGGCCGCGGCGTGTGGTCCAGGCGGCAGAGGCGAGGGCGGCGGCGGTGGCCTGCTGGAGGAAGGTGCGGCGGGTGGGCGGCAAGGTCGGCGGTGCTCCAAGGGTGAAGGCAGTTAAAAAGAGCACGCACCCTTGGTTGAAGGTGCGTGCTCTTTAGGCTAAACAAGGTTGATGAAAGGACGGTGAACCGGCCTAGTTGCCTTTGTTGACGACGGCTGCGGCTGCACTGGTGGAGGTGACGACAGCACCCGTTGTGGGGTTGAGGATGACCGGCGTGGGATTCGGCGGAGCACCGTTGGTGGAGGTGAGGTTGAGCATGTTCATGAGGGTTCCAGCGCCAGCGTCGAAGGAACCGCTGCCGATGCGCTGGCTGCCGAGGAAGACGTCTTCAATGAAGCGTGGGATGGAGGCCTGTTCGGTGGGGGTGTTATCCACGTAGTTCTTCTTGGCCCAGGGCGAGATGACGACCATCGGCAGGCGCGGGCCGTGACCGCAGCGTCCCTGCACGGGCATACCGTTGGAGTTGGGTCCGGGGAGGGTAGGTGCGCTGCCGTTGCAGATGGCGGAGTCGGAGCTGGTCTGCGAGAAGTTGACCAGGTCGGTGACGTGATCGTACCAGCCGTCGGAGTCGTCGTAGTTGATGATGATGACGGTGCTGGACCAGAAGGGCGACTGCTGGATCATGTTGATCTCATTGACGATGAAGTTCTGCTCGTCGAGGGGATCGGAGTATCCGCCGTGGCCATCCTCATAGCCTGGAGCCTTGAGGAAGCTGACGGAGGCCATGGTGGGTGTGGCTGCGGTGAGGGCTGCGTTGAAGTCGAGCACGTCGTACTCGTGGTTGGCACCGGCGGCGTCAGGCGCTCCGATGGCTACACCGGGCGTGGGGCGCGTGTGGTTGGGGTTGGCGGTGCTGGCGTAGTACTGGAAGGGCTGGTGGTGGGGGATGTAGTCCACCGTGGCGGGATTTCCGGGGATGTAGACCGACGGTGTGGAGCGGCTGCCGGTGGCTTCTCCTGGAAGGCAGCCGGTGGTGCCGTTCTTGTTGGTGATGGAGAGGTTGAAGCCGCCCTGGAAGAAGCCCCAGGTGACGCCGGCGGCGTTGAGGAGATCACCGACGTTCTTGCCGGTCATGCTGAAGTTCTTGGTCGGGCTGGAGCAGACGTCAAAGCTGGGGTCAACGTCACCGATATCGGTGTATCCCCCCTGACCGTCGGGGATGACGGATGACGAGATAGCAGAGTAGGGGACGTTGAAGGGGTAGAGAACGCCGTTGGTCTGGCCGGAGGCGAGTTCGAGCGCGCCGGGGGTGGAGGGACCGAAGGCGCCGCCGAAGGAGTGGTCGTTCATGGCGTAGTTCTGCGCGTAGTTCCACAGGGCAGTGACGGTGTTGCCGTCGTAGTAGCCCATGGTGAGGGCGGTGGTTCCGGCGATGCCGGGGGCGTCGGTCTGGTTGACCATGGCGGCGGTGTCGCCGTTACCGACGGAGAGGGGGAAGAGGTCCATCTTGCCGTTGTCGAAGGCGAGCTGCTCGGCGGCGTAGTTGTGGTCCTGATCGTTGGTTGCGGCCTGCGCTGGGGAGAGGCGGAAGGGATTGGCTGCGGAGGTGCCGTTGCCGGAGGTGAGGTTGGGGTTGGAGGTGAGCAGATTGGGGTTGGAGACGTAGTTATTGATGTTGGTGGGGGTGCCAGTGGCGGCGGTGAAGGTGGTTCCGCCGGTGTTGGTGGCATTGGGATAGGTGCCGTAGTAGTGGTCGAAGGAGACGTTCTCGCCGTAGATGACGACGATGTGCTTGATGGCGGTCTGCGGCGAGACGGCGACCGCAGCTGGCGTGGTGGTCACGGTGGGGTTAGGAGGCGTGACGCTGCCGCAGCCTGTGAGGGCGAGTGCAGCAGTAATGGAAAGAGCGGAAACCTTGCGAATCATGCGGAGCCTCGAGTGCTGAGTGTTTGGGAAACTCCTCTGTGATATCGGATGTAGATGAATGTAGATTGAATGGAGCGTGAATTTCCCGGTTGCAGCAACGGGGACGGGGTGTGGCCGCGACGAAGCGAAGCCGCATCCTAACTACAATGTTGCGAGAGTGATATACTCGCGAGTGCACTGGTTTCCTGCGTAGGCTGAAGAAATCAAACAATCCAATGAGAACATGGCCGCTGTGAGTGCGTGCCGTGGAGGCTGAATATTCCACCGTTAGATAAACGCTCCGTTAAATCTTTTATCCGTACCAATGAGCGCATCCGTGCGCGTGAAGTCCGCGTCATCGACGAGAACGGCGAACAGCTGGGTGTGATGGCGCCATTTGAGGCGCTGAAGATGGCGCGCGAGAAGATGCTGGATCTGGTTGAGATCTCGCCGAATGCCGTGCCGCCGGTGTGCAAGATTCAGGACTACGGCAAGTATCTGTATGAGAAGGATAAGGGCGACCGGGCTGCGCGCAAGAAGCAGAAGGTCATTGTTATCAAGGAAGTGAAGTTCTCGGTAACCGTGGATGAGCACGACTACCAGACCAAGAAGAACCAGGCTGTCCGGTTCCTTGGCGACGGCGACAAGGTGAAGGCAAGTTTGCGCTTCAAGGGCCGCCAGATGGCGCATCGCGATCTGGGCTACAAGATCATCAACAAGCTGATTCTGGATATCGGCGATGCGGGCATTGTGGAGTTTATGCCGCGCATGGAGGGAACGACGCTGCACGCGATCATTGCGCCGGCGAAGAAGGCAGAGGTGCAGCAGCCACCCGCTGCGCCGAAGCCGTCCAAGCCAGCTGCGGCTCCGGCTCCGGCTGCGGCTCCTGTAGCTGCTTCAGCTCCGAACGCATAGGCATTAGGAAGAAAGGCGACGCCCGCGAGAGTCTCTCGCGGGCGTTGTTTGTAGCTGGGTTGGTTCTGGTGCCGTCTTCCTGCAGTTAGCGCTCGAGGCCCCACTCGTTGACGAAGTGGAAGCCGCGGTCGAGGAGAGGGTAGTGGGATGGCAGGGGGACGCGTGCAAGCGT
>JABBOG010000075.1 GCA_019351975.1 Acidobacteriota bacterium
ACAATCCGCTCAGGGAATGCAATAAGACGAAATCAGAGGTTTTTCCGCAGCCTGTAAAGCCCCTTCGGTTTTAGGGCATGTATGGACGGGCTGAAGCCCGTCCCCTTCAAAAGAGCTGCCTGATCAGATGTTCCTTGGGAGGGTTGAGGGGCGTTTGTGTCAGGAAAGAGCGATAAATCTGGATGCGGCGGGTTGCTGGGACAGGCGAGATGCATCTAAAGTTGCATTCGGTTTGAGTGATGGTTGGGAGTTCGTTTGTCGAATGCTGATCTGACATCGATTTTGCTTGTGCTGCTGCTGCTGGTGGGGCTGGCGCAGTTGCTGGGGTATGTGTTCGTGAAGTTGCGGCAGCCGAAGGTGGTGGGCGAGATTGTGGCGGGTGTGGTGCTGGGGCCGGCGCTGCTGGGACGTCTGCCGATGATGGCGGGCGTGAATGCGGCGATGCACCATCAGGACAATCTTTTGACGTTTGTGTACTGGTTGGGGCTGTTGCTGCTGATGTTTCTTTCGGGAGCGGAGGCGCGGCAGTTGTTTGGGCGCGATGAGCGGCGCGAGGTGGGGTGGCTGACGATTGTGGGGACGGGGATTCCGTTTGTGCTGGGGCTGGTGTTTGGGCCGAGGCTGATTACGCCGGCGCTGTCGGGGCCGAATGGGAATACGCTGGCGTTGACGATTATTCTGGCGGTGGGTGTGGCGGTGACGTCGGTGCCGGTGGTGTCGAAGATCTTTGCGGATTTGAAGATTCTGCATACGCGGTTTGCGCGGCTGGTGCTGGGGGTGGCGGTACTGGAGGACATTGTGCTGTGGCTGGCGCTGGCGATTGCGACGGCGGTGGCGGGGCATACGGCGCTGAAGTCGAAGCCGCTGGCAATCCACCTGGTGAGTACGGTGGTGTTTTTTGTGCTGGGGCTGACGGTGGTGCCGCGGGTGATCAAGCGTGCGAGCAAGTCGCGGTGGAATGTGCTGGCGAAGCACTCGCCGGTGTCGTATGTGATTGCGGTGCTGCTGGGGTATTGCGTGGTGGCGGGAGCGCTGGATGTGAGCATGGTGTTTGCGGCGTTCCTGGCGGGGTTTGCGGTGGTGCATAAGAAACGGCGGCTGTTTGCGGACGCGCTGGAGGCGATTGGGAAGGTTTCGTTCGCGTTCTTTATACCGATGTATTTTGCGCTGGTGGGGCTGAAGCTGAACCTGGTGCGGGGAGTGTCGTGGTCGATGATTGCGGTGTTCGTTGTGGGGAGCTGCGCGATCAAGGTGATCTCGGTGGCGACGGCGGGACGGTTTGCGGGATTTCGGGGGCTGGATCTGGTGAATCTGGCGATTACGACGAATGCGCGCGGAGGGCCGGGGATTGTGCTGGCGAGCGTGGCGTTCGATGCGGGGATTATCAGCTCGAAGTTTTATACGACGCTGGTGGTGGCGGCGGTGCTGACGTCGCAGATTGCGGGGGCGTGGCTGGATTATGTGCTGCGGAAGGGGTGGCCGCTGCTGAGCTCGGAAGGAAGCGTGGCGGGTGCGGCGGTAGGGTTGGGGGATGAGTTGCCGCCGGTGGTGTAGGAGGATGCGGCGGCGCTGTGGGAGTTGGGTTGGGGGCGAGAATGGGTTGAGACTTCTCGCCCCCGCAGGTTGGATTCGGGAAGCTCTGATCAAGCCCGAAGGATATCCCTCAGAGGCTGAAGCCCACCTGATTCTGTTGGAGATACGGACGGGCTTAAGCCCGTCCCCTTCAAAACCGCGGCTTCAACAGAGGCTTCTTAGAACTTGATGTTCGCTCCGAACCAGATGGTGCGGTTGCCGGGGTCGGGGCCGAAGTAGCCGCCGGGTTGAGCGCCGCCGGTGACGACGCCGAAGTTGTTGTTGGTGCCGGTGTTGCAGAGTTGACCGCTGCTTCCGACGGGGCCGGGGGTGGTGGCGCTGGCGGGGCAGGTGGTGTTGGGGTTGGCGAAGTGGGGTGTGTTGGTGAGGCTGAAGGCGTCGGCGCGGATCTCGAGCGTGGCCCAGGTCTTGAACTTGAAGTCGCGGACGACGCTGAGGTCAGCGATGAAGTAGCCGGGACCGCGGAACTGATCACGGTTGGTGTTGCCGAAGTGGGCGTTGGCTGGGCTGGTGATGAGGGGAGCGGCGAAGGAGCTGGGAACGAAGTACTCGCAGGAGGCGTCGCCGGTGGCGCAGGTGACGCCGGTGCGCGGGGGGCGGCCGTGGGCGAGGCGGAAGGGAGCGACGAGGTCGGCGGTCTGGGAGGCGCCGTTGGCGTTGAGGTTGCCACCGGCGTTGACGGTGAAGGGAACGCCGCTCATGGAGCTGATGACGGGGTTGACGAGCCAGTTGCCGAGGATGGCACCGGCGATCCCGTGCTGGAGCCAGGGTTCATCCTTGCCGAAGGGAAGTGCCATGACGCCGGCGATCTCGAGGTTGTTGGTCCTGTCGAAGGAGGCGGGGCCGTAGTTTTTCTGCCAGGAAGAGGGATAGGGGAAGGCGAGACCACCGAGGTCTTCGTCGTCGGCGTAGCTCATGGCCTTGGACCAGGTGTAGATGACGTTGAGGCTTGAGCCGCCAGCGAAGAGGTAGGTGGCCTTGGTCTGGAGCGAGTCGTAGCGGCTGTGGGCGAAGGGATCGAGCTCGTTGATGGCACCGGTGTAGTTGGCGCCGTATTTCTGGCTGAGGAGGCCGCCGGCGGAGCCTGTGCCTGGAGCGGACGCGTTGGCGTTGAGGTTGACGACGGGACGGATGTCATAGGTGCCGACGTAGCCGACGTTGAGGGTGACGCTGTGGCCGAACTGCTGTTCGAGGGTGAAGTTATAGGAGTTGATGAAGCCGCGCTTGAAGGGGTTGGGGATGGTGGTGGTGCTGATGCTGGTGGGTAGAGTGATGTTGCCGGAGGTGAGGTCGGGCAGCGCCTGGAGAACGATGCCGGTGGGAACGGAGTAGGAGCCGCTGCCGAGACCGGTGCCGTTGAGGCCGGTGAGGCTGGCGGCGGGGACGAAGTTGGCGGTATTGGTGGGGATGTTGGTGTCGAGCAGGACGGAGGGGTAGGAGTTCATGAGGGAGTGCCAGGTGTATGGGTCTTCGCTCATGCCGTAGCCGGTGCGGAGTACGGTAGTGGGGGTGAGGCGATAGGCGGCGCCGACGCGGGGAAGGAACTGACCGAAGCCTACGTCGATGCCATCGTTGACGGGGACGTTGCCGTAGCCACCGATGAGGACTCTGCCGGTAGCGAGGTCAAGGTAGCGGAGGCCTTTGCCGTTGTCGCTGTAGCCGAAGGGGTAGTACTCCCAGCGGACGCCGAGAGTGAGGGTGAGTTTGGGTGTGACCTGATAGTGGTCCTGCAGATACCAGGCCCACTGCGACCAGCGCATGGCGGTGGGATTGAAGAGAGCGCGGGCTTTGCCGGTGGCGCTGGGGAGGCCGAGCATGAAGTCGGCCCAGGAGTGGAACCAGGTTGGGGTGGAGCCTTGCTGGTCGGTGACGAAGCCGTTGAAGGCGAGGGTTCCGCGCGGGTTCTGGAAGGTTCCGCCCTGAGGCTGGAAGTGGTTGATCTGCGCGTGGTTCCACTCGATGCCGCCGCGGAAGGCGTGCTTGCCTTTGTTCCAGCTAAGGTTGGCGTCGGTGACGAACTGCTGATCGCGGAAGAGGAAGGGATTGGAGACCTGGGCGTTGCCGAGGTTGGGGCCGATCTCATTGCCGGTGCCTGGAGGTGTGCTGCCGACGGGGAAGACGAAGCCGGGGAGGCCGTAGTAGAGGCTTGGGTCGCCGGTGGTGCCGGCGTTGTTGGTGCCGGGGATGTGGAACTGGTCGAGGCCATTGGCGGAGGCGAGATCGAAGGTAGAGCCGAGGCGCTGGCGGGTGAAGCCGAAGTTCCAGTCGAGAAGTAGTGACGGTGTGAAGATGTGGGTGGCACCGAGGCCGACGTTCTGGACGAGGCCGGGAGCGTTGCCGAGCTGTCCGCCGTTGGTGGCGTCGCCGATGGCAGCACCGAGGAGCGGTGGGTCATAGGCGAGGGTCTGTGAGAGGCTGTAGCGGCCGAAGAAGGTGCTGCTCTGGTTGGGGACGTAGTTGATTTTGATGTCGGCGTCGTTGCGATTGAAGAGGGCGGTGCCGCTGCCGGTCCAGTTGTTGGTGTCGTTGGTGGTGGCGAACTCCTGCGGAACGAGCGGCTTGAGGAGGGCGATCATGGCTGCGGCGGCGGGATCGATGCGGTCGGGGCAGACGACGTTGAGAACGCCGTTGCAGGAGATCTGCTGTTTGCCTGCGCCCTGCTGATTGCCGGTGGCGGGGTCGTAGATGATGGGGTTGCCGGGAAGGTTGCGGAAGTCGCCTGCGATCATTGCGGCGGTGGGAAGGGTGCGGGTGTCAGGGCCGGCGAGCTGGCGCTGGGTGGTGCGCTCGTAGTCGCCGAAGAAGAAGAGCTTGTCGCGGATGATGCGGCCGCCGATGGCACCACCGTACTGGTTCTGGTTGTTGCGATTCTTCTTTGGATAGAGCTTGGGGTCGGTCTGGAAGTAGTTGCGTGCGGCGAAGTTCTGGTCGGTGTGGTATTCGTGGACGCTGCCGTGGAAGCCGTTGGTTCCGGTTTTGATTTCGACGTTGACGGCTGCGCCGCCGGCCATGCCCTGTTCGGCGTCGAAGGAGTTGGTGACGACGTTGACGTTGGCGATGGCCTGGGCGGGTGGGACGTAGGCGACGTTCGCGGGGAGATAGGGGTAAAGGTCCGGTACGCCGTCGATGCGGGTGTTGATGCCTTGATTGGATTCGCCGTTGACGTTGGTATTGATGGCGCGCTGCGAGTTTGCGGCGAGGGAGTTTGTTTCAGCGGTGAGGCCGGCGCCGGGGACGGTACGGAGGAGCTCCTGGAAGTTTTCGCCCTGTGAGCCCATGATGGGCAGGTCCTCGATCTGCTTGGCGGTGAAGTCGGTGTGGACGTCGGCGTTATCGGTTTGGAGGAGAGGCGGTGCGGTGGTGACGGTGACGTTCTGGGTGGCGGAGGCGGGCTTGAGCTGGGCGTCGACGCGGGCGGTTTCGTTGGCACGGACGACGACGCCGGCGGTCTCCTGCGTGGAGAAGGTGGGAGCGGTGAGTGTGACCTTGTAGGTGCCGGGGAGGAGCGCGGTGAAGCGATAGATGCCGCTGGAGTCTGAGGTGACGTTCTGGGTGATGCCGGTCTGGAGTTCGAGGGCGGTGGCTTGTGCGCCGGGGATGGAAGCACCGGTGGCGTCGGTGACGGTGCCGACGATGGCACCGTAGAGGACCTGCGCGTGGGCGGCGGGAAGAGAGAGCAAGGCGGCTGCGAAGAGCAGGGCGATTGCTGTGAGACGGGCTGCGAAGAGCCAGTGCATGGGCCGGATGGAATGGGTGGGGTGGATCATAGGCCTTGCCTCCTAAAGTGAGAACGGCGGTGGTTGTGAATAATATGCGTGGCAAACAATATTGAAGGTCTGCGATGAATGTCAAGTAGTTTTTTCAGGCCCTGCGATGGCGCGGTGACGGCGGCGATGGGCTGGGTGGAGCGGGGTTTCATACTTTCGGCTGATGGAGTGTGGGCGCGGGCTCGATTTGAGGCGCGGGAATTTGGCGAGGTTGCCAGAGGTTGAGCGGGTGGTGTATTTCTTCGAGACGTGAGCATAAATGATTTGCAGTGGTCGTTTGCAGTGGTCGGATGAGCGCTGCGGGTACGGCGAAAGGGTCGGCTGAATTGATGATGGGTGATGGGAGATATGTGTTGGGAGATGGTGTGCGTCGACGGGGTTGGGTGAGGCGGGTATCGCTGTGGGCGTCGATGGCGATGCTGTGGGCGGCGGTGGTGGAGGCGCATGCTCTGGGTGGTCCGAAGTATGTTTCGGGTGAGGCTGCGCAGGGGAGTTTTGCGTTGGTGCAGCAGGGGACGGCGACGCCGTTGGTGGTGAGCGAGGATGACTGGCCGGGCGTGGTGCGCGCGGTAGTTGATTTGAGTGAGGATGTGGAGCGCGTTACGGGCGTGCGGCCTGCGGTGTTGGACACGCGGGGAGAGGTGCAGGGACGCGATGTGGTGATCGTTGGGACGATTGGGAAGAGTCCGCTGATTGATGAACTGATACGACGGCACAAGCTGGATGTGAGCGGTGTCGCGGGCAAGTGGGAGTCGGCTGTGACGACGGTTGTGGAGCGGCCGATGCCGGGGGTGCGAAGAGCGCTGGTGGTGGCGGGCAGCGATAAGCGTGGGACGATCTTCGCGGTCTATGATCTGTCGGAGGAGATGGGCGTGTCGCCGTGGACGTGGTGGGCGGATGTGCGGGTGCCGCACAAGGATGCGCTGTATGTGCTGCCGGGACGGTATGTTCAGCCGGTGCCGGCGGTGAAGTATAGGGGGATTTTTCTGAATGACGAGGCACCGGCGCTGACGGGTTGGGTGGACAAGACGTATGGCGGCTACAACAGCAAGTTCTATGTGCATGTGTTTGAGTTGCTGCTGCGGCTGAAGGCGAACTATCTGTGGCCGGCGATGTGGAACAGCGCGTTTGCGGCGGATGATCCGATGAATGCGAAGCTGGCGGATGAGTATGGGATTGTGATGGGGACGTCGCATGAAGAACCGATGATGCGCGCGGAGAAGGAGTGGAAGCCTGCCGAGGATGGACCGTGGAACTATGCGACGAATGCGAAGAGGATCGATGCGTTCTGGCGCGCGGGGATGGAGCGCGATAAGAACTACGAGGAGATTGTGACGCTGGGGATGCGGGGGATCAATGACACGCCGATGTCGGCCACGGCGAACACGGCGCAGTTGGAGGCGATTGTTGCAAAGCAGCGGCAGATCCTGCGGGAGACGGTGAACCCTGATCTGAGCAAGGTGCCGCAGGTGTGGGCGCTGTACAAGGAGGTGCAGGGGTACTACGAAAAAGGCATGCGCGTTCCGGATGATGTGACGCTGCTGTGGTCGGATGATAACTGGGGCAATTTGAGGCGGCTGCCGACGCCGGAGGAGCGCAAGCGCGTGGGTGGCGCGGGGATCTACTATCACTTCGATTATGTGGGCGGGCCGAGGTCGTACAAGTGGTTGAACACGTACTCGATTACGAAGGTGGAGGAGCAGATGAACCTGGCGCTGGCGTATGGCGCGGACAGGATCTGGGTGGTGAATGTGGGCGATCTGAAGCCGATGGAGTTTCCAATCGAGTTCTTTTTGAGCTTTGCGCGCACGCCGCAGCGTTGGGACAAAGATCATCTGGATGAGTTTACGCAGCTATGGGCGACGCGTGAGTTTGGGCCGGAACATGCTGCGGAGATTGCGCAGGACATGGAGGACTACACGCGCTACAACAGCAGGCGGAAGCCGGAGATGATTGATCCAGGGACGTTCAGCTTAGCGAACTACGACGAGGCTGGCCGCGTGGATGCGGCATGGCGAGCACTGGCGGCGAGGGTGGACACGTTGGCGACATTGCTGCCGGAGGATGAGCGCGCGTCGTTCTTTGAGTTGGTGCAGTATCCGGTGGATGCGAGTGCGAATTTGACGGAGATGTACATTGCGGCGGGAAAGAATGCGCTGTATGCGAAGCAGGGGCGGGTGAGCGCGAATGCGTATGCGGACGAGACGCGCGCGCTGTTTGCGAAGGATGCGGCGCTGACCGATGCGTACAACCACAAGCTGCTGGGCGGCCGTTGGAACCACATGATGGACCAGACGCACATAGGCTACACGTACTGGAATGAGCCGCCGTTGAATGCGATGCCCGCGGTGACGGAGGTGCAGCCGGAGGAGCATGGGAGTCTGGGCGTCGCCGTAGAGAATGACAAAGGACCGAGGCAGCCGATGTTGCTGGGGCAGTTTGATTCTGTGGCGCAGCAGACGCGCGAGATTTCGCTGTTCAATCATGGGCTGACGCCAGTGTCGTATACGATTGCGAGCAGCGATCCGTGGATCGTGGTGGGGCAACGTGCGGGAACGGTGGGTCGTGAGGATGTTGCGGTTCCGGTGCGTGTGGATTGGGCGAAGGCACCTGCTGGAGTTGGGCACGGAGGCGTGCGCGTGACGCAGGCAGATGGGCGAACGGTGGAGATTGCGCTGGATACGCTGCGGCTTCCGGTGACGCGCGCGAGTGCGTCGGGATTTGTGGAGAGCGATGGGTATGTAGCGATGGAGGCAGCGGACGCGACGAGCAGGAGCACGGATGGCGATGTGCGGTGGGAGGAGCTGCCGGGATTCGGGGAGACGCGATCGGCGATGAGCGTGTTTCCTGTGACGGCGGCGAGCAATCTGCATTCGGGGGCGGGGCTTGCGTATCGGATGTATCTGTATGACGCGGGAGTGTTCAACGTGGAGGCGGTGTTGGCACCGACGTTGAACTTTGTTCCGGGCAGAGGGCTGCGCTTTGCGGTGTCGGTGGACGATGGGCCGAGGACGGTGGTGGATGCGCTGGCGAACAACACCAACGCGGATTGGGCGAAGGCGGTGAGTGACGGCGTGCGGAAAGTGTCGGTGCCTGTGACGATTGCGACTCCGGGATATCACACGCTGAGGATCTGGATGGTGGATCCGGGGGTGGTGCTGGAGCGGATTGTGGTGAGTCACGGGGAGCTGCGCCCGAGTTATCTGGGGCCGCCGGAGAGCTTCGCTGGCACTGCAGCAATGGGAGCGGCGCGGTAGGATGTGTAGCTTGAAGGAGCTCAGGTGAAAGTCAAGGTTTGCGCGATGTCGATGTGTCTGCTGATGGGGCTGGTGCCGTCTGCGGTTTTGCGTGCGAGTGACCTGCCGAAGGTGGTGAAGACGCAGACGGGTGGGCAGTTGATCGTCGATGGCAAGCCGTATCTGATTCTTGGTGGTGAGCTGGGGAATTCGTCGGCGGGGACGGCGGCGCAGGCCGATGATGTGCTGCCGAGAGTGCGAGCGCTGAATGTGAATACCGTGCTGATGCCGGTGGCGTGGGAGCAGATTGAGCCGAGCGAAGGCAAGTTCGACTTCAGCGTGCTGGACCACTGGATCGATGTGGCGCGGGAGCAGGATTTGCATCTCGTGCTGTTGTGGTTCGGGAGCTGGAAGAATGCATTTTCAGAGTATGCACCCCTGTGGGTGAAAGATGATCCGGCGCGCTTTCCGCGGGCGATAGGAGCGGATGGTGCGGAGACGGAGATCCTTTCGACACTGGGCGGTGAGACGCTTCAGGCCGACAGCCGAGGCTTCGAGGCACTGATGGCGCATGTGAGGCAGAAGGACGCGGCGGAGCAGACGGTGCTGATGGTGCAGGTGGAGAACGAGGTTGGATATCTGGGGCCGGGACGAGACAGGTCGGAGGCTGCTGACAAGCTGTATGCAGGTGCGGTGCCGGCATCGCTGATAAAGGCGCTGGAGGAGCATCAGCGGCCACTTTCGCAGGAACTACAGGTGCACTTCAATGCGCGTGGACGGAGCTGGAAGGAGGTGTTTGGGGAGGCGTCGGATGAGGTGTTTATGGCTTGGAACTATGCGCGTTTTGCGGACGAGGTGGCAGAGGCTGGAAAGCGGGAATATGCGCTGCCGATGTACATGAATGCGCAGCTGCCAGCACCGGCGGAGCGTGCGGGGGAGTATCCGAGCGGAGGACCGCATCCGTATTATCTGGATGTGTACAGGGCGGTGGCGAAGGCGATTGACTTCTACTCGCCGGATATTTACTGGCCCGACTTCGAGCATTGGATTCAACGCTACGAGGGAGTGGATATGCCGGTGTTTGTGCCGGAAGCAAGGCTGGAGGCTGCGCCGTTGAATGCGCTGTATGCGTATGGAGCGGCGGGTGCGTTTGGGTTTTCAGCGTTCGGCATCGATAGCGTGAAGGCGCAGGCGGACGGCGTGGGAACGGAGCCTGCGATCGCGCAGACGTACGGCGTGATGCGGCAGATGACGGCGATGGTGCTGGCTGGGCAGGCTGCGAGAACGACGCGCGCGGTGGTTCTGCACGCGAACAGTCCCAGGGCGTCGCAGACGGT
Source organism: Acidobacteriota bacterium (assembly GCA_019351975.1). Lineage (GTDB taxonomy): Bacteria > Acidobacteriota > Terriglobia > Terriglobales > Acidobacteriaceae > Granulicella. The sequence goes on from JABBOG010000075.1 coordinate 9,934, forward strand.
TGCGATGGGCGGGTATCTGATGCAGGCGACGTTGTCGCGATCGTGGCCTGCAAAGACGCTGCTGGAGGATGACGGCGCGATGCTTGTGGTGCAGACCGGGAAGGACGAGTTTTATGTGGTGGGGCAGGGGCTCACGGTGACCTTTGCACGAGATCCGGATGTAGATGACCGGACGGCGGGAATCGGCAGCATCGAAGAGGTGTCGCAGAAGGACGGAGCGTGGGTGACGACAGAACGGTTGAATGGAGACCAGAGCAACCAGGGGCGGCAGCTGATGCTCGCGCCGAAGCGGGAGAGGATATATCGGGTGCGGCTGTACAGCGTGGAGCGGGAAGGGCAGAGGCAACGTTGATGTTGCGTCTGCCTTCGGGTAAGGCTTGTTGGGATTGGCGTGGCGAGGTGGCGTGGGCGTGGGGCTTTAGGTGAGGGGGTGTTGGCGGAGGAAGTCATTGCGGAGGGTGGTGTCGCGGTAGGCTTCGGTGCCTCCTGAGCGCAGGGTGGAGAGTGCGCCGGTGATGTTGCCGACGGCTGCGGCGCGAAGCGGGTTTTGGCCCTTGAGGTAGGCGCGAAGGAAGCCGGCGTTGAAGCTGTCGCCGGCACCGATGGTGTCGACCAGGTTGGCGGGGTCGACGAGGATGGGCGCGATCCAGTCGCGCTGGCTTCCGCGCTGTACGACCGCACCGCGGGAGCCACACTTGACGACGATGAGGGGGACTCGGGAAGAGAGCGCGTCGAGCGACTGGTCGAGGGTGGGTTTGCGAGCGATTTGTAAAATCTCGTCCTCGTTGGGGAGGAGCAGGTCGATGGTGTCGAGGAGTGGTTCGAGCACGCCTCCCCACTCGCCGCTGGGGTCGTCGTTTGTGTCGAGGGAGAGGGTGAGACCTGCGCGCTTCAGCTCGGCGAAGAGTTGAGGAAGGTCGGGCTGGAGCGCGGTCTGGAGAAAGAGGGAGGAGAGATGAAAGTGGCGGGAGCGGAGCAGGTAGTCCATGTCAAGGTCGGCAACGGTCATCTGCGCCATGACGCCGGGGTAGGTGAGGATGCGGCGGCGGCGGCCGTGGGGAAGAAGGAGGGTGACGCCTGTGCCGATGTCGGAGCGGCGGGTGATGTGGGAGGTGTCGAGGCCAGATTCGCCGAGACGCGCGAGGGCGATGTTGCCCATGTCGTCGTTGCCTAGCTGGGAGAGAAATCCGACGTTGGCACCGAGTACAGCGAGGTTATGGGCGAGGATAGACGAGGAGCCACCGAGGGTGGTGATGAAGTTGGAGCCGAGCAGCTCACGCTCGGTTGGAATGTCCTCGGGCAGGCCGTAGAGGATGAGGTCGAGGTTGGTTTCACCTGCGATGGTGAGATCGAGAGGCTGGCTGTTTGGTGAGCGGAGATGGGTATTCATCGAAAGTCCTCATATTGTTTTATTGCGTCACGACGAGTATATTAGCTATTATTAGTTATCTTTGCTATCGATTTAGATTTGTATCGAGAGTTCGCAGTAAAAAGAGGAGCATGATGGCGACATCACTGTTGAGCATTGTTGAATTGCCCGAAGAAGAGCGAAAGGCGCGTGGGCTTTTGTATACGCCACGAGAGATCGCCCAGCAGCCTACGACGTGGGAGACGACGCTGAAGATCTTCAAGGAGCACCAGGGACGGATCTATGAGTTTCTGGACGGTGCGGGAGTGCGAGGTGCGCTGGAGCAGCGGCCGGTGGTGTTGCTGGTCGGCGCGGGGACGTCGGACTATATCGGCCGGACGCTGGAGTTGTTGCTGCGGCAGAGGTGGGGCTGCGAAGTGTTGACGGTAGCAAGCACGGACCTGTTGCCGAATTTACAGGAGTATGTCGTTCCGGGGCGTAGATATCTTTGGATTTCGTTTTCACGATCTGGGGATTCTCCGGAGGGCGTGGCGGTGCTGGAGCAGGCTCTTCAACTGTATCCCGAGGTTGCGCATCTTGTCGTGACGTGCAATGCGCGAGCGCGGATGGCGGAGATTTGCGCGGGGTCAAAGAATGCGTGCGTGGTGGTGCTGGATGATGCGGTGAACGACCGCAGCCTGGCGATGACGAGCTCGTTTACGAACATGGTGGTGATGGGGCAGTGCCTGGCGAATGCGTGGTCGA
>JABBOG010000076.1 GCA_019351975.1 Acidobacteriota bacterium
AACCTGTATTGCCCTCTCGTTCAATGGTAGGACTAGCGACTCTGACTCGCTCGATCGGGGTTCGAATCCCTGGGGGGCAACCAAAGGAATAAAATGTGACGATCTTCCAGCCGAAACTGTAGCGCGCGTGAACGCCTATGAAACCGGCCGCAACTGCTGGCAAGGTCTCGCGAATTGGCCCTCAGGCTGAGCCACAGGCTGCACGCCTAAAGCAATGCTGCTTTATCTCGAGGTCGACTCGAAGCTCGCCTTCACGCCGCCGGTCGCTGGCGGTTTATCTTTTGACGAGTATGTGTCAGATCCTGTCAAATCTGTTCCTTAACAGAGCGGCCCAGCCAGTTGTGCGGCGTTCACGTTCGAGGAAATCCTATTGCTAGTTGGGACCATAGGACTGGTACCGGACGGCTGGCAGCATCGTGGCCGCGCAACTCAGCACAGCTATTGTCCTTTTACGCGGTCAAAGATAAAGGTTGCGGCCGGCTTTGGTGCTCCGAGGATGAGATTTATCTTGAGCTTTTGCTTATCCGGCGACAACGTGTATCGATATGTTGCAAGGAGATCGGATTCGTCATATGTGATCGCCTCTTTCAGGATAAGGGTGTCGCCTTGCCAGTTGGCAGAGATGCTTTGGATTGTTACGGGAGCAACGTGAATCCCTGTTCCATGCGCGAAGATCGTCTCCTTCCCGTCGGTGGAGAAATGAAGGACATATCTCTGTGCCTGATGCTTCTGAATGTCTTTTACGCTCTCTGTGATCGCATTCTCGTGCTGTTCAATGATGTCCGTGCGGCTGCTCGGTCCTTGTAGATCGCCGTAGTCGCTAAGAGCTACATTCAGTCGCCATGTACCGTTCAAGTTAGGCCTCTGTTGCGCATGCATCTTCTGCGGTAACGACAGCAAGATGAGAAGGCTAACAAGCATCTTCATCTTCATGGTGTGCTCTTCTGTTGTGTCGAGGAAGATCTCGTAAACGAAGCTGCAACAGGATTGGGAGACCAATCCGCGGCCCATCGCGACGGTTTTGGACCCATCACAAACTGCAACTGCCCGCCTGACAGTATCTGCTCGTAACGTATCACCGGCGTTGTAAGTGGCTTGCCGTTCAATGTAGCCCTCTCGATATAAATATTCTTAGGCGAGTTATGAAGCGCAGACACTGTAAAGAGGTGATGGTTTCCAAGTTGCAGCGTGGCTTTGCGAAAGATGGGGCTGCCGATCATGTACTCCCCAGAAGCTGGATTGACCGGGTAAAAGCCGAGCGCCGTGAAGATATACCACGCCGACATCTGACCGCAGTCATCATCACCATCCAGACCGGATGGAGCGTTGGCGTACTCCTCCTCCGCGATCTCTCTGACTCTGGCCTGGGTCTTCCAGGGCTCTCCACCAAAATCATACAAGTAGCCAACATGATGACTCGGCTCATTTCCATGCTGGTTGTGGTCGCCCGCAAAGTATGCATCGAGTTGCGCATCATACCTTTGCTTACCCATCAACTGCACCAGGCCTGGCTCATCCTGTAGCACATCCCAGGTGTAGATCCATTTACTTCCTTCGGTCCAACCGGCTTTAGGATCTGCCCATGACCCATCTGAGTTCCTAGCCTGCATGAAATTCGTTGTTGGATTGAAGAGGTTCTTGTAGTTCTGCGAACGTTGGAGGAAATATTTGTAGTCGTCGGTCTTTCCAAGCGCATGAGCCACCTGTGCAACAGCCCAGTCATCGTAGGAATCTTCCAGAGTGCTGGATGCCGATTCTGCTGTTTTATCGGCTGGGATATAGCCCAGTTGCTTCAAGTAGGTGAGACCAGCGCGAGCTTCATAGGGCGTATGCGGTTCGCGGTCTACCCAACGCCTGGTCGTGTCGCCGTCAGGAGGTGTCATCGCATCTTTATAGACCGCATTCCACGCAAGATTGTAATCAAAGCCACGGAAGTGCTTATTGATTGCTTCGGCCACAAGCGAATCAGCATGGGTGGCGATCATGATGTTCGTATACGAAGGATTCGGCCACTTAGGCATCCAGCCTCCTTGCTGATAATCCTGCAAGAGCGCCTGCACCATCCCATCGACGCGTTCGGGTGCGAGCAGTGTAAGCAGGCTAAACTCGGCGCGGAAGATATCCCAGATAGAGTAATCGGTGTAGGATTCGCCATCGTGTATCTTGTCGTCAAATGCGCTGTAATATCTGCCGTACTCAGAGAATGTCCGCGGATAAAGCATCGAATGATACAGGGCCGTGTAGAAGATATGCTTCTGGTCGTTTGTGCCACCCTTGACTGCGATCAAACTGAGCTTCTTGTTCCATGTAGAACGAAGGTTGGTGCGCACAGCGTTGAAGTCCCAGTTGGGAATTTCATGCTGTAGGTTCGCTCGGGCTTGTTCAACGCTGATAAAGGAGGTCCCTATACGCGCCTCAATCACTTCACCACGTCTCGTCTTGAACCTCGCGTACGAGCCCGTGGCACTCTCCGTTTGTGCATGCTCGGGATAGCTTCCCGAGCTACTGAATGTCTGGCGAAACTGAATCACGAAGTAGCCCTTGAAGTGAGGCAAAAGCAATGGCCCAAGGTTCGAGTCCATGCGATCAGGGTTATAGCCCGTAATCTCGCGCGCCGCAGCATTGACGTGTGCGAAGCCTGCGACACCTGGGCGCGCAGCCTCCACGATCACGATGGCGGAGGAATCAGCAGGAAACGTAAATCTCATGTAGCCACAACGCGGCGTCGCCGTGATCTCTGTGCGAATTCTGCGAGAACCTCCGGCGTCCATTGAAACAGAATAATAATCCGGTCGAACAATCTCGTCGGAGTGTCGGAACGGCAACTTCCGCTCCTCTGGCGTAGTCTTCACGGTGTCGACTTCGGGCATCAGCGTCACGTAGCCATAGTCGCCCATCCAAAGCGCCGCCTGGTGTGTTCCTATGAAACCGGAGATCGCAGCATCAGCATATTTGTACGAGTTACCACCCTGGCGGTTTTGGCGTGTCTGCGCGGTCCAACTCGTCATCCCGAACGGCGGCGTAACAAATGGCATCGTTCGTCCGTACCCTATCGGTCCGCTTCCTGTTCCGATATAGAGGTTTACCCAATGGATCGCGTCTGTGCTAGCGTGCAGCGGCAACGCTGCACAAAAGACGATGAATCCAACGCAAACTAACCGAAGAGACAAAAAGCTATACCCAACGAAGTCTCTTACGATCTTACGTTGTAGTAGATCGCTTATGGATTTCACTGAATCGTCTGCCCTCCGCTTGATTGTACAAACTGCGGATTGATCGCAGCACTAATGACTCGAGCGAATCCCTCGACAGAACATGGGTACGCGGGAGCAGCGCCGCTGCATCCCGGCATGAATACAGGAGCGTCCGATGGCCCATCGCTCATCGTGAGTGGCCGCAAGTAGCGAATCTCATCAAGGGTCTGGCTGATAAACCGCACTTGCACCGTGTTCCGGTGTGACGATTTACTGTAATGGACCTCGAATACCAAGGCACTTCCCGGGGGAGTCGCATTGAAGGTTTGATCAGGCAATAACCAATCGAGATGCAACAATCCACCAAGCCACGAAAGGTTCGAGTCATGACCCACGAGAAGAAAGAAACGATCTTTCTGGGTGCCGAGTTCTCCCTTAACCTGTGTTGCAGTGGCTACACCAAGTACCGTATCTCTAATTCTGGCGGCAAGTTCGGACGCAGCCATCTGAGCCTCGTACGGCGTACGCAGGTAGAAATCATGGTACTGCGTGTTCATCTCCATCAGGTCATCCAATGTGTTGCGGTCGACACGGCCCCAACCAACCTGAGCCATGGGGAAACCTTCTGTATATTGCAGCAAAAAGTTTTCAGCAAAATCAGCCCCCAGAGCAACCGGAGTGTCCGTTCGTGGGTCGCGAGGTAACACCTCGCCATTTCGTATCATCTCTGTACGAAAGTCTGGTTTATGCTTATCGCAGTCTGCGCCGATGCAATCAAACAGCACCTCATGCATCCTTGCGAGAGGTCTGGCGAATGCTTCTGTAAACCACTCTGGACGGTTTGCCATCCTGCCCATCGTTGCATCGACGATCTCTTGTCGATCTACGTCACCACCCGCATCTGGTTCAAAGAGTGGGTTGCTGCCTTCTTTTATGTATTTGACGCCAACCCGACAGTCCGTCACCATCGTCCCAATCATTGCCTTAGCCGATGCAATCGTGCGCTGCGTTGTATTCGCCTCGACAAAAATACGCGGATGATCACAAGCAACATTTTGCAGCAGGGAAGGATATCGTAAGCGATAGTATGCGCCCAGCAGTTCCAGCGCATGGGCTCCGTGCTGCGTCAACACGCCAGGAGCAACCGGCCACAACGGCCACGACTGTGGGTTATACATGCTCCTGCGCGTTTCACTTTCGATAGGGGAGCGCACGCCATGGCGGACTACTACAATGACCGCACGGATCTCGTCATCACTGGATGGAGCCACCGTTTGTCCACATGCTGAAGGACCGTTTAGGCACCGAAACAACACCAAGAACGCGATCAGTCCTATCCTTGTTTTCTTATCAGCGGGCATGCTATGTGTCCTTCGCAAGGCGTCAGCGTCAGTGTTGCCCATTTGCGGTCTTGGCTGCGGACGGGCGCAGATTCTTTGCGTCCTGTTTTAGATAGGGTGCGAGTTCCTCATACTGATCAGTCGCAATGAAGTTTACGTTTGCTGCTATAGCAGCTTTCCAGCGTGCGATGACCGCGTCTTTCGAACTGAAGTTATAGTAGCTTCCCCAACCTTTATCGTCGTCCGGTTTGAAGCCATCAAGCGTATAGAAACGCACCCAATAGCCGAGCTGGTGCGCGTGGTCGACCAGCGCTTTCAATCTTGCATCGTCCGCTGCGGTCCAGTCGCCAGCATGGTTTTGGCCACCTTCCTCGACCGGGTACCACGAACTGTTCCACCATCGCCGGTAGGTGGTGGGCCGTTCACTGAGAAGATCTGATGGAGTAAGTGTAACCGCCCAGTGCATGACGTCTTTCATCGGCATACCTTTGGGGATGGCGTGTGTATGAGCTGAACCGAAGAGGCGGAGCTTGCCACCCACAGGCACTGCGTCATAAAACACCTTTTGCTGTTCGTCAGAATCTTCCGTGATAACAAGAATGGGCTGACGATCGATTGCCGTCATCTCATGCACGTCGCTTGACTTGAGCGCGGTGGAGAGCCAAGGTTCATACTCTCCAAGGAGGTCCCATACGGCACGTAGTAGAGCAGGCTGATTGTCTTTAAAGTCAAAATGCAACACAACAAGGGGCCATTGTTTGCGATCATTTTCTGCGATGGCTTTTTCTATGACAGGGCGTACTTGTTCGAAAAAATAATCACGCAGAGTAGGCTCTGAACCTGTTGCCTTTGGCGTATGCGAGACAACCACCCTGCCTTTGTTCGTTGCAGGATCTACGTACCAGGCAAGATCTTGTTCGATAGCAACAGGGAATCCGGAATCCAGTGCGCGCTGCACGCGATCATTCCACTTTCCGTCGTAGGGATAGCAGTTATGAGCATCAAGAATAGGTTGATTATGGTTCAGGAACTTCAGGTCAGGGCTCTGTGCTGTAGCACCCAAAACTGCCGTGAACACGGCCGTCGTCACGACGAAACGCCGAAGGCCATTCATAAATATCATAGGTCGTCCAACCCTTCTCTTAAGCCGCTGATGTAATCTTGGCCATCCATGAACGCGCAGGGCTGGTCGGGCGGGGGACAGGCATTAACCTGTCCCCGACGAAACCAGACCTCTACCACGTCAACCGCAGAGCGAATTGCATCACTCGTGGATCACCCGACAATGTTGTAATCGACGCAACGCCTCCGCTTGTGATGTTGCCCTGAGGCTGGCCAAACTCGGGAGTATTCGTGACATTGAATACCTCCCATCGAGCTTCCACGTTCCAACGATCGCCGAACGGGAATTCACGCAGCAGGTTGGCGTCAAACACATCCGTATGAGGTCCTCGCAGTGAGTTTCGGCTTACGTTCCCGATAGCACCTACCGCCGTTGTTGCATAAGCGTTGGTGTAGCTGGCTGGAGCGAGTGTGCCACATGCAGAGTCTTTGCTGCTATAAAACCAGCAGTTAGGATTGCCTATAATATGCGGCGTTCCAATTTGGTTTGGTACCGCTGTCGCGTATCCATACGGATCTAACACTGAGTTGTGCTGCCCATCATTCTCATTGATCTGGAACGGGTGGCCACTGTAGTACGTGTACACGCCCGACGTCTGCCAGTTGCCAGCAATCCATGAGATCACACCGTGGTTGAGCATTGGCTTTCCGTGTCCAAACGGCAGCTCGTACACGTAACTGGCCGAAATGCGGTTCGGTATATCGAAGTCGCTCGGTCCGTACCATGCCGCGTAGTCGCTTCCATTCGGCGCGCCGCCCGAGTTCGACTCCAACTCTTCCGGCGCGTTATCAAGGCTGCGGGAGTGCGTGAATGCTGCTCTGAAGTTCCATCCGTTCGCAAAGCGCCGCGTCAGGCTCGCCTGCAATCCGTTATAGTTGCCGTAACCGATCGGGCTCGTCCATTCGATCTGTCCAAAGTTGCTGTATGGAATCACTCCCGTACTCACATTGTTCGCGATGACGGGCTGATTGTAGTCTCGGATGACATCTAGATGCGTGGATTTTGTGCCTACATAGTCCACCTCAGCAAGCCAGTTCTCACCGATTTGGCGCTGCACACCCAAACTCCATTGCTGCACCATCGGCTCTGGATCGTTTACAGGGACAGCACGGATGTGAAAAGACGTCAGGTTGTTCAGATTTATCGTGCTGGGATCCAGAAAGTTTGTGGGGAACCCTATTGAAGGTGTAAGCACCGGTGTCGTATTGCTGCTCAACGTCTTATTGATCAGACTAGGCGGGTTCAGTGCCAGTTCATCTTCGCTTCCGATACGTTCGAACAGCGTGTAGTAGATGCCGTATCCACCACGTAACACCGTCTTCGGGTCTGCTGCATAAGCAAAACCGAATCGTGGCCCGAAGTTTTTAGTGTCGGGTTTGACAATCGTACGGTCCTGCAACGAACCATCCTTGGCGAAGATAAGTGATCCTGTGGTGGGATCGAAATCCGCCATCCTGTTCTTCGCTTCCATCGCTGGCGTCGCAAAGTCATAGCGCAGTCCCATATTGAGCGTCAATTTTGGCGTCGCCTTCCAATCGTCTTCAAAGAAACCCGACGCCATCCAGAGCCGCTGATCGACAAATAGCACGTTCGTCAGCTGCGTACTCTGTGCAGCACCAAGAAGACCGTCCGCGTACGACAGCCCTGTTCCTGAAATGCACTTACCCGGCGCACTATGCTCGCAACTGAAAACGCCTGTGAAACCGAGGTCGCCACGCGTTCCAGGCTCATCCTGAAAAATATTCCGCATCGGCAGATACACGCTGACTCCGGCCTTAAGTGTGTGTAATCCCTTGACCACCGAAAGCGTATCGTTGTATTGATACTGCATTGGAGCCTGCTCCTTCGGAAGGTAATCTGGCGACCCTTCAAACGCATAGTTCGAGAAAGACGTAAGAGGCACACCGCCGCCAATGGCTGAATTATTCGGAATTCCAGGAACGAAACTTCCTGCCGTCTGGGTTAGATTGAAGGGTTGCTGTACAGCTTTCGAGTAGTTGCGGACCCAGCCGAAACGGAACTCATTCACCATGCCCTGGTTGATGACGTGCGTCCATCCCAAGACAAAACTGTAGTCAATCAGCGTCTGATTGCCCCACGCTGAAGTTGAAGATCCGTCTGCCAATCCACCCAGATACCCCGGGATCGCACGATAGCGATTGGAGTAGTTATAGCGCGCAAAGATGGAGTCGATCTGCGAGGGCGTCCAATCTACCTTGCCGTCGTAGCTATCGTCGTTGTCGATCGCCTGCGCGTTCCGCGTAAAGTTATTAAGATTTGCAGGACTGCCTGGTGTCGTCGTGTTTGGCATAGGGAATAATGCCATCAGCTCGGCTACAGATGGATCAATACGGTCCGTAGGTATCTGGTTATTGAAGAATGGTTGGCAGTTTGATCCAGAATAGGCAGGTGAACAGGTCAATGGGTCGTAGATTGTTGGATATGTCACACCCGCTGCACTCGCAGCGGTCGGACTGAAATCGCCAATACGCTCGTTTGGCAGCGGTACGGTTGCGATACGCGATACACCCTGCTTGATCCTCGTACCCTCATAATCGAAGAAATAGAACAAGCGGTTCTTGATAATTGGGCCGCCTATGTTACCGCCAAACTGATTCTGGTTGTCTTCCGGTTTGCGCAGATGGTTGCGGTCCGAGAAATAGTCATTGGCGTCGAAGAAGTTATTGCGAATGTACTCGAAGGCGAGCCCGTGGATCTGGTTGGTTCCGCTCTTTGTGTTTACCGACACTACGGCACCAGGGCTGCGGCCATATTCTGCTGAATAAGGCGACGTGATGATATTGAATTGGGCAATCGTATCTACGGAAGGATGCGCCGCTTCAGTACTCAACTCCTGCACGTTCTCTGAGAACGTATTGTTGTCAATACCATCCAGAATGAAGTCATTCTGTAGCGAGTGGACACCATTCACATTGAAGTCGCCAGTGCGCCCAGCCGCCGTGTTTCCGGCCTGCTGCGTGTATCGGCTGATCTGTACGCCTGGGACAAGGCGAAGCAGATCATCCCAGTTGCGCAGATACAGCGGGGTCTTCTCGATAGTCGTTTCACCGATCACTGTGCCGATGGATGCATCGTCAGGTTGCAGCATTGGGACCGCAGCCTGAACTTCAACCGTCTGCTGGGTCGATCCAACTTTGAGATGGAAGTCTTGCCGTGCCTTTTCACCTACATCAAGCTGCACGTCTGACGTAGAGACCTGGAACCCAGGATCACTCGCTGTCATCTGATATCTACCAATGGGCAAATCTTGAAATGAATAGAGCCCGGCAGCATCGCTCCGAACCGTCCGTTGATAGCCTGTGGTCGCACTCTCGACCTTCACGGTCACTCCCGACAAGACCGCCCCTGTGGGGTCCGTCGCCAATCCTGAAAGGCTCGCCGTGTTGATCTGCGCCTGGAGCTGTATTCCTCCGAACGTCAGCACTAACAAAACGCTCTTTCCAAGACAAGAGCGCATTACGTCCATCACGCTCTTTCTCTTTGTTATGCAGTGATTTTCTGGTCTCACATCAACCTCCTGTACTTCTCGTGCAGCTGGCGTGATCGCTCATGCTGCCTCATGTACCCACTCATGGTGGCGACTTATTCGATCAATGCGAAAGGGTCTACACCCCGAATAACCCCTGCGTACACATGTGTGAAGAAGCGACAAGCTTCTGATAAGAAGAGGTTTGCATCCCAGTGAATTTTGCGTGAATGAGGTTGGGCCGTCACCGAGAAATTATCCAATTCACGCTGTATTCATCGCACCCTCCTACTCTTGAAGAGGTATCGATAGTTCGTACATGTTGTGACGGAGGCAAAACCGTGGCTCGATCCGCCGTGATAGACAGTCTGGCGAAGACACCACCGCACGAATGGGAGGTAACCAAATCGCTTGCTGGCGACCCGCGCTGGGAGACAACGCAGCGCATCATCTTGAGCCGCCACTTTGAAAGATCGGCCTTACTCAAAAGATTTCTTCTCTACATTGTTGCTGGAGTGATCAGGGATAGAAAAAGCGAGATCACGGAGCATCAGATCGGCGTGCGCGTCTTCGACCGCCCTCAGTCCTACCGAACAGTGGAAGACAACATCGTTCGCAACTACGCACGTCAGTTGCGCCGTCGGCTTTCGGAGTACTACGCCGATGAGGGCGCGTCCGACGTCCTACGACTCGACATTCCCCTCGGCGCCTATGTACCCGTCTTTGTGCAGGCTGCAACCGTCGCCTTCGAAGAACCTGTTCAGGAGACCCTAGTTCCGAATCCTCCCGCAAGCGGCGAAAGTTCCCCTTCTCGTCTTACCACGAGTCTGCTTCGACGACGATGGAAGCATTTGCTCATCGCCGTTGGATTGCTGGTCGCATACAGCGGACTACTGGTTGGCCTGTCATGGTTTGCCGCGATCAGGTTCCACGATCGGCAGCCGTCACTATCCGCGCCAACGAACGCTCTGTGGGCTGCAATTTTCGGCGGCTCATCCATCACGTATATCGTCCCAGCTGATGCTGGCCTCAACTTGCTCGAAGACGTGTCACACCATCTCATGCCTCTCGCTGACTACATTAACAGCGGCTACTTCAGCCTCCCACTAAGCCAACTCGACGGGCACAGTTCCGAGGACATGCGCACGCAACAACTAACCAGCTACGTCGATCTACAGATCGTGACCTCCCTTGAAAGACTTCCCTATTTCGATCCACGACGCGCAACACTACGCTTCCCCCGTGAACTTCGCCTCGACGATCTGAAAAACGTCAACGCTGTTATCCTCGGTTCGGTTGGCAGTAATCCATGGGCAGCGATCGCGGATCAAACCGCCAACTTCCGCATCACCAACCAACCGGGTATGAATAGCGCGGTCATTCTGAACAACGCCCCACTTCCAGGAGAGGCAGTCTCCTACCCAAGCCATTGGAATGAGCCTACGCATGATACCTACGCTGTAATTCAATATCTGCCCAACTTAGCAGGCACTGGCCATCTCCTCTTGTTGCAAGGGCTCGACGTCGCCGGCACTCAGGCTTGCGCTGAGGTGCTCCTGCATCCTGTAGCTATCGCGGCCATTCTTCAGCGTGCGACTCGACCGGATGGCACGCTTCGCCCCTTCGAAATCTTGCTGCATGCAACAAGCCTCGGTTCCAGCGCGACTGACACTCACGTTGTCGCCGACAGAATTCATTGAACCGTTTCGGCTTCGCTCAACTCGTCACGGAATCTGCTCGACTCTAAGGTATGTATGTGGTGGGGAGCCAAAGTGTGGGGTTCAGCGTTTCCTCACGTTTGAGCCTCATCCTTTGGCGCGGTTGAGATGGCTTCGGCGACACGCATCTGTCGGCGCTTTATTGTGAGTACGGCGGTCACGACGAGAAACCGTGACCGCACTAGTTGTTGGTAAGGACGACCTTCAGGGCGTGTTCTTTGGCTGCGTTGTTGAAGGTCTCATACGCCTTGAGGATGTCCTTAAATTCGAATCGATGCGTGATGAGTTTGGCTGGATCGACTTTGCCGGCGAGTACAACCTTTAGCAGCATTGGCAATGTCACTGTATCGACCAGACGAGTCGTGAGCGCGATGTTGCGATCCCACAGCTTTTCGAGTTGCAACGAGACGGGCTTCCCGTGAACTCCGACGTTTGCCAACCGGCCTCCAGCTCCAACGATGCCCTGGCAGATATCGAAGGTGGCTGGTACGCCGACCGCCTCGATAGCAACATCTACGCCCTCGCCGTTTGTCAGTTTCATGACAGCTTCGACTGCGTTGCCGTCGGAGCTATTGATGACTGTCGTCGCACCAAACTGTTTTGCAATGGCAAGACGGTTGTCGTCCAGGTCAATTAAGAAGATTCTGGCCGGCGAATAAAACTGAGAGGTCAACAAGACAGCGAGACCTACTGGTCCTGCGCCAACGATGGCGATGGTTTCTCCGGGTTTCACTTCACCATTCAGAACACCGCACTCGAAGCCGGTAGGCAGTGCGTCGCTGAGCATGACCATCGCTTCTTCGTTGCCACCCTCGGGAAAGTGATAGAGGCTTCCGTCGGCATATGGAATGCGGACGTACTCAGCCTGTGTGCCGTTGATGAGGTTGCCGAGAATCCAGCCACCGTGACGGCAGTGGGAGAGCATACCCCTCCTGCAAAAGTCGCACTTCATGCAGGCAGTAACGCAGGAGATGATTACCTTATCTCCGACCTTGAACGAGGTAACGGCAGAGCCGATCTTCTCGATTACGCCGATGCCTTCGTGACCGAGAATTCGGCCATCGGTGACGGCGGGAAGGTCGCCCTTGAGGATGTGTAGATCGGTGCCGCAGATC
>JABBOG010000023.1 GCA_019351975.1 Acidobacteriota bacterium
AACTTTGTCATCCTTCGCGAAGCGGAGGACCTGCCTTCCCACTCCTCAACCCAGTATCGATGCGTCCCCAACACCGCTGAACTTTGTCATCCTTCGCGAAGCGGAGGACCTGCTTTCCCACTCCTCAGCCCAGTATCGATGCCTCCCCCCCACACCGTCTATCCTGTACCCAGCATGTCCCTCACCCCGCAAGACGCCCTCCACCTCACCCGAGCCCTCACACTCGCCCAGCAAGCCATAGGTCTCGCCTCCCCCAACCCCACCGTAGGCTGCGTCCTCACCCAGCACGACACCCCCATCGCCGAAGGCGCACATCTCTACAACGCCCGCGACCACGCCGAAATCGCCGCCCTCAAACAAGCCGCCGCAGCGGGCCGCTCGACCCTCGGTGCCACCGCCTACGTCACCCTCGAACCCTGCTCCCATCAAGGCCGCACCGGCCCCTGCGCCGACGCCCTCATCGCCGCCGGCATTGCCCGCTGCGTCGTCGCCACCTCCGACCCCAACCCGCTCGTCAGCGGTTCCGGCATCGCCAAACTCCGCGCCGCCAACATCTCCGTCACCCTCATCGACCCCACTCACCCGTTAGCCCAGCAGGGCCGCCAGCTTAACGACGCCTTCGCCCACTTCATCCAACACCGCCGCCCCTTCGTCACCCTCAAAGCCGCGCTCTCCGTCGACGGCAAACTCGCCCCTCCTCCCTCCACCCGCACCGCCGCCACCCCCCACTGGCTCACCGGCACCGCCGCCCGCGCCGACGTCCAGCTCCTCCGCCACGCCTCCGACGCCATCCTCACCGGCATCGGCACCGTCCTCGCCGACAACCCCTCCCTCACCGACCGCACCGGTCTCCCCCGCCGCCGCCCCCTCCTCCGCGTCATCCTCGACACCCACCTCCGCACCCCTTTGAGTTACCCGGACCACCTCAAATCTTGTCATCCTTCGCCGCACTCGGAGGACCCGCTTTTGCCCACCACCCTCATCCTCTGCTCCGACTCCCTCTCCACCGCCCCCGCCGGCCGCGAAGCAGCCCTCCGCGCTCTCAACATCGAAGTCGTCCGCATCCCAACCGCACCCTACGGCCACCTCGACCTCCCCGCCGTCCTCACCCACCTCGCCGACCGCAACATCATCAGCCTCCTCCTCGAAGCCGGCTCAACCCTCAATGCCGCCTTCCTGCGCACGAACCTCGTCGACAAGCTCCTCATTTACTACACAGAACACGAACTGGGCCGCGACGCCCTCCCCTTCGCCGCAAACTTCGACTCCCCGTACGCCCTCCAGCAGCGCCTCACCCAAATCACCCGCACGCCCTTCCCCTCCGACATTCCCCCCAACACCGAAGACATCCGCATCACCGGCTACCTCCACGACCCCTGGGCCGCCACCCCATAGCCTTCCGCCTCAAGACCTCTGCTAACCGAGATCCGTTACATCCGTAGGCTGATAGCTCGAATCCGCCCTCAACACCTGGGTTTTATCGTTCGTCGCAGCAAGAGCTTCGCATACGTTTCGGTTGTGAATCCGGTCTGCGCGGACAATAACACCGAAGTACCGCATAAACCCTTCAGGTGCCCACGGAGGTACGAACCATAAGATTTACCGTCTCTAGAATCTGATTCCATTCCGCGAGAATGTATCTGCTAAAGCCCACTCGTCCGGCGATCAGGCCAAGCGTCCAGTGCTCGCCGGCAGCAAATCCATTGCGCCCGATCAGCTCGCAAGCGCCGTCTGCGCGCCCGATGCTGCCTCCACCGTCACAGACTGCACACGCTTCTTCGGCCCTCGCTTCCGTGCCACCAGAATCCTAATCCTATCAAGCACTTCCGCTGGCGTGCACGCTCCTTTAGGCAAAAACGCATCTGCAGACGCCGCTCGATCAAAGTTCGCCACCGTCCCAGAAACCAACAGAGTCGGCAACCCAGGATGAACCTGTTTTGCCCTTCGAATCAACTCGTTACCATCCATTTGCGGAAGTATTAGATCAGCTAATAGCAGGTCCACCGCACCCTCCGTGACCTCCTGTAAATATTCCAAGGCCTCCGCCGCCGTCGTCATTCCCAGAACTCTGTACCCGCGCGTCTCCAGCAAAAACTTCCTCACTGACAAAACCTGCTCGTTATCATCCACACACAAAATCGTCTTCCTCGGGCGCATCTCATTCTCTCCAATCCGGTAAACACCGGCAACTCTGTCTTGTTCCAACGTCCACAACCAACCTCTCTCCGTCCAGCAAATCAGAAAGAGCAGCTTTTTGAGCGAAGTTCTCCCACATGCGCCAACCTTCATCAAAATGAAGGCGCATTGGGTTATTCGCTCGATCGAGCGTTAACCCGTCTCAGCAAGAGCACATGGAGGGGCATCACGTTGGCCGCAAAACTGCGCTGGCCACGTCCTGCTAAGCTTCTTTAAAACAGCAGGAAACAGAAACAAGCTCTCCTGCTGCTTCAAAGATGGCGCTGAAGCAGTCCCCTCACACACGAACCACTTCGAGCACCTTGCTCGAGCGCCGGTACGGGTCGTATTCCTCCAAATCCACGGGTCTCCTCTACAGCGCGCGGCCTTACAAAGCTTTCATCGCAGCGCAGAGAATCCCAGTAGGTCCTTTGGAATCAATCAAATTGTCAGTAAATCAGGCGAAAAACTTTCGTCCGCACAGCCATCAGCTAAGGGACGATTTGCTGAGCATACGGAGCCATTCCCCTCATGGCAACAGTGAAATTTCGACGAATTTCCCCCCACTTCGATATAGCGCTTCCACTGACCTCACACATCGCTTGTCCCTGTTGGCGTTTGTGGTTCCACGCCTGTGGGAATCTCCTCTTCGTGAGGCAGGAAAAACCGTCCCTCTGCCACAGGAATGGTGCGCCCGGATACGAACACCGATCCCACCTTCCCGTCAACGAGCGTCGCTTGGGCCTCCATTCGGCTCGGCCTGCTTATCGCCATCCCTTGCTCAATCAACACTTTCGCGCCCGAATCAGCCAAACCATTCTTCACAAGCCATGAGATACAACAACCTGCGGCCGATCCCGTAGCCGGATCCTCTCCCGAATAGAACTGCATTCGAGCCCGCCACGTTCCTCCACCGCCTGGCGCTGGAGCAATGCAATAAAAAAAGTGCGCATCACTCGTATCCAACCAGGCCTTAGCATCCTTCTGCGAGATTTGTAATGTTTCGAGAACCTCATAGGATCGCAGCAAGATAATGCAGAAAGGCACCCCCGTCGACACCGTCTGCGGACAAAACCCTTCCGCAAGGTCGTCCGCTGCTAGACCAATAACCCGTGCCACCTCAGCTCGATCATGTGTATCGCCAAATACCGGATCGTTTTGCATCATCGTTGCCTTCACCCCAAATTCAAAATCGCTAACCCTTTCAAATCGAACAGATATGCGCCCTACACTCAACCGCAGCATGATACTATCTTGTCCCCGAAGCAGACCGTGGTTCAAGTGCAGCCACGTCGCTGTCCCGAGCGTGGGATGCCCGGCAAATGGCAGTTCTTCCTCCGTCGTGAAGATCCGCACGCGCACTCCCTCGCGCCGTTCCACCTCCGGATCGTCCGGCAATATAAACGTTGTTTCCGCAAGATTGGTTTCACGCGCCAGCGCCTGCATCCTAAGATCGGACAAGCCCGTTGCATCATGAAAAACAGCCAAAGGATTGCCCTCAAGAGGCTTCTCCGCAAAAACATCCAACACCGAATAGTTCAAAGTTCGCAGCATTTCACCATGCTACCTTCCTGCGATGAGCTCTGGCGGCGGTATTCTTGACTCACGGCTCACCTCGCCGTAGGCTATCTCTATGAGTCGGTGCAGAAGGCCTCAGTGGAACTCGTCCAAGCGGTCCATTATGCACCCTGCCATCATTCTTTGCGTTCCTGAAACGTCCGCCGTCAACCCGACTGCCAATTGTTGTCGTTGTATACATCTCGGTTTTGAACCACCGATGTAAACGCGTCAATTTTTTGGTTTCAGAGGCATTTCAAACGCGATCTAGCTTGTACCCTCGAGACTCCCGCATAAAGCCCGAACATAAAGGATTGGTTCACATGTCGCTTCGTATCAACGATATCGCGCCCGACTTTACCGCCGAAACCACCCAAGGCACCATCCATTTTCACGACTGGATTGGCGATAGCTGGGCAGTCCTTTTTTCTCATCCAAAAGACTTTACCCCCGTCTGCACCACAGAACTGGGAGCCGTAGCGGGGCTCGAGCGTCAATTCGCAGAGCGCGGTGCCAAGGTGATTGGACTCTCAGTTGATCCAGTTGACAGCCATGGCAAGTGGGCCACCGACATCGAGGACGTAAGCGGATTCAAAGTCAACTATCCCATCATCGGCGACCCCGAACTCAAGATCGCGAAGCTCTACGATATGCTCGCCGCTGAAGAGGGTGACAGTTGCGAAGGCCGAACCCCAGCAAACAACGCACCCGTGCGCACCGTCTTCATCATCGGACCAGACAAGCGCATCAAGCTCCTCTTCGCATATCCTATGACCACGGGTCGTAACTTCGACGAAATCATCCGCGTCCTTGATTCCATGCAGTTGACTGCGAAGCATAAAGTTGCAACCCCGGCCAATTGGAAGCAAGGTGATGATGTCATCATCACCGGTGCCGTCTCGGATGAAGAAGCAGGCAAGATCTTCCCAGGCTTCAAGACAATCAAGCCTTACCTGCGCACGACATCTCAGCCAAAGTAAGTCAAATTTGTGCATTGCGCGTTCCGGTGAAGTTTCCCCAACGTAATCTCAACCTAGGCACCGATGGCGAAGTGGCTAACGCGCTGGTCTGCAAAACCAGTATTCATGGGTTCAAATCCCATTCGGTGCTCCAAATTTCAATGACTTAGCCGTTTATCGGCATGGGATGCTTATGCCCTGTTGGGTCATTGCGTGGGGAGCATCCCTCCGCTTCCCCGACCAGTCGACGAACGCTCCGAAGCATTCGCATTACCTGCACCGCGGACCATTGACCGCCGCGCGGCGTCATCTCGCCGCGTAAATTGAGCCAAGTGCGGTATAGGACACCCAGATCCGGGAGATGGATTACGGAAGAACGTCCAGTCAGGCGGAAAATGCATGAGGCCGGGTATGACTCCGATGGAGCCGCCTGGAAAGCGATCGATTTCAGGTCACGTCTCTTGTCCAGTCTTAAGACTGTGTCGAGTGTCATCTCCTCAAAACGCAGGCTACTTCCTCAACGATCCCAGCGTCCCGCAATCAGCCCGCCGCCTTAGCCGCCATGATCGCCAACCTCCGACGCGCCCGACCGAGGGACGTTAATCCTATGAGCCTCCGCACACAACCAAAACTCTAGCGCAACCCCAGAACAGAGCCGCGAGCCGCCGGCGGATCATTGTCCTCGTCGTTAGCTTTATGCTGTTTGCGCTTGGGCTTCTGCTGCAGCTCTTCGGACTTTGCATCTGCGCTTTTTACCGACGGCGTTGGAAGCAGCCTCGCCGAACTCTGTAGCGATTCCACGTGCTTGGGAGCCTCCATCTGAACCTTTGGCGCTTCAAGCAATATCGGCTGCTCAGCAGGCGCAGGCCCGTCAATCACTACCGTCTTCGCATTCAGAAACTCACGCATCCCAACCGCAGCCAGTTCGCGTCCGTAGCCCGATCGCTTGATGCCGCCGAACGGAAGTCGCGGGTCGCTGGCAACCAGCGCGTTAATAAACACCGCGCCACACTGCAGCTCCGCCGAAAGCCGCTGCTGCTCTGCATCCTCCATCGTCCACGCGCTCGCGGCCAGCCCAAACGGCGTACTGTTCGCTAACAAGATCGCCTCGTCCAACGAATTCACTTTAAACAGCAGCGCAACAGGCCCAAAAATCTCTTCCTGGCAGATCGATGAGCTGCGATGAACGCCAGCAATCACCGCAGGTTTGAAGTAGTTCCCTCCACCAGAGACTGTGCTGGGAACGCGTTCGCCACCCGTCAGCACACGGCCTCCGGCAGCCTTCGCCCGAGCCACCTGCGCCAGCAGATCGTCAAGAATCTGCGTTGTAGCCAGCGGCCCAATCTCCGTAGACTCCAGCATCGGATCGCCCACCCGCAGCTCAGCCATGCGCGTCGTAAATCCCCGCTCGAATTCGTCGTACACGTCCTTATGCACGATGAAGCGCTTGGCTGCAATGCAGCTCTGCCCATTGTTGATGCACCGCGCCTTCACCGCATTGGGAATCGCGAGCTTCAGATCTGCCGAAGGAAGAACGATGAACGCATCCGATCCCCCGAGCTCAAGCACGCTCTTCTTGATGAGCCACCCCGCCTGCGCCGCAACCGCTCGCCCCGCGGCCTCCGAGCCCGTTACCGTCACCGCAGCAACCCGTTCATCGTTCAGCACGCGCTCCACCCGTCGCGCTTCAATCAGCAGCGTCTGAAACGTCCCCCGAGGAAAACCCGCACGCCGTATCAACGCTTCAATCGCCAGCGCACACTGCGGCACATTCGACGCATGCTTCAGCAGCCCGACATTGCCAGCCATCAGCGCAGGGGCGGCGAACCGGAACACCTGCCACAGCGGGAAGTTCCACGGCATCACGGCCAGCACAACACCCAGCGGATCATACCGAACAAAGGCCTTACGATGGTCATGGCTATCCGGCACGTCCGCAGGAATATGCTCATGCGCAAGCATCCGTGCGGCATTTTCCGCGTAGTAGCGGCAAACATCAGCGCACTTCGACACCTCCGACCGCGCCGCTGCCAGCGTCTTGCCCATCTCCGCCGTTATCAGCGCCGCCAGTTCTTCGCGGTCGTATTCAAGCAACGACGCAAGCCGTCGCATCCAGAACGCGCGCTGGTCGAGAGACTCCAACGGATAAGACTTCGCCGCACTTGAGGCGACAGCAAGCTTCGCCTCCAGCGCCTCGGGCGATAAGGGATCAAAACTTCGTAGAACTTTACCAGTGGCCGGGTTCAAAGATTGGATCATAAGAAAAGATGATTGCTGGCTGCGCGTTACCGAGTTTGATGAAGTCGTGTGAGTAGTGTAGCTGTACCAGAGGCTGGTTGCGAGCTTATGGTGCTTTCGCGCCCTCCAGCGTCTGCACAAACGCCCAAAACGGTGCGTTCGACTGAAGCTTCACAATCGAAGGATCAGTCGCCGGATCCGGCAAAGTCTCTCCCGGCAGCGTATTGGCTCTGCGCTGAAACGCCTGCTCCAGATGCGTCCGCGCACCAGCCGCATCTCCCTGCTCTGCGTTTGCGCAGGCCAGGTTGTAGTAATACAAAGGATAGGTCGGGTCGATTGCAATGGCAGCTTCGTTCACCGCCTTGGACTGGTTGAAATGCCCAGCCAATCCAAGCGCCATGGAGAGCTGGTCCGTAGTCACTCGCCGCAGCGTCCGTGGATCTGACGAGCCCCCCACCAGCTTCAGCGCCGCCTCATATGCCGCCGCCGCACCGTCATACTCACGGTTCCTAAACTCTACCGTAGCGTACGTGAACGCACCGCGAAACGTAGGTGCGGCGGTAGCATCGAAGTTCAAATTCGTCAGAATGTCCTTGATTCGCTGCAACGGAATCAGGCCCGCGGAGATTGGATGCGGCGACGAAAACGTCAGGTCAGCGCACAGATTTCCAGACGCCACAAACGCACGCACAGCGCTCGAGCTGCTGTCCTTAGGAATCATCAGCACCAGCGCCACATCCGCCCCCGTTACGGATTGCAGCTCAATCCGATTCATCGCTGCATCCAGCGATCTTTGCCCCTCGCTCCGTAGCACCGCATCACGGCACGCAGGCGCCGTCAGATACGAATGCTGCGGCCAGACAAACAGCGATCCGGAGAACAAAATGCCATGATCGCCCGCATAGATTCCAAAAAGATCTCCATCCGACTTCGCAGCCATGCCCGTAACTTTGAAGCTTCCCTGCGGAATAGAAAGGGCTCCCGCATGAAATGGCAGCGCAAAAAGTAGCCGAGGATTCGTCGTCTGCGCACGGCAGCTCGTCCCCACAAGAAGCAGCATCACAGACACCAGCATTAGCCGCTTGGGCAGCACGCCGACAGACTGCCAGACGCGGCTCCCTCGAACACCAATCCTCATACTAAGAGTGTAGAAGCACACACCCCAATCTGTACTGCGCGCCACCCAAATGGCTCCGCATCTCCTGTTCCCATGCATTGCATATGCCGCAAGAGCCAACAGCAGAACACCATTCCCCGCGCTTCGGCCTGCTTTTGAACGATAATCTAGCTGCAGCACTGCGCGCGTACCATCTGCGCATCGACCAGCAACGCAGGAGACACACGATGAGTGGCGACCCCAGCTTCATGCGGCAGGCAATCGACCTTGCGACACAGAACGTCATAACCGGTCGCGGCGGTCCCTTCGGTGCCGTCATCGTCCGCTGCGGCATCCTCATCGCCACCGGCGTAAACCTCGTCACAGCCACAAACGACGCCACCGCGCACGCGGAGATCACGGCGATCCGCAACGCCTGCACCGCTCTTAGTGCCTTCGAGCTCGGTGGCTGCGAGCTCTACTCCAGCTGCGAGCCGTGCCCCATGTGTCTCACCGCGGCCTACTGGGCTAAGTGCACCGCCGTCTACTTCGGCAACACCTCCGCAGACGCCGCCACCGCCGGCTTCGACGACGCGAAGCTCTACACCGAAGTCAGCAAGCCCGCCGGGCAGCGCACCCTCCCCATGCAACAAATGATGCGCCATGAAGCCTCGGAAAGTTTTGCCGCATGGACCCAAGCCACCCGCAAAGTGTTGTACTAGTAGAACCGAAGTTCGAAACACATCATGAAGGAGAGATCGATTGCGCGTTGGGTTGCTTGGATTTGGAACGGTAGGGAGTGCCTTTGCGGAGGTGCTCGCCGCTACGGGTAACGAAGTTCGCATCACACGTATCTTCAACCGCGCCGTGCACCGTAAGCGCACGCACGACCGCGCTGCCTTCGTGCCCGCAGATGCACTCTGGACCGACCGCGCCGAAGAGGTCCTCGAAGCCCCCGATGTCGATATCATCGTCGAACTCATAGGCGGTCTCGACCCAGCCGAGCAATGGCTACGCACCGCCCTCCGCGCAGGCAAGCACGTCGTCACCGCAAACAAGCAACTGATCGCCTACCGCGGGGCAGAGATGCTCGCGCTTGCCACGGCAAACAGCGTCCAACTGCTCTACGGCGCCTCCGTAGCCGGTGGCGTGCCCGTCATCCCCGGCCTCGTCCAAGGTCTCAGCGGCGACCAGATTCTGCGCATCAGCGGCATCGTCAACGGCACCTGCAACTTCATCCTCAGCTCCATGGAAGGCGGCGCAGAGTACAAGACCGTGCTCCTCGAAGCACAGCGCGCAGGCTACGCAGAAGCCGATCCCTCCGCTGATGTAGACGGCTTCGACGCCCGCGCAAAGATGTGCGTTCTCGCCCGCCTCGCACTCCACGCCGAACTCAATCCAGACGACGTTCCCACGCAAACGATCTCCAATATCACCGCAGTCGACTTCGCCTACGCCAAAGAGCTCGGCTGCACCGTGCGTCAGGTCGCACGCGTCGCACTCTCCGGCGACGCCATCAGCGCAAGCGTCGGCCCCATGCTCGTTCCGCGCTCCTCTCCCATCGCCAACTCGCACGGTACACAGAACATGGTCGTCACCAGCGGCAGGTTCGGTGGCGACGTCGTCTTCAGCGGTCACGGCGCCGGTGGCCATCCCACAGCCGTCGCCGTCATGAGCGACGTCCGCGCCATCGCCGAGCGCAGCGCTCAGGTCCGCCCCGCCGCCAGGAAGATGATCGTCGTCGCCGACACCACAGCGCCGCACTACCTACGCTTCGTCGTTAGCGACCGCCCAGGCATCGTCGCTGCCATCGCAGGCGAGCTCGCCAAGGTTGGCGCAAACATCGATTCCATCCTCCAGCATCGCGGCTTCGCCGGCGAACGCCTTCCCTTCGTCGTCACCACCGAACCCTGCTCAAGCCTCAAGCTCCAGCAAGCAACCGAAGCCATGCAAAAATTCGACTTCATGCTCGAACCTCCCCTCTGCCTCCAAATCCTCGTCGTCGACGACAAAGACAGGGACTGATCGTTTCGCTCGACCTTCTGCGCCACACCAAATAACGCACCACCAACCTCCCGGAGACCCTCGTGCATTGCTTGCGATACCTCAGCGCTCTCGCTCTCGCAGCATCCATGGCAGCAGCGCAGGATGCCACACCGGTGATCCACGTCGACAATCCGCCGAACCTCCTCGCGCAGCAATCCAAACACTACGTCGTCCTCGTCTCCCTCGACGGCTTCCGCTACAACTACAACCGCGAATACGACACACCCAGCCTCAACGCCATGGCAAAGGACGGCGCAAGCACGCCCAACGGCATGCTCCCGTCCTACCCATCCGTCACATTCCCCAATCACTACACCCTCGTCACCGGCCTCAGGCCGGAGCACCACGGCATCGTGGCAATGAAGTTCACCGACCCTGACCGCCACCAAACCTACGCCTACACCGACGCCAAAACCAGCAGCGACGGCACGTGGTACCAGGGCACACCGCTATGGGTGCTCGCCGAGCAGCAAGGCATGCGTTCCGCCTGCTTCTTCTGGCCCGGTTCTGAAGCCCGGATCGCCAGCGTCCGCCCGTCCTATTACCTCCATTACGACGAAAGCATCGGCGACGAAACCCGCATCGATCAGGTCATCGACTGGCTCAAACTTCCGCCACCCTCACGCCCGCACTTCATCACCCTCTACTACCCCAACACCGACCACGCCGGACACACCTACGGACCCGACTCTCCGGAGGAACGCGAAGCCGTCCAGCACGTCGATGCCATGATCGGCGATCTGCGCGCGAAGCTCAAAGCCACCGGCCTGCCCGTCGATCTCATCGTCACCGCCGACCACGGCATGGTCAAGCTCGACCCCTCGCCCGTCGTCCTCGACACCTTCGCCAACCTCGACCACTTCACCACAGATGGCTCCCTCCTCTACGCCAACACCGAAGCCGACGCCGAGACAGCCTACGAGCAATTTCGCACGCACCCCGATCCGCGCTTCAACGTCTACCGACGCCTCAACGTTCCCCCAGCCCTGCACTACGACACCAGCGCGCGCGAGGGCGACCCCGTCATCATCCCCACCGGCCCCTACAGCATCTACGCCCACGCCCCCATGCATCCCTGCACCATCGGTGGCCACGGTTTCGACCCCCACACCATGCCCGAGATGAAGGCGATCTTCTTCGCCGAAGGCCCCGACATCGTCCCCGGCGTCGCCTTGCCCAGCTTCCACAACATCGACGTCTACCCGTTCCTCGCCACGCTCCTCGGCCTGCGCACGCCACCCATCGACGGCACCATCGGCGTTCTCTCCGCAGCCATCAAGTAGCCCGCGACGTCTTCGCTTCCGCCACCCTGCGCTCCTCCGCCGCTGCATCCATCGCATGCGCCGCCACCACAATCAGTGGCGGGCAACACACCTGTGAACCATACCCCGGGCACGGACCACCACATCTCACCTTCGGCGCAGCGCACTCCATCTTCATCGACGCAGCATTCATCATCGACCTCCAGCCCCATACTGCGCGTTCAGAACGCAGCCGTCTGTGATCTACGTCACCGCTCCGCATCACCGCTCCGCCATCATCCTCCGGCAATGCCGTGCAATCTCCAGATCCTCCCTGCTCTCCACCACCCGCACCTCTACCGTGCTCTCCGCAGCAGAGATCACAGCCCTCCCCGCTGTATTCGCACCATCGTCCAACCGCAGCCCAAGAAATGCCATCCGCTCGCACACCTTCCCACGCACCTCAGCGCTATGTTCCCCAATGCCGCCTGCGAACACCACCATATCCAACCCGCCCAGCACCGCCGCATACGCCGCAATCTCCTTCGCGATCGCCACACAAAACATCTCTACCGCCAACGTCGCTCGGCCGTCCCCGCCATCGCTCGCAGCCAAAAGCTCGCGCATATCCGACATCCCGCCCGATACCGCCACCGTCCCCGCCTCATGATTCAGCATCGCCTCCAGCGCATCGGCATCCATCTTCTTCGTCCGTATCAGGTACAGCAGAATTCCCGGATCAAGATCCCCACTCCTTGTCGCCATCGGTATACCGCCCGTCGGCGTAAGCCCCATCGACGTATCCACCGACAGCCCATCCTTCAGCGCCGCCAGACTCGCTCCTCCACCCAAATGCGCCGCCACCACCCGCGACGGCATCGCCTTCCCCAACTGCGCCACAATCGACTCATACGACAGCCCATGGAACCCATAGCGCCGTATCCCCTCATCCGCCAGCGCCTGCGACAGCGGCAGCCGCGAAGCTCTCTCCGGCATCGTCCCGTGGAACGCCGTATCGAAGCACGCAAACTGCGGCACTCCCGCAAACGTGCGCTCCGTTGCCTCAATCAGCGCCAGCGCCCCCGGAATATGCAGTGGCGCAAAGTGAATGCACCGTCGCAACTCCTCCAGCACCGCAGGCGTAATCGGTTGATGCTCCATCAGCCGCGGCCCACCATGCACCACCCTGTGTCCCACAGCCTCGGGCGCCGCTCCATGCATCTCGCGCATCGACGCCATCACCTCACCCAGCGCGCTCTCCTGCGTCGCATGGCTCACCTTCTCCGACCGCACCACCTTGCCCCCGCCATCACGCAGCGTCAGCGATCCCTCCGCCTTGCCGATGCCGTCCCCCAGCCCATCCAGCAGCAGCCGCTCGCCTCCCTCCCCCATCGCATACAGCCCCACTTTCAACGACGAAGACCCGGTATTCACCGTCAGAACCGTCACCTCAGCCATGAACAACTCCCATCTTCCTGCGCCACCCGCAACGAGCCAAAAACAACGGTCCTCTCAGCCACCCTAGCCCCTTCATCCGCACCACCGCAAGCCACACATCCTAACATTCCTCCCACAATTCCTTTGTGCCGATTGTCACACCTCCCCGCACGTTGATGTGCCAAGCTAGTAGTGTCTGCTTCTCAGGGCTCCTCCACACGACGACATGGGACCGCCCAACGGCAGCCAATCTCATTCGCGAGAAGGATCATCCATGACCTCGGCCCACGCAACAGGACAAGACGCTGCATCCTCATCACCCACACTCTCTCCTGAAGAACTGCGCAAGATAAACGCCTACTGGCAGGCCTGCAACTATCTCAGCGCGGGCATGATCTACCTCCATGACAATGCCCTTCTCCGTCGCCCGCTCCAGCCCTCCGACTTCAAAAATCGCCTCCTCGGCCACTGGGGCTCCGACCCCGGCCAGAGCTTCGTCTGGGTTCATCTCAACCGCCTCATCCGCAAGTACGACCTCAACATGATCTACCTCGCTGGCCCCGGCCACGGCGCTCCCGCATCCCTCGCCAACGGCTATCTCGAAGGCACCTACTCCGAGGTCTACCCCGAAAAAAGTCAGGACGAAGCCGGCCTTCTCAAGCTCTTCCGCGCCTTCTCCTTCCCCGGCCAGCTCGGCAGCCATTGCACCCCCGAGGTCCCCGGCTCCATCCACGAGGGCGGCGAGCTCGGCTACAGCCTCTCCCACGCGTTCGGTGCAGCCTTCGACAACCCCGACCTCATCGCCTCCGTCGTCATCGGCGACGGCGAAGCCGAAACCGGCCCCCTCGCCACCGCCTGGCACTCCAACAAGTTCCTCAACCCCGTCCGCGACGGCGCCGTTCTCCCCATCCTCCACCTCAACGGCTACAAGATCGCTAACCCCACCGTCCTCGCCCGCATCACCCACGAAGAGCTCGATCAGCTCTTCCGCGGCTACGGCTGGACGCCCTACGTCGTCGAAGGCGACGACCCCGCCATCATGCACCAGCTCATGGCCGCCACCATGGAGACCTGCATCAACCAGATCCGCTCCATCCAGCAGCAAGCCCGCAGCACCGGCAAGCCCAACCGCCCGCGCTGGCCCATGATCATCCTCCGCTCGCCCAAAGGCTGGACCGGCCCAAAAGAAGTCGACGGCCACAAAGTCGAAAACTTCTGGCGCGCCCATCAGGTGCCCGTGCTGAACGTAAAAACCAATCCCGGCCACCTCCAGATCGTTGAGCAATGGCTGCGCAGCTACAACCCCCAAATCCTTTTCGACGAACACGGTACCCTCATCCCCGAACTCCGCGAACTCGCCCCCAAAGGCGACCGCCGCATGAGCGCAAACCCCCACGCCAACGGCGGTAAACTCCGCAAGCCGCTCGACCTCCCCGACTTCCGCGACTACGCCATCCCCGTCGACAACCCCGGTGCCAAAGAAGTCTCTCCCACCGAAACCCTCGGCAAGTTCCTCCGCGACGTCATGCGCCGCAACATGAGCAGCTTCCGCGTCTTCAGCCCCGACGAAAACGCCTCCAACCGCCTCCAGGATATCTACGACGCCAGCCTCAAAACCTGGCTCGCCGAAATCAAACCCGAAGACGCCGACGGCACCGACATCGCCCCCGACGGCCGCGTCATGGAGATGCTCAGCGAGCACACCCTCGAAGGCTGGATCGAAGGCTACATCCTCACCGGCCGCCACGGTATCTTCGACACCTACGAAGCCTTCGCCCACATCATCGACTCCATGTACAACCAGTTCGCCAAGTGGCTCGAAAAATCCAAGCGCGAGATCGACTGGCGTGCCCCCGTATCCTCCCTCAACCTCCTCATCTCCTCGCTCGTCTGGCGGCAGGATCACAACGGCTTCTCCCACGAAGACCCCGGCTTTCTCGACGTCGTCAGCAACAAAAGCGCCGAAGTCACACGCATCTATCTCCCCCCCGACGCCAATTGCCTCCTCAGCGTCGCCGATCACTGCCTCCGCAGTGAGGACTACGTCAACGTCATCGTCTCCGACAAGCAGCCCCACCTCGTCTATCTCGACATGGATGCCGCCGTCATCCACTGCACCAAAGGCATCGGCATCTGGGACTGGGCCAGCAACGACAGCGGCCAGGAGCCCGACGTCGTCATCGCCAGCGCAGGCGACGTCATGACCCAGGAAGCACTCGCCGCCGTCGCCATCCTCCGCGAACACCTCCCCTCACTCAAGATCCGCTTCGTCAACGTCGTCGATCTCTTCCGCCTCCAGCCCGACTCCGAACATCCCCACGGCCTCTCCGACCGCGACTTCGACTCTCTCTTCACCAAAGACAAGCCCGTCATCTTCAACTTCCACGGCTATCCCTGGCTCATCCACAAATTCACCTACCGCCGCACAAACCACGACAACATCCACGTCCGCGGCTATAAGGAAAAAGGCAACATCAACACCCCGCTCGAACTCGCCATCCGCAATCAGGTCGATCGCTTCAACCTCTCCATCGACGTCATCGACCGCGTCCCCAAACTGCAGGACTCCGCCGCCCACGTCAAAGAGTGGCTCAAAAAACAGATCATCGACAGCATCAACTACGCCTACACCGCAGGCGTCGACCGCCCCGAAATCACCAACTGGATCTGGCCCACGGAAAAGCCATGAACACCCCCAATGCCACACCGCAGCCCCCGGCCAGGTCTACAGAAGCAGCAATCTCTCAGGGCCTGACAACCGAGGCTGCGGAGTCACGCCTCCGCCAGGACGGCCCCAACGCAACCCCCGATACCGCCATCAACCCCGCTCGCGCCGCGCTCGCAAAATTCTGGGCTCCCGTCCCCTGGCTGCTTGAAGCTTCCATCATCCTCCAACTCTTCCTGCATAAGAATCTCGAAGCCGCCGTGATCGCCGGTCTCCTCATCTTCAATGCAGCCCTCTCCTACATTCAGGAAGGCCGCGCGCAGGCCACACTCAACGCCCTCAAATCCCGTCTCGCCCTCAACGCCTCCGTTCTCCGCGACAGCAAATGGGTCACCCTCCCGACTGCCAGCCTCGTCGTCAACGACATCGTCAAGCTCTCCCTCGGCGCCGTCGTCCCCGCCGACGTCCGCCTCCTCGACGGCAACGCCTCCCTCGACCAATCCACCCTCACCGGCGAATCCCTCCCCACCGAAGCCTCCGCCAACACCGAAACCTTCGCCGGCGCTCTCGTCACCCGCGGCGAAGCCACCGCCATCGTTACCGCCACCGGCATCCACACCAAATTCGGCAAGACCGCCGAACTCGTTCGCACCGCCCACGCCGTCAGCTCTCAGCAGCGCGCCGTCCTCCGCATCGTCCGCAACCTCGCCATCTTCAACGCCGCCGTGATCCTCGCCATGGGCGTCTACGCCTTCGCCCACCTCATGCCCGCAGCCGAGATCCTCAACCTCCTCCTCGCCGCGCTGCTCGCCTCCATCCCGGTCGCCCTTCCCGCCACCTTCACCCTCGCCGCAGCCATCGGCGCAGAAAGTCTCGCCAAAGTCGGAGCCCTTCCTACCCGCCTCTCCGCCATCGACGAAGCCGCCACCATCGAAGTCCTCTGCTCCGACAAAACCGGCACCCTCACCCGCAACGAGCTCGCCGTCAACCAGATCGTCTGCGCCGACACATACACCAACGCGCAACTCCTCAGCTGGGCCGCTCTCGCCAGCTCCGAAGCTGGTGCCGATCCCGTCGATAAAGCCATCCGCACCGCCGCCGTAGTCACCTCCACCACCCTCCCATCGCGCACCTCCTTCACCCCCTTCGACCCCGCCACCAAGATCGCCCGCGCCACAGCGCAGGACGCCACCGGCCACCCCATCTCCATCATCAAGGGAGCCTTCGCCGCCGTCGCCGCCCTCGCCACCTCCTCTCCCACAATCTCCTCCACCGCCTCCGACCTCGAACATCGCGGCTTCCGCGTCCTCGCCGTCGCCCTCGGCCCACCCAACGCCCTCCACATCATCGGTGCCATCGCTCTCAGCGATCCGCCGCGCCAGGACTCCCGCCTCCTCATCACCCAGCTCCTCGCTCTCGGCGTTCGCACCGTCATGGTCACCGGAGACGCCCCCGTGACCGCCGCCGTCATCGCCCATCAAGTGGGTCTCGACGGCCCCATCTGTCCCCCCGGCCCCTTGCCCGACTCCATCCATCCCTCCGACTTCGCTGTCTTCGCCGGCATCCTCCCCGAAGGCAAATTCAACCTCGTCCAGGCCTTCCAGAAAGGCAACCACACGGTCGGCATGTGCGGCGACGGCGCCAACGACGCTCCCGCCCTACGCCAGGCCCAGATGGGCATCGCCGTCTCCACCGCCACCGACGTCGCCAAATCCGCCGCCGGCATCGTCCTCACTCAACCCGGCCTCCACGGCGTCGTCGCCGCCGTCAACGAAGGCCGCACCGCCTTCCAGCGCATCCTTACCTACACCCTTAACTCCATCCTCAAAAAAATCGCAGAAGTGCTCCTCCTCGCCGTCGGCCTTCTCATCACCGGTACCGCCGTCCTCACGCCAATTCTCATGGTTCTTCTCATGGTCACCGGCGACTTCCTCTCCATGTCCCTCACCACCGACCACGTCACACCCTCGCCCCACCCCAACCAGTGGCACATCGGCCGCATCACCACCGCCGGAATCTCCTTTGGCGTCCTTCTTCTCGCCTTCAGCACCCTCCTTCTGGAGATCGGCATCCACCACTTCCACCTCGACACCGCCAGTCTGCGAACCCTCTCCGTCGTCGGTATCGTCTTCGGAGGTCAAGCCATGATCTACGCCATCCGCGACCGCCATCGCCTCTGGGGTCCACGCCCAACCATCTGGCTCGCTGCATCCTCCCTTCTCGACATCGGCATCATCACCGCGCTCGCTCGTACCGGCACGCTCATGGCCCCGATCTCAGCCACGCTGCTCATCGTCGAACTCCTCGCCGCGGCCATCTTTGCCCTGCTCGTCGCAGCCCTCAAAATCCCGCTCTTCCGCAGCCTCCATCTCACATAAAACCCGCTACAGCCGCACCGCCAGCACCGGGCACGGAGCATGCCGCAGTACCGACTGCGCTACGCTGCCCGTCAGCGCACTCGCTACGACGCTCCTTCCCCTCGTCCCCATCACAATCACGTCCGCTCTCCACGCCGTCGCCACTTGTACGATCTTCGTGCCCGCCGTGCCATCCTCAAAAAACGTCAGCGCCGCCGGCGCCATCACCGCCCGCTCTGCAAACCCATGCAGCAACCGGTACGCCTCCTTCCGGTAAACCTCTACCTCATCCCCGCCATCGCTCGTTACGAGTCCCCCAGGTATGTCGCGCTCATCAAACACATGCACAAACGCAACCTCCGCCTTCAGCATCCCCGCAAGCTCCAGCCCCACCTCCGCCGCCCGCGCCGCATGTGTACTCTCATCGACAGCAATCAGCATCTTCTTGAATCCCATCGTTCTTCCTCCTCCTCGTCGCGGCTCGAATCCTCTAGCAACGCCTCCGCAACACCACCCAATACTACCCCCAGGAAACCCCGCCACATGTAACGCCCGTCACATCCCCGTCTTCTAAAATAAAAAGCTCGCCAGCCGAAGCCAGCGAGCCTGCCCCTCAACCTCGCCTCGAAAAGTAGAACGAAGTCTGCAGCGTAATCCGCCGCACCGCACTGTCTGTCGTAAACGGCTGTCCGTTGATCTGCGTCGATTGCCCAAAGAACGGCGACGTCAACTGCCCCTCATACCGAGACGAAGAGCTTGATTCTCGCGTTCACTTTTGGGGTGACGGAACTTGGAGGCATTTATGCACGAATCAGTTTGTGCGCCGGATGCACGGCGGCTCATTCATGTCTATTCTTGCGATTCTTCGACAAACGATTGCGGCGCTGTGGGACACGAAGCTGCGATGCTTTCTGACGAAGTTCGGCCTCATCTGAGAAATCACTTCTTTGATCCCTCTGGTAGGGCCTGCGATAGGTTTCGGCATTCTCGGCAGGAGATTCCCCGAGGGGATTCAAGCGGGATAAGCGAAAAAGAGGCTGCATAAAATCAGCTACATGCGCATCAGTTTCGCGACATTCTCTTTTTTGCCAAGCTTACGTATTCGCCGTAGTAGGCTAAGTAGCGGTTTCCACACCCAACTCTCGCAGCAGAAACGCGTCATCGAACGCAATCTCCTTCAGGTAGTCATAACGTCCGGATGCACCACCATGCCCCGCATCCATATTCACATGCAGCAGTAGCGGCGTGTCGTTGGTCTTCAATGTCCGTAGCTTTGCCACATACTTTGCCGGCTCCCAGTACATCACCTGCGAATCATTCAGGCTCGTCTTCACTAGCATCCCCGGATACGCACCCTCGCGCAAATTGTCGTATGGTGAATAGCTGCGCATGTACTCGAACGCATCCGCCTCATTCGGGTTACCCCACTCCTCATACTCAGCCACCGTCAGCGGCAAATTCGCGTCCAGCATCGTGTTCATCACATCCACAAACGGCACATGCGACAGCACCACACGAAACAGTTCCGGTCGCATGTTCACGACTGCTCCCATCAGCAACCCGCCCGCGCTTCCGCCCTCAATCGCCACACGTTTCGCATCCCCATAACCTTCACGCACCAGAAACTCCGTTGCCTCAATGAAGTCGGTAAACGTGTTGCGCTTCTTCATCATCTTTCCGCCATCGTGCCAAGAATCGCCCAACTCGCCGCCGCCGCGGATATGCGCATACGCTACCACCACCCCGCGGTCCAACAGCGCCAGCCGCGACGCACTGAACCCCAGCGGTAGTGCATACCCATACGATCCATATCCGTACACATACAGGGGCCCGCTTCCGTCCCTCTTGAACCCATCGCGCCGGTAGACCACTGAAACCGGCACCTGCGTTCCATCCTTCGCTGCAAACCATAGCCGCTCCGAAGCATATCGCGACGCATCGAATCCGCCCGGAACCTCCTGCTGCTTCAGTAGCATCGACTCGCCCGTCGCCACCTCATACTCAAACACCGAGGACGGCCGCACCAGCGACTGATACGCATATCTGTACTTCGCCGTCGCAAAGTCACGGTTCACATCGCCATTGGCCTCATATGCCGGATCAGGGAAGCGTATATCCCTAAAATTCCCGGCCAGCCCATCTGCTCCCAACGCAAACACCCGCAGCACCGGCAGCCCGCGCTCGCGATAGCTCGCCACAAAGAAGTCGCGAAACAAATCCACATCCTCAAGCGGCGCATCGTCCCGCTCGGGCAGAATCTCCTCCCAGTGCTCCCGTTCCGTTGCAAGCACCGTCGCTCGCATCAGTCGAAACTGCTCGGCCTCATGGTTCGTATGGATATAGAAAAATCCCTCCCTGTGCTCAACGCTGTACTCCTCGTCGTCGACGCGCTCCGCTAGTAACTGGAACGCACCCGAAGGCTCGCTCGCGCGCATAAACCACGTCTCACTCGTCGGATGGCTGCCAAGCTCCAGCAGCAGATACTCGCGGTCCCGCGTCCGCCCCACACCCACATTAAAGCGCTCGTCCCGCTCATGAAACACCTCCTCCGCCTCCGCCATCGCTCCCACTGCAAGCCGAAACACCCGGTCCTGCCGCTTCGTCTGCTCATCCTCGGTCGCATACAACAGCGTCGCAGAGTCCGGCGCCCACACCAGCGACCCCACGCGCTGCGCCGTATCCGGGAGCATCTCGCCCGTCTCCAGATCCTTCACCGCCAGTGTGTACTGCCGAAATCCCGTGTTGTCCGTCGTGAACGCCAGTAGCCTTCCATCCGGACTCACGCTCAGCGCACCCAACTGCAAAAACGGCCGCCCTACAGCCAGCGCATTTACATCCAGTATCACAACCTCCGCCTCAAGTTCTCCCACCGGCCTTCGGCAAAACCGCGCATACTGTTGGCCCTTCTCCGTGCGCGTCAAATACTCCCACGCGCCGTCCCTATACGGTACCGAAACATCATCCTCCTTGATATGCGAAAGAATTTCTTCATACAGCGTCTGTTGAAGCGCCTCCGTTCCGCGCATTGCATCTCTGGTGTACGCGTTCTCCGCCTCCAGGTACTCCGTTACCTCGGTTGCTCCCTTGTCACGCATCCATCCGTAGCGATCGATCAGTTCCGTTCCATGCAGCGACGTCGTTTGCTGCCGCTGCTGCGCCACAGGTGGTTCCGCCAAAGTCATCGTCATTCAAACCTCCTCCATCAGCATAAATGTGGATACTCCGGCTCTGTTGCAAACTTGCGGAGGCGGGGTTAAAAATGGGCTGAGCGCGGAGGGATCTGGTCATGTCAGACTTCAAGTGGCGCCAATGTGAGCGCGAGATCATCCTCTGAGCGGTTCGCTGGTACTGCCGGTATGGGATCAGCTCCCGTGATCTTGCGCAGATGATGGGCGAGCGCGGTGTGGGCGACGATCATTCCACGATCTACCGTTGGGTTCAGAAGTACGCGCCGGAGATTGAAAAGCGGCTGCGCCGGCAGTGGCGCTGCCCGCGTTCAACGAGTTGGCGGGCCGACGAGACATACGTGAAGGTCTGCGGCAAATGGGCCTATTTGTACCGGGCGCTCGGCGTGCCTGAAGATCACGCCACGGTCGCCATCAGCGCCACTCTGCCCCATGCAGTGATCGATGCTGGACTGGCCGTGACTGTCGTGGTTGTTCCCGCGACAACAGGCGCTCCAGAAGCCACCGTCACGGTCACAGCGCTTGAACTCGATGCCGCGTCATCCGTAGTCGCGCCATAGCTGGCCGTAAAGGAAGGGTCGGCCCCAACTGGAAGCTTTGTGGTGGTGAGCGTCGCCACGCCGTTAGCATTCACCGCGCCTGTGCCGATGGTCGCGGTTCCGTTGAGGAACGTTACCGTGCCATTCGTCACTGGCAATGTGCCTGACTTCACGGTCGCTGTAAACGTCATGCTCTGTTCCCGCAGTGATGGCGCTGGCCGAACTGATCAATATGTGACTGTGAGCGTTCCGTTGGTCGTCGTCACTGTATAACCGCTCAGGTGCGTTCCCACGGCGGTCGGCACAATCGAATATGTGCCTGCACTGCTGGTCGCAATCGTGGTCGTCGAACAACTTTCTGTAAACGTGTCACCGTTCACCGCGCCCGTCTTCGATCCGGGCTGCGGTCATCCTAGCGTCAATCTCTTGCTTGACCCAACCGGCACCGCTACGGTCCAGACGCGTCTTCCCTTCCCTTCCTGGTCTGCCAGCACCCAGCGTCGCTCCCGTTGCTGAATGGTTTTACCATCGAGCATGGCTAGCTCTGTCACTCTCAGAATTATTTGGCGTAGTGTCCTTGCATGCAGGAGCTGAGCGGAGTGTCCCAGGCGGCTCGGCATCGTGCGATGGCACGATCCCGGCTCATCCAGCCGCACTTCAAGGAGCGACGCTCGCTTCAGTTGGTCGCCGCCGACGCGAACCATTCTCACACCCGCTCGCCGCAGAAAATGAGCGCCGCATTGAGCTGGGCGCACCCCTCTCATTTTAGTCTGCATTCAGTTCGTTGCGGTTTCCGTCAGCGAGTGCTCCGCCGATACCCTCAAAGAATGTTCACGGCTCGTGCCGCGAGGAGTGCGACGGTCGCAAACGAAATCAAGGCTTGCACCATCATCAGACCCTTCGCCCAGCGCGACAAAACAGGCGAATCCGTTGGAGAGAACGCAGTGCTCGTGTTGAAGGCGAGAAATAGGTAATCGATGAAACCGGGACTCCAACAATCCTCTCCCATCTCCCGCTTCGTGTTCTGATTCAACGTCATCTGTGGGAAGAGAAACGCGCCATCCTTATGAACACCACGCAACTCGCGCGCGCTCGGACCACCTGCATCAAGCCTCCAATACCACGACGCGAATACCAGTATGTTTGTGACCCACAATGCTGCCGCTGAGACGAGTAAGTCTCTGGGCGATTCTTTATGAGATGGCAATGCCGCTATCAGGAGCGAAAGGGACCAAATCATATCGGCCGTGACTATCGATGTCAGCAAATATCCCAACATCTGATTCAGTCTGTCGTTGCCGACACGACGCGCCCAAACAGTCGGGACGATTAGGACGCCCAGAACAAGAATGAGAACCCACCCCGGTCCCGCCGACAAGGATTCAGGCAGCGCCAAACGGAGTCCGCCCACGGCAAGTAGCGCGAGTATCGCAGGCCATCGTGGCTCTAACTTCGATCGGGAGTTTGTCATGTCTCTTCTATGATGCACCGCCGCCATGGGTCAAAGACGTCGCATCAGCGAACGAAGTGATTTCGATTTGTTTGAGCCACGGAGACACCAAAACAGCGAAGTTTGGCGCGAATATCGCTGCTCCTCCGATCAGATTCCAGCTCATCGCCACACCAATCTCCTAATCCCCACCATCGCAGCAGATTCTTTATCTTCGTCACGGGTGCTGAGGGACCTGCAGTTTGGGCAATCGAAGACTGACCGACGTCACAATGTATCAGTCCACTCGGACACATCACTAGCGCTGGCCCTACAGGAGCGGGAAATGGAAACATTGTCCTTCATTCCCCCCCCATCGCGCAGTATCGACAATGCCTACCAAAAACTGCTTCTGGAAGGAATTGATCCCGTCCAGTCGCCGAGGGAGTCGGTCGCGATGGCACATCCGTTGGGCAAGCATGTACCGCATCCAGCGGACAAACCAGAAGAAACGGAGCCAAACACCATGTCCAACAAAGTCATACTCATCGGCCACCTAGGACAGAACGCGGAAGCCAAAACCACTCAAACCAATGAGGAGTTCGTCGCCCTCAACATCGCACCCCAGAAACGGCACGATCAAAGTCTGCACTCTAGCGCCCTGATCCCCGTGCCCACAGCTCAGTCTCCTCTCGCCGCCGTCGTAACCGACGCCGCCTTCAGCACCACGCTCTCCTGGTCTTTGCTCTCGAACTGCGCATAGTACTTGCGCAAATCGTCGTAATCCTTCGGCATCACCAGCAACTCGCCCTGGATGTGGTTGCGCCGCGTCGTAAACCCCTTCGCGTCCCCAACCACCGTCAGCGCATAGATCTCCTGCTTCGCAAGATCGAACCGCGCCGAATTGGGTAACGCCTCCACACTCATCGAGTCCGGAAGGTTGAGACGCTCCGCATCCTGCAAAACCCGCGGATAGTGGAAGTACACAGCCTCCTGCCGATTCTCATCCGCGAACGTCGCCGAAGAACCGCTCACGAAGAGATCCGAGGGAAGAATGAGTCGCTTGCCGGTATGCGTTCCCATCGTCCCGGTCACCTCGTAGCTCACCTTGAGCGGCTGCTCATACTCCTTCACGTTCTCGATCTTGCTGACCTTCACCTGCAACGACTTCGGCACCATGCCTTCGAGATACACCCGCAGCGCCTGATCCAGGCTCTCTTCATCGCCGCTCAGCGCCGTGTGCCGCCAATCCACTCCCTCCGCTCCAGAAAAGGAAAGATCGATCTTGCCCGTAATCTGACCCGTGTCATCCATCTTCAGGTTAGCCACACGCGTCACCATGTTGAAACTAATATCGTCTCCCGGCGTCCCCCCAAACTCCGTGCCCTTATCCACCTGGCGCAGCCCCTGCACCAGCGTATGCTGCCATGCAAGATGACCATAGGGGCAGTACCTCGAGCTCGGATCGAAGTACCGCTCCTTCCCGTCTACGTTGACAATCGCTATCACGTCGTCGAACTGCCGGAAGCTCATCCAGCCAGGAACAAAGATTTCCTCGTTGCGATTGGGTACCAGCATGAAGTAGGCCTTCATGCCCGCGGCCCTCGCCATCCCTACAAAGAGTTGGGTCAGCTGCGTCTCATTGCCTCGCTGATGGCTCAGCACATCGGCGGCAGTCTTCACCTGCCCGCCGCCCTCGGCCTTGTTTTCGCGCTGCTCGTGTGCGCGGGTGTAACGGGTATTTTCCAGCTCCATCACTGCGGCATAAATCTTCTGCAGCTTTTGATCATCGGTCGTTGCTCCAGCAGTGATCTCCGCTGTCTTCTTTTTCAACTCCCCGTTGGCATCGGCAAACGAGTCCATCCCCTTGGACCAATCCTTGCCTTGATCCCTCCACCACTCAGCCGTCGTACGCTCCGCCGTAAAATTGAACAAAACCCTGTAGCTGAAACTGGAGATCGGAGGCATATACACCTCCTTCAACTCCGGTGGAACATTCTTGATCGTCAACTCGAAGTACTGCTTCGGACCGCTAGACAGTGCGTTGTATGGTATCTCATGCCGCTCGATCTTTGCGCCCGGCGGAAGGATTGGGAACCATGTAATCGCCGAAATCAACCCCCTCTCGCTCACAAGCTGTTTAGACGTCGGGTACCACACGTAGTGCGCCTGCCTCACATATACCGGTCCCTGGATGAACCAGTCTGGGGCCTCATACACATTGTCTGAAATGTACGTTGCGTACCGGTATTCCAGGATGCTTCCCACCTCCACATCCGGCAGCGTGAACACTCTCTCCTGCACCTTCACGTGCTGCCCCTTCTCCAGCATCTTAAGATACGGTTTTCCCGTGAAGGGAATCACCGTGCCGTCCGCATGAATCGTCCGCCCCGAAATCTGTTCGAGCGTCTTGTCATCGCCCGAACCAGAACTTGAGTTCTGCGACGTGCTTACAAATGGCAACTCGACGTTCGCGTACTTCTCTCCCTCTTTGCTCAGGATCTTAATGCGCTCGTAGTGAAACACCGCGTGCATGTCGTCCTTGGTCGTCTCCTCACGATTCAGCACCACCGCGGACGCTCCTGGATACCCCGGCAACGACGTCATTGATAACTCCTCTGCCGTCGGTTGCATAAAACTCGTTTGGGGCCACATCGCCCGGTCACTCATTACCACCACGAACACACCTGCAGCTATCCATCGCATCTTCATGACTACCCGCCGCTCCCATCTGATCTCTGCTGCTCTAGTTCGCTCGCTTCAATATCGCCTGGCTGTCTTCATCCGCTGCGATGGCCGCTGCCAGCTGCTGCACCTCGTCATACTTGCTCGCAGGCACCGTCACCTGCCGCACCGTATACCTCCGGCTGTAGTGCAACACCCGTCCGCGCATCTCTGTCGAGCTCACATAGCTCGCAAATCCTACGTCCACCTTCACCGGATCCGGCAGCTCATCCACAACGTATCCTGCAGGCAGTTCAATGTCATAGTCATCGGTTCCCTGCATCGTCTCCCGCAGGTTCACCTCCACATGCCGCGGCTTGTGATCCACGCTCAGGTCGTACCGCCCCAGCACGCGCGGACGGACCATCAGCAGGGGTCCCGTGAAACTTGCAAAGTGGCTCGCCTGCAGATCGAACGAGGTCGTCAGATCCTTGTCCAGCGTGTCCACGTTCTCCACCTTCAACCCCGTCATCGACGCACCCGTAAAATCGCCGCCAATTACATCATTCATATACTCCTTCTGCTTCTTCTCATCCTGGCCCGAAAAGACGCGCCTGCGCCCCACCGCCACATCACCAAACCGCATGTCCTTCACCGACCCCTTCAGCGTCCCATCCACGCTCAGATCAAACGTCCCTGTCCGATGAATCGTATTCAACGTTGGATCCATCACTGGTAGTTGGATGATCTGGCTGTCTTTGCCCTCTAGCAGCACGCCGTAGCTGCCCTGCAGATTGTGTTCCAGTTGCCCGAACGGCGTCATCTCCCACGTCGGGTCGAAGATCAGATACCGCTTCCCTGTCTTCGCCGTCACCACGCTGTGCAGCTTGGGCGACGCATACCCCGCCGGAATCTCGATCGCCGCAATCATGTGATTGCCCGCAATCGACGGATCCTCCGGATCAATCACCCCACGCTCCGTATCCACCATCAAAAGCGCGCTATGAATGCCCACACTCGACAACATCGCCGACAGCAGCGTCGCCTTGTCTTTACAGTCTCCATAACGCCCGCGATAGATATCCTCTGCCGCGTGCGGCTGATACCCGCCCACTCCCATCTCGATCACGAAGTACCGTATCTTCTGCTGTACGAATTCCCCGATCGCCTCTGCCTTGTCATAGAAATCCGTCTTCCCTGTCGTCAATTCCTGTGCCTTCGCCGCAATGTCCGGCGAAGCCGCCAGCCGGTCCCGCTCCAGGCCCGCATACCATTCGCCGATCCCCACCCACGTCCCATCCTGCGGCTCGCCCAGCCCCGGCCCCGCATAGTGCACCGTCATCCGCGCCGCCTGCGATCCCTCCCCCGGCGACAGCGGCACCTGCTCCAGATCGATCGCCGACTCGTTGTTCATCTCCCATCGATACGAATGATTCTCCATGTCGATCCCGTCCACCTTCCCATGCCGCGCCCACGTCGTCGTGTACGTGTACCCAGCTGGTAGAGCCAGCGTGAAGCTCTGCTGGATCCGCGGCAGCTCATCCTGAAACTCCCAGTTGGTCTCCGCCAGGTAGGGTCGCTGGCACCTCTCGTACTCGTAAGCAACGATCCCTCCAGGATCGCGTCCCGGCGGGTCCGCCACCTTCGCCCGCTCATCCGAGTACAGCTCGCCACCCTCTCCCGGTTGCCCCACATCCCCTATCTCGTTGTCCTTCATCGAGTACTCATGCCCCGCAGGATCGATGCTCCACACATGCATCGACAGCACCTTCGAGTCCTTGTCGTACCACACCGCCGCATACCCATACTCCCGCCCCTGCGGCCGCAGAATCTTCACCACCCGCCGTACATGCTCGACGGCCTGCCCCTTCGCATCCACCGTGTACGTCGTGTCCTCCAGCAGCACCACCGCCTTCGGATTCCCATGGAACTCCGGCAGTTTCTGCTGCGCCGCCGTCTTCACCCAATCCGGTACCGGCTGCGGCCCAAACAAATTCCCCGCCCGCGCCGAAGTACCACCCACCAGCAGCAGCGCACCCAGCGCCAGCAGTATGAGCCGCTCGCCCGTACTCGCTTTGCTCGCTGCATTCCGCCACTGCCTGGCGGCCGCTCGGGGTATTACGCCTCGCTTCTTCATAAGGCCTGCTCGTGATCGGATGTTGGTGCCTGTTTTATACGTGAATCCTACGCCCCATGCAAGAGCGCCTCGAATCCCTTCGCGACGGGCAAGCCTGTCCATCGAGTGATCGATCACGGTGTCTCCATCGCGAACGTAGCTGGTGAGCTGTCCGAGTTGGGGCCGGTGAAGGTCGTTCCCAGATGCCTTGTCCACGAAGCGCTTGTCCAGGGTGATGCCCTCAAAGCTGACGTAGTTCCTTTTGATCGAGTGAGCTCACACGCAGGCATCGTCAGCCGTTGCCTAAGAGCAACCCTACTTCCGCGCGCGAGCTCTGCCCGCTCTCCTAGGCATCGTCGCTGCATTGCTTCATAGGGCTCTGCCCGGGGAAGTGAGCCTGATTTGGATTGCCCACATCAGCCTGGTCTCCCAAAACCAAAAGCTCGCCAGCCGGAGCCAGCGAGCCTGCCCCTCAGCCTCGCCTCTAAAAGTAGAACGAAGTCTGCAGCGTAATCCGCCGCACCGCACTGTCTGTCGTAAACGGCTGTCCGTTGATCTGCGTCGATTGCCCAAAGAACGGCGACGTCAACTGCCCCTGCGGCGTCCCCAGGTCTTCGTTATTGAACAGGTTCTGCACCTGCAACCCAAACGACAGGTTATACCGTCGGCCACTGCTCACCTCCCCGCCAAAGTGCCCCGGTCCGCCGTGCCCATGTCCTCCAGGCCCGCCACCCGGTCCGCCCATGCCTCCGCCGCCAGCTCTCGCCAGCTTCGCTCCAAACCCGAACGTCTTCGTCAACCTGAAGTTGAACGTAAACAGCGCCGGCCCCGTGCAATAGTTGATCGGCACAATCGCCGCTCCTGGCGTCTGATATCCCGGCTGCGCAAACGTCCCGCATCCCGGAATCGTCTTCACATAATCCCCGTTCGTCGCAGTCACCGCCGACGCGGGCACGAGATACGGCCGCGCATTGAAAAACGAATCGTTATATGTGTCCTCGCCTGTCGTAATGTTGTACGGATCACCACTCTGCGCAATCATGAACGGGCTAAGCTGAAACAGCTTCGGCAGTGCAATCGAACCCGCCATAAACAGCCGGTTACGCACATCGAACGTCGTCCGCCCATAGTCCGCATGGATGTTGCCCGGCGTCGAAATGTCCGCGCCCTGCCCCGACGTATCGCCATTCACCGAGTTCAGCGCATAGTACCCAAACAGCGAAATCCCCTTCGCCGTCTGCACATGCGCATGCAACACCAGCTGGTTCTGCGTGAACGCGCCCTCGCTGAAATACTGATAATGCGCCGTCGATAACAACGGGTTCGCAAAGTCATACCCGATATTCTGCGTCACCAACTGGTGCACACCCTGCGAGTGGATATACGTCGCGGAGATCGTTCCGCTATGTCCCACCTGCTGGTCCACTCCCCCCGCAAACTCCACCACGTACGGCGACTCAAGATTCGGCACAGCCGTATACGTCGTCTGCGTCGACGCCGATGCGTTGCACGCCGTCACCAGGTCGGTCGTCACGCTCGGATTGCATCCCGCTCCCGGATTCTCCTCGGTATACACCGTCTCGTTCACGCCATTCTCCTGCTCAAGAACAAGAATGTGCGCCTGCGAGAACCGCCGGTAGAAAATTCCAAACCCGCCGCGCAGCACCGTCTTCGGCGCTCCCTTCCCGCTGAACAAGCCATAGTTCACCGCCGCGCGCGGTGCAAAATTCTTGTACGCCGAAAGATGATTCTGCACCTCATAACGCAGCCCATAGCTGATCGTCATATTCGGCCGCGGCTTCCAGTCCGTCTCCGCATACGGCTCAAAGTCCAGGTACACGTCCCCGATCTTGTGGTTGTTCACCGTCGTAAACGTGAACTGGCTCGGCGTCCCCGTCTGGTAGCTGTTGTTCGTGCACGGCGCGGCCGCCGTCGGTGTGCAGGCCGTCGGTGTCAGAGACGAATACGTGAACGTTCCATTCGTATTGTTCTGCGTATCCTCCGCCTCGCGCGTGATCCTCATCCGCGTCCCGAAACGCACAAAATTCTTCTTCAACTGCAGCGAGTTGTAGCTCTGGATCTCAAAATGATCCTGATGATCGCTCAGGTTCTGCCCCGTATATCCGCCACCCGTAAACGATCCCTCCACAGCCAGCGTCGGCGCCGAGCTCAACGCCGTCGTCTGCGTATGCTCCCGCTCATACTCGAACCGCGTCTCGCTGATCAGGTGCGGATTGAACGTCTCCGTATCGCTCATCTGCAAAATATTGCTCAGCGAGCTCAGGTTGTATCCCGCCGTCGGCAGCGTCAGATCTCCCAGCCCCGCATTCGTCGAGATATTGTTCACATACTGGTACCGCGTCGTCAGCACGTTCCTCGAACCGATCGCCAGGTCCACCCGCGGATTGATGTCCATCCTCCGCTGCG
The DNA here is from genome assembly GCA_019351975.1 of Acidobacteriota bacterium. Taxonomy (GTDB): domain Bacteria; phylum Acidobacteriota; class Terriglobia; order Terriglobales; family Acidobacteriaceae; genus Granulicella. Next base: position 30,132 of record JABBOG010000023.1, read on the forward strand.
GATAATACGTCGACACCACATAGGTCGTCGCCACGCATCCCGTCACATTCGGCGGTACGCACACCGTCGTCGGACTCGACGGCAGCGCCAGAATATTCGCATCCGTCACCTCATCCTGCTGAATCTGCCGGTACGTCGATCCAAAGTTATACGAAGCCAGCTTGCTCAGCGGTCCCGTCAAATTCCCAAAGAAAAACAGGATGTGATACGGCGGCTGATACCCCTTCGCCAACGGGTCCACCGTATTGAACTGCGATGCGTTTCCGTCAACCTGCACATTTCCATGCAGCTGGTCCGTTCCCGGCTTCGTAAACACCTCGATCCGACCATAGCCCAGCTGGTCATACTCCGCCGAAAACGGATTCTGGTTCACCCGCACCTCGCGGATCGACGACTTCGGCGGTAACTGCCCGCCCGTAAATCCGTCCACATAAATCTGTCCGCCCGCCGGTCCCGCCGACGGTCCCGCCAGCGCCGACAACTCATCCGACAGCTCATTCGGATCATCCGACAGCGCCTCCAGGTCCTTCCCCGTAATCACCACCGCACTCTGGTTCGAATCCGGGTCCACACTCAACTGCACCCTGTCGTTCGCCTGCACCGTCACCACATCCGACTGCACGCCGATCTGCAGCTTCGCATCCAGCGTCGAGCTCGCCGCCGCCGGCACCACCGCATTCGGCACCGAGTACGACGCAAACCCTGGCATCGTCACCAAAACCTTGTACGCCCCCGGCTTCACCACCACGCTATACGTTCCATCCGACCCCGACTTCGCCACCATCGGACGCCCCGAACTCGGCGTCAGCGTCACCGTCGCTCCCGGAATCAACTCCCCGTCCGGGTCCGTAATCACTCCATGCACCCGCGTCCCACTCACCGCCGCCACCGTTCCCCCCACCGCAGCCTTCTGCGTCTGCGCCGCCACAACTCCCGTCAGCACCACGCTCAGCATCGCTGACCCAACCCACCGAAACATCATCCGTCTCCTGCCATCCGCCACTGCCATCCGTACTCCTCTACCTTCCCTGAATCACATCCTCAAGCCATGAACCAAACACCGCATCGATCCTGCAAGCCTTCTCAAACCTCAGCGCTGCGGCCCTGCATCACCGCCGCCACCGCCGCCCTCACCCTCACCGCCGCCCACACTCCACGGCGACAGCGTCATCGACCGCCCCGCCGGCGACGCCGTCAAGATCGGATCCACGCCCACCAGCAGCGTCACCGCCGTCGGATCACCCACCCCATCCACCGGCGAGCTCGCCACGATCATCACCGCGTCCCCCGCCTTCAGCCCAGCCAGCGTCTCCGTCGGCAGCCGCGACAGCATCTTCGACAAGTCCATCCCCGCCCGTCCCTCCCGCTCAACTCCTGCAGCCGGCCCCTGGTCCTCGCGCCTCTCCGGCCCTATGCCGCCCGCACCTGCTGCCGCACCTGTGCCGCCCGCACCTGCCGCGCCAGCGCCATGCGCCTCTCCCCCAGCTGCTCCGCCCTTCATCTGCATCGCAATGCGCTGCGCCAGCATCGGGGGAATCCGCCGCACATCACTCCCCGCCGTCACCGCCACCGTCACACCCTTCTTCGTCTTCAAGTCCTTCAGCGTCACTGTGCCCGCCGCCGCATTCACCGCCGTCAGCAGCCCCGAGTAGTTCTCAAAGCTCCCCGCCACCACCTCATCCGCCGTAATCGTTCCCCCGTCCGCCGATCTCGTCCCACGCACCCGCAGCTGGTCTCCCACCCGTATCGCCCCCATCGAACTCACCTTCGCGTCCGCATAGCTCACCGACCCCTTCGCATACCGCTTCACCACCGTCTGCGGCGTCATCACCACCGTCACCTGCTTCAGCCCGCTCGCAATCACCACCTTCCCCGCCGCCGCGTCCACCGACGTCACAATCCCCCCTCCCCCCTTCGCCCACGCCGCGCCCTCTTCCTCATGCGTCTGCGCAATCGCCTGCGCCTTCATCAAAATCACCCGCTGCGCCGTCATCGGAGCACCATCCGCGCCCGCCGCGCCAATCACCAGCACCTTGTCACCCACAGCCACATCCGCCAGCGTCCCATCCGTCGCCGACTTCAAATCCTTGCTCCCCGGAGCCACCACCTGCACCTTCACCGTCGCAGGCACCGTCACCACCACTTCCTGCCCTGCCGCCGTCGTCAGCGTCAGCCCCGCCGCATCCGTGGCCTTCACCGTCCCCGCCTGGTGCGCTGCAGCCTGCGCAACCATCGGCACCGTCGGCATCGTCGCCAACCCAACCGCCATCACCGCCGCACCTGCCGTAGCAAATCGCATCGCAACTCTTCTCTTGAACCTAAGCTCGATATCTGCCGCAACTCCCTCACAAAACAAACACTCGGAAAAGCCAATCCACGCACCCGCGAACGCAGATCCCTCAACCGCACGCCTGTCTCCGCGAAAGCCTTACCCAGCGAGACACACAACCCAAACTCAAATCGTCTGCTCGTTATACGAACCACCCACTCAAAAGTTTCTCCCGGAAGATCTTTTTCACCACCAGAGAAATATCCCCAAAGAAACCCTCACCCTACGGCAGCTCCGCCCCATCCGCCACCGGCAGCTCCAGGTGCGAGGGATAATTCGCCGCCCCATACACCGACACCGTCTCCGCCTCATACGCGCTCGCCGGTGCCGTCATGATGTTCTCCACATACGTCTGCGGGTTCCGGTCATACAGCGGAAACCACGTCGACTGCACCTCCACCATCATCCGGTGCCCCTTCAAAAACGTGTGGTCTACACCATGCAGGCTCCACTTGTACTCCACAACCTCGCCCGTCTTCACCGCCTCTGGCGCGCTGAAGCTCTTCCTGTACCGCCCCCGGAAGATCTCCTCGCCCACCATCAGCTCATATCCTCCGCCACCTCCGCCCGTTCCCGCCGCATCCTCCGTCGTCACCCCCGTCGCATCCTGCGGATACACATCGATCAGCTTCACAATCCAGTCCGCATCCGTCCCCGTCGTCGCTCCAAAGACGTCCGCGCCCACATCCCCCGTCACCGTCACATCGCCGGTCAGCACCGGCGTCTCAAAGTTCGCCAGGTCCTTCCGCCCGCTCACAAACCTCTGGTCCTCCGCCAGCCACGTCCTCCACGTCGACCCCTCACCATACGTCGACTGGATCGGCCTGTGCCGATACGGCACCGGGTCCGCCGGATCGCTCACATACGCCGCCGCCGTCACGTTGTACTGCCCCGTCGGCGCCTTAAAGCTCAGCTTGCCCCCCGGTTCCAGATACGCTCTCACCGCATGAAAACCCTCCTTCGGCGGCCACACCGGATACCTGTGCCACTGGTTCTCTCCCGTCCTGAAGCTCGCCGTATCCTGCAGCCCAAACCCCGGCTTACCCTTCAGGTAGTACTCGAAAAACGGTGCCTCCAGCTCATTCCTGTAATACTCGCCCGTCTTCTGCCCATCGAACGTCACCGTCCCGAACTTCCCGCCCAGCTGGTCTCCCGCCCCATGCGACCACCCACCGTGATTCCACGGCCCAAGCACCAGGAACACCTTGTGCAGCGGATCATTCGCCTTCTCATTCGCCCGCAGCGCCGCATACTCCGCCTGCGTCCCCCACATATCCTCCTGGTCCCAATACCCTCCCACCTCCAGCGTCGGAACCTCCGGTTTGGTCAACCGCCGCTCCACCGCCATGTCCTGCCAGAACTTCGTATACGCCGGCTCCGACAAAAACATATTCGCCGTCGGCAGCTTCGTCATCCCCGCCGCCGCCGCCGCTCCCGCAAAGTTCACATGGTCCAGAAAAAACTTGTACTGGTCTTCCTTCGAACTCACCACACCGTCCGTCTTCTGTGCCTCCATCTCCTGCACATAGTCGAACCCATACGTCTCCCGGAACGCCCCATTATGGAAGAAATCATCCCCCACCCAGATGTCCGTCATCGGAGCCTGCGGCGAGATCGCTTTCACCGCCGGGTCTGCATCGATCCCCGCCATCATCGCCAGAAACCCCGGATAGCTCACCCCCAGCACGCCTACCTTGCCGTTATTGTTCGGCACATGCTTCAGCAGCCACTCCACCGTGTCCCGCGTGTCCGTCGTCTCGTCCACATCCCGTTTCGTCGCGTGTTCCACCACAGGCCGGTTCATCACAAACTGCCCGCCCGATTCGTACCGCCCACGAATATCCTGATACACAAAGATGTACCCGCTCGTCGCCAGCGCCTGCTTCGTCAGCTCCACGCTCGCCTTCGAGTTCCCATCCACCCCATACGGCGTCCGCTCCATCAAAAACGGCAGCTTCTCCCCATGCTTCTCGCTCCCCACCGGGCGAAAGATCACCGTATGCAGCTTCACCCCATCGCGCACCGGAATCATCACCTCGCTGCGCACATACTCCGGCCCGGTATACGCCTTCAGCGCCGCCGCAACGTCAGCCTTCTGCGCACGCGCAGCAACGGACGGAGACGCCGGAGCTCCAGCCGCTGGCATCGTCTGTGCAAAGCCGAAACCGCCCAGCCCAGCCACAACAAACAACCCAACCGCAGCCGACAGCTTCGCTCCGCGCATCCACACACTCCATCTCAGATTTAGTGATTCTGTTCGCGACGCACGCCGTTTAGGTCAGATTCCCCGCAGGACTCGTATTGCACTGCCATCCCTGCCGTGAGTGCGCTCCATCGCAGAACGGACGCTTCTCGCTCAACCCGCAGCGGCACAGGCTGATCGCCGGCTTGCCCGTCAGGTCCCACTCCTTGCCATCCGCATCCTTCAGCACAACGTGCCCTTCCACCCGCAGCGGCCCATTTGGACGCACCGTAATCACAACTGCCTCATCTGCCATATCGAAAAACTCCTCCCTGAAAGTTCCAGCATACCAGCGCCACCCACTTCCTGCTCCCTAACCCCTCATCTCTAACCCCTCATCCCTAATCCCTAATCCCTAATCAAGGTCCACCATCACCTCATCCACAAAACACCATCCCCAATCCTCGCCCGGCTCCACCGATCGCATCACAGGATGCCCCACCGCCAGAAAGTGCTTCGTCGCGTGCTTGTTCTTCGACGAATCGCAGCACCCCACATGCCCGCACACCAGGCACTCCCGCAGGTGCACCCACGAGTCGCCAAGCTTCAAACACTCCTCGCAGCCCTTCCTGTAACTCGCCCGCGCTCCCGCTACAGGTTCCAACCGATCAAAGTGATGACAGCTCATCGAACACCCTCCTCTCGCCCGCGCTTCAATCTGCGAGCATCCCGCCGGGGCAACTCTACTCCACCCCTGCCGGCAGTTGTCCTCCAAAAACTACGGCCAAACCACTAACTCCGCCCGTATGCGCACGAACGCCGCCCGCATACGCACCAACTCACCCATTCTCAGCCAAACAATCCCGCTGCGCCGCCAATAGCTCCCGAATCCCAACCTCCGCCACATCCAGCATCTCGTTCAGCTGCGCCCGCGAATACGCCCCTTTTTCCGCCGTTGCCTGCGTCTCCACCAGCCCCCCATCGCTCGTCATCACCACATTCATATCCACCTCCGCACGCGAGTCCTCCTCGTACGCCAGATCCAGCAGCACCCTCCCATCCACAATCCCAACACTCGTCGCAGCCACCATCTGCCGCATCGGCGACTCCTTCAACGTGCCTGCTTTCTGTAACTTACCCAGCGCCAGCGCCAACGCCGTGCAGGCTCCGGTAATCGCCGCAGTCCTCGTTCCACCATCTGCCTGCAGCACATCGCAGTCCAGAATCACCGTCCGCTCCCCCAGCAGCTTCATATCCACAACGCTCCGCAGACTGCGCCCAATCAGCCGCTGAATCTCATGCGTCCGACCCCCAATCTTCCCCTTCTCTGCCTCTCTCGGACTGCGCGTCAGCGTCGCCCGCGGCAGCATCCCATACTCCGCCGTCACCCATCCCCGCCCCGAGTTCCGCATCCATCCCGGCACCCCATTCTCGATCGTTGCATTGCATAAAACCCTTGTAAAACCTACCTCAATCAGCACCGAACCCTCCGCCGTACCCACATATCCCGGCGTCAACTTCAGCTCTCGCGCACCATGCGCAGCCCTCCCTCCACTCCTGTACACCGCTTCAACCATACTCATACTGCCCATTATAGGAACCTCACCCCTCATCCAAACGGCTCCTGTGCAAACTTCACGCATTCCAACCTTAGAAACCTCCAAAGATTTCCGCCCCACAGGTCTCCCGTTCCCTTAGGCTCCCATGTACACTCATCCCAACACTCTTAAACCACTTTCACCCTTGGGAATGCATCGATCAGCCCAAATCGGAACAACGCTGCGGGCAATAGACCAACCCGGGAATCTCCCCAACACTTTTGTGCTACCGCGGTCAGAGATTAGACCAATCCAATGAAAAACTTACACATAGGTTCCACTTTGGCACCAGAAATGACTAGTACATTGCAGCAGTAAGAACGTCGCACCCACAAAATCGGAGATTCACCATGCAGGCTCACCCTCAGAGCAACTCAGCCGCAAGGATCCATCGGACACACGCAACGCCTGGTCCGTCATCTATCCCTTCCCACCAGCAGCCCAGCAACCGCGTCCATCTCGCCGCCAACCCATCTCCGACGCTCAACCCGGTTACCCCTCCCCTGGCCGACTCCGCCGGTCTCGCCCATGACGCCGGCAACCTCCTGCAGGCTCTCGGCCTCTACTGCGAACTCCTCGGTCTTCCCGGCGTTCTCCGCCCCGAGCACGCGCATTACGCCGCTGAACTTACCCTGATCTCGAACCGTAGCGCCGAACTCATCCGCCGCCTGCTCGCCCTTCCCCCCGCCGCCACACCCACCCGGCCAGACCTCGACAACGTCTCCAACCGCGTCAATCCGCATCCCGCTGACATTCTGCGTGACATCGCACCAGTCCTTCAAAGTGTCGCCAGCGGCATCGCGACCGTCACCGTCTCCTGTGCTCAGTCCTTGGCCTACGTCGACTTCCCCTCTCCAATCACTGCCGAAGTCATCGAGCGGATCACGGTAAATCTGGTGCGCAACGCTTCAGAAGCCATCCGCAAACAGCGCTCTGCCTCGCCGATCCTCCTTCCTCGCAGCGAGATCCGCATCAACTTCGGGGTTGTAGCCAACCGTCTGCAACTCACGGTCGAAGACAACGGCCCAGGTATGCCCCCAGCGATGGCTGCCGCCTTTCTGCACCCATCGCCGCTTCCAATCGGCGCCAAGCGAGGGTTAGGCCATCGCATCGTCCACGAGCTCGCCACCGGGAGCGGTGGTCACATCTCCGTCCGCGTCCGTCCCGGTAACGGAACAGTATTCTCCGTCAAGTGGCCCCTGCTTCACCTCGTCTCCCAGCACCTCTCGTCCTCGCGCCACTCCCTCACCTCCTAAAGGATTCTCACTGTGCTATCAAGCAAGACTCACCCCGGTCACAAAGCTACTCCGCTGCATCCATCCAGCAGGCTGCCACTTGCAGCCCAGCAAGCTGCCATCGCGAGGTCACCCAACGCCTTCCCCAGCCCGCGATCCAATCGGCCTCCAGGAAAAGATCTCTCCCTGCTAAGCACTTCCGGCGCCATCCCCAACGCCAGCCTCGAAGCCGACCGCCTTCCCCAGCTTCGTATCCTCGTTGTCGACGACGACTCACCCGTCCGCAACGCCTGTTCCGAGATCGCCAAAGGCCTCGGCTACGCCACGCAATCTGCAGAGTCGGTTCAGGCAGCCCGCCTTGCTCTCGCCAACAACTCCGTTGACATCCTCCTTCTCGATCTCAAGCTGCCCGGTGGCGGTGGCCTCGCTTTGCTCGAAGACCTCCGAGCCCAGCACCCCCAGACCATCGTCGTCATCATGACCGCATTCGCCTCCGTCGATTCAGCCGTCGAATCCATGCGCATCGGTGCAGGCGACTATCTCACCAAGCCGTTCACCCTGGAGGAACTCGCCACCACCCTCGATCGCGCCGCCCAGCGCCGCGCCTACGACGTCGACGCACGCCTGCTTCGCGAGCGCCTCCGCGCCAGCACCGGCCTGGGCAACCTCATCGGCAATTCACCCGCCATGGAAAAGCTCTATCGCATCCTCTCCAAGGTTGCCAGCACCGTCCATCCCGTCCTCATCATCGGCGAATCCGGCACAGGCAAAGAGCTGGTGGCACAATCGATCCACACCAACGGGCCCAACAGCAGCAGACCCTTCATTCCCGTCGACTGCGGTTCTCTTCTCCCGTCCATGATCGAAAGCGAGCTCTTCGGCCACGTCAAAGGCGGCGTCAACGGTGCTGCACGCGCCAAGACCGGGCTACTCTCCTCCGCCGAGGGCGCAACCATCTACCTCGACGAGATCGCTGAACTTCCCCTTGATCTCCAGAATCGCTTGCTTCGCGCCCTTCAGGAGAAGCAGGTGCGTCCCATCGGCGCAACCCAGCCTGTACCCCTCACCGCGCGCGTCCTCGCCTCCTCCACCCGCGACCTTCCCGCGCTCGTCGAAAGCGGACGCTTCCGTAAAGACCTCTACTTTCGCCTGAACGTCGTCAACCTCCGTATTCCACCCCTCCGCGAGCGCAAGGATGACATCCCTCTCCTCGCTGCGCACATCCTCGAACGCCTTCGCAACGAAGACGCCCTCCCATACACCTTTGCGGACGACGCCATCAGCCTCCTCATGGACTATCACTGGCCCGGTAACGTTCGCGAGCTTGAACACTCCATCGAACGCGCCTGCGCCCTCTCCAGCGGTCCCGTCCTCCACCTCGGAGACTTCCCCACGCAGATGCAGGACTTCCAGTTCCACACGCAGCAGTCCCTCCAGCACGAAGCAAGTAGCCAGGCGACTTCCGATGGACTCCGAAATCCCCCGGCATCCGCCGATATCGGCGTCGTCCATTCCATCGCCGATCTCGAGAAGCAAGCTATCCTGAGTACCATCGCGCATCTCAACGGCGACAAGCTGACCGCCGCCCGGCTTCTTGGCATCGGAAAAACTACCCTCTACCGAAAACTGAAAGAGTACGGTATCAACGACGACGGCAGCCTTGCCTAACCCATCTCACCGAGAATCAAGTCAATATCCCACACTCGCAGAGCCACATGCCTACCTCCATTCTCCTCATTGCACCCGAAGCTGCCACGCAACCCATCGCTGACGACCTTCGCCGCGACCTCGCGGCAGAGGTCGCAACCTCGCCTAACCGCCGCTCTGCCATTGCCGCGCTGCGCCGTCAGGACTTCGACCTCGTCCTCGTCGACGAGGCCCTCGCAGCAACAGATCCCACCTCCGCCGACCTGATCTACCAGACCGCAGCCGCCGCACTCATCGTCGACGTAAACTTTGCCATCTCCAGCTCCGCCCGCGTTACCCGTATCGTACGTGCAGCTCTGACGCGCCGGAGCCATGACCGCACCCAATCACGCGCCGCCGCCACCGCTGCACTCCACCACGAACTCAACGCAGCTCTCTCCGGCATCCTCCTCGAAGCCCAGCTTGCCTTGCGTGAAGCCTCTCCCGAGCAGCAACCTCGGCTTGAGCACCTGGTCAGGCTCTCCACGAATCTCCGCGACCTGCTCCGCTCCTGACCTCCTTCTGCGCGAACACCGCACAACCCATGCGATCCATGCCAGGGCTCTATGTACAATTTCGTTGTCTGGACTACTCCAAAGACACAAATCCTGCTCTTCAAAGCATCTATACAAACAGCAGAACGAAGCATCAGGCACGATGAGGAGAACGATGAAGATCACACCCGGAAAACTTGCTGGCCTGAAGGCTGTCTCGAACGCGCGCAACGTTATCGCAGCCGCAGCAATGGATCAGCGCGGCTCGCTGCAGAAGTCTCTGGGCAAAGAACGCGGCGGCGAAGCCACCGGACACGACCTGGAGCTCTTCAAATCGCTCGTAACCGACGTCCTCACCCAGTACGCCTCCGCTATACTCCTCGACCCCGAATACGGCCTGCCGGCTTCAAAGCAGCGCCACGGTAAAGGTCTGCTACTCGCCTACGAAAAGACCGGCTACGACGCCACCACCCCCGGCCGCCTGCCCGATCTGCTCGATCTCTGGAGCGTCCGCCGCCTCGCCGAAGCCGGTGCCGACTGCGTCAAAATCCTGCTCTATTACACGCCCTTCGACCGCCCGGAAATCAACGACCTCAAACACGCCTGGATCGAGCGCATCGGAGACGAGTGCCGCGCCCATGACATCCCCTTCTTCCTCGAATTCGTAGGCTATGACGCCGACGGCCTCGATGAAAAGACCGTCGCCTACGCGCGTAAAAAGCCCTCCATCGTCGCCGGAGCCATGAAGGAGTTCTCCAAAGACCGCTACGGCGTCGATGTCCTCAAGGTTGAAGTTCCTATCGTAATGGAGTTTGTCGAAGGCACCCAAGCCTACAAAGGGGAGTCCGCGTACACGCGCGGCGAGGCCCTCGATCACTTCCGCTCCGCCGCCGCCGTCACCGACAAACCCTTTATCTACCTCTCCGCCGGTGTCTCCAACCCAGTCTTCATCGAGACGCTCGAACTCGCCGCCGAATCCGGAGTCGCCTTCAACGGCGTCCTCTGCGGTCGGGCCACGTGGAAGGACGGCATCCGCGTCTTCGCCGTTGACGGCCCTGACGCCTTTCGCCGCTGGCTTGAGACCACCGGTGCCGAAAACATTCAGAACGTCAACCGGGCTCTCGAACACGCCACGCCCTGGACGTCCAAAGTACAGGCTTGAACTGGAGCGGCGCAGCGTGGGCCTAACTTCGTGCCATTCCCATTCTGCGCTCCCAGGAATATGCCACGCGCGCCATGACTCCTGAAACCAAATATCCCAGCGCCAAAACCAGTAACGCCGTCTGGTCCCACTCCACAATCACCGCAATTACCACCACAAGCACCACAAGAACCCGCCCCGGCCGTCGGCTGTTCATGTCAATCTCTTTGCCGCTCCAGAACCTCCAGCTGCTGACCATCAAAAATCCTGTAAACGCTACCAAAGCCAGCCAAACCAGGGCTAGCCACAGACTATGGATAGGCGATCCACCCTCAAAGTGAATCACGGCAGCCAGAACTCCAGCTCCCGCTGGAATCGGCATTCCAACAAAATACTTCCTTCCAGGCCGTCCCGGGTTGCGCGGCTGCGGATCAACACTGATGTTGAATCGCGCGAGCCTGCATGCGCCGCTTATCAGAAATAGAAAACAGACCACCACCCCAAAGTGCATGACGCGTGCTTCAATCGCAGGATGCTCCGACGGAACAATCTGCCGAACGCCCCACAAATATGCCAGCAGACTGGGTGCTACCCCAAATGTAATCACATCTGCCAGCGAATCCAGTTCGCGCCCAAATGCGCTGGACGTATTTGTCATTCTTGCAATACGTCCATCCAAACCGTCAAACACGATTGCAAATGCAATTGCCAGAGCGGCATGGTCGAACGACGCCGCAGCCAGCACCGGATCGCGCACCACCGTTGCGCGAATACTTTGCATAATGATGTAGTATCCCAGCGCGATGCTTCCTGACGTGAACATCGACGGCAAAATATACATTCCCCGCCGCGCTGGTCGCTGCTCTTCTCCCGCCGCGATCACCCCCATCAGCTTCGCCCGTCGCTTGCCCTTGCGGCTTCTCCATAACCCGGAAGCACGCCCAGCACCGAACTCCCTCCTTGCACCACATCCCCCACCTTCACTCTCAACTCAACCTCTGCGGGCATCAGCACATCTACGCGCGACCCGAACTTGATCATCCCCATGCGCTGTCCGCGCTCCACCACATCACCCGCATCCAGATTGCATACGATTCGCCGTGCCAGCAGCCCTGCAATCTGCTTGAAGCTTACGCTGTGAATTCCATCGTCGATCACCACCAACGTTTGCTCATTCAACACCGCTGACTCGGCATTCATCGCGTTCAAAAACTGCCCTTCACGATACTCCATCAACGTCACCTTCCCGCTCATAGGAACGCGGTTCACATGCACATTGAACACGCTCAAAAAGATGCTCACGCGGAATCGGCTCCCCGCCGTCGTCTCAATCCACTCCGCCTCTTCAACCTTGCCGTCTCCTGGCGAAACGATCACGCCCGGACCTGTAGGAATCTCGCGTTTCGGATCACGAAAAAACCACATGAAAAATGCCGCCAGCAGTACCGGAACCGCTGTAAGGCTTACCCAGCGTGTGCCGACCCAAACGATGACAGCCACCAGCAATAACGAAACTCCGTAATAAAAACCATCCCGAACCATAGGCCACGATTATACCTTCGCAACTTCAACGAACCGTAGCTCTCAAAACCCAAACTGATACTTCGAATCTAGTTTTACAGCATCATACGCATCAATATCGCATCCTCTATCGGGTCACGATAATATCCGCGCCTCTGTCCCTGTTGTTGAAACCCCATCGTTTCATAGAGCGAACGAGCTACTCCGTTACTCGATCGCACTTCCAACTCCACTCGATCAGAACCCACATCCCGCGCCCAAGCCACCGCACTCTCGCATAGTCTCAAACCCACACCGCAACGTCTCGCCACGGGTGCCACTGCCACGCTTTCCAGTTCTGCGACTCCGCAAATCGACGCGGCCACAACGAATCCCACCACCGCGCCATTCGATTCAGTAACCAGACATGTGCGCTTTGACCCTCCACCCAGCACCTCTATCCAAGCGGCCTCGCTCCAGTGCGGCGCTCCAACTGACTCTTGGACTACGCTCAAAATCCCTTTTAGATCCTGCGCAACCGCCTGCCGCACAACCCACAAGCGATTCATCACACCACCGTTTGCTTCCGGTAGATATCGCTTTCCCCGCGCACATAGTTTGCGTCGATACATGCCACATCGAGCAACGAATCGCCTCGCCATGTGCGCAATATCGTCGCCAGAGCATCACCTGCTCCAAGCGGCCGCAGGACCACATCACGCCCAGCAAGAGACTCTTTCGTCCTCGACTCTGCAACAGCAAGCTTGCCACTTGGAACGTTTTCTGGCCCTCCAGTCAGCCACTCACGGCCGGTCGCTGCATCGCGCACAAACACCTCACCACGTCCTGCATCCAGAACTGCAAAACCATCCCGCAAGCCCACTGCGTCCGACAGAACCTCCAGCCGCGATACTGCCACAAGTGGCAAACCTGCGGCTTCGCAAAGCCCTTTCGCAGTCGCGATTCCCGCTCGAACGCCCGTAAATGAGCCAGGCCCGCTTACCACTCCAACAATATCAAGATCGGCCAGCACCCAGTCCATCTGCGCAAGAAGCCTACTAATCGCTGTCACGATCCTTGCCGACGCACGACCACGATCCAAATCATCGCTCGCGACGATGTGTTCACCCTCGGATAGACAAACAGTGGCCGTCTCGCCGCACGTATCTAACGCTAATGCCCGCACATTCATTTTGAGATCTAGCGAATCACTCACCCGTTGAGCATACCGCTCGCAGCCAAGCTCTCGCTACTCCGCCGATGTCAGCACCTCGTCGCGCACTTCTTCGTCCTGCACGACTTCGCCTACAGTTCTTGGCAGCGCCACAGCCAAGACATCCTCAATCCTTGAGGCGTAGTGGATCGTCACGCCCTCAATCTGCTCAGCGGATAAATCTTCTTCTACATTGGACTTCACGTCAATCGGCAGGATTACATCCCGCACTCCAGCACGCTTCGCCGCAAGAAATTTCTCCTTGATGCCGCCGACCGGGAGCACATTTCCGCTTAACGTAATCTCCCCTGTCATCGCAAGCAGCGGATGAATCGGACGATCCAGCAGCAGGCTTACCAGCGCTGTCGCCATCGTCACCCCAGCACTCGGACCATCCTTAGGGATCGCTCCGGCAGGCACATGGATGTGCAGATCGATGTCCTTGAGCACATCATCGTTCAGCCCCAGGGGCACCGCGTTGGAACGCACCCAAGTCAGCGCAGCCTGCATCGACTCCTTCATTACGTCGCCGATCTGCCCAGTCATCGTAAAGCCACCCTTCCCCTTCATCTTGTTTGCTTCGATGAAAAGGACATCGCCGCCAGCCGGAGTCCACGCCAGTCCCACGGCAACACCGGCGCGTTTGGTCCGTTCCGCAATCTCCGTATCCACACGCACCTTGATCCCTCCCAGAAATTCGTGAACAACCTCCGGAGTCACGACCAGCTTCTCCGTGCGACCCTCAGCAACCTGCCGCGCGGTCTTGCGGCAGACGGTACCGATCAACTGCTCTAGTCTGCGAACACCGGCCTCCCGCGTATAGTGCCTTGCGATCAACGCCACGCTTTTAGTCGGAAACTCGATCAGTGGCGCGTCGCCTGCCTTCGGCTCAATACCGTTCTCCTTGATCTGCCTTGGAATCAGATACCGCTCCGCGATATTGACCTTCTCTTCCTCCGTATATCCGGTCAGTTCAATGATCTCCATCCGATCCAGAAGGGGCGCTGGTATCGTATCAAGCTGGTTCGCAGTGCAAATAAATAGCACTTTGCTCAGATCGAATGGTTGATCCAAATAGTTGTCCCGAAATGTATTGTTCTGCTCAGGATCGAGCGTCTCCAACAGAGCACTCGCCGGATCGCCCCTGAAATCACGCCCCAGCTTGTCGATCTCATCCAGCATAAAGACCGGGTCATTCACCTCCACGCGCTTCAGGTGCTGAATAATCTGCCCCGGCAATGCGCCGATATACGTCCGCCGATGCCCTCGAATCTCCGCTTCATCATGCATGCCGCCAAGCGAGATCCGCGAAAACTTCCTTCCTAACGCACGAGCGATTGACCGCCCCAGAGACGTTTTACCCACACCAGGAGGTCCCACAAAGCAAAGAATTGGCCCTTTCATATCAGGCTTCAACCGGCGAACGCTCAGGTAGTCCAGAATCCGATCTTTCACTTTTTTCAGCCCGTAGTGATCTTCGTCCAGGAAGTCCTTTGCTTTCTTGATGTCCACGCCGTCCGACGAACTCTTGGCCCACGGCAATACTGCCAGCCACTCCACGTAGTTCCGGGTTAGCGAGTAATCTGCCGCCGCCGGATTCATACGCGCCAGGCGAGCCAACTCCTTCAGCGCGTCTTTTTTCGTCTCTTCCGGCATCCCCGCCGCTTCAATCTTGTCCTTCAGTTCTGCGACGTCCTTCTGCGTCTCGTCCAGATCACCGAGCTCCTTCTGGATCGCTTTCATCTGCTCCCGCAGATAGAAATCGCGCTGCGACTGCTGCACCGAGTCCTGCACCTCGCTCTGAATCTTGTTCCGAAGCTGCTGCACCCCCAGCTCCTTCGCCAGGTAGCTGTTCACCATCTCCAACCGCTTCCGCACATCCGCCGTCTCCAGCAGCTCCTGCTTTTCCGCAGTAGTCAAAAATGGCAAACTCGCCGCTATAAAATCCACCAGCCGCGACGGTTCTTCAATATTCAGCGCAATCGTCTGTAGATCATCGGAGAGTGTTGACGACGACGTCACGATCTCCTGAAACTGCGCCAGCACATTCCTTTGCAACGCCTCGGATTCGGGTGATGAAAGCAAGGGTATCTCCTCCAGTTCGCTGCACTCCGCCGTCAAAAACGGCTGAATCTGCCCAAACTCCCCTAGCTGCACCCGCTCCATCCCCTCCGTAAAAACAAAGAGGCTCTGATTCGGCATCTTCACAACCTTATGGACTGTCGCTCGCGTACCGATTGTATGCAGGTCACCCCCCGCAGGCGCGTCCTGCCGCGCATCCCGCTGCGCCACTACCAAAATTGTCTTCTCCTCGCCCAGCGATTGAATTAGCTGAATCGAGCTCTCGCGTCCGACTGTCAGCGGTAGGACTGCATGCGGAAAAAGCACAGTATCTCGAACAGGCAGAACCGGATAAGCGCGGCCCCGGCTCTCTGCTCCGCTCAACTTGCTACCCGACTTAATCACACTTACGAATTCATTCGCCATAATTGAGTGTCCTTATATCAACTTTCCTGAATAGGATGCGCTAGGATATGCTCTCGATGCAACTCCTATCTCCTCCGCCATCGTTGAATGTTCATCGTCTCTATACGCTTATCGGCTTTCTGCATGCGTTTCTCTATGTCTACTACTCGGTTCCGCCAACGTACTTTTGACGCTCACCTACTGATGAGATGCTGGCTTCACATGGCGACCTCATGCGAATTCACCAAAATCAAGGGCCCGATTGCATCCCATCGCCCAACCCGTTACCCTTGACTAGCACTGCGGGAGTGGTGAAATGGCAGACACGCAGGTCTTAGAAGCCTGTGCCGTAAGGCGTAGGGGTTCAAGTCCCCTCTCCCGCACCATCTCATTCATCACGCACGCTTAGAGAACCAGTCCATGAGCCAAACCATCACTCAACCCGACAACACCCGTGTCACACTCGAAAAGTCTGTCGACTACCGCGATTCGTATGCCAACAGCGTTCAGGTTCGTCTCTCCATTTGGGATTTCTTTCTTGTCTTCGGCACTCTCGAACAGCAGGCGCCTGATCAGGTCCGCGTCGAAAGTTTTCAGGGCATTTACCTTAGCCCTCAACAGGCCAAAGCCCTATCCAATGTACTCAGCCATAATGTAGCCCAGTACGAACAGACCTTCGGAACCATCTCCCTGGACGGCCCCGATGCCCACCAAAGATTTACACCTGGAAATGGGCCCGTACACTAGCTATGAACTGCAACTCCTGCGACGGCGCCGTCTCATTACGATTGACATCGTCCAGCGCTCCCGCTACTCTCAAATCAAAGATGCTTCGTTCACTCCATAGCGCTGTCCGCTGCATGTGTTGTCCCATGCCACATGGTAGCGCTGGTGTCTGTCTGCTTTAAGCGAATCCAAAATTTCGCCAGCCCACTACCCACGCAAGGCAATCGCAGCGTGGGTTTTCTGCATTTGAGCACAGATCTCTCCGAGACCGACTCACACCAAAGGACATTTCCATGAAGCTCCCAGCCAGCCGCAGCACACTCAACCCCGATGCCGCTGCCATTCTGATCGCACTTACTCTCGCAACACTTGTCCGCCTGAATGTTCTTCCCTTCATCCGCTGGTAACCCAAACGGAAGCCCCTTTTGCCTAGCACCATCTCACCGCCGAACACCACCCGCAGCTCCGGCGCGCGCCATCTTCTCGGCCTTTTCCCAGGCATCCTCCTTCTCTTCGCCATCGGCCTCGCTGGCAAAGCGCTACAGTTCCTCGGTGACTATCTCCCCCCGCATCACATCCCGTTCCCTCACCTCGAGTACGTCCTCTGGGCCATCCTCCTAGGCCTAGCCATTTCCAATACCATCACCCTGCCCAGCAGCTTTCTCCCCGGCATCGCCACGTACGAGCTCTGGCTCAAGCTCGGCATCATCCTCGTCGCAGCCAACTTCATCTTGTCCGACCTCATCCGGATAGGTGCGCTATCTCTCACGCTCGTTGCTATCGAGCTTGCTCTCTCCCTCACGGTGATGACCATTCTTGGCCGCATCTTCCACCTGCCGCCTAAGCTGACCAGCCTGCTTGCCATCGGCAGTTCCATCTGCGGCGTTACGGCTATCATGGCTGCGCAGAGCGCAATCGACGCTGACGAAGACGACATCTCCACAGCCATTGCCGCCATCCTCGCACTCGGGGCCCTTGCGCTCTTTACTTTCCCCTACATTGGCCACGTACTTCACATGGGCCAGCAAGCATTCGGTCTCTGGTGCGGTCTAGCTGTTGACAACACCGCTGAAGCCACTGTGACAGGAGCGCTCTTCGGCCCCACTGCCGGACACTTTGCCGTCCTGTCCAAAACCGCCCGCTCCTCCTTCATCGGCTTCGTCGTCCTCGGCTACGCCATCTACTGGGCCTCGCAGGGCCAAGCGGCCCGTGTCGATCACAAAGCTCTGTTCCTCTGGCAAAACTTTCCCAAATTCATCCTCGGTTTCATCGCCATTTCCGTCCTCGCCACCGTCGGTTTCTTCACTCCCACTCAGCTCAACTCCTTGGGCAACCTATCCCAATGGGCTTTCCTGCCCGCATTTGCTGGCGTCGGCCTTCGGACACGTATTCAAGACCTCACTCGCCACGGGTGGCGCCCAATCCTCGTTGGCGTTCTTGGCGAAATTTTCCTCGCCCTCCTGACCCTCGCTATGGTTCTTGCCATCTACCATCACCCAGCAAGCATCTGAGACGTGCCTGACCATGCTATCCGGATTCGGGTCTAGAACGGCCACGCAAAGCCCTTCGCCTTTGATCTGGACCGTTGTATCCTCCCACCAGAGTCCATCATGTCCAAGCCCCTTTCCCCAGACCGCTTACAGGCTTTTCCGACGGAGTCATCGCCGTCATCATCACGATCATGGTACTGGAACTCAAGGTACCCACCAACGACGTATCCAACTTCGCAGGTCTCCGGGAAGAACTTCCCCTCATCCTTGTCTATCTACTCAGTTTCATCCAGACCGGCATCTACTGGGTGAACCATCATTATCTGCTTGACGACGCCGAGGAGGTTGGCCACGCCGTTCTCTGGTCTAACCTCGCCCTTCTTTTCACGCTTTCGCTGATTCCATGGGCCACCAACTGGGTTGCCATCCGCGGCATCAGTCCCTTCTCCATCGCCCTCTACTCTCTCGTTTGCCAGCTGCCGGCTATCGCGTGGATGTTCCTCTCTGCGTTCCTTTGCCGGCAGAATAGGAAGCCGGCGGCCCACACTTCCGGCAAACAGGTCTTCTCCACACTGCTCTATACCGGAGCTATCCCCATGGCGTATGTCACGCCGTACATCTCCATTGGCATGATCGTTGTAGTAGCCATCTGCCGGATCTTTCCACCTCGCGCAGGCACCTCAGAGTCATGAACAAAGATCCCGGGTCCATTTCGAGCGTTTAGCTTACATTGGCACGAAACTCCCCGGCTGCGGTGCTCGCTGTCATCACTGTTTCTCTGTCAAGGCCTTTTTACGCCATGCATCGGCGAGGCTGTGGTCGCTGAGGGCTTTGATGAAGAGGCCGCCGACGACGCTGCGTGCCTGAAAGCCGACCTGAAGACCGGTTTTGGTGTCATACCAGTCAGTCAGCGGTACGCGGGATTTGGTCTCATTGGCCCAAAGATACATGGGATCGACGAGGGCATTGAACGCTGCGGGCGTATCGGCGAGAGTTGCGGTCCACATGCTCCAGTCAAGCTTGGTGTAGTCCTTCCGGCTGTCGAGTGGCAGGCCGTATTTGTTGAGTTTCGTCTGGTAGAAGGCAATCTCGCTATTGCGCACAGACTTAGGAAAGACGTTATAGCCGAGGATCTGATCCCAGACGAGATTGTACTTCTGGCTCCATGTGCCGGGACTGTCAAAGGCCAGCTTGTAGTGGTCGCCTTCGCGGTCTAGGGTAATCCACTTCTGTGCCATGGAATGCGCAAGCGCATCATAGCTCCTGGTGTCGGCATCACGATGCGTAAGCTTGCAGAGGTCCGCATACGCCGCGAGCGCGTCAATGGCTTTAATGGACAGGTTCGCATTGTGTGAGACGTGGCCGGCGAAGTCGTCGGTGGTTAGCTGATTTTCGGGGTCTAGACCGTGCTCACGCAGATACTCAGCCCATTGGGTGAGCTGCGGCCAGAAACGCTGGACGAGGTCAGTGTTGCTTGAAGTTCGGGCGAGCGCGTCGGCGAGAATGAGCAGATTGCCGGACTCTTCGACGGGCATCTGGTCATCGACGGTCTTTTCGCCGCCGCCGTACTCTTGCCCGTTGGCAAGCGGATATTGCCCGAGATCGTGCGGAGCGAACGGGAAGTGCCAGCGATTGGGCATGGCTGCATACTCCAGCACAGGCAGAAGCTGTGCTTCCAGCAGCCTCGGATTAAAAAACAACAGCAACGGAGCGCCTGGATAGATGACGTCAACCGTCGCGATGTCTCCATTGGAAAAGTCTTCCTTGGCGAACAGCATGGGGTGGCCGCCGGCGTCGGCGACGAGCATGGTCGCGGCGATCGCCTGGCGGTAAGCAAGCGTGCAAAGCCATGCGTAGTGCGCTCCAGCGGTGCGAGTCAGATCGGCGGTGAGGTCACGGTCAAAGGTATCGCCGCGTGCGTCGAGGCTGGTGTATTCATGCTCAGCTTCGTCGAGCATTGCAGCGACGGGCTCATTGTTGCGCTGCCAGTAGGGCCGCAAGTTCTGCTGCATGAGCTGAATCGCATAGCCCTGCGTATAACCGAGTAGGACATGACGCGCGACGGGCTGAGAACCAACCCTGCCAAGAGGTAGAACGACAGCAAGCTGTGGCGAGAAGCGGTTGAGCGGAGTAGGCCCATCCATCATGTCGGCCTGCGGAAGCGTGCCGGATACGGCGAAATCCGTGGCAGCTTCTGGCGCGATGGCGGCACTGGCCGACTCATCCTTAGGGACAGCCAGACGCAGATAGCCCCAGTCGATCCGCAGGTTGTCCCCCGAGCGGTTGAGCACGTTCTGGTCTCGTGTGCCCACAGAAAGGACGTTCGTTGTAGCCGTGTTGTTGCGAGAAAAGACCATCTGCTGGCCGTCATAGCTGGCTGCGATGTCCGCGTTCGCCGAGAAGAAAACGGCTACGTCGTGGTCTGTGCCGTCCAGCGAGTGAGCCGTCCAGGTGATATAGCTCACAGGGCGCGAGAGGATGTCGAGGTCATTGAGAAACGCCGGGGTGAAAAAAGCAATATCGACCTGTACCGTGGCCGTGCGAAAGCTGTAACGAGTATGTGTGGGCGTCACCTGCTGCGAGATCTGCTGCATCGCCGCAATGTTGCGCGGTTCGTCACCCATAATTCGATATGGCGCGCCATCAATGCGTACCATGCTCGAGAGTTGCTGCGGATGTCCCGTCCAGTGAGTTGTCGGCGAAGCAGTCAGTTGCTCCGTGTTCGACCAGATGCTGAAATAAGGGTTGTGTGTGACCAGCGGCGTGTCCGGCGGCCGCTCCGTCTGCTGCGCACGTGCAAATGCGCTGGAGAGGAAAGCCAAGCCGAGAAGGCAAGAACGAAAGATGGCACAGTCGTGAATTGGCAATGAGACCTCTGCTTCTCGAAGTTTCGCAGGCAAACGCAGCGACGCGAGGGTGCACCCGCAGGAGAATGGTACTCGAGAGCCGACGCCTCTGACGAACGGAACTTCCGGATCATAGCGATACTTCCGACAGTCACAACCGATTCACCTATCTTGGTCTACCGACAATTTCCCCTATTTAATCCCGCGCGGGTTGATTCGATCTTTAGCGGAGCAGTTTTCGATGCACATCGGTCGAAGGCACTTTATACTCAACTGCATGATACGTTCGGCTTCTCTTCTGCTGCTTGTCACCACAGTCGCTGCACCCTGCGCAATGGCGCAAAAACAACCACAACCTCAACCGGTGCCGCTGCCCCTGCCGATCATTGCACCAGCCGACAAGCCGTACGTGGGACCAATTACCCTTTCAGTGGACCTAAGCAACAACGTAGATCGTGTGGAGCGCGTCCACGAAGAGATCCCGGTAGAGCCCGGCGCGAAGGAGATGATCCTCCTGTATCCGCAGTGGATTCCGGGCGAACATGCTCCCACAGGACCGATATCAACTTTGGCAGGAATTGTTACGACGGTTGATGGACAGCGGGTGCAGTGGAAGCGCGACCCCGTAAGCGTCTTTGCTTTCCATGTTGCGTTGCCTGCTGGTGCCAGGACTGTTGGCGTCGACTTTGATCACCTATCCGCGATCAAGCCAAGCGCTGGACGCATCGAGATCTCGGATGCCATTGCCGACCTGGAATGGAATGAAGTCGTAATGTACCCGGCCGGTTACTTTTCGCGCGATCTGCCGGTGGATGCATCGTTGAAATTGCCAAGCGGCTGGAAGTATGCGACGGCACTGGAAACTTCTTCGCATGACGGGGACACAATCAAGTTTGAACGCACCCCGTTGAACACGCTGGTGGATTCGCCGCTGTACGCTGGCACCCACTACGAGCGCCTGGACCTCTCGCCGTCGCCAACAGACATTGTGCACTTGAATATCTTCGCAGATTCAGAAGCGGATTTGAAAATGACGCCGGAAGAGATGGAGGAGCATAAAAATCTGGTCTCCGAAGCAGACAAACTGTATGGCTCGCACCACTACAAACACTATGACTTTCTGCTATTGCTCAGCAACAAAGTAGGTGGCGTTGGACTCGAGCATCACCAATCCAGCGAAGACGGGCAACCGACAAATTACTTAACGGATTGGCAGAACGGCGCCCTTCGCCGTGATCTGCTTGGGCATGAGTACACCCACTCGTGGGACGGTAAATTCCGTCGGCCAGCTGACTTATGGACACCCAACTTCAACGTGCCCATGCGTGATGAACTGTTGTGGGTTTATGAAGGGATGACGCAGTACTGGGGCAACATCTTGACTGCCCGTGCGGGCATGCGCACACCTGAGCAGACACGCGATATTCTCGCACGAACCGCTGCCGGTTTTGCCGATAGCGATGGCCGCAAATGGCGTCCACTGGTAGATACCACAAACGAAGAGACGATCTCAAATCGCAGGCCTGTAAGCTGGGTGAGCTATCAACGTCCGGAGGATTACTACACCGAAGGCATGCTGATCTGGCTGGACGCGGACACCAAGATTCGCGAACTAACCAACGATCAAAAGTCGCTCGATGACTTTTGCAAAAAGTTTTTGGGTGTCTACAACGGCAGCTTCATCACCGATCAGTACACCCTGTCGGATGTAGTGCGTGATCTGAACGAAGTTGCGCCATATGACTGGAATACCTTCTTCCAAACGCGTGTCTACGATCTGCATCCTGAGGTGCCCATGAACGGATTCACTCAGGGCGGATATAAGCTCGTCTACTCGGATAAACCCGCGGAATGGATGATCAAGGAGATGGAAAAAGCAGGCTATGGTGACTTTTCGACATCGCTAGGGTTCTCTGTAGGATCACCCCGCGGTAGCGAAGGGGGAAAGAACGTCGTTACGAATGTGTGGTGGGATAGCGTTGCCTTCAAAGCAGGCATAACGCCCAACATGGAGTTAGTATCCGTGAATGGACAAGCTTACACGTCCAAGCTGCTGACGGACGCTGTGCTGGACGCCGAGAAGACTAAAAAGCCGATCAAGCTACAGCTCCTGAGTGACAAGACGTATACGACCTTGGAGCTCCCCTATTACGAAGGCATGCGTTACCCCTCACTGGAACGCGTGACCGGTACCCCGGACAGACTGGATGAGATTCTACAGCCCAGCAAGAGCCCGCTGCCTTCAATGTAACAACTTTAGCGCGGAGAGCGTCAGGTTCTCCGCGCCAAAGCTCTCTGATATGATGCCTATAGTGCGCGCCCGTAGCTCAGCTGGATAGAGCGGCAGCCTCCGAAGCTGTAGGTCAGAAGTTCGAATCTTCTCGGGCGCACCACTTGATCTCTTCCCTTCTTTTGTATGAAGTAGCCTCTATGCCCAGACGTCAGGCGTGACCGTTCGGATTCGTTCGCTGGCGAATCGCGTTAGAAGGGTTTCCGTGGCGGCGAGAGTGGATTGGCGATTGGCCCCCATCGCGACATCGTAACCGTCATGCATCAGAATATTCGAACCGACATGGCGCCTGCGTGCGCGGCGAAGGCCACGGTCAATATTGGTCAATATCCGCTCGGGCGTGATCGGTTTCCAGTCGTAGGCCATAACATTCCATTGCACGATGCGGAGGTTCAGCTCTGCTGCAGCATGGAACACCGCTGGACGGCGGGCGCCGTGGGGGGGGCGAAGGTAGCCGATGGGTATCCCTAGAGCGTCCTCAAGCGCCTCATTGCAGGCACGAAGCTCTTCGCGGATCATACGCATGGACTGAAAACAAAGCCACGGATGAGTTTCAGTGTGATTCCCGATAAGATGCCCTGCCGTGAGAACGCGGCGCGCGATCGCTGGCTGCTGGCGAACAAAACGTCCGATCATGAAAAAGGTTGCGCGGGCCCTATGGCGGGCGAGAATATCAAGAATCTCGTCTGTCACAGCAGTATTGGGGCCGTCATCATAGGTAAATGCGACCTCATCAGGATCACTGCCTGCGACAATGGTGGAACCGAAAAGCTGCGATCCAGGACTTAGAGCCGCGTACGCTGCTGCGACCGTCGCGACGCCGTCGGCTGCCAGCGCGAACTCACAGGCAGTGCGTGTGCCGATCATAATTATCGCTTCAGGAGTGCCAGTACTTCTTCTGCGTGGCCTTCAGGTTTCACTTTGTTGTATTCATGCCGAAGCCTCTGATCGGGGCCGATGATATAAGTTGTGCGCTCGATGCCAGTGACAAGCTTGCCATACATGGTCTTGGGCTTGATTACCCGAAAGCGGTTGCAGATGGTCTGATTCGCATCTGCGAGCAACGGATACGGGAGTTCATACTTCATGTGAAACTTCTTCTGAGCCTTGACGGTATCACGGAAGATGCCGAGGACCACGACGCCAGCCTGTTGTAGCTTATGAAACTGATCACGAAAACCACAAGCCTCGATTGTGCAACCCGGGGTGTCGGCCTTGGGATAGAAGAAAAGCACAACTGGCTTTCCAGCGAACTGAGTCAAACTTACAGGATTACCATCCTGATCCGGCAAGGAAAAATCTTCCACAACGTCACCGACCTGCATACAAATCTCCTTCACATCATCCAGCTCGTGGCTTACACCAGAACAGCCTGGGCAACTTCACTGGTAACGATCTGGTCCGATGCAGCCACAGAGGCTGAGGCAGGAAAGTACGCATTCGACACATATTGGCCCAACATCCGATGAGTGTTGAAGAAAGTACCGTTCATTGCGATGCAGTGACGACGCATTTCCGCCCAAAGCACTTTATCGCGGTACAGTGGAGCTACTGCGTTCTCCAGCTTGTCGTACAGGTATTCAGCCTGCGCCACTTCGTCCTCTGTATTTTCTATACACCAGCCAGTGATGTTTTCCGCACAGCCTTCGACCCACCAGCCGTCCATAATGCTGAGGCTTGGAACTCCGTTGAGTGCAGCTTTCATGCCGCTGGTTCCAGAAGCTTCATAGGGACGCAGCGGTGTGTTAAGCCAAACGTCGACACCATTCGTAAGCTGTTCGCCGAGTTCCCAATCGTAGTTTTCAAGATATAGAACGCGAAGCTTGCTGTGTTCCAGCTTTGCAGCCGCCGTAAAAATCCCTCGAATAATGCTTTTGCCAGCATTATCAGCCGGATGGGACTTACCTGCCATTAAGATCTGTAGTCCGCCAAGACGTTCTGCGATCGCTATAAGACGCTCAGGCGAATACAACACCAGGTTGGCACGTTTGTAGGTGGCGACCCGTCGAGCAAAGCCCAACGTTAAGATATCAGGATCGAATTGCAAGCCAGTACGCTGCCTGACGGTATCAAACAGACGCTGCTTGCTGACCGCATGAGTAGCATCAATGATCGAGGCTTCGATGCCATACACTGAGCGAAAGTATTGATTGTCGTGGCGCCATGATGGAATTTCTTTATCGAAAAGCTGCTGGAAAGGCTGAGCAAGCCACGTAGCAGCATGAACCCCGTTGGTGATTGCGTGCACCTGATACTCAGGGAACATCTGCTGAGACACTTTTCCGTGCAGCATGGCCACGCCATTCACATAGCGAGAGAATCGCAGGGCAAGGTAGGTCATATTCAGCAGGCCATTATGGATGCAATTAAATCGCTCGATAGCAGAAGACCGTTCATGACCTAGAATCTGGATCATCTGGTCAATACCAAACTTATCGTGGCCTGCCGGCACAGGCGTGTGCGTGGTAAAGACGCACCGCTGCTTGATCGCGTCGGCATCGGCATCCGTTGCAGCGTAGATAGGCGATGGAGCGAGACGTGCCTCCAATAGCCCTATGGTTAGAAGGGCGGCATGTCCCTCATTCATATGACAGACTTCAGGCTGACAACCCAAGGCATGAAGAAGATGAATCCCGCCTAGACCAAGGATGGTCTCCTGGCATAGGCGATAATAAGTGTCGCCCCCGTAAAGGTGGTCGGTCAGATGCTGGTCCCAAGGGTCGTTTCCATCCACATCAGCATCCAGCAGAAAAACTGGAATCACATGACCCGTTACACCAACCACATCGAAGCGCCATGCGCAAAGAGTGATATCTCGGTTCTGCATACGCAGAGTGATGGTCTGGTTCGCCGATGGGAGCGTGCTTTCGGGTGACCAGACTACATCACTTTCCGTCTGCTGCCCAGCAGCGTCGAGGTGCTGCTCAAAATACCCGCGACGGTGCACAAGTGATATCGCAACCATCGATACACCGGTATCCGCGGCGGAGCGCAGCGTATCTCCAGCCAGCATTCCGAGACCTCCCGAATACGTCGGCAGAGACTTCGAAAGCGCGATTTCCATCGAAAAGTACGCAACTTTGCGATCAGAGATATCGAAAGAGGGGTTGGGGTAGGCGTGCGAAGAGGACGCGAAACTCATATATAAAGGAGAATCCCTTTTCCCGGCCGGACGTAATTCCAGCCGACACTGATACATTCAACGAACGTGTCAGGAGCATAGCGCGAACTTACATCAATTAAGGCATCAAGCGCTTTTTTGATTTTCGTTGCACCTTATCCTTTAGTCTACACGTTTTACTAACTAAATCTCGGAAATTATTTTTAAGTGCTGTATCCGCTTTTCAAATCATTTCACCAGCTTCAAATCAGTTGCTTTGCTCGCCTACACACTCTTGAAGCCAAACTTCATGGCGAGCCCCACCGCCAGCGCTAGCGCAAACGCGACTGTGGTATTGATTAGGCCGATTCGTAATCTCTTACGCATTGCTCCGATCACAACCACAAATGCGTATAGGCCAAACATCAGCAACATCCCATCATAGACAAAGACGCGCCCAGGGCTGATAACCACGCTCAGTGTTGGTAGAACGTTAATTCCAGCCAAAATCGTCCCAATAAAGAAGGTCAGGACAAATAAGATCAGTTGGAACATGATGGAAAGGAGGTTTTTCATTGGATTCCTTCTTCATTTCGTTACAGGAGATACGCTGCTGTCGCAACGTGAACAGTGTAGCCGGGCTTCAGTGGTCGGCGGTTAATGGACAGAAGCTTCATAGAGAGCGAAGCGGCGCTCAAGTTGCCATTGCTCTGAAGCTCGCTCACTCCCTTTCAAGAAGGCGTCACAAGAAGCTGCTGGAGTGCTATTCGCGGTGATTGGAGCAGCACAGACAGATTTGCGTCTTGTAAATTCGTCGTTCCCTAACCATAAACTCTCTCCTTGTAAAAAGGCGTGTTCGAGAGATGTACGGGCCATCTTCTTGAGATCAACATAATTGAGAGACTGCTCTTCTGCACCTTTGACATATTCGTGCGTCAAGTCAATGCGTGATACGCCCTCATCATCGGTTGAAAGGGCCACCGGGACATTAGCAGCCCGATAGGCTGCGAGTGGATGAGCTTTGCCTTCGATACCAAGGATGCCTTCATTCGAAGTGAGATTGATCTCCACCATGATATGCTTGGCCGCCATCTCTTTGAGAAGAGCTGCGGCGTTGTTCTCGTACAACACATCTACGCCGTGCCCAATCCTTGAAGCATGGCCGAGATCAATGGCTTGACGAATATGGAAGGTGAGACCACGCGGGGGAACCAGCCCAGGTGCAAGTTCCCCCGCGTGGAGCGAAATGCGCACATCCGGATAAATGGAGTGAAGGAAGTCAAGCATGAGCATCTGTAAGTGATAGTCCTTCATGGCAACGCGATCATCCTCGGGCTGAACAAAGTTGATGCCTACAAAATTGGGATGACCGGCTTTGGATTCAGCACGAATGGTTTCAAAACCAAGAAGGGTTTGCGCAAAGACCTGTTGCGGCGGAAAAGCCCGCAGGATCTGATAAAGAAAGTGAATCTTCACCCCGCACGCTGCTGCTGGAGTCGCGCTATCGCAGTGCTCCATTTGGCGCTGTCCCGCCATCGCAGCGGAGATTTGCTCGCTGTCAACTGCAACCCCTCCGCGCAGCCCGGCAGCCAGTAATGCATCCCGCAATCTGGCGAAGATCTGCATATAACTTGCGTCATCAATATCGCTAGGCCATGCAAGCTTGGAACTCAGCGCTACGGCACCCTCGAACGGAGGCGTCGTCATGATCTCAAGATACTGCTCATTTTGCCGCGCGGCACGTCTGGCAACCTCGTCGAGCCACTCGGATGTATCCCCCTTCACACCGCTAAAGCGATCAAAAGTCGAGAAGAACTGGTCATGTCCGTCAAAGCCTGAGATGGGGACAAAGCTGCGCATTGAAAATGAATCCACGAGCTTATCGTAGAGGGCCTGCCCTGTAAGCCCATTTGCTACGACTTCGTAACTCTTGAGGATATCTACAGCAGGGACATCGTCATGTGCCAGACATGGATTTTCGGATGTAACATTCGCAGCGCGCGGCGTGAATTTGAGCTCAAACGGATCGACGCAAAGCCCTTCCCGAATGCCTTCAGCGATGAGCGTCTCTGCGTACACAGCACCGGAAAGATGCATGTGCAGATCAGCTCCTTTCGGCATTGCTTCAAGCAAAGCGTAAAGTTCCCCTGGCCCCATATCCCTCGCCCGATCAAAAGCACGGGTCACGCGTGCCTCGGCCGGAGTGAGGACTGCCCCAGATTTAGCCTGTGCCGTGGCAGAGATACATCCCGCCAAGAGGAGGAATACAGAAATGATACGAGTGCTGAGCATGCGAAACCTCGTGGGTGAATTTCTCAAAGAATAACCTAAGCATCCATCCGGTTTGGCGTTGAGACTGAGTGGTTGCTATACTGTGATTCAACGTTCTCAAAGGCACCACATCCTGTGTGGCCGTGATTCCCTCCCATCAGGCAGGCGAAGAGAAACGCAAGACCCGACGGGCGATCTTGGCCGCGCGTTGGAATGGACATTGCCAAGGCCAGATAGCTCAGTGGTAGAGCGCGGCCCTGAAAAGGCCGGCGTCGGCG